>NZ_CP075715.1:2786025-3386025 GCF_024584805.1 Streptomyces sp. FIT100 | reverse complement strand
TACGCCGAACTCGCCCTCGGCCTCGGCCTGGTCACCGGCTTTCTCACCCCGATCGCCCTCGTCGGCGGGCTGCTCCTCAACCTCCTCTACCTCACCCTGATGATCCACGACTGGGCCGAGCAGGGGCAGAACGCGATGATGGCCCTGATCTCGCTCGTCGCCCTCTTCGCGATGTCCTGGCAGACCTGGTCCCTCGACCACGCGATCGGACTCTTCCGATGACCCCGGCGAACGCCGCCACCCCCGAGGCCGACGCCTTCACCCGCCCCTACTGGGACGCGGCCGCCGAGGGCCGGCTGCTGATCCGCCGCTGCGGCGACTGCGACCGGGCCCACCACTACCCGCGCGAGTTCTGCCCGCACTGCTGGAGCGACGACGTCGCGTGGGAGCGGGCGAGCGGCCGGGCGACGCTCTACACATGGTCGGTCGTGCACCGCAACGACCTCCCGCCCTTCGGCGACCGTACGCCCTACACCGCGGCCGTCGTCGACCTCGCCGAGGGCCCGCGGATGATGACGGAGATCGTGGAGTGCCCGGAGGCGGGGCTGCGGATCGGGATGGAGCTGGAGGTCGCCTTCCGCAGGCGGGAGGAGGACGGCGACGGTCCGGCCGTCCCGGTCTTCCGCCCGCCGGCGGAATGAACGTCGGTGCGTTGTCCGACCCCCGCGCTACGGTGCCCCCATGGCTGAGTTCGTGATGGTGGCGGGTACATGGCTGGGAGCGTGGGCGTGGGACGAGGTGGTGCCGGAGCTGCGCGCGGCCGGGCACGGCGCCCACCCCCTGACCCTCTCGGGCCTCGCCGAGAAGCAGGGCGTGCCCGCAGGACAGCAGACCCACGTCCAGGACATCGTCGACGAGATCGACCGCCTCGACCTGAGTGACGTCGTCCTCGTCGGCCACAGCTACGCGGGCATCCCCGTGGGCCAGGCCGCCGAGCGCATCGGCGACCGCCTGGCCCATGTGGTGTTCGTCGACTCCAACGTTCCGGCCGACGGCGAGTCCTTCCTCTCCGCCTGGCCGGACGGCCGCGCCATGGTCGAAGGCTCCATCGCGGAGCACCACGGCTTCTGGGCACCCCAGGCGGCCCCGGACTACGCCGGCCAGGGCCTCACCGACGCCCAGATCACCCGCATCGTGACCGGCTCGACCCCGCACCCGGGCGCCACCCTCACCGAGCCGGCCACCCTGGCCCGCCCGCTCGCCGAGCTCCCGGCCACCTACGTCAAGTGCCTCCTCGACTGGCCCGAGCCCAGCCCCGCCGTGGCCGAGCTCCTGAAGAGCGACCGCTGGAGCCTGGCCGAACTGGACACCGGCCACTGGCCGATGTTCTCCCAGCCCCGCGAACTGGCCCGAGTCCTGCTCGGGTCCGTGCCGACGACGATCTGAACCACCGGGCCGAGGCCCCCGACGGGGCGGCCTCGGCGGGCGGGCCGCGGTGTGCGGCCCGCGGTGTGCGGCCCGCGGTGTGCGGGGCTCTCGCCGGCGAAGAGCCCCGCACCATGTCTCGCCCGCGTCAGAAGCCCTGCCGCAGCCCCGGAATCCCCGGAGGGGTCGGTACCGGCAGCCTGTTCATGGCCTGCTTGCCTGCGGGGGCGGCCCGGCAGGTCAGGTCCTTGGCCGGGAGCCTGCCGGTGGTCAGGTAGGCCGTCGCCGTCTTGTCGGCGCAGGACTTGGCGCCGTAGACGCCGTGGCCCTCACCGCCGGCGACCGTGACCATCCGCGAGCCCTTCATGGCCCGGCGCAGGCCGACGCCGCTGGTCAGCGGGGTCTGGGAATCCCATTCGTTCTGCAGGACGAGCGCCCGGACCTTGTTGTCGATCACGGTGGCCGGCTCGCTGCCGCTCTTCTTCCAGAACGCGCACGGCATGATGTTGGACGCGAAGTCGCCGTACAGCGGGTACCTGGCCTTGTCGCGGATCGCGTCGCGGCGGTACTGATCCGGGTCGCGCGGCCAGGCGCGGGTGTCGGCGCAGAGCACGGTCCAGAAGGCGGCGACGCTGTTGTCCTCGGGCACGGCGCGGGCGAAGGACGGCGGGACGCGGCGCGGAGGCGTGCCGGGCTTGCGGGTGGCCGGCGGCTTGCCGGCGGCGGCCCGCTTCAGCTCGGCGATCTGCTCGGCGGCGTAGCGGACGCTGAAGAACACGGCGCGACCGGCGCGGATGTCGTCGCCGGTGAGGGACGTGCCGTCGAGCTCGATGGGCTTGCGGTCGGCACGGGCCACCAGGTCCCAGAAGGTCTTGCGCACCGCGTCCGGGGTGGCACCGAGCCCGAACTCGGCGTCGTGCTGCGCGGTCCACTCGGTCCACCTGGCGAACGCGGGCTCGGCGCCCTCGGCCCACACCTGGATCATGCCGCGCCACACCCGCTTCGGGTCGATGGCGCTGTCCAGTACGAAACGGTCGGCACGCCGGGGGAACATCTGCGTGTAGACGGCGCCGAGGTAGGTGCCGTAGGAGTAGCCGAGGTACGAGATCTTCTTCTCGCCCAGCACGGCCCGGATCACGTCCATGTCGCGGGCGGTGTTGCGGGTGGTCATATGGCGCAGCCTGTCGCCCTGCTTCGCTCCGCACTTCTCGGCGAAGGTGCGGGCCCACTTCACGTCCTTGGCGAACGTCTTCGCCTTGTAGGGCCGTTCCCAGTTCCACTCGTCGCCGGTCAGCCCGCAGCCGACGGGGGAGCTCTGCCCGATGCCGCGCGGATCGAAGCCGACGAGGTCGTACGCCTTCTTCACGGACGCGGGGAGCTCGCTTGCCAGGAACAGCGGCATGGAGACGCCCTCGCCGCCCGGACCGCCGGGGTTGGTCAGCAGGACTCCGCGGCGCTCGGCGGTGCTGCTCGACCGTAACCGCGATATCGCGAGGTCGATCTTCTTGCCGCCGGGGCGGCCGTAGTCGAGCGGCACCTTGATCGTGGCGCACTGGAAGGTCGCCGGGCTGTCCTTGGCGCAGCGCTTCCAGGTGGGCTTCTGCTGGAGGTACTGCCGCAGCGGGTTCTCGGCCGCCGCTGCCGTGGCCGGGGCGAGCGCCGGCACGAGGGTCGCGGCGACGGCGCCCGCCGCCAGGAAGGTGGTGACTGTTCGTCTGTTTCGCACGTGGGGAAGGCCCTTCGGGTCAGTGCGTGTGGGACGCACCAACCCTTTCGCAAAGGGCAGTTGGGGCGAATCCCCCGAAGGGCGCGAGCTGTGTCCGACCTGGGAGGGACGGACCGGTCCGGCAAATGGGCCCGGAGGCGGACAGCCGAAGCCTGCCGGATCGCGTCTTGGTCAGGTGGCCCTATGGCGGTGTGTTGCGGATCTTGCCGGGCCCGCGTGCCCTGGCACTGCACCTCGCCTCTCTTCTGGGGGGAGGTGCCCCACCGCGGTGGCTCCTTCCTCCGCCGTGCGATTGCGTCCCCTGGGCCCTGCGGTCCGGGGAGACGCCATGCGCCGGACCCCGCTCACTGATCCGGCCTGATCCACAGCACACCCTCTACGGCCACAGCAACTCGCGGGTCCAGGAGCCGGCTTGGCGCCGGTAGCGCAGCCGGACGTGACGCCGACGCGCGTCGCCCTGGAAGAACTCCACCTCGGACGGCTCCAGTACGTACGCCGTCCAGGTCGCCGCTGTCGCCTCCGGCTCGGCCCGCGCCCGCCGCCAGGCGGCCTCGCTGGCCCGCACCAGCTCCTCGTAGGAGCCGAGTACCTCGCTCTGGCGGCCGACCAGGGCCGCGGCCAGTGCGCCGGCCGAGCGGGCGTGGAGGTCGTCGTACGCCTCGCGGGCGCTGCCCTCGGCGACCCGTCCGCGCACTCGGACCTGGCGGCCCTGCGCCGGCCAGTAGAAGCCGAGCGCGGCGTGCGGACGGGCCGCGAGCTGGCGGCCCTTGGCGCTGGTGGAGTGCGAGGCGAAGTGCCGCCGCGCTCGTCGGCCTCGTGCAGCATCAACGTCCGCAGGTCGGGGTGCCCGTCCTCGCCGACGGTCGCGAGCGTCATGGTGTGCGGCTCGGGCTGACCGGCGGCGGCCGCCTCCACGAACCACCGCCGGAAGAGCGGCAGCGGTTCGCGGGGCGCCTGTGCGGGATCGAAGGCGGGCAGCTCGGTGTCCCAGACCGGCAGGGATCTGAGCAGCTCGTGGAACTCTCGCGAAGCGTCGGCGGGATCGGGGTTCATGGGTCGATCATCACAGCCGGCCGATGTCCGACGACAGTCGGTGCGCGGGCTGATATCTTTCTTGGGAAGCGTATATACGTCAGGGAGGTCCCATGAGTCGCACCGTCATCGACCTGGACGATGAGGCGCTGGCCGAGGCCGCGCGTTTCCTCGGTACGGGCACCAAGAGGGACACCGTCAACGCCGCGCTGCGCGAGATCGTGGACCGGCGGCGGCGGGCTGCCGCAGTGGAACGGATGCGGCAGATGGTCGAGGAGGGTGAGGTCGACTTCTCGGTGATCGAGACGCGTCCGCAGCCCGGCGGTGACGAGGGCGGGCAGCGCGCGGCGTGACGGAGCTCTACCTGGCGGACACGAGCGCGCTCGTCCGCTTCTACCGCGGGCAGGCGAGCCCGAGCTGGAGCAGCGTCGTCAACGCGGGACTCGTCGGTCTCTGTGAGCCCGTGCGGCAGGAGATCCTGCGGGCTGCCGGCGGCAAGCGCGTCTTCTACGAGATGGACGGGCTCCTCAGGGAGACCTTCCCGTACTACTCGATGCGGGAGTCCGCCTGGGCCGATGCCGCCGAGCTCCAGCACGATCTCGCCGACCGGGGCTGGCACCAGAGCGCGAGTCCCGTCGACCTCCTGGTGGCGGTGGCCGCCAGGCATCACAAGCTCACGGTTCTCCATCAGGACGGCGACTTCGACACCATCGCGCGCATCACGGGGCAGCCGGTCCGCCGCATCGACTGAGCCGCCCGCAGGGGCGGCACTCAGAAGGGGCCCGCATTCACCGCCCGAGGACTACCGTCCCCGCCGAACAGAACCAGCCACCCGTCCCCGATGCCACCGCCAGCTCCGGAAGGCTGCCGTCCGGCCGGCGCACCTGGTGGCCGCCCGCCTCGCCGCGCAGCTGCCGTACCGCCTCGACCAGCAGGAACAGCCCGCGCATGCCCGGGTGGCAGGCGGAGAGCCCGCCACCGTCGGTGTTGACGGGCAGCTCGCCGTCCAGCCGCAGCCGGCCCTTCTCGACGAACGCCCCGCCCTCGCCCTTCGCGCAGAAGCCGAGGTCCTCCAGCGTCACCAGCGTCATATAGGTGAAGGCGTCGTAGATCTCGGCGATGTCGACGTCCGCGGGCCGCACCCCCGCCCGCTCGAAGGCCAGCCGGCCGCTGACCGCCGCGGGCGAGACGGTGAAGTCCTGCCACTCCGACATCGTGGTGTGCGAGACGTGCTCGCCCGTGCCGAGCACCCACACGGGCGCCCTGGCCGTGTCCGGTACGTACTCCTCGGCCGCCAGCAGCACCGCGCAGCCGCCGTCGCTGCGGATGCAGCAGTGCAGCTTGGTGAACGGATCGGCGATCAGCGGGCCGGACAGGACGTCGTCCACGGTGATCGGGTCGCGGAACATCGCGTCGGGGTTGTGCGCCGCGTTCGCCCGCGCCTGGACCGCGACCTCGGCGAGCTGCTCCAGTGTGGTGCCGTACTCGTGCATATGGCGCCGGGCGGCCATGGCGTACTTGGCGACGAGCGTGTGCCCGTAGGGAACCTCGAACTGGAGCGGGCCGCGCCCGCCGAAGGAGAGGTTCGACGTGCGGCGCCCGGCCTTGATGTCGGCGCGGGCGGTGGAGCCGTAGACGAGCAGGACGGCGCCCGCGCGGCCCGCGGCGATGGCGTCGGCGGCGTGCGCGGCCATGACCTCCCAGGTGGCGCCGCCCACCGAGGTCGAGTCGATCCAGGTGGGCCGGATCCCCAGGTACTCGGCGACCTCCACCGGTGCGAGGGTGCCGAGCCCGGCGGAGGCGAAGCCGTCGATCAGCGAGCGGTCGAGGCCGGAGTCGGCGAGGGCGCGTCGGGCGGCCTGGGCGTGCAGGGCGTACGGGGTGGGGCCGTCGACCCGGCCGCAGTCGGAGAGGGATATGCCGACGATGGCGACTTTGCGCGATGGGGTGGGCATGAATCTGACGGTACATCAGATGTGGTGGGCGGGGGACGGCCGAGACGGCGGGCCGGGCCAGTGGCCGGTCACCGACAGGTCGGTGCCGGTCGCGGGCCGGTCGGCGACCGGACTCCGTGAGCTGCCGCCGCGCCCCGGCGGTAGGCTCGCGGTATGCCCCGATCCACAGCGGAAGACGTCGACGGCTACCTCGCCGAGGTGGCGGAGCCCGACCGGCTGACGGCCCTCGTCCGGATCCGCGAGCTCTGCCGCACCGAGCTCGACGGCTACGAGGAGGTCATGGCGTACGGCATGCCCGCGTATCGCCGTCCGGGCGGAGAGCCCGAGATCGCCTTCGCCAACCAGAAGCAGTACATCTCCTTCTATCTGATGCGCCCGGACGTGCGGGAAGGCTTCGAGGAGCGGCTCGCCGACCAGGACATGGGCAAGGGCTGCCTGCGCTTCCGGCGCACCGAGAAGGTCGACTTCGATCTCGTACGGGACCTGCTGAAGGCGGCCGCGGAGCGTCCGGGCGAGCCCTGCTGAGCGCCCGCCGCGACGGGGCTCTGTGATTCTCGGCCGCCCGCCCCTACCATCCCACCCCTGAGCCCGATGCCTGACGCCTCGTCAGGCGCGTAGTGGGCACGGAGAGGGATGGATGCCCATGGACACCGCCTTCACCCCGGAGCAGCAGGCCATCCGTCGCACCCTGCGCTCGGCGCTGACCCGCGGGGGCGGAGCACCTCCGGGGGAGCTGTGGGCGAGGCTCGCCGACGAGCTCGGGCTGCCCGGGCTCGCGCTGCCGGAGGCGTACGGAGGCGTCGGCGGCGGGGCCGTGGAACTCGCCCTCGCCTTCGAGGAGGCCGGACGGGCGCTCCTGCCGTCACCGCTCCTCGCCACCGCCGGACTCGTGGCGCCGCTGATCGCCGCGCTCGGCAGCGAGGCGCAGCGGGCCGAGCACCTGCCCGCCGTCGCCGACGGCACGCTCACCGCGGCCCTCGCCGTCCCCGGCGACGGCCTCGCCACGGCCCTCGCCCTCACCGGTGACAACGCGGACGGCGTGTGGGCGGGGGGCGGCCGGGCCGGCGGGGTGCAGGCGAGGCCCCTGCCGGAGGGCGGCGGCTGGGTGCTGTACGGGGAGGCGGGGCAGGTCCTGGACGGGCACAGCGCCGGGCTGCTCCTCGTCGCCGCGCATACGGGCGGCTTCGCCCGCGGGCGGGCGCTGCTCTTCCTGGTCCGGGGGGACGCGGACGGGGTCCGGCGCACCCGGTGGACCGCGCTCGACGAGACGAGGCCCCAGGCGCGCGTCGAACTCCGCGACGCCCGGGCGGAGCTGCTCGGCGACGACACCGCGGGCGCCCGGGTGCCGGGTGCGCTCGCCGCCGTCGGGCGCACCGCCGCGGCGCTGCTCGCCGCGGAGGCGGCCGGGGCGGCGGCCGCCGCGCTGGACCGTACGGTCGCGTACGTGGGGGAGCGCGAGCAGTTCGGCCGGCCGGTCGGGGCGTTCCAAGCGGTCAAGCACCGCCTGGCCGATCTGTACGTACACGTCCAGGCGGCCCGCTCGGCGGCCTACTACGCCGCCTGGGACCCGGACGGGGGCGGGCCGTTGGCGCTCGCCCAGTGCCTGGAGGCGCTGCGCACCACGACGGGCGAGGCGATCCAGCTGCACGGCGGCATCGGTTTCACCTGGGAGCACGAGGCGCATCTGTACTTCAAGCGGGCGGCCGCCGACGAGCTGCTCTTCGGGCCGGTCCACCGGCTGCGGGCGCGGGCGGCCGAAGCGGCGGGGCTCTTCACGGGCGCCGCGACCGCGGGCCGGGCGACGACGGCACGGTCGACGACATCCGGAACGACGATGTCCGGGGCGAGGACGTCCGGAGCGACGACGTCCCGGGCGACCACGGGAGAGGCGGTGGCGGTCTGATGCCGCTGGGAGTGAGGCTGGTCCAGAAGGTCTCGTCGACCCGGGCCTTCGCGAAGGTCGCCCCGCACGTCGTACCGGCCATGGACCGGGCCGTCCACCGGCTCACCCGGGGAAAGGTCCTGCTCAGCGCACAGATGCTGCCCGGTGTCGTCCTCACGGCCAGGGGCGCCAGGAGCGGGCTTCCGCGCCGTACGCCGCTCGCGTGCATGCCGGAGGACGGGGCCGCCACCTGGCTCCTCGTCGGCTCGAACTTCGGCCGCACCGGCCATCCGGCCTGGACGGGGAACCTGCTCGCGCATCCCGACGCCGAGGTGAGCTGGAAGAGGCGGGACATCCCCGTGCGCGCGCGGCTCCTCGCCGGGACGGAACGGGAGGAGGCGTGGCGGGCGCTGCTGGACTTCTGGCCGCCGTACGCCACGTACCAGGCGAGGGTGGAGCGGGAGATCCGGGTCTTCCGCCTGACGCGCCGGAACGAGGACGCCGCGGCGTGAGCCGGGGTGCGGGGGTCGCCGACCCGCGGTGAAGGGCGGGTGGGTGCGGTGCGGTGCGTGCGCCGCGCGGACAGGACGCGCACAGCGCGGCGCAGCGCTCCCGCGGCGCTACTTCGTCGGCTTCTTGCCGGTGATCCCCAGGTGGACCAACAGCGCCAGGTTCGGCTTCAGTTCGGCCTGCTTGACGCCCCAGGTCTGGAAGCCCTTCTGGTGCGAGGCCACCGCCGCGAGCATCGCGACCAGCGAGCCGGCCATCGCCGCCGGGCTCACGTCCTTGTCGACCTTGCCCTTGGACTGGAGCTCCTTCACCGCCTCCGTGAGGGAGTTGGTGACGGAGTTCAGGATCTTCATACGGATCTTGTAGAACCGTTTGTCCCCCTCGGCCGCACCGAGGTCGACGACACGCAGGATCGCGTCGTGCCTGCGCCAGAAGTCGAGGAAGCCGTCGACCAGTTCCTCGGCGGTCTGCCAGCCGGCCTTGCCCACCCAGGAGCGGCCGGACACCAGCGCGGTCAACCCGGCGCCCTCGGTGGCCATTTCCTCCGCGATCTCGAGGACCGCGCCCTCGACGTCGGGGAAGTACTGGTAGAAGGTCGCGGGTGACGTACCCGCCTTGCGGGCCACGTCGATGACCTTGACGTCCCGGTACGGCGAGGAGCTGAGCATCTCGCTGAGGCAGTCGAGCAGCTTCTGCCGCGTCGCCTGGCCGCGTCGTCCGGCCACGCGGCCGTCGACGGTGCGTACTTGTCCTGTCATGCCGTCAGCTTACCGAGGGGTGATCGGCGCGCGATTCGGCCGACTGCAAATGGGGTGCGTCCCTCGTGTGGGTCAATAGTGTTATCAACAGCCTGTGGATAACTTCGGTGGACAACTCAACCAACCACCCCTACCTGCGTGCGGCGCACACCGGGTTCCGCTTGACTGTGACTGGCGTCACAGTTCTCGCCGAGGAAGCTGAGGAAGGGGTCAGGACATGGCCGTGTTCACGGAGGGCATGCCCTGCTGGGCCGACGCCCAGCTGCCCGATCTCGCGGCGGGCAAGCGCTTCTACGGCGACCTGTTCGGCTGGACGTACAGCAGGGATGCCGGTGAGCAGCACGGCCACCGCACCGACGCGTTCCTCGACGGGAAACGCGTCGCCGCCCTCGTCCCCAAGCGCGACGGCCGCATGCCCACCACCTGGGGCGTCTACTTCGCCACCGACGACATCGTGCGGACCGCGCGGAAGATCGGCGAGGCCGGCGGACAGGTGATCACGGCCCCGGTGCCGGTGGGCCGCTCCGGTACGACGGCGCTCGCCGCGGACCCCGGCGGCGCCGTCTTCGGACTGTGGCAGAAGGGCGAGCAGGCCGGCTTCGAGGTCCGGAACGAGCCGGGATCGTTCTGCTGGACCGAGGTCTACACACGGGAGAAGGACGCCGTCGACCGCTTCTACGCCGAGGTCTTCGGCTTCCAGGGCACCGCGCTGCCCGACGAGGCGATCGACTACCTCCTGTGGTCACCGGCGGGCACGGAACCGGGCGAGGACACCGCGATCGGCGGCCGCAGTGTGATCACCGACGCGTTCCCCGCCGAGATGCCCGGCCACTTCCTCGTCTACTTCTCCGTCGCCGACTGCGACGCCACCGCCGAGGCGGTGACCCGGCTCGGCGGCCGCGTCACGGCACCGCCCTTCGACATTCCCTACGGACGCATGGCGGTGCTCACGGACGACCAGGGCGCCGCCTTCGCCGTCCTTGCGGAACCGGGCGCCGCCTCCGGTGCCCCTGGCAGACCTGGCGAGTGAACCGAGAAGGGACGCGCGGTCGGGCGAGTGAGCCGAAGGGGCGCGTGGCCCGCGGCCGGGGGCCGCTTGTCGAGCACGGTGAAAGGGAGAACGCGCGGAGGTCCCGAGGGACGAGGGACTGAGCACGATCGACCGTCGACGCACGCTGAAGCGCCCCGGAGACGAACCGAGCCCTCAAAATAGGGCACGACACCCCGGAACGCACCCGGGTTCGCAACCCTGCCCTCCGGCAGGAACAATCAGGGTCCACTGGGCCGTACCTACATGGCCCGTACGGGGAGGTGGCAGGCGAAGTGGAGCAGCTGACGCAGCACGACCCGAGGCGGATCGGCCCCTTCGAGGTGCTGGGACGGCTCGGAGCCGGCGGCATGGGGCTGGTCTATCTCGCACGCTCGGCGTCCGGCCGGCGCGTGGCGATCAAGACGGTGCGCACCGAGCTCGCCGAGGACCAGCTCTTCCGCGTCCGCTTCACCCGCGAGGTGGAGGCCGCGCGGGCGGTCTCCGGCTTCTACACCGCGGCCGTGGTGGACGCCGACCCGCGCGCCGCCGTGCCGTGGCTCGCCACCGCGTACGTGCCCGCGCCCTCGCTCGAGGAGATAGTGAACGAGTGCGGGCCGCTCCCGGCCCAGGCGGTGCGCTGGCTCGCGGCCGGCATCGCCGAGGCCCTCCAGTCCATCCACGGCGCCGGCCTCGTGCACCGCGACCTGAAGCCGTCGAACGTCCTCGTCGTCGAGGACGGGCCGCGGGTCATCGACTTCGGTATCGCGTCCGGCGTCTCCAACACCCGGCTGACCATGACGAACGTCGCCGTCGGCACGCCCGCCTACATGTCGCCCGAGCAGGCGCGGGACTCGCGCAGCGTCACGGGCGCGAGCGACGTCTTCTCGCTCGGCTCCACGCTCGTCTTCGCGGCGACCGGGCACGCCCCCTTCCACGGTGCGAACCCCGTCGAGACCGTCTTCATGCTGCTGCGCGAGGGGCCGGACCTGGCCGGGCTGCCCGACGAGCTGCGGCCGCTCATCGAGTCCTGCATGCAGATGGAGGCCGGCCGGCGGCCCAGCCCCGAGGACCTCCAGGCGCAGCTGGCGCCGCATCTGTTCTCGTCGGGCGGGGACGACGACAGCGGTACGGCGTCGGCATGGCTGCCTGGCCGGGCGGTGTCGATGATCGAGCAGCGGCGGGGCGGACGGCCTCCCCAGGCGGGCGCCGGTGTTGGTGCCGGTGCCGGTGGACGCCGCCCGGAGACTCCGCCCAGACCGGACCACAGGCCCGACGCCGGGCGGGACTGGGACTCCGCCTGGCGCGGCGGCAACGACCCCCGCCCCGGACAGGCCCGCCCCGGCGCCGTGGCCCCTGCCGCGCAGGACAGCCCCGTACGCCTCGCCGGGGCCCGGGTCCCCATCGGTCCCGGCCTGCGCGTCGCCGACACCCGCGGCGCCGGTGCCGCCGTGGACGCGGGTCCCGCCACCGGCTGGGTCCGTGCGCCCGGCGGAGGCAACGACCCCGGCGCGACGAGCGCCATGCCGCCGCCCACCGCCGCCCCTGCCCCGGCCGCCGCGCCGCCCGTTCCCGGGCCCGCGGCACCCCCGGACGGCGGTCCTGCGCGCTGGCGGCCCTGGCGGTTCCGGATGTCGAACGACGTCTGGGGCACGCCCGTCGTGGACGGCGATCTGCTCTACGTCACCTCCTTCGAGGTGCACGCGCTCGACGTCGGCACCGGCCGCCGCCAGTTCAAGACCCGCGACGTGGCCTGGGCGATGGCCGTCGCGGGCGGCCGTATCCACGCCTCGGACGGGCCCACCCTGTACGCGCTCGACGCGGCGGACGGCAGCGAGCGGTGGCGGCTGCAGACCGACGCCTGGGTGTACTCCCTCAAGGCCGCGCGCGGCACCGTCGTCACCAGCACGCGCGGCGGCGGCGTCCAGGCGTGGGAGGCGTCCAACGGCGAGAAGCTGTGGGAGACCAGCGGCGCCCAGACCGACTTCGAGTCCCCGGAGGCCGGGCCCGCGCTCTTCGGCGACACCGTCTACGTCTGGCGCGCCGCCCGACTCCAGGCCCTCGACGCCCGCACCGGCGCGGAACGCTGGTCGTACCCCGTCGGCGACGCCGCGTCCTGCGGCGGCGTACCGGTGCGGGTGAACCAGGCGCCGGACGGCTGTACGTACGTCTCGGCAGGGACCCGGGTCCTGTGCGTCGACACCGTGAGCGGCCGCGTGCGCTGGCACTTCGAGGCGCCCGCGGTCTTCCTCGCGCCGCCGGCCTTCGCGCCGGGGCCGGCCGTGACGGGCGGCGGGGTGTACCTCGCCGACTACCTCGGCACGGTGTACGCCCTCGACGCGACGACCGGCAAGGACCGCTGGCGCATCGCCACCGAGTCCCGTCAGTCGATCGAGCCGGTCCTCGTCGCCGACGGCAACATCCATGTCGGCAGCGGCAGCGCGCTGTACACCCTCGACGCGGTCACCGGCACGCCCAAGTGGCGTTTCGCGGCGGGCGGCGAGGTGATCGGCACACCGGTCGTCGCGGACGGCCGTGTGCACTTCGGCTCCGCCGACCACGTCCTCTACACCCTGGACGCGGCCGGCGGCCAGCTCCGCTGGAAGCTCGCGACCGGCGGAGAGATCACCGGCTCGCCGGTGGCGCGCAACGGTGTGGTGTACGCCTGCTCCAAGGACCGCTGCGTCTACGCCCTCGACGCCCTGAAGGGCACGGCGACGGGCCGCGCGGCCTCGGCCTAGGGCTTCCCTCCCCGGGGCAGTGGCCCCGGGGCGGAGGAGCGCGCCACGAGGGGTAGGGTGACGCGGACCCGTCACGTCAAACGGGCTTGTTCAACGGGGGGTTGAATCCATGAAGCCGCGTCACATCCGTGCCATCGCCGTCTTCGGCCTCGTCCTCGTCACACTCACCGGCGCCCGCGGCTCCCGCGGCGGCGGCTGTGACGACGACAGCGGCTCCGGCTCGTCGAGCTCCGGCTCCGGCGGGTTCACGAGCGGCGGCAGCCACAGCGACCCCGACCCCGACACCGACGTCGACGACGGTGTCACCACCGGCGGCGGTGACATCACGGCCACCCCCACCCCCACCGCCGTCCCCACGCCCGTCGACGCCATGGGCGACGTCGAGGTCGACTTCTGCTCCATCGACCCCGCCGCCAAGAACATCCGGGGCCAGCTCGTCATCAGCAACTCCACCGCGGTGTCCCAGACCTACGACATCACGGTGCACTTCGCGGGCGACACCCCCGCCTCCGCGCCCTTCGTCGACACGATCGAGGACATCACGGTCGCGGGGAACGAGTCGTACTTCACGGAGGCGAGCGCCTTCTACTCCGGCTCCGGCAAGGGAACCGACTCCAGGACGTGCAAGGTCGTCAGCGCGACCCGCACCGCCCACGTCTCCTGACGCACGCGGTACCCGCCTCGGTCGTGTCTTCAGAGTCCCGTCTGCCCGGCGGCGTCTGGCACGCTCCCCCAGAGCTCGCGCCTGGAGGGTCTCCCCGCCCCCGTGGCCCTTCGGGTACGGGAGGTGCCCTGACCGCTTGGACTCTGTCCTCCGCCTTGCGATCGCACGCACCAGACGCCGCCGGGCCCGCCCTCCGGGCGGACGACGCCACTGTGAAGACACTCCCTAGCGCAGCCGGTACCCGCCCGCGCCGCCGCCCCCGCCCCGCCCGCTCGCGAAGAGGTCGGCCTGCCGCTCCGGCGGCAGGTTGCCGAGCGCGATCAGGTGCGGGGCGTGGGCGAGCGCCTGCGCACGGGCCGCCTCCTTGGCCGACCAGAGGGCCCGCACCGTCCCCTGGACGGCCTCCGTCGGGTACGAGGCGACGACGGCGGCGCAGCGCACCGCGGCGGCCACCTCCTCACCGGGCGGCACCACCTCGCTGACCAGGCCGGTCTCGTACGCCCGCCGGGCCGAGACCCGCTCGGCGGTGCCCATGAGCGCCATCCGGGCCACTTCCCCGAACGGCATCCGCATCGCCATGTACACGGACTCGTACGCGCTGACCATGCCGTACGTCGTATGCGGGTCGAAGAACTCCGCGTCCTCGGCGGCGATGACGAACTCCGCCTCGCCCAGCAGGTAGAACGCCCCGCCGCAGGCCATCCCGCGGACCGCCGCGACGACGGGTTTCCACAGGTCGTTCGCCTTCGGCCCGATCGTGAGCAGCGGATCGTCGATCGTGTACGGGGACGACGGCTGGGGCACCTCGGCTCCGCGGTCGATGCCGGTGCAGAAGGCCCGTGTCCCCGCGCCCGTCACGACGGCGGCGCGCACCGAGTCGTCGTACCGGAACCCCCGCCAGACGCGCGCCAGTTCCTCCGCCATCGCCAGGTCGATCGCGTTGTGCCTGGCGGGCCGGTCGAGGGTGACGAGGGCGACGCCGGTGTCCTTGTCCGTCTCGACGCGGATGCTCATACGCGCTCCAGCAGCCAGCGCGGCACGGTGGTCCCGTCCGCGAGCTCGGTGAACGCCACCCGCACCGCGGCGCCGATGCGCAGCCGCGCCGGATCGACGGAGTTGAGCGGCGCGTCGGGCGTGGCGACCACGTTGCCGACGAGGCGGATGCGGGGCGCGTCGGCGAGTTCGACGACGACCGCGTTGTACGGGGCCTGTTCGGCGTAGGCGGGCAGGAGGGGCGGGTGGGGGAGGACGTACGACCAGATGCGGCCGCGTCCGCTCATCCGGCGCCACTCGCTGTCGAAGGACTGGCAGTGCGGGCAGCAGGGGCGCGGCGGGAAGCGCAGCGCGCCGCAGCCGGGTCCTGCACAGCCCTGGATGCGCAGCTCGCCCTGGGCGGCGTACTCCCAGAAGGGGGCGCCGTCCTCGTCGACCTGGGGCTTGAGCATGGTCAACTCCTCAGCAGTACGGCCGATGTGGGAACGCCTTCGCCCGCCGTCACCAGGCAGGTCGCGGCGCCCGGCACCTGGGCGGTGCCGGTGCCGCGGAGCTGCTTCACGCCCTCGGTGATGAGGTTGAAGCCGTGGACGTACGCCTCGCTGAGCCCGCCGCCGCCGGTGTTGACGGGCAGCCGGCCGCCGATCTCCAGTGCGCCGCCCTCGGTGTACGCGGCGCCCTCGCCGCGGCCGCAGAAGCCGTACCCCTCCAGGGAGAGCGGGATGAGGGGGGTGAACGCGTCGTAGATCTGGGCGACGTCGATGTCCTGGGGCCCGAAGTCGGCGGTCTTCCACAGCTGCCGGGCCGCGGTCCAGGCGGGGCCGGTGAGCGGGTCGTCGTTCCAGTAGTTGACCATGCCGTGGTGCTGGGCGGGCAGGCCCTGGGCGGCGGAGTGCACGTACACGGGCTTGCGGCGGCAGTCGCGGGCCCGCTCGGCGGAGACGATCACGCAGGCCAGCGCCCCGTCCGTCTCCAGGCAGTTGTCGAAGAGGCAGAGCGGCTCGCTGATCCAGCGCGAGGTCATGTACATCTCGCGGGTCAGCGGGCGCTCGTACATGATCGCGGCGGGGTTCTGGTTGGCGCGGTTACGGCACGCGAGGGCGACGTTGAAGAGGTGGTCGCGGGTGGCGCCGTACTCGTGCATGTAGCGGCGCGCGAGCATGCCGATCTCGTCGGCCGGGCGCAGCAGCCCGAAGGGGCGGGTCCACTGCCCGGGGGTGGGCAGCTGGACGGCCGTGTTCGTCCAGGGCCGCGGCCCCGACCCGCGCTTGCGTGAGCGCCAGGCGACACCGACGCTCGCCTGGCCGGTCGCGACGGCGGCCGCGAGATGGGCGACGGTCGCGCAGGAGCCGCCGCCCCCGTACCCGACCTTGCTGAAGAAGGTGACATCACCCGCGCCGATGGCCTTGGCGATCTCGACCTCGTCGGTCTCCTCCATCGTGTACGACGCGAAGCCGTCGACCTCGGCGGGTGCGATGCCCGCGTCGTCGAGCGCGGCGAGGATGGCCCGGCAGGCCAGGGTCTTCTCGGATTCGGGGAGGTGTTTCGCGAAGGGTGTCTGTCCTATCCCGGCTATCGCTGTTGCGTCCTTGAGGCTCGCCATGCGGGCGAGGGTACAGCTAATCTGACGGACAGTCAGCTATCTGGTTCGGGAGGCTCAGCTATGCGCGGCGACCTGGAGTGGGGCACGATCCCGGGGCTGGTACGGAGCGCGGCGGAACGGTACGGGGCGCGGGAGGCCGTCGTCGAGGGTCGTACGCGCGTCTCGTACGCCGAACTCGGCGAGCGTGTCGAGCGGGCGGCGGCCGCGTGCATCGCGGCGGGGGTGGAGCCGGGCGACCGGGTCGCCGTCTGGGCGCCCAACACCCTCGACTGGATCGTCTCCGCCCTCGGCGCGGTGTCGGCGGGCGCGGTGCTCGTGCCCCTCAACACCCGCTTCAAGGGCACGGAGGCGGCATACGTCCTCGCACGCTCCCGCGCGAAACTGCTCTTCATCACCGGTACCTTCCTGGGCACGTCGTACGTCGCGTCCCTGCGCCGGGCCGACGTGGAACTGCCCTGTCTGGAACAGGTGGTGGTCCTCGCCGACAGCGCACCCGAGGACTACCGGACATGGAAGGACTTCCTGGCGGGCGGCGACGGGGTGCCGGCGTCGGAGGTACGGGCACGGGCGGACGCGGTCGCCTCCTCGTCCCCCTCGGACATCATCTTCACCTCGGGCACCACGGGCGCGCCCAAGGGAGCCGTCATCACCCACGCCCAGACACTGCGCTGCTACGCGATCTGGTCGGAGCTGGCGGGGCTGCGGGAGGGCGACCGCTATCTGATCGTGAACCCCTTCTTCCACACCTTCGGCTACAAGGCGGGCATCATCGCCTGCCTCATGCGGGGCGCGGTGATGATCCCGCAGCCCGTCTTCAACGTGGACACGGTGCTGGCGAACATCGCCTCGGAACGCATATCCGTCCTCCCGGGCCCCCCGACCCTGCACCAGTCCCTCCTCGACCACCCCGCACGCGACACCCACGACCTGTCGGCGCTGCGCCTGGTCGTCACGGGCGCCGCGGTCGTCCCGCTGCGCCTCGTCGAACGCCTCCGCGACGAACTCCGCATCGCGACCGTCCTCACGGCCTACGGCCTCTCCGAAGCCTCCGGCATCGTCACGATGTGCCGCCGCGGCGACCCCCCTCCGGTCATCGCCGCCACCTCGGGCCGCGCCATCCCGGACACCGAGGTCCGCGTCCTCTCCGCGGGCCCCGGCGAACCGGGCGAGGTCCTCGTCCGCGGCCACAACGTCATGCACGGATACTTCGAGGACCCGGCCGGTACCGCCGGGATCCTCGACACGGACGGCTGGCTCCACACGGGCGACGTCGGCGTCCTCGACGACGCCGGCAACCTGCGCATCACCGACCGCATCAAGGACATGTTCATCGTCGGCGGCTTCAACGCCTACCCCGCCGAGATCGAGCAACTCCTCGGCCTCCACCCCGACATCGCCGACATCGCCGTCATCGGCATCCCCGACACCCGCCTGGGCGAGGTCGGCAAGGCGTACGCGGTCCGCCGCCGGGGCTCCACGCTCACGGCGGACGACCTGATCGCGTGGTCGCGCCGCGAGATGGCGAACTACAAGGTGCCGCGCGAGGTCGAGTTCGTTCCGGACCTCCCGCGCAACGCGAGCGGCAAGGTCCTGAAGACGGAGCTCAGGGCACGGGAGGGCTGGGCCGGCCGCACTCCGGGTGAGCAGCTCCACGGGCCCCGTCGTGCCCGACGCTGACCGGCCGCGCCCGGGCATGCGGCGGCCGCGGCGGCTCCCCCTCCGCGCCGCCGCGGCCGTTCCCCGTCGGATTGAGTCTCAGGCGTCCTTGGGCGGCGCGGGGGCGTGGTGGTCACCCATCGTCGTGATGCCGCCGTCGGCGGGCGGGACCGGCGCGTGGTGGTCACCCATCGTCGTGATGCCCTCGGTGGGCGGGACGGGAGCGTGGTGGTCGCCGAGCGTGGTGACGTCGCCGTCCTTCGGCGGGGCCGGCGCGTGGTGGTCACCCAGGGTGGTGAGGTCTTCGTTCTTCTTCTCGTCGCTCATCGTCGTCAGCTCCCCTTCGTGCCGGCGTGCGGCGTTGCGGCGTTCGATCGGTAACGCCCGTTCGGCGACTCCCCCGTGGGTCGCCGAACGGGCGTCTCGGGACCGCTCACCCTAACGATGAGCTCCCAGGTGACCCGTCTGCCCCCCGATACGACGGATCGACACCCATGAGAGTGCCGGGTGGGCATAAACGAATGCTGAACGCCTCACGCCGCAGGCGTCATGCGGCCGCGACCGGTGTCAGCAGCCGCAGGACGTCGTCGGCCTCGGCGGCGCCCAACTGCTGGTAGATGGCGAGGGCCTCGCGCCAGCAGGCGCGGGCGCGGTCCCCCTGGCGGAGCGCTTCGAGGGCCCTGCCGAGAACGGTGAGGGTGTTGCCCCGCATACGGTCGCCGCCGATACCGCCGCTCGCCAGCGCCTGCTCGGCGTGGAGCGCCGCCTGCGCGGGCCGGCGCGCCCCCAGGTGGGCCTCCGCGATACGGAAGTGAGTGGTCCCTTCCCAGAGGCGCTGGCGGTTGCGGCCGAAGCTGAGCAGAGCCTCGTGGTACTGCTCCAGCGCGTCGGCGTGACGGCCCGACTGGGTGAGGGCGACGCCGAGGGCGTAGCGGGCGTTGGCCAGCCGGAGGGCGTGCCCGATCCGGTCGTATATGGCGATGCCCTGCTCGGCCATGGCGATGCCCTGGTCGGTGCGCCCCAGGGCGACGTGGATACGGGAGAGGTTGCACAGGGCGCTGGCTTCGCCGGGGAGGTTCCCGTCGGCCCGTGAGCCCTCCATCGCCCGCTCCAGGAGCTCCTCGGCCTCCTCGTAGCGCCCCTGGACCAGGGCGATGATGCCCCGGTCGTTGTCGGACCAGTACACGGGCGCCGGATCCGCCGCGGCCTGCGCGAGCCGGGCGGCCTGCTTGGCCTCCTCGTCCGCCGCGTCGTAACGGCCGGCCACCAGATGGACGTTGGTCACCGAGGTCCGCGCGCGCCCCTCGGTGCGCGGGTCGCCGGCGGCGCGTGCCGCTTCGAGCGCCGTGAAGGCGACCGACTCGTACACCTTCGAGTTCGCGCCGGACTCCGCGAGGTCCTGCGCCGCCCACAGCAGGTCCACGGCGCGCCGCAGCCGCGGACCCGCCAGAGTCTGCCGTGCACAGGCCAGGAGGCAGTTCGCCTCCGCGTAGAGCCAGTCCTGGGCTTCGTTCCGGTCGGTGAACTCGAGCCCCGCGTCCCCCGTCGGCTCCAGGTGGTCCACCAGCCGGTCGCCCGGGCGGCCGATGGCGAACACCCGCGCCGCCGTCGCCAGATAGAAGTCCAGCAGCCGTGACAGCGCCGCCTCCCGCTCCGCCGGTGGCTGCTCGTCCCGCTCCGCGCATGCACGCGCGTAGAGCCGTACGAGGTCGTGGTACCGGTAGCGGCCCGGGGCCGCCGACTCGACAAGGGAGGTGTCGACGAGGGCCTCCAGGAGGTCCTCGGTGGCCTGGGGCGGCAGGTCGAGGACGGCGGCGGCCGCGGCCAGGGAGAGGTCGGGGCCGTCGGCGAGGCCGAGGAGGCGGAAGGCGCGGGCCTGGGCCGGCTCCAACTGGCCGTAGCCCAGCTCGAAGGTGGCCTTGACGGCGAGGTCGCCGGCCTGGAGCTCGTCCAGGCGGCGGCGCTCGTCGGCGAGCTTCGCGGCCAGGACCGAGACCGTCCAGGTGCGGCGGGCGGCCAGCCGGGAGGCCGCGATGCGGATGGCGAGCGGCAGGAAGCCGCAGGCGGCGACGACGTCGAGCGCGGCCTCCCGCTCGGCCGAGACGCGTTCGTCGCCGACGATGCGGGTGAAGAGCTGGAGCGCCTCCTCCGGGGACATCACGTCCAGGTCGACCAGGTGCGCGCCCGCCAGGTCGACCATCCGCACCCGGGACGTCACCAGCGCCGCGCAGCCCGCCGTGCCGGGCAGCAGCGGGCGGACCTGGGCCGCGTCGCGGGCGTTGTCCAGCAGGACCAGGACGCGGCGGCCGTCGAGCAGGGAGCGGAAGAGCGCCGCGCGCTCGTCGAGCGAGTCGGGGATCGCCGGGTCCGCCGTACCGAGCGCCCGCAGGAACGCGCCGAGCACCGTCTCCGGTTCGGCCGCCCGCGGGCCCGCGCCCTGGAGGTCGACGTACAGCTGGCCGTCGGGGAAGTGCGGCCGGGCCGCGTGGGCGACATGGACGGCGAGCGTCGTCTTGCCGACGCCGCCGATGCCCGCCAGCGCGGAGACGGCCATCACCGAGCCCTCGGCGGTGGCGAGCCGTCCGCTCAGCTCCCGTACGAAGGCGGCGCGCCCGGTGAAGTCGGGGACGGTCGCCGGGAGCTGGGCCGGGCGCGTGACCTGCGGGGCGCTCGGCGCGGCGGACTCCTCGACCGGACGGGCCAGTTCCGCGTCGGCCTGGAGGATTCGCTGCTGGAGCCGGGAGAGTTCGGGGCGCGGGTCGACGCCGAGTTCGTCGGCGAGCAGCCGGCGTGTGTCCGCGTAGACCGCGAGGGCCTCGGCCTGGCGTCCGCTGCGGTACAGCGCGAGTATCAGCAGCTCCCGCAGCCGCTCGCGCAGCGGATGCGCCGCGGTCAGCGCGGTGAGCTCGGAGACCGCCTCGGCGTGGCAGCCGACGTCGAGGTCCATCTCCAGGCGGCTCTCCAGGAGCTGGAGCCGCCACTCCTCCAGGCGGGCCCGCTGCGACTCGGCGTACGGCCCGGGTACGGAGGCGAGCGCCTCGCCGTCCCACAGGCCCAGCGACTTGTTGATCAGCACCCGGGCCTGGCAGCGGTCGCCGCTGGCCTTCGCCTTCTCCGCCTCGGCGACGAGCTCCTGCGCCACCTGGAGGTCGAGGGCGTCGGAGGGGGTGCGGATGGCGTAGCCGCCGGACTCGCTGACCAGTACGCCGGGGCCGAGCACCTTGCGCAGCCTGGACGCGTACGTCCGTACCGCCGCCAGCGCCTGGGAGGGCGGCTCCTCGCCCCAGATCGCGTCGATCAGCTCGGCGGCCGTGGCGGTACGTCCCTCGCGCAGCAGCAGCGCGGCGAGCAGGGCCCGCTGCTGCGGGGACCCGGAGGGCAGGGCTTCGCCGTCGTGCCAGGCGCGGACCGGGCCGAGCACGCTGAAGCGCAGGCCGACGCCGGTGCCGCTGCCGCCGCTGCCGCCAGGGCTGCCGCCGGTGCCGCTCCCGGCACCGCCGTCACTGCCGGCTGCTCCGTCGTCGTGCCGTCGTACCGGAGATCGCTGCTCCGGAATGTGTGTCTGTGCGGAGGGCCCGTTCTCACGGTCCATGGCTTCCCCCTCGCCGGTGTCGCCCCGCACAGTCTGCCTTGCGAGGGCCCGGCACGTCAGCAGTGGGTGACGCTCTGCACAGGATCTGCGTCCAGCACCTTGGCCGCGAAGGCCGCGAGGTGCGCCCTGATCTGATCGGCGCTCATGTCCTCCTGGGAGAAGAGATGCTCGACGAGGTCGGCCCGGGTCGCCGCGAGCAGCGCGTGGGCGGTGAAGTCGCTGTCGGTGCTCCGCGGGATCCCCCGCAGCGCGCCGGCGAGGGTCGCGTGCCACCACGCGTAGTGGGCGGCCTGATAGGGACTGCCGGCGCCGTCCTCCTCCAGGGCCAGCGACAGGTGGCGGTTCTGGAGCTTGAACCGGACGACCGCGTCCAGTACGGCGAGTACGCGTTCGCGCGGTGGGCCGCCGGGACCCAGGGGCGCCGGGCCGGTCTCCACGGCCTCCCGCAGGGGTCCGATCCGCGCCTCGAACAGCGCACGGACCAGCCCGGCGCGGTCACCGAACCGGCGGAAGAGCGTGCCCTTGCCGACCCCGGCCGCCGCCGCGATGTCGTCCATCGAGACGCTGCGGGGGCTCCGGCTCCGGGCGAAGAGGGCGTCGGCCGCGGTGAGGACGGCCTCCCGGTTGCGCGCGGCGTCCGCACGCTCCTTCCGCTCCCCCTGCCCCTGCCCTTGCGCCTTCCGCTCCCTCTGTTCCCTCTGTTCCTCGTCCATGGACACGATCTCCCGGGTTGCAAGCGGACCGGTGGTCCGTATAGTTGAGTCAAGCGGACTGGTAGTCCGTATTTTAGGTGATGAGGATGGAGCGAGCCGATGACCGATGCCATGACGCCGCCGGCGGATCTGTACCGCCACGGCATGAGGCTGCTGCTGGACAAGGACATCGACGGCTGGGTGGCGCTGTTCGCGGACGATGCGCTCGTCGAGTTCCCGTTCGCCCCGGACGGGTTCCCGTCCAGGCTGGAGGGCAGGGCGGCGCTCGCCGCGTACATGCGGGACTATCCCGACCGCATCGACATGCGAGAGGTCCCCCGCCTGGATGTCCTCGGCACCGACGCCCCCGGCACCGTCGTGGCCGAGATGCGCGTCACCGGCCTCCTCGTCGCCACGGGAGAGCCGTACGCGATGGACTACATCGTCGTGATGACGGCCGAGGGCGGCCGCATCGTCCGCTGGCGTGACTACTGGAACCCGCTCGCGGTCCCGGCGCCGACGCGGGAGGCGATGTCGCTCGGTGCGCCGAAGGCGCCGTTCGCCGCACCGAAGGCGGAGGCGGAGGCGGAGGCAGAGACGGAGACGGAGGCGGGCGATGTCTGACCGCGGAGCCGTCCTGGTCACCGGTGCGACCGGCAACACCGGCAGCCGCGTCGTTCCCCGCCTGGCCGGGCTCGGCCGCACCGTCAGGGCCGCCGCCCGCCGCCCGTCCGCGCCGTACGGGATCCCGTTCGACTGGTACGACCCGTCCACCCATGCGGCGGCCCTGAGGGGCGCGGACTCCGTCTATCTCGTACCGCCGGTCGGCGACCCGGAGCCGGACGCCGTCATGCTGCCCTTCCTTGAGCGGGCCCGTGCGGCGGGGGTGCGGCGTGCGGTGCTGCTCAGCTCCTCGGCCATCCCCCGGGGAGGGCCGGCCGTCGGCCGGGTCCATGCCGTGCTCCCCGAACTGTTCGACCAGCGGGCGGTCCTGCGGCCGTCGTGGTTCATGCAGAACTTCACGGGCCGGCATCTGCACGCCGCCACGATCCGCGACAGCGGCGTGATCATGAGTGCGGCCGGGGACGGCCGCGTCGGGTTCATCGATGCCGACGACATCGCGGCGGTCGCCGCGCGGGCGCTCACGGACGAGTCCGCGCCCGGCACGGACCTGGTGCTCACCGGGCCCCAGGCGCTGAGCTACGACGACATCGCCGCCGTCATCACCGAGGTCACGGGCGGCCGGGTGACCCATCGGCGCCTGACCCCCGACCGGTTGCGCGAGAGGCTGGCCGCCGTGATGCCCGGGGACTTCGCCGCACTGCTGGCCGCGATGGACCGCGACATCGCCGGCGGGGCGGAGGACCGTACGACCGACACCGTCGAGCGGATGACCGGTCGGCCGGCCCGGAGCTTCCGTGCCTTCGCCGAGGAGGAGCTGCGCCGCGAGGCCCCCGCCGACAGGTGCTGACGGACCATCAGATCAGCGCTACCGTGGAGAGCATGGAGACCATCCCGAGCTTCCCGAAGATCATCTCGGTGGACGACCACACGGTGGAGCCGCCCGGCGTCTGGCGGGACCGGCTCCCGGCGAAGTACCGGGACACCGGCCCGCGCATCGTCCGCGCCCCGCTGAGGGAAATGACCTTCCTCGGCGGCAGGTTCGCCCCGGTCATGGGCGCGCCCGGGGACGACGGCCCGATCGGCGACTGGTGGGTGTACGAGGATCTGCACCGGCCGCTCACCCGTCTCGACACCGCCGTCGGCTACGACAGGGACGAGATCAAACTCGAAGTGATCACATACGAGCAGATGCGGCCGGGCTCGTTCTCCGTCCCCGAGCGGCTCGCGGACATGGACGTCAACCACGTCCAGTCGGCGCTCTGCTTCCCCACCTTCCCGCGCTTCTGCGGGCAGACCTTCACCGAGGCGAAGGACCGCGAGCTCGGGCTCCTCGGCGTCCGCGCGTACAACGACTGGATGGTGGAGGAGTGGTGCGGCCCCGAGGCGCAGGGCCGGCTGATACCGCTGACGCTGATCCCCCTGTGGGACGCGGAGCTCGCCGCCGAGGAGGTGCGGCGCAACGCCGCCCGGGGCGTGCGGGCGGTGGCCTTCTCCGAGATACCGCCGCACCTGGGTCTGCCCTCCGTGCACACGGACGAGTGGGACCCGCTCCTGGCGGCGTGCGACGAGACCGGCACGGTGGTCGCCATGCACATCGGCTCCTCGTCGAGGATGCCCTCCACCTCGGCGGACGCCCCGCCGGCCGTAGGGTCCACGATCACCTTCGCCAACTGCTGCTTCTCGATGGTCGACTGGCTGATGAGCGGCAAGTTCGAGCGCTTCCCCAACCTGAAGGTCATGTACGCGGAGGGCCAGATCGGCTGGATCCCGTACATCCTGGAACGCGCCGACGTGGTGTGGGAGGAGAACCGCGGCTGGGGCGGCGTCGCGGACAAGGTCCTGCGCCCGCCGTCGGAACTCTTCGCCGAGCACGTCTACGGCTGCTTCTTCGACGACGCCTTCGGGCTGCGGAACCTGGACGCGATCGGCGTCGGGAACGTCCTGTACGAGACGGACTACCCGCACTCCGACTCCACCTGGCCCAAGTCCCGGGAGGTCGGGGAGGCCCAGATGGGGCACCTGGCGCCCGATGTGGTGGAGCGGATCGTGCGCGGGAACGCGATCGAGCTGCTGGGACTGACGCCGGAAGGGCTGTGGGCGGGGCCGTGAGCCGAGGGGCGGGGGGAGTAGCCGAAAGGGGAGCGGCGCGAAGGAGCCGCGGCCCCGGTGAGGGCCGCGGCACCATCGGGCTCTCCTCGCGTCGTACGCTCCGGCCCCCCGGAGCCTTCGCAGCGGGGTACGGGCCGCGCTCCCGGGCCTGCTCACCCGGTTACGCCCCTGGACACGCCCGGAACAGGGCGCAAGCCGTGCGGCAAGCCGGCACCCGTGCCCCGGACGCACACGCGGACGCGGACGCAGGCCCGGGTCGGGGGCCTGTGGCGGCCGTCCCGGGGGGAAAGGCATGTGACACGGCCGGACGGGGTGCCCGTGGTCGCCGGCGCGGATGTTCGAAAACACGGCCGGACGGGGTGCCCGTGGTCGCCGGCGCGGATGTTCGAGGTCTCCGCGGCGTGGACAGCGGGGCGCGGGCGGCCCCACCATCGGCACATGACGCTGACGCCGGCCGAAGCCGACAAGATCCTCTCCGACAACTTCGCCCCGTGGGTGCTCGACCTCGGCCTGACCGTCGTGGAGACGGGCGACCTGCACGCCGTCCTGCGCCTGCCCTGGTCGGACCGGCTCGCCCGCGAAGGGGGCGCACTCTCCGGCCAGGCGCTGATGGCTGCGGCCGACACGGCGACCGTGATCGCCGTGTCCTCCGCCCGCGGTGCCTTCGTCCCGATGACGACGGTGCAGCAGTCGACCACCTTCCAGCGCGCGGTGGCCGGCGCGGACGTGCTGGTCGACGCCCGTATCTCCAAGCTCGGCAAGCGCATGGCGTTCGCGGAGATCACGCTGACGGCGGAGGGCACGGACGAGCCAGCGGCCCGTGCCTCGACGGTGTACGCGCTGCTGGGCTGAGATCCCCGGGGCGGGGACCGAGCTGCCCGGGGCCGAGCGACCCGGGGGGGGGGGGCGTCGACTCGCAGCCGGAATGATCCGCAGCTCGCCGTAATCCCTTTGCCGCGCACGCCGCCCGGCTGCGAGGCTCCCGACCATGTACGACAACCGATCCGGCGGTGCGCAGAGCGTGGCCGCCCTCTTCTCACACGGCCGGCTGACGGCGATCCCCCGGAAGCCGGCCCGCCGCGAGCAGCTGCTCGCGCACCTCGCCGAGACGCTGTTCGAGCCCGATCGCGCCTACACCGAGCGCGAGGTCAACGAGGCACTGCTCACGGTGCACGAGGACTGCTCGGCGCTGCGCCGCTATCTGGTCGTGGGCGGCCTGATGAGCCGGACCAGGGACGGCAGCAGCTACCGGCGGGCGCCGCACCTGCCCCACGTGGCGGGGTAGCGCCCCGGCCGCACGCCGCACGCCGCACGCCGCACGCCGCACGCCGCACGCCGCACGCCGCACGCATCACGCCGCACGCATCACGCCGCCCGCTACACCCGGTCCTGCGGGCGCTTGCCCGTGACCGTTCCGATCAGGGCCTGCGCCGAGCCCGGTTGGCCGGCGAGGCGGCCCGCCTCGTGGATCTGTTCGTCGGTCATGCCCTGCTTGGCGAGCTCGATGGCGTCGTGGATGCCGTCGCCGTCGCCGTGCTCGAACATCGTGAAGTACCAGCGGACCGCCTGGACCGGGTCAGGGTCGGTGCCGAAGCCGTCGCGGTACCAGCAGGCGGCCGCGTACATGGCCTTCGTCTCGCCGCGCTCCGCCGCCCACAGGTACCAGGCCAGAGCCTCCTCGTCCCGGTCCACCGCGCCGAGGCGGTCGCCGAGCAGACAGCCCGCCTCGCTGATGCCGCGGGCGGCGGCCCCGGCCAGCAGGCGCAGTTCCTCGTCGCCGTCGAGCGTCACGGCGAGGTTGAACATGCCGTACGCGTCACCCGCGTCGGCCGCCGCGCGGAACAGCTCCGCGGCCCGCTCCTCGTCCTCCTCCACGCCCTGGCCGGTGGCGAGCATGTGTCCGTATGTGCGCTGCCCCGCAGGATGGACGGCATCGGCGGCCGCCTTCGCGTATTCCACCGCCATCGGCAGCGCGGACTCCTCGTAGTACTCCAGCAGGATCCCCGAGAGCAGTGCCGCGGCCGCCGCGGAGCCCGCGTCCGCGAGGACCTTCAGCTCGGGAGCCGCCACATGCGCCGCCTGGTTCGCCCCTTCGAGGTCGGCCTGCATCGCCGCCTCCACCCAGGCGTGGCCCGCCGTGATCCAGTCGCAGTCGGTCGCTGCGCGTCGGGCCTCGGCCAGCAGCTCGGGGACGGGACGCGGCGCGGGGGCGTCCGAGGGCGGGACCAGGGGTGCGTGGCTCATGGGACCGCACTGTAGACAGTCCCGGAATCCCGGGCCCCGCACACCTCTTGCCCGATGAGCCCTCACCCAAGACCATGGTGGGCCAGTCGATATGACGGTTCGTCAGATACGGACCGATCGGTCAAGGGGATCGACCATGGTCGTCTACGGCATGCAGCTCCCGGTCCAGTCCCAGAGCACGATCTACGCCGAGTCCTGGGAGGCCGCCGCCGGCCCCGCCGACCTCGCCGAGATCGCCCGCACCGCCGACCGCACCGGCTTCGCGTACATCGCCGTCTGCGACCATGTCGCGATCCCGCGCCGTCTCGCCGACGCGATGTCGACCGTCTGGTACGACCCGGTCGCCACGCTCTCCTTCCTCGCCGCCGTCACCGAGCGGGTCCGGCTCCTCAGCCATGTCGCCGTCGTCGGACTGCGCCACCCGCTCCTGACCGCCAAGCAGTACGCGACCCTCGACCACCTCTCCTCCGGTCGGCTGGTCCTCGGTGTCGGTGCCGGGCACGTACAGGAGGAGTTCGAGGTGCTCGGCGCCGACTTCGAACGGCGCGGGGCCGTGCTCGACGAGACGATCGACGCGCTCAGGGCGGCCCTCGGGCCGGAGGAGTTCCCGAGCTTCCACGGGGAGCGGTTCGCCTTCGAGGGGCTCGGGCAGAAGCCCAGGCCCGCCCAGGCCCGCATCCCTGTCTGGATCGGCGGCTCCTCGCCCGCCGCGGTGCGCCGCGCCGCGCTCAAGGGTGACGGCTGGCTGCCGCAGGGCGATCCGCGCGACCGGCTCCCCGCGCAGATCGCGAAGCTCCGTGCGGTGCGCGAGGGGGCCGGGATCACGGATCCCGTCGAGATCGGCGCGATCACCGAACCGCTGTACGTCGGCGACGCCTCCTGGGACGTCGGCCGCCGCACCCTCACCGGCAAAGCCGAGGAGCTCGCCGAGTCGCTGCGCGCGTACGCCGCGATGGGCGTGGACCAGATCCAGGTGCGGTTCCGCAGTCGGAGCCGCAGTGAACTCACCGACCAGATGGCGGCCTTCGCCGCCGACGTGGCTCCGCACCTCGACCGTTAGGAGTACGGGCATGGGCAAGCTGGACGGACGGGTCGTCCTCATCACGGGCGCGTCGCGCGGACAGGGCGAGCAGGAGGCGCGGCTGTTCGCCGCGGAGGGAGCGAGGGTCGTCCTCGGCGATGTGCTCGACGACCAGGGGGAGGCGCTGGCGAAGGAACTCGGCGAGAGCACCGCGCTCTACGTCCGTCTCGATGTGACCCGGGAGGCCGACTGGGCCGCCGCGGTCGCCGCCGCCAAGGACTCCTTCGGGCGGATCGACGGCCTGGTGAACAACGCGGGCATCCTGCGCTTCAACGAGCTGGTCTCCACGCCGTTGGCGGAGTTCCAGCAGATCGTCCAGGTCAACCAGGTCGGCTGCTTCCTGGGCATACAGAACGTCGCCCCCGAGATCGAGGCCGCCGGCGGCGGGACGATCGTCAACACCGCCTCGTACACGGCCCTGACGGGCATGGCCGGAGTGGGGGCGTACGCCGCGACCAAGCACGCCGTCCTCGGTCTGACCCGGGTCGCGGCCGTGGAGCTGGCCGCGAAGGGGATCAGGGTCAACGCGCTCTGCCCCGGGGCCGTGGACACCGCGATGAGCATGCCTGAGGGCGTCGACCGGGGGGCCGTGGAAGAGCTCTACCGAAACCTGGTGCCCCTCGGCCGGGTCGGGCAGCCGGAGGAGGTGGCGCGGCTCGCGCTCTTCCTGTCCAGCGACGACTCCTCGTACATCACCGGCCAGCCGTTCGTCATCGACGGGGGCTGGCTGGCGGGGGTCAGTATCGTCTGATGCCCGCGGACTCTTCTGATGCATCGTCAGGTACCTCTATTGACGCCTCGGGCGTGCGGTGGAACAGTCGGATCATCCAAATCTGACGGTCTGTCAGAAGCGAGAGGGATGGTGGTGGGACCCCCATGGAATTCGGGCTCTTTGTTCAGGGTTACGTCGGCAAGCGCGCCGAGACCGATCCGCTCGCCGAGCACAAGGCGCTGATGGAGGAGACCGAGTACGTCATCCAGGCGGACAAGTCGGGCTTCAAGTACGCCTGGGCCTCCGAGCACCACTTCCTGGAGGAGTACTCGCACCTCTCGGCGAACGACGTCTTCCTCGGCTACCTCGCCCACGCGACCGAACGGATCCACCTGGGGTCGGGCATCTTCAACCCGCTCGCACAGGTCAACCACCCGGTGAAGGTCGCCGAGAAGGTCGCCATGCTCGACCATCTGAGCGAAGGGCGCCATGAGTTCGGCTCGGGGCGCGGCGCCGGATCGCACGAGATCCTGGGGTTCATCCCCGGCGTCACCGACATGAACTACACCAAGGAGATCTGGGAAGAGACCATCGCCGAGTTCCCGAAGATGTGGCTCCAGGAGGAGTACGTCGGGTTCCAGGGCAAGCACTGGTCGCTGCCGCCGCGCAAGATCCTGCCGAAGCCGTACGGCAAGTCCCACCCGGCGATGTGGTACGCGGCCGGCTCGCCTCCCTCGTACGCCATGGCCGCGAAGAAGGGGCTCGGGGTGCTGGGCTTCAGCGTCCAGAAGGTCTCCGACATGGAGTGGGTGCTGGAGCAGTACAAGACGGCGATCGTGGACGCCGAGCCGATCGGGGACTACGTCAACGACAACGTGATGGTGACGACGACGGCGATCTGCGCCCCCACGCACGAGGAGGCCGTACGGATCGCGGTCGGCGGCGGGCTGCACTACCTGCCGTCCCTGGTCTTCCGCTACCACGACACCTTCCCGCGGCCCGAGGGCTTCCCCGAGTGGCCCGAGACGCTGCCGGAGTACAACGAGGAGATCATCGAACTCCTCATCGCCGAGGAGCTGCTGATCTGCGGCGACCCCGACGAGGTGCTCGCCCAGTGCAAGCGGTGGGAGCAGGCGGGGGCGGACCAGCTGTCGTTCGGGCTGCCGATCGGGATCTCGAAGGAGGACACGCTCCAGACGATCAGGCTGGTCGGCGAGCAGGTCATCCCGAAGATCGACACGGACCCGGTCCACCGCACCACCCGCTTCCGCGAGGCGGCTTGACGGGGGGCTCCGCCCCCCCCCGTCGGCCCCCCGCGGTCCTGAACCGGGGCTCCGCCCCAGACCCGTTTCGGGGGCTCCGCCCCCGGACCCCCGCGCCTCAATCGCCGGCGGGCTGGGTTTTCCAGCCCGTCCGGCGTTTGAGGACACGGCCGGAGGCCGCACCCCCCACGCGGCGGAACCGCACATCGGCACTGCGGGTAGGGGCAGGGCGGGGTCAACCCCCGCGCAACGGCACCGGCGGCACCCCCACCCCCAAAGCCGCGGGCGGCGTCTTCCCGGACCGCCTCCCGCACCGCCCGGCCGGAGGCCCCACCGCGCGGCCAGCCGTGGGGCCTCCGACCGGGGCACCGCACCCGATCAGTGACGAAAGGGACGCCCACCCATGCTGGACCACCTGATCAAGGGCGCCACCGTCGTGGACGGCACCGGCGCCCCCGCCTTCACCGCCGACGTCGGCATCCGCGACGGCCGCGTCGCCGTCATCGCCGAGCCGGGAACCGTCACCGAAGAGGCCCGTACCGGCGAGGACGCGACCGGCCTGGTGCTCACCCCCGGCTTCGTCGACCCGCACACGCACTACGACGCCCAGCTCTTCTGGGACCCGTACGCCACCCCGTCCATGAACCACGGCGTCACCACCGTCGCCGGCGGCAACTGCGGCTTCACCCTCGCCCCGCTCAACCCCGACCGCCCCGACGACGCCGACTACACGCGCCGCATGATGTCCAAGGTCGAGGGCATGTCCCTGGTCGCCCTCGAAGAGGGCGCGCCCTGGAACTGGCACACCTTCGGCGAGTACCTGGACGCCCTCGAAGGCCGTATCGCCGTCAACGCCGGCTTCATGGTGGGCCATTGCGCGCTGCGCCGGCACGTCATGGGCCCGGACGCGGTCGGCGGGCAGCCGACCCCCGAGCAGCTCCAGCGGATGCTCGCGCTCTTCCACGACGCCATGGAGGCCGGTGCCTGGGGCCTGTCCACCACGCAGTCGTCCACCCACTCCGACGGTGACGGACAGCCCGTCGCCTCCCGCCACGCCCGGCCCGGCGAACTCCTCGCGCTCTCCCGCGCCGTCGCCGACCACGAGGGCACCCAGCTCGAAGCGATCGTCGCGGGCTGCCTCGACCAGTTCAGCGACGACGAGATCGACCTCTTCGTCGAGATGAGCGCCGCCGCCGGACGGCCGCTGAACTGGAACGTCCTGACTATCGACGCCTCCGTGCCCGAGCGCGTGCCGCGCCAGCTCATCCCCTCCGAGCGCGCCCGCAAGGCCGGCGGCCGGATCGTCGCGCTCACCATGCCGATCCTCACGCCCATGAACATGTCGCTCGGCACGTTCTGCGCGCTCAACCTCATTCCCGGCTGGGGCGCGATACTCGGCCTGCCCGTCCCGCAGCGGATCGAGAAGCTCCGCGACCCGGACGTCCGGGCCGAGATGCTGCGCCGTGCCGACTCCAAGGAGGCCGGGGTCTTCCGCCGCCTCGCCGACTTCGGCCGGTACGTCATCGGCGACACGTACTCCAAGGCGAACGAGGGGCTCAGCGGACGGGTGGTGAACGACATCGCCGCCGAGCGCGGCCAGGACCCCTTCCGGTGCCTCGTGGAGATCTGCGCCAACGACGAGCTGCGCACCGTCCTGTGGCCCATGCCCACCGACAACGACCCGGCGAGCTGGGCGCTGCGCGCCGAGACTTGGCAGCACGAGGACGTCATGCTCGGCGGCTCCGACGCGGGCGCGCACCTGGACCGGATGTGCGGGGCGCCGTACACCACCCGCTTCATCGGCGACTGTCTGCGCGGGCGCGGGCTCGCGTCGCTCGAGGAGGCGGTCAGGATGCTCACCGACGACCCGGCGCGGCTCTTCGGTCTGCGCGAGCGGGGCCGGATCGCCGAGGGGTACCACGCCGATCTGGTCCTGTTCGACCCGGAGCGGATCGACGCGGGACCGGCCACCCTCGTGCACGATCTGCCGGGCGACAGCCCCCGGCTGGACTCACGGGCGGTCGGGATCGTCTCGGTGCGCGTCAACGGGGTCGAGACCGTCCGCGACGACGAGGTGACCGGCGCGGTCCCCGGCAGGGTGCTGCGCTCCGGCCGTGACACCAGGACGGTGAGCACCCGGTGAGCGCCGCCGGGCAGCGGCTGTTCATCGGCGGGGAGTGGGTCGAGCCGGACGGCGGGCAATACGAGGTGGTCAATCCGGCCGACGAGTCCGTCGTCGGCCTCGCCCCCGAGGCGAGCCGCGACCAGGTGTACGAGGCGGCGGCAGCGGCCCGGGACGCGTTCGAGGACTGGTCGCGCACCACCCCCGAGGCGCGGGCCGCGGTCCTGGACCGGGCGGCCGACATCATCCAGCGCGAGTCCGGGCCGTACGCCGAACTCGCCCGTGCCGAGACGGGCGCCACGACCGGCACGGCGCGCGGCATGCAGGTCGCGGTCGGGGTGTCCCGCTTCCGGCGGTACGCCAAGGGCGCGCTGGAGCCCGTCGAGGAGGGGCTGCCCCCGCAGGTCAACGAGGCGGGACCGATGGGCAGGGGCGGGGTGTTCGGGGCGCTGGCGGGGCGCCGCCCGGTCGGCGTGGTCACCTGCATCACCTCGTACAACAATCCGTGGGCCAATCCGGCGGGCAAGGTCGCCCCGGCCCTCGCGATGGGCAACACGGTGGTCGTGAAGCCCGCCCCGCAGGATCCGCTGTCGGTGTACCGGATGGCGGAGGCGCTCGCGGAGGCGGGCGCGCCGCCCGGTGTGGTCAATGTGGTGAGCGGCTCGCGTACGGAGGTGGGGGAGGCCGCCGTCGACTCGCCGGACGTCGACATGGTCAGCTTCACCGGCTCCACGGCCGTCGGCCGGCGCATCGGCGAGGTGTGCGGGCGGGCGATGAAGCGTCAGCTCATGGAGTTGGGCGGCAAGGGCGCGGCGGTCGTCTTCGACGACGCCGACCTCGACTCGGCGGTGGCGGGCATCGGCACCACCTTCGCCTTCTACAGCGGCCAGATCTGCACCGCGCCGACGCGCGTCCTCGCCCAGCGCGGTGTGTACGGCCCGCTGCTGGAGAAGCTGACCGGCTATCTCGGCTTCATGAAGGTCGGCGACCCGGCTGTGCAGGGCACGGTGGTCGGCCCGGTGATCTCGGCGGCGCACCGCGACCGGATCGAGTCGTACGTCGAGCTGGGCAGGAAGGAGGGCGCGCGGCTGGTCGCGGGCGGCGAGCGTCCGGACTTCGCGCGCGGCTTCTACGTCGCCCCGACGCTCTTCGCCGACTGCACCAACGACATGCGGGTCGTACGGGAGGAGATCTTCGGCCCGGTCGTGGTCGTCGTCCCCTTCGACGACGAGGAGGAGGGCGTCGCACTCGCCAACGACAGCGACTACGGACTGATCGACTACGTCTGGTCGGGCGACGCGGCACGGGCCTTCCGGGTGGCGCGGCGGCTGCGGGCCGGCGGGGTCGGGATCAACACCGTGGGACGCAACATGGAGGCGCCGTTCGGGGGGTTCAAGCAGAGCGGGGTGGGCCGGGACGTCGGTTCGTACGCCCTGCACGCGTACAGCGAGCTGCAGGCGATCGTGTGGCCCGGTGGCTGAGACATGAACCGCTCGGGAAATTTTCAAATTGGGCAAAACGGACAGGTCTACGGTTTCCGTACCCGGAACAGGCGCCCTGAGCCTGTGAACGTGCCGACTCGATCCCCATTGGCCTTTCAATTGGCGATCGAAGCGGCACCTAGGCGGCAGTATCCAAGGAGGAATATCCGGACTTCAAGCCTCCGGATACGAGAACCGCAGCATTTAACGTCCTCTTCATGACTCAGCTGGAGACCCGGCCGCAGGTCGGAGACACGGTACCGGGACGTCCCGATGGGGGCGTCCGCACCAAGGGGCTCGGCGGGAACTCCGTCGGCCTCCTCGGCAGTGCCGTCATCGGTATCTCGACCGTCGCCCCCGTCTACTGCCTCACCTCCACGCTCGGCTCCACGGCGGGCGAGGTCGGCCTCCAGATGCCGGCCGTGTTCCTGGCCGGCTTCCTGCCGATGCTGCTCGTCGCCTTCGCGTACCGCGAGCTCAACCGCGCCATGCCGGACTGCGGCACCTCCTTCACCTGGACCGTGAAGGCGTTCGGACCGCGCGTGGGCTGGATGTGCGGCTGGGGCCTGGTGATCGCCACGATCATCGTGCTCTCCAACCTCGCCGGCGTCGCGACCTCCTACTTCTGGCTGCTCGCCGGTGAGATCAGCGGCAGCGAGTCCATCGCCGCACTCGACGGCAACAAGGCCGTCCACATCGCCACCTGCCTCGCCCTGATCGCCGTCGCCACCGCCATCAGCTACCGCGGCATGACGGCGACGAAGGGTGTCCAGTACGCCCTCGTCGGCCTCCAGCTCGTCGTCCTCGCCGTCTTCGTCGTCCTCGCCTTCCAGAAGGCCGGCAGCGGCGCCCTCGACACCGGCCTCGACTTCTCCTGGTCCTGGATGAACCCCTTCGCGGTCCAGTCCTTCGCGGCCTTCACCGCCGGGCTCTCCCTCTCGATCTTCATGTACTGGGGCTGGGACGCCTGTCTCTCCACCAACGAGGAGACCACCGGCTCCGCCAGGACGCCCGGCCGCGCCGCGCTGATCGCGATGGTCGTGCTCGTCGGCTCGTACCTCGCCACCGGCATCGCCGCGCAGATGGCCGTCGGCGCCGGCGACAAGGGGCTCGGCCTCGCCAACCCGGACACCTCCGACAACGTCTTCGCCGCCCTCGCGGGCCCGGTGATGGGACCGGTCCTCGGCATCGCGCTCTTCGTCGCCGTCCTCGCCTCGGCCGCCGCAAGCCTCCAGACGACGTTCATCCCGGTCGCCCGCACGGTGCTCGCGATGTCGGCGTACGAGGCCCTGCCGGCCTCCTTCGCCAAGGTCAGCCCGCGCTTTCGCACCCCCGGCAAGGCCACCGTCGTCGCGGGCGTCGCCACCGGCGTGTTCTACACGGTCATGACCCTGGTCAGCGAGCACGTCCTGGTCGACACCATCTACGCACTCGGCCTCATGATCTGCTTCTACTACGCGCTCACCGCCTTCGCCTGCGCCTGGTACTTCCGCGGCGAACTCTTCCGCTCGGCCCGCGACTTCACCTTCAAGGGCCTCTTCCCGGTCCTCGGCGGAAGCCTGCTGGCGGCGGTCTTCGGCAAGACGCTCTACGACATGTGGGACCCGGCCTACGGCTCGGGCTCCGCGGTCCTCGGCGTCGGCTCGGTCTTCGTGATCGGTGTCGGCCTGCTGCTCCTGGGCGGCGTGATCATGCTGGTCATGCAGCGCCGCAGCCCGGCGTTCTTCCGCGGCGAGGTGCTGACGAAGGAGACCCCGTCCCTGGTGGTCGCCGACTGATCCGCCTCCTCCGCCCCCTCCCCGCCTCCGGCTGACGTCCGGGCCCGGCCCCCTTGCGGGGGCCGGGCCTGTTCCGTACTTCTTCAGGAAGCCGACGCGCGCACCCGCTGCACGTAACCGATCACTTCGACGAACTTCTCCGGTGGCCAGGGCAGGGCGTCCTCACGCGCCGATGAAGACCGGGTTCGTGAACGCCGCCAACGGCCCCGGGAGCCCCGGGACGGGGACGACCGGCGCGTGGCGCACCTCGGCGCGGACGTACGCCGCGTACGCCGCCGTCGTACGCCACTCCACCACGCCCGTGCCCTCGGCCGGGAGCGTCGCCGTGTGCAGCACGCCCTGGTCGGTGACGAGACGCGCGGTGCGGCCGGGCGCGCCGGTCACCTCGAGGCGGACCGTCACCGGGTCGTCGGAGTCGCCCCGCAGCCGCTCGCCGATGCCCGCGTGCCGCCCGCGCCCGCCGGACGCGCTCAGCGCCACCGAGACGTTCTTCGACTCGGCCACGTAGCAGCGGCCCGCGCGGATGCCGTCCAGGATCGCCTCGCGGGTCAGGTCGTCGGCGAGGACGACGGTCTGCGGGGTGCCGACGGGGTCCGGGTCGCGGTGGGCGTCGCTGCTGCCCATCGCGGGGGTCCAGCGCCCCCCGGAGCGCACGGACGCGACGAGCATGCTGTCCCAGTCCGCGAGCGACACCTCGTCGTCCGGGGTGTAGGGACCGTTCCACACCTCGACCGCGTCGGCCTCGCCGAAGCCGAACTTCCAGTTGCAGCCGATGCAGGTGGCGTGCGGGTGGGCGGGGACGACGAGGCCGCCGGCGCGGCGGATCTCGCGGGCGTAGTGGCCGAAGCGGTTGTCGCGGGCGCGGTAGCGCCAGTCCACGAACGTCCCCGGGTCGGTGCCGAGTGCGACGACGTGCCCGTTGCGGGTGGTGACCTCCTCGCCGAGGAGCACGAGCAGGTCGTCCCCGGCCGCCGCCGCCCACGCGCCGTGCGCGGAGTGCGTGTTGTGCTCACTGCTGTTGATGAAGTCCAGCCCGGCGGCGCGGGCGAGCGCGGCGATCTCCTCGGGGGTGCGGCGCCCGTCCGAGTACCAGGAGTGCAGATGGCAGTCGCCCCGGTACCAGGCGCGGCCCCGACCCTTGGCCCGCTCCGGCGGGTAGACCGGCTTCGGCGTCGCCGCCGGGGTCCCGTACGTGAGCGTGATCGTCACCGTGTACGGCAGCCCCTCGGGCGCGACGGTGTACGGCCCGAGCGCGATGGACCAGGTGCCCGCGCGGACCGGCCCCGGGATGTACCCCGGCGTCGCCTCGTCGCCCCGGATGAAGAACTCGCTGCGGGCCCCGCCCGACCAGCCCCGGAAGCCCTCCCCGCCGAGCTCCGTACCGCGCTCGTCGAAGATGCCGATGTCCAGGGCGTTGCCCTGGGTCCCGGCGGGCACGGACGGCCTCTCGTACGCGTAGGAGACCCGGATCTCCGAGACGCCGCGCGGGATCCGGACGGGGAGGTAGACGAAGTCGGGGGAGCCGGGCGGCAGGGTGCCGCTCACGACCTTGGTCGTGGTGCCCTCGTGCTCTGCTGCCTCGGCGAAGCTCACACTGCTCAACGTAAGCGCGGCGGCCGCTCCCGTCACGAACAGTCCGCGTCTGCTGATGCCGCTGCTGGGGTGGTTCTCGTCATCGCACATGCCTTCACGCTCGTACCCGGTCGTGAACCGCAGGGCAAGACAGGGGGATTGAGGGATTGCGGCGGTATGGCGTTCCCCGCCGCCGTGAGGCATACCTTGGGGCATGCGGATCTCGACGACGATCTTCCTGACGGACGAGACGATCGCGCCGGTGCGGCTGGCGCGCGAACTGGAGGAGCGCGGCTTCGCCGGGCTGTACCTCCCCGAGCACACCCACATCCCGGTGGAGCGCACGACCCCGTACCCGGCGGGCGGCGACCTGCCGCGCGAGTACGGGCGCACCCTGGACCCCTTCGTCGCCCTCGCCCAGGCGGCGGCCGTGACCACCCGCCTCGGCCTCGGCACCGGCGTCACCCTCGTCACCCAGCACGACCCCATCGCCCTCGCCAAGCAGATCGCCACCCTGGACCTCGTCAGCGGCGGCCGGTTCACCCTCGGCGTCGGCTTCGGCTGGAACCGCGAGGAGGCCGCGGACCACGGCGTCGACTGGCCGGCCCGCCGCGACCTCGCCCGCGACCGGATGCACGTGATGCGCGCCCTCTGGGCCCCCGAACCGACCCCCTACAAGGGCGACTTCGCCTCCGTACGCCCCTCCCACGCCCACCCGAAGCCCTTCGCCGGCCCCGCCCCCCGCACCCTGGTGGGCGGCGCCGCCGGGCCCGTCCTCTTCTCCCACATCGCCGACTACGCCGACGGCTGGCTCCCGATCGGCGGCCGCGGCCTGACGGAGTCCCTGCCGGTGCTGCGTGCCGCGTGGGAGGACGCGGGCCGCGACCCGAAGGCGCTCCAGGTCGTCCCGTACGCGGTCCTGCCGTCACCGGGGAAGCTGGCGCACTACGCCGAACTGGGCGTGGAGGAAGTGGTGCTGCAACTGCCGCCCGCGGGCGAGGGCGAGGTGCTGCGCGTCCTGGACGAGTACGGGCGGTACCTGTGACCCGGCACCGCCCGCACGTCCCGTCGGGCCGCCCCGGAGGCGGCCCGCCTCAGCGGGTGATCGTGTAGAACGAGGTCGTCCCCGTGCCCTCGTTCGCCACCGCCAGCATCGGGCGGTGCGTGGGGCTCTGCCACGCGGGGACGTACTCCAGGCCCTCGGGCGACTCGTCGCCGGCCGTGCGGACCCAGTTCTGGAACACCGGCCTGCGCGGGTCGCCGATGTCGAAGACCATCACGCCGTTGGTGCGCTCGATGGCGACGAAGGCCATCAGCCGTCCGTCGACCTCGCCGATGGCCAGACCCTCGGGCTCCGGGCCCTTGTTGTCGCTGCGCTTGTCGAAGTCGCCCTCGCCCTCGGCGTTGAAGTTCGCCGGGTCGATCTTCGCGATCAGCCGCTCCAGGAGGTCGCCGCTGTCGTAGACCAGACGTCCTTCGGCGTCGCGGATCGAGAACGAGCGTCCGCCGTAGGTGCGCACCGGGTCGCCGGCCGCGGCGGGCTTGATGATCTGGAGGCGGCCGATCTCGGTCTCGGCGAGCAGCGAGCGGTCGAAGCCGGCGGGCAGCAGCGCCGGGTCCAGGTCGGCGAGGCGGATGCCGTCGGCGTACTTGGCCTCGCCCTTGCCGTACTCGCGCTCGTCGCCCTCGTTGGCGACGACGTAGTAGGTCCGGCCGCGGTGCTCGAAGGCGGCCAGCGCGTCGGGCATGTAGACGCCCTGGATCGGGCGCGGCTCGATCCGGATGGCGTCGTCGCGGTCGGAGGTGTCCAGGCCGTTGCCGGGCCGCGAGTGGTCCTTGTAGCCGAAGCCGTCGATCGCGGTGACGCGGGCGGAGCGCAGGTCCACGGTGGCGACCGCGTTGTTCTCCTGGAGCGTCACGAAGGCGCTGCGGCCGTCCTCGGACACCGAGATGTACTCGGGCTCCAGGTCCTGGGCGACGGTGGCGCCCGGACCGCTGATCCGCACCGAAGGGTCGAGGCGGCGGTGGTCGAAGGCGCGGAAGCCGGCGGTGCGCACGGTCGCCCGGTCGGCGCCGCGGTCCAGAGCGACGATGCTGACGCTGCCCTCGGGGTCGGCCTCTCCCGGCTGGTAGCCGACGGGCTCGCCCTCGTTGGCCACCAGCAGCCGGCGGCCGTCGCCGGTGAAGGTCACCATGTCGGGGCTGTGCCCGACGGTCACCGCCTTGATCACCGTGCCGTCGGGGCGCATCAGGACGACCTTGCCGCGCTCGGCGGCGTCCGCCGACTCCACGGCGGCGGCGACCAGTCCGCGCCGGGCGTCGACGCTGGTGACGGCCCCGCTGCCGTACGCGGACAGGTCGACGGAGGCGATCTTCACCGGCTTCGCCGGGTCGCGCACGTCGAGCACGTCGAGGGCGAGGCCGTCGGCCGTGGTGACGTACGCGCGGCGGGTGGTCCAGTCGTACGCGACGATCTCGGCCTTGTCGCCGGCGTACGTGCCCAAGTGGGCGAGGTTCACGGGTCGTTCACCGGCCGAGTCCTGGGCCGGGGCCGGGGCGGGGGCGGAGCCGAGGAGGGCCAGCGAGGCGGTGACCGCGAGGGACGCGGCGCACATGCGTCTGAGGCGGCGGTTGGGTGTGTTCATGAGGCGGATGGTGGAGGCAGGGCATGAACGGGGTGCGGCCGGGGGGTTGCTGCCCGGGGGTGGACGGCGGCCGGGCGGGCCGCCGTCCCACGGCCGACCGGGTTCAGGACTCGCGGACGCGGGTGATCCAGCGCTCGATCACGGCCTCGTCGGCCCCCTGCGCCCCGATCCAGCCGCGCACACCGCCGGGGTGCGCGTCCCACAGGTCGAGGACCGCCTCGATGGCGTGGGCCGGGGAGCCCATGAACTCCTCCAGGCCCTCCGGGACGGCGTAGGCGGGGCTGTGGCCGCGCAGACGCTCCATGACCGCCGGCAGGTCGGCCTCGGTGCGCACATAGTCCGCGACGACCGCGGCCCGGTCCACCCCGGCGAGGCTCAGCAGCATCGCCACCGAGACGCCCGTGCGGTCCTTTCCCGCCGCACAGTGGACCAGCACCGGCCCGTCCCCGTCCGCCGCCGCCCGCAGGAGGTCGGCGAAGCGGGCGCCCGCGTCGGTGACCATCGAGCGGTACAGGCCCGCGAGCCCGTCCCGGTACTGCGTGATGTGTCCGGCGCCCGTGATGTCCTCGTCCGCCATCAGCGGGAGCCGGTGCACGGTGGCCCCGTGCGAGGCGAGCGGGTGCTCCGCCTCGACGCACTCGACGGTGGAGCGCAGGTCCACGACGGTTCCGGCCGGCCAGGCCGGCAGCCCCCACTGGCGCATATCATCTGAGCTATATAGCATCGAAGCCATGGCCGGTGAGCGGTACACCATCGAGATCGAGCCCGAGGTCCGCCTCTGGCTGGAGAACCTACCCGCCCACCACTACGTGATAGCCGAACAGAAGGTCGACCGCCTCGCCGAGAACGCGACCACCCTGGGCGAGCCCTACAGCCGCCACCTCGGAGGCAAGCTCCGTGAGTTGCGTTTCGACCTCGGCAGCAACGCTCAGCGCATCACCTACTGGCTTGCCCCCGACCGACGTGTCGTCCTGCTGACCGTCTTCCGTAAGACGAAGATGCGCGAGATGGCAGAGGTGGATCGAGCCCGCGCAGTCCAGGTCTCATGCGAGGCCAGTCATGCGCCGGCCACCGAACATGACATCTACAGCCGCCCGATCAAGGAGGAACTGCGATGAACCATGCCGAGTGGAAGACCCGCCACCACCGCAAGCTCCTCGGCGAAGCGGTCGAGGACAACGCTGAGTACGACCGCCTGTACGAGGAGGCCGAACTGGCCCACGATCTCGGCCAGCTGGTCTACGACCGGCGCACCGCCCTGGGTCTGTCCCAGACCGAACTCGCCGAACGCTGCGGGATGAAGCAGCCCCAGATCTCCCGGATCGAAGGCGGCGGCACTGTACCCACCATCCCCCTCCTGCGACGCCTGGCACGCGCCCTGGATGCCGACCTGACCATCGAACTCACCCCACATCACCAAGCGGCCTGAGTAGCCTCCCGACAGCTGACGACCGAAGAATCTCCCCATTCCCGGAATTCACCGGAGGTCGTCGCTGCTGACGGCAGTAGTGACGGCAGCAACCACGGACAGCTGTCGCAGCGATCGCGTGCCCCTGTGCGTCAGGAGTTCATCGCGGCCCGGTCGGACTCGCTGCGAAGGACGCAGAATTCGTTGCCTTCGGGGTCGGCGAGGACTGCCCAGCCGGAGCCGTCGGGGTTCCGGTGATCGGTGACAAAGGTGGCACCGAGGCCCAGCAGCCGTTCCACCTCCTGCTCACGCGACGTCTCAGGCCGCAGACAGAGATGGATCCGGTTCTTGATCTTCTTGGGCTCGGGCACCTGGTTGAAGTGCAGCACCGGGCCCTCCGCCAGCAGCACCTGGGTCTCCGGATCGCCGGGTTTGTCCTCCGGATGCAGCGGCCGACCGGTCACCCCGCTCCAGAACCGGGCCAGCTCGTAGGCATCCGCACAGTCGATCGCCACGTTCTGCACTACCGAAACCATGCGCGCGAGCCTTCCGCACTTTCCTTCCGGACGCCACTGAGTTGAGCGCGTTTCTCGCGCACACGGCTCACGCGTGAGGCGTCACCGGTAGCGAACGAGTCCCGAGGTGTTGAAGGTCCATTTCCCGGCAGGGACGACTTCACCGAACTCGTAGGGGATCGAGGAGCGGTACCTGAGCCCGTCGGGCCCCTCTTCCGGCTCGGAATGGACCGTGATGGTGCCGTTGAGGGGATCCACCACGACGTAGAGGGGGATGCCCATCCTCGGGTAGTCCTCAAGTTTGGTGACGAGGTCGTTCTTGGGGTTGATCGTGGAGACGATCTCCACGACGAGCAGCACGGCGCGCGGGTTGACGGACTCGGCCTGCGGATCGACATCCTCGGTGGGGAACGCCATCAGGTCGGGGACCTTTTCCAGACCGGTCACCGGGTCTGTCATGTCAGTGTCGTTGACGGCTGAGATGCCCGGCGTCTGCTCCCTGATCTGGTTGCGGAAAGCATCGACGTTGGTTGTGTGGGGCAGGTTCGGGCTCATCATGACCAGCTTCACCTCCCCGTCCGTTGTCTCCACCTTCCAGCCCTTCTCCAGATGCTCGGCGTACTCGGAGAGGTGCTGGACCACCTCGTGCATGCGCTGAATCTGTTCGGGGCTCATGCTGTTCACGGTGTCCTTCAGGGGTCCTACGTCAGCCTGGCGTCGGTCCTCGGAGCACGAGGGACCCGACCAAGCGCTGGCCTGTCTCCCCAGGTCTGCTTCTCACTGGTGACGGCGTCAGTGGTCTGCGCTGCGTTGTGCCTGCGGAGACCGTCGCTATGGACTCGATGCCGTGCGCGAAGATGACCGCCTGCTGCGTCTGCGCATCACGATCACGGCCGCGACGACCGCGAGCGCGCTCCCAGCCGCACCGACAGCCGCGCCCTGTCCGAATCCCAGGCCGCACGATTGTCCTCCTGCGGCGGTTGCGACGGTGACCCTGCTCCAGAGGACGGTCGGTTCGTAGTCGCAGACGCTGTCCCGGTCCTCTTCGTTCACGCACTGAGCGTCCTTGTACGTCAGCTCGAACTTGACCTTGTAGGTTCCGGGCTTCGTCGCCGCAGGAACGCGAGCCGCGCCGACCCAGGCCCTGCCTGTGTCTCCGAGCGGTGCGTCTGATTCCAGGGCGGGACTGGACATCGAAACGGCCGTCGGATGCGGATTGCCGGGTTCCTCTTTCACGGTGATGGCGACGAGGCCACCGGGTGCGGTCGGTCCCTCCACGCGCACATATCCGGCTCCTGGAAACGGAATCTGTTCGGCGGCCGCCGTTTCCGCGCCGCCCCCCAGTGCGACGGCCGCCGCGATGGTGAGTGCCCATTGGTGGGCGCGTCGCGGCATGAGCTTGATCATTTGACGCGTCCCCCTATGGCCCTCGATCGTACGATCATGGCTCACTTCGGTGGATCTCGCGTCAAAGGGTGATCTGCCTCTCATTTGTCCACGGAGAGGCAACCATGCACATACGTACGTTCTTCAGGTCTTGTCGATTGCGGCAGCACTCGTGCTGCCGCAAGTCGCGCTAGCGCAGGCCGAGCCGGACCCACCAGTGACACCTGTGCCCGCAGCGGGCGATGATGATGCGAGAGGGCTGGGACACCGGCGTGTGGCCAGGAAGCCAGCCTGTGCCGCGCCTGTCCGGGGCTTCGGTGCCGTACGAGCTCGATCGCCGTGTGGCTCACGCGGCAAGCCCCGGCGCGATCGCCGACGTGTCGCAGTCGAGGCAGCAGCCTGGCTGCGGGGCCCGGAAGGCGCGGTCGCAGCGGTCGCAGTTCTGGAGCGGATCGGGGCGCGGCGGTGGCGCCGGGACCGCGGGGAGCGGCGGGGGAAGGAACTCGGCGAGCCGGTAGGCCAGGAGCCCGGCCGGACGGGAGATCCGGCCCGCGGGGAGGCCCGCGGTGAGGGTGCGGCGTACGGCGTCGGGGGCGATGCCGCGCTCCAGCCAGGTCTCGACGGCCGGGGCGAGGCGGCGTACGTCGCGCTCGGCGAGGATCAGGCGCGGGTCGGCGCGCCGTAGCCCGGCGAGGAGCGAGGTGGCGGGCGCGGCGGGAGTAGGCGCCGGGTCGGGTTCCGGATCGGGTTCACGCTCGGGCGGGGGCGGAGACGGCTGCTCCGGCTCGGCCTCCGGCTCCTGCCGGTCCGCGTCCGGGGGGCGTTGCCGCCGGGTTGTTGTACGAGAGCGTCAGCGCGAGCATCGCGCCGGACGGTAATCGCACCTGGACGCGTGCGAGATACCCGTGCTCCTCCAACTCCCGCAGCGCGGCGGCGATCCGGATCTCGCCCTCGGGGAACCGCTCGGCCAGCCGCTTGATCGAGACCCTGGCCCCGGTCGGCAGCGACTGGATGTGGACGGCCAGCCCGATCGCGGTCAGCGAGAGATCGGTGTGCTGGGCGAGGTGGTTGCCTACCACGACGAAGCAATCCGTGTGGGGGACATTGATGTGCTGGACGCCCGGCTTGAGAACGGGCGACGGCGCGGACGAGGGCGCGTTAAGCTGCGAGTCAGTCATCGGGAAGGTTGCTGCTTCCTTGGTGGTCAGGCCCTCGATCGGGATGCCAGTCCCGGCCGGGGGCCGTCATTTTGTGCGGTTGTCGAAGCTGAGCCTGCACTGTGAAGTGGCATATGCGCCAGCCAGGTTGGGATGGATCACCCATGTGAGTGAGCTTGGCGGCGAGGGGGTCGGGGGAGGGTTTGGAGAGGTTCTTTCCCGGGTTCTTTGATTGGTTAGGGCCGTGGCGCGCCGAGGCAGGGCCCACCGAGTCGGGGGAACCTCGATGCGGACAAAATCCCGCGAAGGTGTCAGGAAGGTGTGACGAGCCCGAAGGTCAGGCACACGAGGCGAGTGTCCTCGTCGACGGGTGTGCCGATGGCGTCCCAGAAGCGGCTGTGTCCGGTGCGCCACTCTTCGAGGGAACGGTCGCCCTCTCCTTCGGCCTTGGCGTGTTCCCAGGTGACGTCGCCGAACGTGGTCAGCTCCACGCCGATGATCTCGATCGTGGCGACGTGGTCTCTGTCGCTGCCGAGGAGCGCCAGGCGCTCGCCGGCGAACTCCAGGCCCTCCGTCTCCTCGACGTACTCGGCGAGCAGCCCGGTCGTGGCGGTCTTCTGCCCAGCCAGAACGAGGGCGTTCAGCCTCTCCCGAAGCTCACCGGCGGTGCCGAGCTCCAGCGCTCGCATGCCGTTCACCCGTGGCCACATGGCCCCGCCCTTCAGCGCTGCGCGAGTCGTTCCTGGGCGTACGAGATGAACGCGGACCAGCAGGCGGGGGCGCAGGCGAGCTGAGGGCCGCCGGGGTTCTTGGAGTCGCGGACGTGGATGGTGGTGGGGCAGGTGGCGATCTCGACGCATTCGCCGCCTTCGCCGCTGCTGTAACTGGACTTGCGCCATTCGACGGCGACCTCGATGCAGGCGCCGCCCTCACCGCCGCTGTAGCTGCTCTTGAACCAGTGGAGCTGCTCGGTGTTCATCGACGTTCTCCCAGCATCTTGTCGATCAAGGACAAAGACTCCCGGGGCGACAGGGCCCGCGCCCGCATGATCCCATAGCGCTCGGCAAAGACGCGGACTTCATCCTGGTCAGTGATCAGACGGGAATGCCCCTGGATCTCCGTGTACGCCACCTGCTGCCGCCCCTTGGGTGTCAGCAGAATGAACGCGCCATCCATGCACGGGTGTTCCTCGTGATCGGTCGGCATCACCTGAAGCTCGACGGTCCGCAGTCGACCGATGTGTAGCAATCGGCGTAACTGGTGTTCGTGGACGGTTGGCCCACCGTTCGGCCTCTGGAGTACGGACTCCTCCACCACGAAGCTGAACGTCGGCGCCGGCCAGCGTTCGAAGATCTGCTGGCGCGCGAGCCGGTCGGCCACACGCTTCTCGATGGTCCGCTCGTCGAGCAACGGACGACGCTGGGTGAAGACGGCCCGCGCGTACTCCTCGGTCTGGAGAAGGCCGGGAACGGCCTGATTGCTGTAGTCGTGCACCGCGAGGGCCTCCGCCTCGGCCTTCGCGTAATCCCGGAACCAGTCCGGATGCCGCGTCCGCGCCTTCGCCAGCGCCTTCTCCACATCCGGGATCGCGGCCTTCAGCACCCCCCGTGCCCCCAGAACCTCGTCGGCCAGCCGCAGGAACGCCGGCTGCGGCGTCCGCACCCCGCGCTCCATCGAGGAGATCAGCGCCTCGCCGCAGTGTGTAGCAGCACCCAACTCCCGCTGACTGAGCCCGGCTTCCTCGCGCAACACCTTGATCTGCTTGCCCAGCGAGTTGAAGAGTAGCGCCGTCCCGTCCTCCTCGACGGGCCGCTCCGGCCGCTCATCGCGCTCCACATCCGCCATACCCCGTACCGCCCTCGCTCGCCGCACTGGTCACGGTCGACGACCCGTACAGCGCCCCGACCGTACCCGTACGGCTACGCTCCGTCGCGTCGTCACTCCTGGTCAGGGTAGTCCCGACCGGACACGCTCAGTGACATGAAAGCCGAAACCGCCACCCCCACCGCCGAGTTCACCCAGCGCCTGAGCGCCACCCGCCGCGGCGCCCGCCTCGCCCGCCACCTGGCCGTGCACCGCCTGGACGCGTGGGGCATCCCCTACGACAGCGAACTCTCCGACACCGCGGCCCTGATCGTCGCCGAACTCGCCGCGAACGCGGTCACCCACGGCCGCGTCCCCGGCCGCGACTTCGAGCTGTGCCTGCTGCTGTCCGCCCCCACACTCCGCATCGAGGTCTCCGACACCCGCGGCGAACGCGTCCCGACCACCCCCGCGACACCCCCACTCGCCGACACCGAGACAGGCCGCGGCCTCCTCCTCGTGGTCGCCCTTGCGACCGCCTGGGGCGTGACAGACCGCACGGTCGGCAAGACGGTCTGGGCCGAGCTGGCCCTCCGGTGAGCGGCGCCGTGCTGGGTTTGCAGTGGACCTCGGAACTAGTTCCGAGGTATCCTCCTGTTATGACACCGACCGAGGCTGTGACCTATTCGGAGCTGTCCAAGCGCCCGGGGGACGTGGCTGAGCGGCTCACGAGGACCGAGCGACTGCGGATCGAGCGGCGCGATGGTGCTGACCTGGTGCTGACCACCATGGAACGTGAAGAGCGCCGGGATGCTGCGGTCGCCACGATTGCCCACACGTTCGCCGCGCTGGTGAAGACCGACGAAGGGGCCCGTGCTCTCCTCCTCGCGCTTCCCGAGATCTTTCCGTGGGTGCGCCACCTCGATGAAGAGGAGGTGCGGGAAATGCTGGTAGAGCTGGTTGATGCTGTCCGGGATGCTGCTGATCTGGATGTCTTCGGTCCGCTGAACGGAGTGGTGGCCGGATGGAAAGCCACGGCACGGATCAAGGCCGACCCTGATGAGTACGCCGAGGCCCTCAAGCTTCAGGCTGACCACGAGACCGACTACGGGCCGGTGGTCGCTCCGTGACCCCCAAGCGAGGGGATCGCGCGGCGCCGCCGCCCTCCGGCGACGAGTGGGACGTGCGATTCGACACGGCCGAGGCGGCGAAAGGCTGGGAGGAGTTCGGCCAGCAGGCGGCATCAGCCGTACGAACGTGCTTCGACATCTTGCGGACCGACCCCGCGCCTCAGCCGGAGACGGCTCGGCAGCACCGCCTCCGAGGCCGTGCGCTGTCCACGGGAATCCGGCGCGGTGTGGCGCTTCCGCAATGGGAGTACGAGGTCACCGGTGGAGGTCGAGTCCGCTACTTAGTGGACGTGGACAACCGCACGGTGTGGCTTGTGAAGGCATCCATCCGACATCCGAAGGACACGGAATGAGGTTGTAATCCTAGTCCGGCTGTGGGACCGGCCCTGTCCAGAATATCGATCGTTTCTTTTCGCTTGTTCAAGAGAACTCCGACACCGCCGCGCTGATCGTCGCCGAACTCGCCGCGAACGCGGTCACCCACGGCCGCGTTCCGGGCCGCGACTTCGAGCTTCGTCTGCTGCTGTCTGCCCCCCCACTCCGCAACGAGGTCTCCACACTCGTGGCGAACGCGTCTCGGCTGCCCCGGCGGCACCCCCGCCCGCCGACACCGAGACGGGCCGCGGCCTCCTCCTGGTGGTCGCGCTCCCGCCGCCTGGGGCGTGACAGACCGCATGGTCGGCAAGACGGCCTGGGCCGAGCTGCCCTCCGGTGAGCGGCGCCTCGAGGTGTTTGCTCCTCGCGCTTCCCGGGATCGTTCCGTGTGTGCGCCACCTCGATGAAGACGAGGTGCGGGAAATGCTGGTAGAGCTCCTGGACGCTGACCGGGATGCTGCCGATCTGGATGCCCTCGGCCCGCTCCCTCCGCGGCCAGCAGGCCAGTGCCTGCCCAAACGGACCTCCGGGTGTGCCACCGAGTAGCACGGTGTGTCACGCCTGGCTATCGTGGAGGCATGACCGCACAGCCGGAGATCACCCAACGCGACTTGCGCACGAGGTCCAAAGAGATCATGGACGCTGTCCAAGGCGGCCAGGCATTCACCGTGACCCGCGACGGTCATCAGATCGGCGAGCTGATCCCGCTGAGGAAGCGCAGGCGCTTCGTCCCGCGCGGCGAGTTCGCGGCCATGTCCCGCACGGCGCCCGACATCTCGCTGGCTGCCTTCCGAGCGGACCGGGACGCCACCGCGGATCAGGAGCAGGACGACCCCTATGCCCGTTGAGCACGAGCAGGGTCTGCTCGACACCAACATCATGATCCTGCGCAAGTGGCTCGATCCGGAGGAACTTCCCGCCGAGATGGCGATCAGCGCCATCACGCTGGCGGAGCTCTCGGCGGGCCCGCACGAAGTACGTCGTAACGACGAGCAGGACGACTACGACGAGCACGCGGAGCGAGCCCGCCGGATGGACGTGCTGCAGCGCGCGGAGAACGAGTTCGACCCCATTCCCTTCGACGTGGAGGCGGCTCGTGCCTACGGCCGAGTCTGCGCCGCAGTGATCGGCGCCGGTCGCAAGCCGCGGCGCCGCGTCGCGGACCTGATGATCGCCGCGATCGCGGTCGCAGAGGACCTCCCGCTCTTCACCACCAACCCCGATGACTTCAAGGGGCTTCACGACCTTCTCACTGTGGTCCCGGTGACCAGACCGACAGTGCTTCACGACCGGTAGTGGAGGGGGAATCTCCAGGGACCGGGGGCGGGGCCCGAGCCTCACTGAGTGCGCTGCTGTCCGTGTTCCCGTGGGTGCGACATCTCTCGGATGACGAGGTCCGGCAGTTTGTGGCCGAACTGGTCGACGCGACGCACTGCGTCGTCGACCTGGCCATCCACGCCAACCTCCACCGCGTCGTCGTGGAATGGCGCGCGACGGCACGGATCCTCGCCGAGCCCGACTTGACCGCCGAGCTCACCCGTCCGCTGCCCGACGAGGATCACGGCGAGGTGAATGCTCCGTGACCCTGAAGCGCGGGCGGATCGGGGCCCGTTTTCTTTTGCGAGTTGACGCTCACGCGGGTCCTGAGCCGAAACCTGTCGGATGAGCTCCCAGAGGCCGCTGGTGTGTACAGGCGCTTTGTGCGAAGGAACCGAGTCAGTCGAGCCAGCTGAGCGGATCTTCATCGTGCGTTCCCGACGCTGTGAGGGTAGTGAATGAAACAGGGAGACCAAGCCTCGCCAGTTGTCCGACTGCGTTAGGGGAGACATTCAATTCATTCCCCGTCTCGACTGTTCCCGAGACAGCTACTTGAACCGCGTACCCGGCATCATGAAGCTTCCGAAGCCCGTCCATTCGCGGGGAAATCTGCTGGACCAGTGCGACTGCTTGCCCCTCAAGGCCTCCGGGGAACCTCTCGTCGAATGTGTACGCCCACCATTCGGATCCGAAAGCAATGAAGGCTCCGGTGCTGTCGGCTGGGGAATCAGCGAGCCCCAGAGTCTGGCTGACGAAGGCGGCGTCTACTTTTTCTCGAGTCACTGCCAGCGATGTGGTGACTGAAGTCCATGAGTTCTTCTCGATAGTATGCACAGAAGGCTCCTTTGGGGAGGGAATCACCGTTCGCTGAGGCTTGGCCTGAGTGTGAGCGGTACGCCAAGGCGGGAAATTCTGGCCATCCCTGCGGCCGGGATCGAGAGTTGTGAGTCGTTATCGGCGTAACCTCTGACCACCAGCGTGACCTCGAAACCTTCCGATCTGAGCATGGCCAGGATCTGGGCGCACCCTTCCGCTGCTTTGAGGATCACGTCGAGCTGCTCGGAGAAGATCCTTGTCGTTCGTTCGTCGCACTGAAGGCGCCATTGCCCATCCGTGTCGCCAGGAGGGCCCCATCGATCAGGTCCTGGGGCTCGGGTCGCGGAAGGCTCGATTCCCAGGCGCTGCGTGATCGCCTCGGGGTCGAGATCCGACTTCTTGATGATCAAGGCGACGTCCGTCAGAGTCCAGGATCCGTCGAATCCACGTTCCCCTGCCATGTCTCAGTTCTCCCATAGGTCCGACTTCTCGGTGTAAACTACTTGAATTCTCGGCAAGCTGCCCAGTGGATGTTCCCCATTCCTTCCTTCAGGAGTTCGCCGAGCATGGTTCGCTGGGCGACTGTGGTGGAATTCTCGTATACGGTGAAGCCTCCTTGGCCCTTCGCTTCAGGCGGGGCGAGGGTGTAGTTGGGTATTCGGTCTCCGGGGCCAAAGGTTTCCACAGCAGGACCTGGATAGGATCCTCCTTCCACGGCAACGCCATTGAGGCCGGGGATTCGCTCGCCATGCGCTACGTAGAAGGATACGGAGGTCCCCGGCGGTACGGTCACCTCACCTGCTCCGCCTTCGATGTATCCGTGTCCTGCAAGTACCGTCTCGCCGTCCGGGCGACCTCCTTTGAGGACACGACTCGCGTAATAACGACCATCGTCGTCCGGCCATTGGCGTGCCAGCACCTCTGGCTTGCTCTCGACAACAGCCCTTTTCACTTCATCGAACGACGGGAGCTGTTCGCCGGACCCCCTGCTCGCCAAATTGTCGAACTCATCGGCTGCGGCGCCCCCCTTGGGCCCTAACCCGGGCGGTTTGACGTCGTCCGCGTACTTCGCCGCCGTCGCCGCCTTCTTCAGCGCCCCCATGCCCTTGCTGCCGACCAGCTCCGGGATGAGTTTGCCGATGCCCTCGGAGGGGTCCTTCATGAACTCGTCGACCATCGTCCTGGCCGTGCCGACGGGGTTGTTCACCGCCGTCACCAGGCCCGCCGCGGTCGAGTTGAGGTTCATGGCGAACTCGGCCGGGTGCGTCAGGTTGTACGGGTCCAGCGGGTTCACGGAGCGGACGAAGTTCGCGAAGCCCGCCGTGCCCTTGACCACGCCACCGACCAGGTGGTTCGCGTCGATGGCCATGGCCACGAAGCCGTCCTCGGCCTGCTCCGCGTACGAGGGCTTCGGCGGGGCCATGTCGCGGGCGGCGCGCACCGCCGAGCGGGCCGTCTCCGCCGCCTCGTTGCGCTGGCGGCGTGCCTCGTCCAGCTTGTCCTGGGCCGCGTTCGCCTTGGCCGTGCCGGGATCCGTGAAACCGGACGGACGCGGCGGAAGGGTGTCCTTCCTCGCCTCCACCGCCGTGTTGTACTCGTCCACGCGTGCGTTGTACGCGGCACGTGCGTCCTGCGAGAGCTTCCTCGCCGCGTCGTACTCGGCGATGGCGTCCCTGGCCTGGCCCTGCGCCCACTCCACCGTCTCCGCGAAACGGCTCACCGCGCCGGCCGCCTTCTCGAAGGCGTCCGCGGCCTTGAACCACTTCGGCGGCTGCGTCGCCGACGCCTCCCGGAAGGCGCTCGACGCCTCACCCCGGAAACCGTCCGCGTCCACACCCCTCAGGCCCTCGCCGACCTTGTCGAACGCGGACTGGAGCTTCTCCAGGTGCGTGACCGTCGAGCGCAGCGTGCTCACGCTGCCGTGGACGAGCTTCTTCGGGTCCTCGCTCTGGCCCAGCTCCAGCTCGGCCACGTCCGCGCCCAGGTAGTTCGCGGCCGAGCGGCTCTTGTCGCGGATCCAGTCGGCGCCGCCGTCCCAGCCCGCCTCCTCGGCCAGGTCCGCGGTCTTGTCGCCGAGCCACTCGACACCGTCGCCGACGCCCTCGACGACGTCCTCCGCCTTGTCCTCGACGACGTCCGGTACGAAGTCACGCCAGCCCATCAGTCATCGCCCCCGTCGGCCAGGTCCTTCAAGGAGCCGATCCACCCCTCGCTGCCGAGCTTGTCGCCCGTGTCCGACCAGGTCCCATCCATGTCCTGGTCCGCCTTGCGGAACGACTCCCCGGAGTAGTCCGGCTGGTAGACGTCGGCCGAGAAGACCTCACCCCACGCCTTTTTCTCGATGTCGCCCTCGTTCGCGTGCGGATTGCCGTACACCGCGTTCGCCCCGACCTTGAAAGCGCCCTGGAGGTACTGGTCCTCCTCCCACAGCGCTCCGGCCGCGATGCCCGTCTGCGCGGCCAGCACACCCGCGTCCTGGACCAGCCCGCGCACCCCCCACTCCCAGCGCTCGCAGAAGTCCTCGAAATCACCCGCGAGCCCGGAATGCCCCGACTCCATACCGGTCATCGACAACTCGCCGAACCCGGCCCCCATCGACGCGCCACCCGCCGTGCCGATCTCCCGCAGCTCCGCCACCGCGCCCCGCAGACCCTCGGTGATCTTCCTGATCGCCGCCGGATCGACCTCGAGGTCCTTGTCCCCGCTCACCGGGCACCCCCGGCGAGGCCGGCCCCCGGATCGACCGCGACCGCCTCCGGCACGATCCCCGGCACCGGCGGGAACAGCATCGAAGCGTCCTCGTCCGCGACATCGACCGCCACCCCCGTCGGGCCGTCGAGCGAAGGAATCACCGCGTCCAGCAAACGCGCGCCGAGGATCGACACGTACTCCCACTCCGCGTCACCCGCCGCACCCCGCGCACCGAGGAACCGCGCCAGCGCACCCTCGTCCGTGAACGCGTACAGCCAGCGGACCCCGCCGCTCTCCGCCGACATCAGCCCACCACCGGCCACCGGTGCCAGCACCACCGCACGCCGGAAGTCGCCCAGCAGCCGCCCCGGATCACCGCGCCCCTCGCGCACTGCCGCAATCTCCGCGGTCAAATCCATGCCGGCAGCCCCCCCGTTCACCACACGCCCACACGCCGACGTCCACCGTATGGCAACCGGCGTCGGCGTTTGCAAGCGGATACACCGTGACCCGCAGGTCGGAGGGGACCTGCGCCCTGGCTCGTATGCAGGGCGTGAACGCCCGCCTCCGCTCGTATGCTCGCTGCATGACCGATGACCAGCCCGCAGCCCCGACCGCCCGCCCCACCGCCAACGCCATGCGCCGCGCCCTCAAGCGAGCCCGCGACGGTGTCGCGCTCGACGTGGCCGAGGCCGCCGTGCTGCTGCAGGCGCGCGGGGCGGATCTGGACGACCTGTGCGCGTCGGCCGCGCGGGTGCGGGACGCCGGGCTGGAGGCCGCCGGCCGGGCAGGGGTCATCACGTACTCGAAGAGCGTGTTCGTCCCGCTCACCCGGCTGTGCCGGGACAAGTGCCACTACTGCACCTTCGCCACCGTGCCGGGCAGGCTCCGCCGTTCCGGGCACGGGATGTTCATGTCGCCGGACGAGGTGCTGGACGTCGCCCGTCGCGGGGCGGAACTGGGCTGCAAGGAAGCGCTCATCACGCTCGGGGACAAGCCCGAGGACCGGTGGCCCGAGGCGCGGGAGTGGCTCGACGCGCACGGGTACGACGACACGATCGCGTACGTACGAGCCATGGCGATCCGCATCCTGGAGGAGACCGGGCTGCTGCCGCACCTCAACCCCGGGGTGATGAGCTGGACCGACTTCCAGCGGCTCAAGCCCGTCGCCCCCTCCATGGGCATGATGCTGGAGACCACGGCGACCCGCCTGTGGTCCGAGCCCGGAGGGCCGCATTACGGATCGCCGGACAAGGAGCCGGCGGTGCGGCTGCGCGTGCTGGAGGACGCCGGGCGCAGCTCGGTGCCGTTCACCAGCGGGCTGCTGATCGGCATCGGGGAGACGTACGAGGAGCGGGCGGACTCGCTGTTCGCGCTGCGCCGGATCGCCCGTGCCTACCACGGCATCCAGGAGCTGATCATCCAGAACTTCCGCGCCAAGCCGGACACGGCCATGCGCGGCATGCCGGACGCCGAGCTGGACGACCTGGTCGCGACGGTCGCCGTGGCCCGCCACATCATCGGCCCGGCCGGCTGCCTCCAGGCGCCGCCGAACCTCGTCGACGGCGAGTACCGGCGGCTGATCGACGCAGGGATCGACGACTGGGGCGGGGTCTCGCCGCTCACCATCGACCACGTCAACCCCGAGCGGCCCTGGCCCGGGATCGAGCGGCTCGCCGAGCAGTCCGCAGCGGCCGGCTTCGAGCTGCGCGAACGGCTCTGCGTGTACCCGGAGTTCGTCCAGCGCGGCGAGCCCTGGCTGGATCCGCGGCTGCTGCCGCACGTGCGGGCGCTGGCCGACCCGGACACCGGCCTCGCGGACGAGGACGCCAGGCCCGCAGGACTGCCGTGGCAGGAGCCCGACGAGGGCTTCACCGCAGGCGGCCGGACCGATCTGCACCGCACCATCGACACCGACGGCAGGACCTCCGACCGCCGCGAGGACTTCGACCACGTCTACGGCGACTGGGAGGCGCTCCGCGAGGCCGCCGCGCCCGGCATGGTGCCGTCCCGTATCGACACGGACGTACGCGCCGCCCTGGCCACCGCCGCCGACGACCCGACGAGGCTCGGCGACGACGAGGCCCTCGCCCTCCTCCACGCGGACGGGCCCGCGCTCGACGCGCTCTGCCGGATCGCCGACGATCTGCGGCGCGACGTCGTCGGCGACGAGGTGACGTACATCGTCACCCGCAACATCAACTTCACCAACGTCTGCTACACCGGCTGCCGTTTCTGCGCCTTCGCCCAGCGCCGCACCGACGCCGACGCCTACACGCTCTCCCTCGACCAGGTCGCCGACCGGGCGGCACAGGCGTGGGACGTCGGCGCCGTCGAGGTCTGCATGCAGGGCGGCATCCACCCGGACCTGCCGGGCACGGCCTACTTCGACATCGCGCGCGCCGTGAAGCAGCGCGTCCCGGACATGCATGTGCACGCCTTCTCGCCGATGGAGGTCGTCAACGGGGCGAGCCGCACCGGGATGTCGATCCGCGAGTGGCTCACGGCCGCGAAGGAGGCCGGGCTCGACTCCATCCCGGGCACCGCCGCCGAGATCCTCGACGACGAGGTCCGCTGGGTGCTGACGAAGGGCAAACTGCCCACGGCCACCTGGATCGAGGTCGTCACCACCGCCCACGAGCTGGGCATCCGCTCCTCGTCCACGATGATGTACGGGCACGTGGACCAGCCGCGGCACTGGCTCGGGCACTTGCGGACCCTGGCCCGGATCCAGCAGGAGACCGGCGGGTTCACCGAGTTCGTGACCCTGCCCTTCATCCACACCAACGCACCGGTCTATCTGGCCGGCATCGCCCGCCCCGGCCCGAGCGCCCGCGACAACCGGGCGGTGACCGCGATGGCGCGGCTGCTCCTCCACCCCCACATCACCAACATCCAGACCAGCTGGGTGAAGCTGGGCGCGGAAGGCGCCGCCGAGATGCTCCGCTCGGGGGCGAACGACCTGGGCGGCACGCTGATGGAGGAGACCATCTCCCGGATGGCCGGCTCCGGTTACGGCTCGTACCGCTCCATCCGCGACCTGGTCGCGATCGCGGAGGCGGCGGGAAGGCCGGCACGGCCCCGTACGACGACATACGGGGAGGTCCCGCCCGAGCGCGTCGCCGCGGGGCTCGCGTCGGACGGGCACCTCCCCGAGCTGCTGCCGGTGCTGGAGTAGCGCACCGGGGGCCGGCAGGTCAGCCGTTGGGGTAGGCCGCGGTGATCAGCTTCTTCTGGAGCATCGTCCACTGGGCCATCATGTCGGTGACCAGGTACAGATCGCGCCGGCGCGTCCAGGGCTGCCCCGACTCGGGGTCGTACGTCCCCGGCATCGCGAAGCCGCGCGGGGCGTATGCCGTCATGCCCCGGTCCCGCGTCGTCAGCACACAGCGCTTGACGTGGTCGCGGAAACCGATCACGCCCGCGGTGCCGATCCCGCCGGGCAGCTGCTTGCGGGCCTCCACGACCTGCGCGGCGACCCCGTCGGTGCTGAGGTAGGTGATCGTGCCGTCCGGCGCGATCACCGGCTCGATCGAGACCACCCGGTCCATGCCGTACTTGGAGTCGAGGAAACGCGCGATCTCCCACTGGGCGTAGACCGGGATGTCCCGCTTCGCACGGACCCGGGCGACGGTGTCGGCCAGCTCCTCGTTGACCGGACCCGGCTCGTACAGGACCTTGGACGGGTCCCCGCCGCCGGCCGGTGCGCGGTTCCCGAACCCGTACGCGACGATGAAGTCGAGCTTCTCCAGGGGCGCCGTCTCCGGGTGCCAGTCGAAGCCGATGTCCTGGAGGTACGGGACGAGGGTGCGGGCGGTCTGCCGGTCGTCGAGCTCCTCCGACAGGGCCGCGAGCATGGTGCGCAGGAGCGCGGCGTCCCCGCCGGGGACGGCGCCCGGGTGGTGGGTGGCGGCGGTCGCGGTGCCCGCGGTCGCCAGGCCGGCGGTCGCGGCTGCGAGGGCGGCGGCGAAGTGGCGTCGCTGCATGGGTGTTTCAGCCTTTCTGGGCGGTACGGATGCCTGCGGGGTGCCGGTCTCAGCCGACCAGCAGGTCCTTGCGCAGCTCCCGCAGCTCCCGGGCGTCGATGCCGAGCGCCTTGTCCAGGTAGCGGTTGAAGGAGCCGTACTCGTCCTGGACCTCGTCGAAACCGGAGTTCAGGTACTCGGGCCGCACGTCGAGCAGCGGCTTGTAGACTTCCGCCTGCTCGGCCGGCATATGGGCGAGGATCGCCTCGTTGGCGGCGCGGCGGTAGGCGTTGCTGGCGAGGTAGTCGGCCATGACCGTCTCGCGCGGGATGCCGAGCGCGGTCAGCAGGGCGGCGTTCGACCAGCCGGTGCGGTCCTTGCCCGCGGTGCAGTGGAAGACGACGGCGTGCTTGTCGTCGTCGGCGATGCCGCCGAGGACGGAGGTGTACGCGGCCTTCGCGGACTCGCCGCTGACCATGACCTTCTCGCCGTCCACCATCATCTTCACCGCCTCCGCCTCGGTCGTCGGCATGGCGCCGAAGACGGGGGAGTCCCCGATGACGTCGGCGACGACGTGCGTGGCGCCGGCCGGGACCTTGTCCGGCGCGGCGGTGCGCTCGGACGCCATGCGCAGGTCGAAGACCGTACGGATGCCGAGCCGCGCCAGCTTGGCCAGGTCACCGGCGGTCAGCTTCTCCAACGAGTCCGAGCGGTAGACCTCGCCCATCCTCACCCACTGGCCGTTGCGGGTGCGGTAGCCGCCCGCGTCACGGAAGTTGACCGTGCCCTCCAGCTTGACGAGGCGGTCGGCGAGGCGCAGTGAGCCGCCGCGCTCGGGGACGAGGTCGAACCACTGGCGGTCGGCCGCCGGCAGCCCGCGCACGACGACCGAGTCGCGGCCGTCGCCGTGCGCCACGGTCCTGCCGCCCGCGCGGACGCCGACCCTGCGGACTCCGGGGGCGTTCCAGCTGACGGTGTACGAGCCGTCGTCGCCCGCCGTCACGGTGGCGGCGACGAACGGGACCTCCGTGCGGGACTGGCCGTGGTGGGCGGGGGAGTGGTGCGGGTGGGCCGCGGCGGCACCGGGCGCGACCAGTCCGGTGAGCAGCGCGGCGGCGGCGACCGCGGCGCAGGTGGCGGGGGCCTTCACTGAAGTGACACGAGTAAGAAGGGTCATGGAACGGATCCAATGGGTTCCGCACGGCCCATCCGGAAATCCGTCATGAACAGCGATCGAATCCGGCCTGAAGGACGCCCGGTCGTCGGCGTGTCCCGAACCGCCCCGGCAGGATTCCGCCCGTGAGGCGATCTCTCGCGTTCGATTACAGTGCTGCGCACAAGTGAGGAGGGGACGCCGCGTGACCACAGCGACCAGCGCAGCCTCAGCCGTCTGGGGCCGAGCCGAGCAGCAGGACTTCCGCGCCCGGGTACGCGGCTGTCTGCTCGGTGCCGCCATCGGGGACGCGCTCGGCGCCGGCGTCGCGGAGCTGACCCTCGACGAGATCCGCACCGGCCACGGAACCGACGGCGTCGGCGACTACGTACCCGCCTACGGCCGCCGCGGCGCCGTCACCGCCGCCACCCAGCTGACCCTCTTCACCGTCGACGGCCTCATACGCGCCCAGGTGCGCCGCGACACCGGGGCCTGGCACCCGCCCACCGACGTGCACCGCGCCCATCTGCGCTGGGCCGCGACCCAGCGCGACTGGGGCCCCGACGAACGCCGCAAGGACAACGGCTGGCTCGCCCGCGAGGAGTGGCTCTACGCCCGCCGCGACCCCGACAGGGCCAGCCTCACCGGCCTCGGGGACGAGACCCTCGGCACCCTCGACAAGCCCAAGAACCCCACTGCCCGCGACGCCGGAGCCCTGGTCCGCTCGGCACCCTTCGGACTGCTGGTGGGCTGGGAGCCGCAACTCGTCTGCCAGCTCGCCGTGGAGTGCGCGACCCAGACCCACGGACATCCCACCGCGTATCTCTCGGCCGGCGCCTTCGCCGTGATCGTGCACGGACTGGCCCGCGGCGAGACCGTCGACGGCTCGGTCCAGCGCGCCCTCGCCCTCCTCGCCCCGCGCCCCGGCCACCTGCCCGTCACCGACGCCCTGAAGCAGGCCCTCGGCGCCGTACGGCAGGGCATCCCCGGCCCGGCCCGCGTCGCCGCCCTGGGCGACCCGGAGCACGCCGAGGAGGCCCTCGCCGTCGCCGTCTACGCCACCCTCGTCAGCGAGGACGCCCGCCACGGCCTGCGCCTCGCCGTCAACCACGACGGCGCCTCCCACATCACCGGCACCCTCTGCGGCGCGCTCCTCGGCGCGCTGCACGGCGAGACGGCGCTGCCGCCCGCCTGGCTCGCGGAGCTGGAGGGCCGCTCCACGATCCTCGAACTCGCCGACGACTTCGCCATGGAGATGACCCAGGGCCCCGCCCTCCACGGCCCGGCCGTCTCCGGCGAGGGCTGGCTCCAGCGCTACCCGCGCGGCTGACGGCCGTACGGACCGCGGACGAGGGGCCCGGCACCCCCGTGAGGTGCCGGGCCCCTCGGGCCGGGCGAGGACCGCCGGAGCGGGGACCTCAGCCGTCCGCGCCCTCCCGGACCGGAGGCACCGCCGCCGGACCCGCCGGGGCCGGGACGGCGGCCGTCGCCGCGCCGTCGTCCCCGTCGCCGTTGATCTGCGCGAGGACCGCGTCCCGCTCCGGGGTGTCCTCGGGCTTGACGAAGCCGACCAGGACGTACACGACCAGCGAGATCGCCAGCGGCACCGAGACCTTGTACTGGAGCGGCGTACCGCCCTCGATGCTCCAGCTGATCGGGTAGTTGACCAGCCAGAAGGCGAGCAGGCCGAGCGCCCAGCTGCTGAGCGCCGCGGTCGGCCCGGACTTACGGAACGACTTCAGCAGACCCAGCATGAACGGGATCGCGATCGGTCCCATCAGACCGGCGACCCAGGTGATCACGACCGTGATGATGTTCTTGAACGTCGGCGAGTTGACCTGGGTGGCGATGGCCATCGACAGACCGAGGAAGGCGACCGTGGTCCAGCGCGCGGCGTAAAGACCCGCTCGCTCGGTCCACGTCCGGGCCTTCTTCGAGAGCACCGGCATGATGTCGCGGGTGAAGACGGCGGCGATGGCGTTGGCGTCCGAGGAGCACATGGCCATCGTGTGCGAGAAGAAGCCGACGATGACCAGGCCGAGAAGGCCGTGCGGCAGCAGCTGCTCGGTCATCAGCGCGTAGGAGTCCGAGGCGTCCGCCTTCTGCGTCTCGACGAGCAGCGGCGCGCACCACATCGGGAAGAAGAGGACCAGCGGCCAGACGAACCACAGGATGGCCGAGAGGCGGGCGGAGCGGGTCGCCTCCGTGGGGCTGGAGGTGGCCATGTAGCGCTGCGCCTGGTTCCACATCCCGCCGTTGTATTCAAACGTCTTGATGAAGAGGAACGCGAGCAGGAACGTCACCGTGTACGGGCCGGCCGTGGGCGCGCCGTGGCCCTGGAGCTCGGGCTTGTCCCAGATGGTCCAGAGGGTGGAGAAGCCGTCCAGCTCGGCCATGACCGCGATGAGCATGGCGATACCGGCGAAGAACTGGATGATGAACTGGCCCATTTCGGTCAGTGCGTCGGCCCAGAGTCCACCGACCGTGCAGTAGATGCCGGTGATGACACCGGTGATGAGGATGCCCTGGTTCAGGGAGATCCCGGTGAAGACCGACAGCAGGGTGGCGATCGCGGCCCACTTGGCGCCGACGTCCACGATCTTCAGCAGCACGCCCGACCAGGCCAGGGCCTGCTGGGTCTTCAGGTTGTAGCGGTTCTTGAGGTACTCGAGCGGCGAGGCGACATGCAGCCGCGAGCGCAGCCGGTTCAGCCGCGGTGCGAAGAGTTTGGCGCCGATGAAGATGCCGATGGCGATGGGGAGGGACCATGTGACGAAGGACGTGACGCCGTAGGTGTAGGCGATGCCCGCGTACCCCGTGAACATCACCGCGCTGTAGCCGGACATGTGGTGCGAGATGCCCGACAGCCACCATGGCATCTTGCCGCCGGCGGTGAAGAAGTCGCTGACGTTGTCCACACGCTTGTGGGACCAGATGCCGATGGCGACCATCACGCCGAAGTAGCCGATGAGCACGGTCCAGTCGAGACTGTTCATGTCCTGTCCCCCTCCAGGGGTCCGCCTTGTGAACGCCGTTCATGGTGTGGCCATGCGACTGGCCGCGACAACGCGTTGAAAGGTCAAGGGGAAGTAAAATCGTTCGATTCATTGACCTCTGTTCATATCCATGACTGAGAAGGGGCGCAAAGAGGGCCGCACCGGGCGGACTTCGCCCGTGCGGCCCAGGAGGGGCGGGGAGTGCGGCTACCGCATCAGCTCGCCCGCGTTGACGAGGAGCGACTGCCCCGTGATCGACCGCGCCCGGTCGGATGCGAGGAAGGCCACCGCGTCCGCCACGTCCCCGTCCGTGGCGAGTTCGGGCAGCGCCATCCGCTCGGTCAGCCGGCCGAGCACCTCGGGCTCCGGTACGCCCTCGGTGTGCGCCGTGAACTGGACGTACGCCTCGACCGGCGGACCCCACATCCAGCCCGGCAGCACGGTGTTGACCCGGATCCGGTGGGGGCCGAGCTCGCGCGCCAGGGAGTACATCGCCGAGGTGAGCGCCCCCTTGGAGGCCGCGTACGCCGCCTGGCGGACCTGGGAGGGTGCGGCCACCGACGACTGGGTGCCGATGACGACGACGGAACCGCCGCGCTCCTTGAGCGCCGGGAGGCAGGCGCGGGTCATCCGCAGGGTGCCCAGCAGGTTGACGTCGACGACCCGCTGCCAGGTGGCGAAGTCGGCGTCCTCCAGGCCGCCGAAGTAGCTGTCCCAGGCCGCGACATGGACGACCGCGTCGATCCCCCCGAAGCGCTCCACGGCCAGGGCCGCGAGCGCCTCGCACTGGGTCTCGTCGGTGATGTCGGTGGACCGGTGGGCGGTGTGCGCGCCCTCGGGGTCCAGCTCGGCGGCGGTCTTGGCGAGGTTCGCCTCGGTGCGCGCGCCGAGGACGGCGTTGCCGCCGTCCCGTACGACGGTCGCGGCGACCTGGTGCCCGAGCCCGGCGCCGACGCCGGACACGATGACGGTCTTCCCTTGCAGCAGCATCTGTGCGGCTCCCGGCTCTGGTCATCCATCTGACGGAGCGTCAGAGTAGGTCCGTCGGACGGAGGAAGGAAGGGGAGCGTCGTGAGCGAGGACACCCTGTCGGAGGTGTACGCGGATCTGGCGGCCGTGGGCCCGTACGGAGTCCACCCCGGCCATGCCCTGATCACCATGGTCGAGCCGCAGCCGGGCCATGAGTACGCGTACAACCGCTGGTACGAGGACGACCACTACTACGCGGGCGCGATGGCGATGCCCTGGATGTACGCGGGGCGGCGCTGGGTGGCGACCCGGGAGCTGCAACTGCTGCGTTATCCGGAGAAGTCCGCCATCGCCCAGCCGGTGACCGCCGGGTGCTACATCTCCACATACTGGATCACCGAGGGGCGCTACGACGACCACATGAAGTGGACCGTCGGCATCAACAAGCGGCTCAACCGCGACGGCCGCGTCTACCACGACCGTACGCACGTCTTCACGGCCTTCCAGGACCATGCCGCGACCGTCTACCGGGACGGCGCCGCGGGCCCGCGCGACTATCACGCGCTCGACCATCCCTACGCCGGTCTGGTGGTGGAGGTGATCGACGCGGACGGGCCGGAGCGGCGGACGGAGCTGCTGGAGTGGCTGCGGTCGCGGTCGCTGCCGAAGCGGCTCGCGGGCTCTCCGGCCGCGATGGTGACGGTCTTCCGGCCGACGCCGCTGCCGCTCGACCGGATGTCGTACGTGAAGCAGGTGGAGGGTGTCGACACGCGGCTCACCCTGCTCTGGTTCCTGGACCAGGACCCCCGCGCCTGCTGGGAGGAGCACTTCGCGGACCTGGACGCGGGGGAGCTGGGGCGGGTGGAGCTGGTGGCGCCGTTCATTCCCACGGTGCCGGGGACGGACCGCTACGTGGACCAGCTGCGCTGAACGGGTGCCTCAGGGCCTGTCGGAAAACGCCGAGCCCCCTCGGCCGGGACGGCGGACCAGTCGAGAGGGCTCTTTTCGTTGCCGAACGGTGTGAGTACGGTCGAGCGACGATGGGTTGAGGAGGTGAGGCGTGGGTCCGGTGCCTAGAGGGAACCGTTGCCCACCTCGTGCACGAACGCGTTCCACGATGCGGGGACGAAGGTGAGGTTGGGGCCGGCGGGGACTTTGGAGTCGCGTACGGCGACGGCCTGCTCGACAGGGGACTTGACCTCGACACAAGCGCCGTTTCCGCCGGAGTACGAGGACTTGGTCCACGTGTCCAGGGCGCCCTTTTGAATAGCCATGTGAATCTCCGGTTCAGGTTGGCCGTTGCCGCCGACGTTCTTGACGGCGTGATCACGACGCTACTTGGCGGCCCCTGTTTCTGAGAACGGCCGTTCACCCGACCGGATGGCATATTCCGCACTGGGCTTCCGGGAACCGGTTGCCACGGTGTACCGTGCCCGCCCCGCAACTTCGTTACCCGGACGTCACCTTGCGTACCCCTTGGCGATGTCCTCGATGAACTCGCGGGTCTGGTCCGCGTTGAGCGCCTGGGCGCGCAAGTGCTCGTACATCACGGTGTATTTGTGGACGTCGTTCGCCTTCTCCAGATAAAGGTCGCTGGTGACGCCCTCGATGTAGACGACGCTCGAGTCCGACGCGTCGGGGAATTCGAGCACGGCGTAATGCCCGGTGATGCCCGGGTGCGCACCCATGTCGAACGGCAGCACCTGGACCGTGACATGCGGCAGCTGCGACTGCTCGACGAGGAACTCCAACTGCTCGCGCATCAGCTGCCGGTTGCCCACCACCCGGCGCAGGGCCGCCTCGTCGACCACCGCCCACAGCCGCAGCGGGTTGTCGGGTGTCTGGATGCGCTCCTGCCGGCGCAACCGGACCTGGACGCGCTTCTCGACGTCGCTGACCGGCGACTCGGGCAGCGCGCCGGTGATGAGGGCCTCCGCGTACGTCCGGGTCTGGAGCAGACCCGGCACGATCTGCGGCTCGTACACCCGCAGGCTCGCGGCGTCGGTCTCCAGGCCGATGTAGACGCTGTAGGGGATGTCGCCGAAGGCGTGCCACCAGCCCTGCTGGCGGGAGTCCTTGGCCATCTGCATCAGGGAGTCGACGACCCGGTGGTCCTCGACCTCGTACACCCCGCAGAGGTCGCGGACGTCGCGCTGGCTGATCGACCGCCGGCCGTTCTCCAGCCGGCTGATCTTCGACTGGGAGACGAGAAGGCGCTCCGCCACCTCCTCCGCGGTCATGCCCTTGAGCTCGCGGAGCCGACGCAGCTCCTGGCCCAAGCGGCGGCGCCTGACGGTGGGGTTGACACTGGACGCCACGGAAACTGCACCTCCGGCTGCGGGATCCTGCTTCTCGCACGGCTTTGTCGCTGTGCGTGTCTACGTTTCAGCAGACTGCCACCAATGGTGCGGCCTGCGCTGGAAAATGACGACACGCATGACAAGGCGAGCGCGCGGGGTAGTCTCGACGACTGCCCCGCGCGCTCGGTGCGGCTCCCGAACCGGGTCTTGTACGCCTGGTGTTGCACGTGGTGCTGCTGTTGCTGTTCTGCGCTGGTGCACAGGGTGGTGCTGGTGGTGGTGCGTGGTGGTGCTCAGTGCACGGCGGCGCGGGCCATGCTTCCGCCGCGCGGCTGCACCGGTACGGCGCCCGCCGACGGACGGCCGCCCGCGGCCGGGTTATTGCGGCGCGGCTGTGCGGCCACACCGTTCTGGACGTCCATCACGGCGTGCGCCACGAGACCGCCCATGGGGTCGTGCCTGATCAGATCCCGGAGCCGGGAGCGCGACGAGCGCCCCTCGTTGCCGGGGTACAGATGCTTGCCGAGACCGACCGCGTGGGCCAGCGCGGCGAGCGCCGCGGTCCGCGGGTCCGGCGGTACGCCGGTGCGGATCGCACTGTCCAGCCGGGCCCTGATCTCCCGGCTGATCGCCGTGTCCGTCGCCTGGTAGCGAGTCGTCGGCAGCACCCCGCACATCTGGCCCGCCACGGCATGCACCATGCCGCACCGCTCCAGATGCGAGAGGTAGGTCTGGCGCAACCCCAGCCGGGGCCCGCCGATCCAGTGGACGGCCCGTACCGGACTGCCGCGCCTGCGCAGCAGTTCCAGTGCGGAGTCCAGAGTCGGATCTCCTGTCGGCCGTGGCATCACCACGGCGATACGATCCCCGTCAGGGGCTATCCGTCCTGCCAGAGCCAGCTCCACTAGCTGCGCTCCCGCCAGGCCGAGGTCGAGCGACTGCGGCTGCGCTGTGGTACCCGTTGCCGGGTCCAGAGCGAGCAGCAGAAGCTCCTCCGGAAGTGTTCTGCGGCTCCTGCCCATCCATGCCTCCCCGCGTGGATGAATGACAGGGTGACGCCTCTCACATTGGTCTGTCGAGAGCGCCTGTGTGCTTCGTACGGGAACCGGCAGGTATGTCGTTCTCGTCTAGCACGGGGGCCAAGCGCTCACACAGGACACTGGTAGATGGTTCGGACAGCGCGTTTCGCGGCGCGTAGGCATGGAGGAGGCACGGTGGCGGGCGAGTCCCCCGACAAGTCGGAGCAGCGGAAGTCGTCGGGGGAGACGACTCCGGGCGAACGCGATCCGAGGCTTGCCGTCTTCCGCGGGGCGGAGGCGCGCGTCGAGTCGCGGGTCGAGGAGCGGGGTGACGACCGGGCCGACGACCGGGTCGACCAGCCGACGGCGGTGTTCACGACCGTGCCGTCCCCTGCCGAGGCGGGCGACGAGGCTGCGGACGAGGCCGACGAGGCTCCGGAGGGTGCGGACGAGGCCCCCGGCGCCCCGGAGGCCGGAGAGGCGCCGGACGAGGCCGCGGAGGCCGCCTCGGACGGCGACGACGCCCGGCTGCGGGCGGCGGTCGCGGCATGGGTGTCCAGGGCGGAGCGGGCGGAAGCGGAGGACGACGACCCCGAGGGCGCCGACGAATCGGACAACGATGCCGAGGCGGGCCCGGAGGACGCGGAGGACGCGGGAACGGGTGCCGACGCCGTCGAGCCGGAGGCTGCCGACGCCGACGCCGACGCCGACGCCGACGCCGACGCCGACGCCGACGCGGAAGCCGAGGATGCCGCCGACGCCGAGGACGACGAGGCGCCGGGCGCGGATCACGGTGACGACTCCGACGAGCCCGAAGCCGACGGTGCCGAGGCCACCGCGGAAGCCGAGGCCACCGAGACCACCGCCGACGCGGACACCGCCGACGACTCCGTACAGCCGGAAGCCGACGCCGTGACCGCCGAGGACGACGACTCCGACGACGACTCCGACGACGGCTCCGAAGGCGACTCCGAAGGCGGTCCGTCCGAGGACGACGCGCCGGTCGACCAGCCCACCGCGGTGTTCAAGAAGCTGCCGCGCCCGGCCGTGGACCAGCCCACCACCGCGCTCAAGATCACGCCGCCGCCCGCGAAGTCCGCCGGGGGCTCGGAGCCCGCGCCCAAGCCGGAGTCCGAGGCCGAGCGCACCAGCAAGTTCGTGGCGCTGCGCCGCGACGACGTGGTCACGCCCGCGCGGCCCGTGCGGCCCGCGGCCCCCAAGGCGCCCGCCGTCGCCACTCCCGCCACTCCCGCCGGCCCCGCGTCGCTCACGGAGCCCGAGCGGACCAGGCAGCAGCCGCTGCCGCCCAAGCCCCCGCTCGACCTGCTCGCCGAGCTGACGAACACGCCTCCGCCGGCCCAGACCCCGGTCCGCACGGTCGTGCGGCGGATCAAGATCTGGACGCCGCTCGTCGGGCTGCTCCTGGTCGTCTTCGCGGTCGTACAGCTCGTACGCCCGCTCCCGGAGCCCGTCCTCACGCTGACCGCCAAGTCCGATTACACGTTCGACGGCGCCGGGGCCGAACTGCCCTGGCCCGTCGAGGGCCAGTCGGCGGTCGACGTGGAGGGCGTCGGCAGCCTCGGCACCCACGGTGCCCAGGAGCCCGCCCCGATCGCGAGCGTGGCGAAGACGATGACCGCGTACGTGATCCTCAAGAACCACCCGATCAAGGGCAAGGAGACCGGCCCGCAGATCGAGGTCGACCAGAAGGCGGACGACGAGTCCAAGGCCGCCGACGAGTCGACGGCCCCCATTCGCAAGGGCCAGAAGTTCACCGAGAAGCAGATGCTGCAACTGCTGATGATCCCGTCCGGGAACAACGCGGCGCGGCTGCTCGCCCGCTGGGACTCCGACTCCGAAGCCGCGTTCGTCGAGAAGATGAACGCCGCGGCCGAGGAACTCGGCATGGCCGACACGACGTACACGGACCCGAGCGGTCTGGAGAAGACCACCGTCTCCACCGCAACCGACCAGCTGAAGCTGGCCAAGGCGGTCATGCAGTACGACGTGTTCCGGGAGATCGTCGACACCCCCGACATCGCGATCGAGGGCATCGACCAGAAGATCTACAACAACAACAACATCCTGCTGAACCCCGGTGTCAGCGGCATCAAGACCGGCTCCTCGACCCCGGCCGGCGGCAACCTCCTCTGGTCCGCCAACACCGAGGTCGACGGCAAGGTCCGCCGCATCTACGGCGCCGTCTTCGGCATCCAGCGCGGGGCCACCGTCGACGCCAAGCTCCAGGCGTCCCTCCAGGACAGCCTCAAGCTGATCAAGGCGGCGCAGTCCGCCGTCACCTCGGCGACCGTCGTCAAGAAGGGCGACGTCGTCGGGTACGTGGACGACGGCCTCGGCGGCCGCTACCCGGTTGTCGCGACCAAGGACGTGAAGGCTCTCGGCTGGCCGGGCCTCAAGGTCGATCTGACGATCAGCGCGGGCAAGGCCCCGATCCCGCACACCGCGAAGGCCGGCACGGTCGTCGGCGAGGTCTCGGTCGGCAGCGGCACCGGCAAGGCGTCGTCGCCCATCGCGCTCCAGGGCGACCTGGTCGAGCCCGGCTTCGGCGCGAAGCTGACCCGCATCGCCTGACCCGTCGGACCCGTCAGACCCGTCGAAACCCGGCGCCCGCGGCCGCGGTACGGAGCACCACTCCGTACCGGGGCCGCGGCCTTGTCGTCCCCGAACGCCCCTGAGAACGCCCGTGCTAGCGTCCGGGCAACGTGACATCCCCGTGACGCGTCCCTGTACGTACGGGGACGGGACCGCGTCCGCGGGAACGGAACGGACGGGAAGAGCCGAAGTGATCACCGCTGAGCCGCCGCCGGCGTACGCCGACCACGAGGTCGACGCGTACGTCCACGACAGCCTGCGGCAGCGCACCCGCCGCGCCCTGAGTCACCCGGTCGCCGCGGCCACGCTCCTCGCCGGAGTCGCCCACGTCGTCTGGTTCTTCGCCTTCGCGAACAGCGGCGGCGATCTGGCCGCCCAGGACGCCTGGGCCGAGTTCGTCGGACGGCACCCCGACTCCGCGTACAACCTCGCCTGGTACGGCGGGATGCACCCCGTCTCGTACAGCGTGGTGTCCCCGTACCTCATGTCCGTCCTCGGCGTGCGGACGACGATGATGATCGTCGGCACACTGTCCGCAGCGCTGACCGCGCTGGTCCTCACCCGCATCCGGGCCGTCCGCAATCCGATGGCATGCGCACTCGCCGGGGTGTTCGCGTTCCTGTGCAACGCGCTGTCCGGCCGGGTCACGTTCGGGCTCGGGATGCTCTTCGCGCTGGGGGCGGTCGCGGCCGTCTTCTGCTGGCCCTACCGCTGGCGCAGGAAGCGGTGGGCGAAGGCGGCCGCCGCCGCGCCGCTCGCGGGCCTCGCCACCGCGTCGAGCCCGGTCGCCGGGCTGTTCCTCGGGGTCGTCGCGGCGGCGCTGTTCCTCAACAAGCGGCGCCCCGGGGCGTACGCGCTGGGGCTCGCGCCGGTCGCGGTCGTGGCGCTGTCGGCATGGCTGTTCCCGTTCGCGGGGACGCAGCCGATGTCGCTCGGGACGACGTCGCTGCCGCTCCTCTTCGGAGCCCTCGTCCTCGTCCTCGTACCGAAGGAATGGCGGACGGTCCGCACCGGGGCCGCGGTGTACGCCGCCGGGACCCTCCTCACCTTCCTCGTCGACTCGCAGATCGGCTCGAACGTCTCGCGGCTCGCGATGCTGTTCGCCGGCGTGGTGCTGCTGGCGGCGCTGCCGTACACCGTGCCGGGCACGTTCAAGTGGGGCGCGGTCCTCGTCGCCTTCCTCGGGCTCAACGGCTGGATCGGCTTCAAGAGCGTCGACGACATCGTCCGTACGGCACCGGCCGCGTCCTGGACCCGCGAACTCGCCCCGCTCGTGAACGAACTCCAGGTGGTCGGTGCGGAGAAGGGGCGCGTCGAGGTCGTCCCCGCCAGCAGCCACCGCGAGGCATCCGCGCTCGCTCCGTACGTCAACCTCGCGCGCGGCTGGAACCGGCAGGCCGACATGGAGCGCAACCCGCTCTTCTACGACGACACCCTCAACGCCGGCAACTACCGCGAGTGGCTCGACCGCTGGGCGGTGCACTACGTCGTGCTGCCGAGCGGCAGGCCGGACTCGGGCGCCGACCGGGAGGCCGAGCTGGTCGAGGACGGACTGCCGTATCTCGAGCGGGTCTGGTCGGACGCGAACTGGCAGCTCTTCGCCGTCCGGGACCCGATGCCGCTGGCCGACCCGCCGGCGACGGTGGACCGGGCGGGCGCGGGGGAGCTGAGGATCGACGTGCGCGCGGCGGGCCGGGTGCTGATCCGCATCCCGTACTCGCCGTGGCTCGGCCTCGTCGACGAGCAGGGGCGCAGCGTGGAGCAGCCGCGGGAGACGGAGGCGTCGAAGCTGCGGGAGGACGACGACACATCGCCCAGGACGTACGTCAACGTGGCCGGCTGCCTGCTGAAGGCGGAGGAGGACGCGGAGGGCGACGAGTGGACCGAGCTCCTCGCCCCGCGCCCGGGTGTGTACCGGCTGGCGGCGCCGTATCAGCTGCCGCGGGGTACGCCGTGCCCGGAGGAACTGCGCTGAACCCGGCGGCGCGTCGTGGTCTCGGTGTTCGCCCCTCGTGACGGCTGGGGTTGCTGCATAGTGAGCTGGTATGGCGTGCGAACGTTGCGGCAGTGAAAGGCGAGGCCCGCTGCCGGGTATGAACTGCTCCGACTGCGGATACGTGGTGCGGGGCAGCAGCCTGGGCGGTTCCGCCGGCTCATGGATCGCGCGGGAGACGCTCGCGGGCCGTGTCTCGACGCTGTCCAGGGCCCGCAAGAGCCTGCTGGCCGGCGGAGTCGTGGTCGTCCTGGGCTGCTTCGTCGCCGCCGTCGCGCTGCTCACCGGCTCGGACGCCGACAGCGAGGCCCGGGCCGACGACGACATCGCGGGCAGGGGCATACCGACGCGGGTCGGCCCGACGTCGCTGCCCGATCCGGACGCCAGCGGCGAGGGCTTCGAGGAGTGGGCGGGCCCGGGCTGTCCTACGGGCCGCTACCACGAGAGGGGGCGCTTCGAGAACGGCCGCGCCGCCTGGTACACCGTCCCCTCCGGCGGCCGGCGCGAGGGCGGCTGCGACGGCAGCTTCTCGGCCGTCCCCATGTCCGGCAGCCCCGACCACGACCGGGGCTCCACGGCGACCTGGGTCTGGGACCTCGACGCGCGCTACGCGCAGTGCTCCCTCGCGGTCTTCGTCCCGCGCACCACCCACGCCACCGACACGGCCGGCGACCCCACCGTCTACCGCGTCCTCGCCGACCCGGACGACCCCGGCTCCGCGTACACCGCCTTCGGCGTCCGCCAGACCGTCCACCGCGGCGAGCTGGTCCCCGTCGGCAGCTACCCGGTCAAGGGCGGTGCGACGTTCGCCGTGCAGCTGGTCGACCGCGGGCGCGACTGGGGGAGGGCGGCGCGGGTGGGGGCGCATCACGCGGCGGCACAGATGCTGCTGGTGTGCCGGGCCTGAGCGCCCCCTGCCACGCGACGCGCGGACGTCAGCCGATGCAGTCGGGGACGGTGCCTGCCGGGGCGCAGTTGTCCGGGTGGTTCTGGCGGACCTTGGTCTTGTTCAGCGTCACCGAGCCGCCCTGCTCGAAGATGCCGCCACCGCTGCCGAGCCCGGCGCCCGCGGTGTTCCGCTCCACTTCGGAGCGGATCAGCGTCGTGGTCCCGGCGTTGTTGAAGAGGCCGCCGCCGCGTTGCGTGGCGCCGTTGCGGAACACCTTGGAGTCGGCGAGCGCCACCGTGTTGCCGTCGTTGTGGATGCCGCCGCCTTCGACCGCGATGTTGTGGCGCACGGTGGAGCGGGACAGCGTCACCGTGCCGTTGCTGTTGAAGATGCCTCCGCCGCGTTCCGTCGCGGTGTTGTGCCTCACCGTGGAGCGGATCACGTTCACCGTGGCCGTGAAGGCGTCGGCGGGGTTGCTGTCGTTGTTCGCGATGCCGCCGCCCGACCCGGCGGTGTTGTGACGCACCGTGGAGTCGCTCAGGGTCACGTTGCCGTTGTTGTTGAGGATGCCGCCGCCGAGCCCTGCCGGGTCCGTGGCGTTGCCGGCGCCGTTGGTGATGGTCAGCTTCTTCAGCAGGACCAGGGAGCCACCTCCGTTGACGGTGACGGCCGGCCCCTCGAAGTTCCCGTCGAGGACCGCGTGCTTGTCGCCGATCAGGGACAGGCTCTTGTCGATGGTGAAGGGCCCGATGCAGGTCCCTCTCACCTTCAGCTCCGACTTCGTGATGGCACTGTCGATCGCCCGCTGCAGGGCGGTGGGATTGCGGGTGCAGTCCACCACGATCGCTCCGGTCTTCGGCCCGGCCTTCGGTGCGGTCTTCGGCCCGGCCGGGTCCGCCCCCGCCGTCCCGACCGCCCCAGCCGTCACCACAACCGTCGCCGCCGCTGTCACCGCCGTCGCCGTCGACGCCCACCGGCGCCGCACCGTCCGGGCTGCTCGCTCGAGCATCCAGCCACTCCCGTCTCTGTACGGGGGCACGCCCGACGGTCCTGCCCCGCTCTCGCTTCTCCCGCACGGGCACAGTGAGCGCCCGCGCTCTCCACTCACCGCTGCCCCGCCCGACCCCCGACGCGCCGGAGCGGACGGCAGCTTCCCCCGAACGGCCCGGGAAAATGACCGGTACGGCCGATGGGCGGCGGGGCGGCGGGGCGGGGCGGGCGCGGCGGACGGGGCGGCCTGGCCGGCCGTGCGGCGCCGGGCGTGCGGCCGTTCCCGAGTCGGTCGTGGCTCCCTCTACCGGCCGTCTCCGGGACCCGTTGCGCGCGTGATCCCCGCGGTCGCGGTCGCCGTCGCCGCACGGTCCGCGCGGGCGCGGTGAACGGCGACCACTGCCTGGAACTGCCCGCGTGCCTCGCCGATACGGCCCGTCGCCACGTAGGCGCGGCCCAGGCGGCTGCGGATGTCCATCTCCTGCCAGTCGTAGCCGGGTTCGGGGATCGGGGACAGCAACTGGTGCTGGAGCAGGGCCTGGTGATGGAGGCCGTACGCGCCGTCCTCGCCGTCCTTGCCCACGCCCGCTACGGCGACGTCCTCTTCGCCCTGGAACAGCGAGCCGACTCCGGCACCACGTACACCGCCGAGGTGCCCGGCACCCACGCCACCCGGCTCACCGCGCTCGCCGAACCCGCAGGCATCACCCGCCTCGCCAACGGCAGGATCCGCCTCACCGCCCCCGCCCTCGCGTATCTGCGCGGCCTCCCGGAACGCCTCGGCTGCCGCGTGGACGACGAGAACCGGCTCCGGCTCGCGGGCGAGCCGTACCGGCTGATCCGCGAGCCGGGCCCGGCGCACCGGCGAGGCATGCCCTGAGGGCCGCCTGAAAACTCACGCGGCCGTCAGCGGGGCCGCAGCAGCAGGATTCGAGCACTGCGACACCCCGCCCGCCTCGGTGGCCCGACGTCGGAGCAGCTGTCTCGGCGATGTCGTCATGCCGTCATGTCGTAACGAGTGGTAGGTACAGTGAGGGAATGAGCAAGAAGGAGGCGCTGACCCGGGCTGCAGGCGAGCTGCTGTGGGAGCGCGGGTACACGGGCACGAGCCCGGCCATGATCCTGGAGCGCGCCGGGGCCGGCCAGGGGAGCATGTATCACCACTTCTCCGGCAAGGCGGAGCTGGCGGTCGCGGCCATGGCGCAGATGAGCGATCAGCTGCGCTCCCGTACGGAGGAGGCGCTGGCCGGGGACGGGTCGGCAGTCGCCCGCATCAACGCCTTCCTGGACCTCGAACGGGACCCGCTCGCCGGCTGTCGCATGGGGCGACTGGTGCAGGACTTCGAGGTGGTTGCCGACGACGACCTGCGCGCGACCACGGCGGACTTCTTCACCTGGCTCGGTGAGCGACTGTCCGCGGTGCTGGCGGAGGGCGTGCGGGCAGGAGAGTTCAGGCCCGGCACCGACCCGGACGCGATGGCGTCACTGATCATGGCGACGGTGCAGGGCGGTTACGTCCTGGCCCGCGCCCATCAGGACCCTGCGGCGTTTCGCCGGGCGGTCGACGGTGCGAAGCAGGTCGTGGCGGGCCTCGTGGCCGACTCCGGTAGGGGCTGACGGGCCGTCACAGCCGTGATCTCCGGAGCTGCCGGCACCGTGGACCGTCCCGCCCTCCGGGCGGGGCGGGACGTGCGTCCGGGCGAGGAGGACACAGGCGGCGGCGGCTGCCCCGGCCGCGGTCAGCGCCCACCATGCGGCGGCAGGGCGCCCGGCGGCGAACAGCAGGCCGCATATCAGCGGCCCGGCGGCGGCCCCCAGGGAGACCCCCATCTGGCTGTAGGCCGTGGCCCGTTGCTCCCGGCCGGGGTAGGGCAGGCCGATGACGTAGTGCACCAGGCCCGCCCAGCCCCAGCCGCCGCCGTAGGCGAGCAGGGCCCCGACCGTGGCCGCGGTGGGGTCCGGGTGCGTCAGTAGTGCGGTACCCGCCGCACCGGCCAGGAACAGTCCCGTCAGCGCACCCCACGCGGCACGGGGCCTGCGGCCGACGAGCCAGCCTGCGGCCAGGCGGATCACGATGTTCAGCGCGGCACCCGAGGTTGCCACCGCGCCGGCCGTCGACAGCGACGCTCCCCGTGCCGTCAGTGCCAGCACCAGGAACCCGCCCAGTCCGTTGCCCACCATCGCGCCGAAGAACCCGGCGCAGCTGAGGGCCAGCAGATGGACGTTCCCGCGCAGGGGCTCGCTGCCGCCTGGGGCGGCGACCGCGGACGGTCCGTCCGAGGACCCTTTCCGTGCGAGGAGAACGCTGCCCAGAGCGCACGGCACCGCGGCCGCGAGGAACACCGCTCGCCAGCCGACCGGTCCGGCCAGCAGGGGCATTGCTCCGCTGGCCATCAGGGTGGCGGCCGGTACGGCGGCCTGTTTCAGGCCGAAGGCGAACGGGCGCAGCCGGGGTGCGCACCGCCGCATGAGCAGGGCGTTGGTGTGCGGCTGGGTGTAGCCGTAGGCCGTGCCCCCAACCACCGAGCTGATCCACAGACCGGCCATGGGCGCCACCGCCGCCGCGAACAGCCCCAGACAGGTGCCGGCCAGCGCGACGGCCAGGGTGCGTTCCAATGCCCGGGGAAGTGCGGCCCGCTTGCTGAGGAACGCGCCCGTCAGGGACGCCAGCCAGTACGCGGCCAGGATGGCTCCCGTCCGCACCGAACTCCACCCGAGCTCCGCGCAGATCAGGCCGTTCGCCGCCCCGGGCAGGAACACCGGCAGCGAGGTCAGGACGGTGACCGCCGCGACGCCCGCCGCGGCCGGCAGGCCCGCCGAGCGGTCCTGCGGGGGACGTCGGCTCCGTACGAGGGCATTCATGAGGCGCGGGCCTCCATCGCGCCGAAGAGCCGGACGGACTCCAGTCCGAGGACCGCGCGGGCGTCGGCGTCGGCTTTGGCTTCGGCGAGCGTCACGGAGCCGACCCCCGGTCGTATCGCCGCGGCCGTCGCCCACTGGTAGAGGCCCGTTGCCCACTGGTAGAGGTTCGGACCCGGCACCACCGCGCCGGCGCACGAAACGCTGGCGTCGGTGAACACCGTGATCTGCTCCGCGACCGTGTTCATCAGCAGCTGCGGCGACTGATCCGTCTGCCACACCCGGCCGGCTCCGGCCGGAGCGGGGTCGACGGCATGCACGATCACGGGCCCGGCGGGCGGCCGCGCTGCCGCGCCGGCGCACAGCCGTTCCAGCACGGTGAGCCCGCGCGGCCCCGTCCCCGCAATGCCGACACTGAGCCGACCGTTCAACGAGAGCTCCCCGATTCCGTCTGCCGCTGTCTGAGCCGGCGCCAATCCTAGGAGCCGGCCAAGCGCATTGATGCAGTATGCACATGATTTATGCGCCAGGTCGATGGAAGCATTCATGCATGGCCCGAATGAATCTGCCGAGTTGTCTATTTCTCACCGGTCGCAATCGCTGACTAGCTTTCTCGGCGGCGAGCAGGGGAATCGCCCCGACCGGCTTCCGGTCGGCCGTGCGGTGGCGCGAGAAAGCAGACAAGGAGCGGGAGCCTGCGTCCATGCAGCCACCGACCACCGACCACCGGCCGCCGACGGTCGATCCCCGCTCGCCGCCATCTCGTCAGGAACTTCACGCAACTATCCGCCCTTCGGACGGGGAATTCACATGGCTGACGCCGACCCTGCCAAGTACAGGCCCTACAACCGCTCGTCGATTCAGCGGACACCGCAATGGGAGCGCATTCCGACGGAACTTCGCGAGGCGGTCGACGTGGTATCGCACGTCCTGCCGTTCAGGACCAACCAATACGTACTCGATGAGCTCATCGACTGGGACCGCATACCCGACGACCCGATATTCCGGCTCAACTTCCCGCATCAGTCGATGCTGGATCCCGACGACTACGCCACCCTGCGCGACCTGCTGCGGGCGGGCGACAAGCAGCAGCTGGCCAAACAGATCCACCTGGTCCGGTCGCGCATGAACCCGCACCCGGCCGGCCAGTTGACGCACAACGTGCCCGAACTGGACGGCGAGGTCGTCCCGGGTATCCAGCACAAGTACGCAGAGACGGTCCTGTTCTTCCCGAGCGCCGGCCAGACCTGCCACGCCTACTGCACGTTCTGCTTCCGGTGGCCGCAGTTCGTCGGAGAGGACGACCTGCACTTCGCCGCACGGGACGCCGCGGGGCTGGTCGCCTACCTCAAGCAGCACCCCGAGGTCACCGACGTGCTGATCACCGGCGGCGATCCCATGATCATGCGGACGGCCACGCTGGAGCGGTACCTCGAGCCCCTCCTGTCGGCCGGGCTGGAGCACGTCCAGAACATCAGGATCGGCACGAAGGCCGTGGGCTACTGGCCGCAGCGTTTCGTCAGCGACGTGGACGCCGGTGACCTGCTGCGGCTGTTCGAACGCGTGGTGGCCGCCGGAAAGCACCTGGCGCTGATGGGCCACTACAACCACCCGGCCGAACTGCGGCCCGCCATCGCGCAGGACGCCCTGCGCCGCATCACGGCGACCGGTGCCGTCGTCCGCATGCAGTCCCCTGTCCTGCGGCACATCAACGACGACGCGGACGCCTGGCGGGAACTGTGGACCCAGGGCGTGAAGCTGGGCGCCATCCCGTACTACATGTTCGTCGAGCGCGACACCGGTGCCCGCGCCTACTTCGAGCTGCCGCTGGCCGAGGCGTACGACATCTTCCGCACCGCCTACGGCGCCGTCTCCGGCCTGTCCCGCACCGTGCGGGGCCCGTCGATGAGCGCGTTCCCGGGCAAGGTCCTCATCGACGGCGTACCGACGATCCGCGGGGAGAAGGTGTTCGCCCTGCAACTCCTGCAGGCGCGCCGGGGCGGCATCGTCCGCCGGCCCTTCTACGCCAGGTTCGACCCCACGGCCACCTGGTTCGACCAGCTCGTCCCGGCCTTTGAGGAGCCCAGGTTCTTCTTCGAAGACGAGACGGCCGCGGCCGGGCGTCCCGCCCCCGGCCGGTCGCTCGACCTCGTGGGGGCGTGAGAGACATGGCCGAGAACACCTACGAAGTCCTGGCACTGCGGTTCGGCACCCACGCCGACCGGCCCGCACGGGACAACTTCCTGGTGGACGAAGGGCAGTTCACCCGGGGCAGCGACATGCCCATGGACTTCTACCTGTGGGTGGTCCGCAACGACCGGCATTTCCTGCTGGTGGACACCGGGTTCCCCGAGGAGATGGCACGGCGCCGCAAGCGCACCCTCTTCCGCGACCCCGTCGCGGCGCTGGCCGACCTCGGCATGCGGGCGCAGGACGTCTCCGACGTGGTGATCACCCACATGCACTACGACCACGCCGGCAACCTCGACCGCTTCCCGCACGCGCGCATCCACCTCCAGGAGGAGGAGCTCCGGTTCTGCACGGGGCCGGCGATGCGCCACCACGTCGTGCGCAAGCCGTTCGAACCGGTCAACGTACAGACCGCCGTACAGGGACTGTTCGAGGACCAGCTCGTGCTGCACCGGGGCGAGGCCGAGATCATCCCCGGCGTCACGGTGCACCCGGTCCCGGGCCACACGCCGGGCACCCAGGTGGTCCGCGTCCCCACCGCCCGGGGCCGGGTCGTGCTGGCGAGTGACGCCAGCCATCTCTGGGCCAACATCCGGCTGCGCAGCCCGTTCCCGATCCTCGACCACCTCACGCCCATGCTGGAGGGCTACGACCGGATCGAGGCCCTGGCGGACGGCGACGACCACATCATTCCCGGCCACGATCCGCAGGTGGCGGAGCGTTTCCCCCGGCTTGCCGAAGCGCCCGACTGGGTGTGCCTCCACGAGCCCGTGCTCGACGGCATCGCGGCCGCCACGGCGGCGAGCGGAGCCGCGCGATGACGGCCCTGAAGGTGTCCGTCGTCGGTGTCGGCCCCCGCGGCCTCAGCATCCTGCAGCGGATATCGGAACTCGCCGACCGGTTGCCGGCGGGCCGTACGCTGGACGTGCACCTCATCGACCCGGGCGACGGCGGCCAGGGCGCACACCCGGCAGGCCAGCCTGCCCACCTGCTGACCAACACGGTCGCCAGCCAGGTGACCATGCTCACCGACGGCGCCGGCCCCTCGTTCACCGAGTGGGCGGCGACGGCGGGCTACCGGGACTTCGGCGGAGTGTTCCTCCCGACGGGCGATGACGCCGGCGACCCGCTGGGTGAACACGCCTACCTGCCCCGGCAGATGCTGGGCACCTACCTCAGCTGGGTCTTCGACCGGGCCGTACGCTCCCTGCCGTCACACGTCCGCGTCGTGCACCACCGCGACCGGGCCGTGGACATCGAGGCGCACGGCGATGGAGGCTTCACCGTCCATCTGGCGAAGGGCTACGTGGTCCCGAGCGACTACGTCTTCCTCGCCACCGGTCACTGCGAACGCATCCCCACCGCGGAGGACCGGGCGTTCGAGGAGTTCGCCCACGAGAACGCCGACCGGAACCCATGGCTCGTCTACTGCTCGAACCCCTACCCGGTGGGCCGACTGGGAGAGGTCGCCCCAGGCTCCACCGTCGCGGTCCAGGGTTTCGGACTGACCGCACACGACGTCATCTCCGAACTCACGGTCGGCCGCGGCGGCGAGTTCCACGGCTCGGGGTGGGACACGGCGTACCGCCCTTCCGGACGCGAGCCCCGGATCCAGCTGTTCTCCCGCCAGTGCCTGCCTTTCAGCGCGCGCGGGGTGAACCAGAAGGGCATCACCGGGCAACACCAGCCGCGGTTCTTCACGAAGGAAGCGGTACGAGCCCTTCGGGAGCAGGCCGCTCTTCACCGTGGCGATCCCCGTCTCGACTTCGCGGAGGAAGTCCTTCCGCTGCTGCTGACGGAAATGGGGTACGCCTACCGCGCGGCAGTGGAACAGCGCCCCCTCGCGCCCGAGGAGTACGAGTTCACCGCTGACGACCGGCGCGCCGTCGAGGAGATCGTCGACCCGCTGGGCGGACGAAGCTTCGCGAGCCAGGACGAGTTCACGAGGTTCTTCGTCGAGCACGTCGTCGACGACCTCGAACAGGCGGAGCTCGGCAACCGGACAAGTCCCGTGAAAGCCGCCACCGACGTCATCCGCGACACCCGGGCGAGCCTGCGGGAAGCCGTCGAGTTCGCGGGGCTCACCCCGGAGTCCCACCGGACGTTCAACTCGACCTGTGTCGGGGCCATGAACCGGGTCTCATTCGGCCCGCCCCGGCACCGCAACCACCAGCTCCTCGCGCTGATACGGGCGGGGATCGTGGACCTGGCCGGCGGTCCCGGGAGCACGGTGGTCCTCGACCGGGACGAGGCGCGGTTCGCCATCCGGACCGAGTACACCGGCGGTACGGAGATCCGCCATGCCGACGCGCTGGTCATCGCACGCCTCGACGCCTTCCACCCGGAGCGCGACAGGTCACCGCTGATCCGCAACCTGCTGGCACGCGGTCTCGTACGCCCGTACGCGAACGGCACGTTCCAGCCGGGCGGCATCGATGTCGACGAACAGGGTCGGCCGGTCACGGCGGCCGGCGGGCCGCTCCGCGGCGCCTGGGCGGTCGGCTATCTCGTCGAGGGACCGCGGTTCTACACGCACGCGCTGCCCCGGCACGGGCTGACCTCGCAGTTCGCCGTCGACGCCGACACCTCCGTACGCGACATGTTCGCGGACATCCGACACCGAGACGACCTCGTCCAGGAGGACAACCATGCCGGTACAGACCGGAAGTCAGTTTCCGTACCCTGAGTTCCGCGAACGCCATGTGCGGGACCGGCCGGCCCCGGTGGTATGGCAGTGGAAGACCCTGGCCAAGGAACTCGAAGCGGCCGAACACACGGAATACGGCACGCTCACCCTGGCCGCGCCCGGCGGCAGCCACGAGATCATCCCCGGTACGTCCATGACCTTCCAGGCCGTCAGGCCCGGTGACCGGACCACCCCGCACGCGCACTCCTGGTGGCACCTCTATTTCGTCCGGTCCGGTGCGGGCACCGTGATCTTCGACGAAACGGGAGACTCCACCCGGCTGAGCGCGGGCGACATCCTCCTCATACCGGCCTGGTCCGCGCACCACTTCGAAAACCCGGCAGCGGACGAGGATCTGCTGCTGCTCAACATGTCGAATCTGCCCCAACTGGCGGCGATCCACAACAACTTCTCCGAAGAGCACGCGTAAACCACCGACCGACCGACCGACCGGCCGACGGACGGTCGGACCGACATCAGGAGGCGTACATGTTCAAGCGCATCGACCACATCGGCGTGGTGGTCGACGACATCGACGAGGCGAAGGCGTTCCTCGAGAGCCTGGGTATGCGTCTGGAACGAGCGCAGGACGTTCCCGAGCGCAACGTGAGGATCGCGTTCTACCAGTGCGGGGACGGCCGGATCGAGCTCATCGAGCCCACGACCGAGGAGTCCCGCCGGCGTCGGCTCGGTGACGGTAACCAGGCCCGCATCGAGCACATCGGCGTCGAGGTCGACGACGTACCCCGGATCATCAAGGCGGTCCAGGGCCTCGGGGTCGAGTTCACCACCACCGAGCCCGTGCCGGTCGGCCCGAACCTCAATGCCTGGACCCGGCCCGAGACGTCCGACGGAATGCAGTTCCAGCTGGTGCAGCGGGACGCGGTCTAGCGCTGCCGGGCCGTCGTTCGGCCGTCGTTCGGCGCCGATTGCGACTGTACATACTAGTAGTTACACTCTCGGGGTGGATTCCTTGAACACGTCAGTTGCACACGAGCCGACGCGAACCGGGGCGCGTCAAGGGCTGCCGGCGCGGCGCGGAGCGCGGCAAGGCTGGATGCTGGCCTCGCTGTTGGGCGGGATGTTCCTCGGAAACGTGGACATCGCCGTGGTCAACGTCGCGGTCCCCTCGATCCGTGATCGCCTGCACGCGTCCGGCGGCGAACTGGAACTCATCGTCTCCGGGTACACCCTTGTGTACGCCATGCTGCTCATCACCAGTGCCCGGCTGGGCGAGATCCGCGGCCGGCGACGGGTCTATCTGTGGGGCCTCGCCGTCTTCACGCTGTCCTCGCTCGCCTGCGGACTCGCGCCCGACAGCGCCACTCTGGTGGGCGCGCGAGTCGTGCAGGGCATCGGGGCGGCCCTGATGGTCTCGCAGGTCCTGACCAGCATCCAGGTGCACTTCGACGGCGCCGCCCGGCGGAGAGCCCTGGGCGCGTACACCGGTGTCCTCGGGGTCAGCTCCGTCATCGGCCAGGCCCTGGGCGGCATCCTGGTGCAGGCGGACATCCTGGGTGCCGGGTGGCGGCCGATCTTCCTGATCAATGTGCCGATCGGCATCGTCCTGCTGATCACCTCGTTCGTCTTCCTGCCCGACGACGAGACCGAACGGGACAAGAAGCTCGACATGCGCGGCGTCGGGCTTCTGTCGCTCGGCCTGTTCCTGCTGGTGACCCCTCTGGTGCTCGGGCGGGACGCCGGCTGGCCGCTGTGGACGTGGCTGTGTCTCGCCGGCTCCCTGCCGGCGTTCGTCCTCTTCGCCAAGGTCGAGCAGGGCATCGCGCGCCGCGGGGGCAGCCCGTTGATGAACGTCGCGCTGCTCGCCCGTAGGCACGTGGCCCTCGCGCTGGTGTCCCAGGCCGCCACCCGCGCCGGCTACTTCGCGCTCCTGTTCGTCCTGGCCCTCTACCTGCAACAGGGTCTCGGCCGGAGCGCGGCCTATTCCGGCGTGATTCCCATCTCCTGGGTGGCGACATTCGCCCTGGTCGGCCCCCTCCTCGGCCGGCTGCCTGCGCGCGTCAGAAGGCTTGCCGCGCCGGCGGGAGGTCTCCTGATGGCGATCGCCTTCGCCGGGGTGGCGGCCGGCGCCCAGAGCACCCTCTGGCTGACCGTCCTCCTCGGAATCGGCGGCATCGGCTACGGCGCCGCGTTCAGCGGCACCCTGACCCATCTGACCGAATCCGTCGAAGCCCGCTTCGCGCCCGATGTGAGCGGCCTGTTCAACACGACGCTGCAGGTCGGCGGAGTCCTGGGCGTGGCCGTCATCGGCACCGTGTACCTGGACCTCGCCGCCCGCGGCGGGGCGCCGCAGGACGCGTTCAACACCACCAACGCCGTTCTGGCCGCGCTCTCGATCGCCGCCTCAGCCCTGATCGTGCTCGCGGGAAAGGCCGGGGCGGGAAAGGCCGGGGCGGGAAAGGCCGGGGCGGGGGAGGCCGCCGCCAAGCGCTGAACCGGGGTGTCCCGCACCGTCTGTCGACGGCGGCGCACTCCTTCCTCTCCTGCCAACCACCAATTCCTCTCCTGCCAACCATCAACCATGACCGTTCAACCATCAAGGAGTTCATGCCATGGACGTCAACCGTCACCCGGGCGATGCGACCAAGGGTCCCGACGAGCGCTTCTCCGGCGATGTCTGGCTGTGGCCGCGTATCGGAGCGACCGCCAACGCCGAAGTGCGCAACGTGCTGTTCACGCCCGGCTCGCGCAGCGCCTGGCACCGGCACCCCGCCGGCCAGGTGCTCCACGTCACGGAAGGCGTGGGAGTCGTGCAGTCCCGGGGAGGGGAACGCCAGGAGATCAGGGCTGGTGACACGGTGATCTGCCACCCGGGTGAGGAGCACTGGCACGGCGCGGCAGCGGGGACGTTCATGACCCACATCGCCGTCACGGACGGCCCGACCGAGTGGCAGGAGCACGTGACGGAGGAGGAGTACCGGGACTGAAGTCCCCCTGGACGAAGGGAAGCCGGTCCGACGCGGAGCCCGCCGCTCAGTTCAGTGAGAGCACCGCGTCGGACCAGTGACCCGTACATGGCCGACGCGCGCCCCAGTTGCTTTCACGCCACTTCATATGCTGCTCTCCATGAGCATCGAGCTGCATCACCTGCGTGGGTTCCTGGCCTTGGCGGACGAGAAGCACTTCACCCGGGCCGCGAAGCGCATGAACGTGTCCCAGCCGACACTCAGTCGCAACATCCGTCGCCTGGAGGAACTGCTCGGCCGGCGCCTGTTGGAACGGACCACCCGGCACGTGACCCTCACGCCGGCCGGTGAGAGTCTTTATGACCGACTTCATGTGCTACTGCCGCAGTTGGAGGCGGCGCTGCGCCCCGAGTCGGACGACGACACCTTCCGTGTGGGCTTCGCATGGGGGTTTCCCACGGGATGGCCCCAAGAGGTCATCGCGCGCTTCGAGGAGGAAACCGGCGTATCGGTCCAGGCGCACAGGCATGATGCGAAGCTCGCGGGAGTGGATCGCGGTGATGCCGACATCGCGATCCTGAGGGGCCGGCTCACGGCTCCGGGCATGGAAGTCGTCACGCTGTTGCACGAGCGGAGGGTCGTAGCGGTCTCCACACGTTCCGAACTCGCCGAACGGCACGAGATCAGTTGGCGGGAGATCGCCGATCACCAACTCGTCCTGAACGAAGTGAGTGGTACGACCAACTTGGCCGACTGGCCGACGGAACACCGGCCCGGTGTCTCCGTGGTGTGCAGCAACTTCGACGAATGGCTTGAGGCCGTCGCCTCCAGTAAGGGCATGGGGGTCGTCCCCGAATTCGTCGGGCGGCAGCATATCCACCCCTTCGTATCATTCCTCGCCATCCCGGACGCACCGACGGTCCCCCTCAATCTGGTCCACCCCTCGCACGGTGGGCACCCCCTGACAGCACGTTTCGTCACCATGGCGCAGGCTGCGACAGCGGAGTTCGCGGAGATGAACGGGGGAGACCGACTGGTCACTTGTTGATCAGTCCGGAACGGACGGCTTGCGGTCCGTCTCTGCCGGGGCTTCCGCCGATCGCGTCCGCCTTGGAGCGGATGCGCTGAGCCGCACGGCTTACGACCAGTTCATCGAAGGAGTCGATGGAGTCGATCCTCACGAGCTCAACCTGGCCGAGTGGACCGACGAGCGGGCCGAGCAACGCCGCTACTCCGTCCTGAGTCCGGATCACGATCGGTCCGCTTCGGGCCCAGGGGGTCTGCCGACTGAACCGCACCGGCTGACCCGCCGGCCGGCCAGCCAGCTGGCTGGCACACCACCTTTCCCCGCATTCCTTCGATATTCCCCCTGATGGCAGACTTCTGACCTGCAGCACCGGCGCAACTGACGTCCGGGGCAGGGAGGTAGGGGCTCGTGCGCGGGCGGGTGCATGACGTGGTGTGGGGGACGGTGCGGGTCGTGCTGGCCATCGTGCTGTTCGGGGTGGTGTGGCAGCTGGCGCAGAGCGCGGAGCGCGGTCGCGCCGACGACCTCGGCTTCCCGCGCCTGGCGATACGTGACGCCGAGGGGCGGGCCACGGGCCGCCTGAAGGTGTGCGGGGATCTCTACCGGGAGCCCTTCTGTCTGCGGGCGGAGCCGGTGGCGGTGGATGACGTCCTACGGAAGCGGGAAACAAGGGGTGGTGACCGTTACCTGATCGAGTTCGGCCGGTCCGACGGGCGCCCGCTGGCCCTCACGCTGCGTGTCGACCGTGCAGACGAGGACGTCATCAAAGCCGCTGCCGGCGGGCGCGGCGAGGCGACCCTGTACTGGTGGCGCGATTCGGTGCGGCTGCTGGAGGTCTCGGCGGGCGGAGAAGAGCGGACGATCCGCACAGCGCACTATCCCGGCCGGGAGTTCACGCCGCCCGCCGCGTTCGGGGCGGCCGTCGCCGGGCTGGGCGCGGCGGCTCTGTGGGCGGGGCTGTGGCGGATCGTGCGCGGGGGTGCGTCCCGGTTGAACTGGCCCTGGCAGACGGCGGCTCCGGGGGTGACCTTCACCATGGCGGGGCTCGGCGGGGCCCTGGGCGCGCTGTTCTCGGCATCCTCGCCACGCGCGATGGTGTGGACCGCGGGTGTCGTGGGCGCGGTGAGCGCGGTGGGCATGGCCTGCTGGGCGCACTGGTGGGTACGGCGCAGGCTGCCGGCGCTGGACCGGATAGAGCCCCTCGCGCCGGTGACCGAGCGCCGCTTCCCCGGTGCCGTGTGGGGGCCGGGCCCGTGGAAGGCACTGTCGGCGGGGTGGCTGCGGACGGGCCCGCAGGGGCTTGCTGCCGTGCCCGGACCGGCCACGGGTACCGGCACCTTCGGGGTACAGCCGTTCCCCGGGGCGCTGCGGCTGGTCCGGGTGCGGTCTCCGCACCGGGACGACCCGCTGCGGCTTCGGTTCGGCTACCGGCGCACCGACGGGTCGGCGGAGCCCGGGCCGAAGGAGGAGCAGTTCCCGCTCGTCGCCGAGTGCGAGGCCGTGGGCGGACCGGCGCCCGGGGCACGGGTGCTGATCGGCGCGGGCACCGAGGATCTGCCGTACGTGCTCGGCGCCCTGTGCGCCGCCGCGCCGTCCGCACCTACCGACGACGGTGGCGAGGACGTCGGACAGCGGGAGTATCCCCCCGCGGACCGGAGCGGCTGCTCGTGCTCGTTGCCCATCCAGGGCACCGGTCCGCCCGAGGCGGGAAACGACGGATGCAGCTCCCAGCCCGCCTGATTCAGCCTCGCCGCCAGCTCGGTGCTCTTGATCAGCTCGTCCGGCATGAACACACGGCGGAAACCGTCGAGCATGCCGTTGCCGAACGTCTCGACGAGCGCTTTGTAGCGCTCGGCAGGGGCGTTCCCCGGCGGGACTCGGCTGCCGTCTAGTCGGCCTTGAACGCCGTCCGCCTTACCTCGTGAGGTAAACGCGCTGGTCAGAAACTGTGCCCCCGGCAGGATTCGAACCTGCGACCCCCGCTTTGGGGGCATGATCATACGTTTACTTATCCGTCCTCCGCAGGCTTGATGGTTCGCTGTTTTTGCAGGTCAGCTGCCTGACTGCAGGCTAGCTCGCTCCTGCTCCGTTCGGGAACTGCTCAGTCTGGGTCGCCTCCCGGCCCACTTCCTGGATGATCTGTTCGAATTCGGCGGGCGGTGGGGAGACGGCTGCCGGACGGCGGTTTCCGGCGCGCTTCCATCCGGAGGCCATGTTCCCCGTACAGGGGCGGTGACTGCGACCGGGTCAGTCGCTGTGGTAGAGGCGAACTGGATCGATCAGCTGGATGGCGGGGTCGTTCTCGGCGAGGTGGCGCAGTTCGTCGGTGAAGCCGGTGCCGCTGTAGCACTGTAGCCGGGTGACGTCGGTGGCGGTGCCGCGTGCGGTGAGGAGAGCACGGATGTGCTGGAGACGTTCGAGGTGGCCCTTTCCCATGACGTCGTTCCATTTGGCTTCGCCGATGGCGAGTAGTGTTTCGCGGCCGCTGTCGGTCTCGCCATGGACCGCGATGTCGACTTCGTGGCTGGTCTTCGCGGCAGGATCGTTGACGGTCCCGCTGGCGACCCTTGTGACCTGCCCGCCGTGGGTTGCGGGGGACGCGTGCCAGCGGGCCCATTCGCGGCAGACCTGTTCGAAGTGCGGGCCGACAACCTTGCTGCGGAAGGTGGACTGGGCGCGGCGCCAGACGGCGGGGGCGCGTCCGGGGCGTTCCAGATCGCCCCAGGCGGGGCGCATGACCGCGTGGTAGAAGGCGATGAGAGGTTCGGCGATGCGGTAGGCGGAGCGGTTGCGGCGGAAGGCGTCGGCCTCGTGGGTGATCATGCCGACGTCCTGGAGGACGCTGAGCGGGTGGGCGAGGTCGGTGGACTTGCGGCCGAGGTAGTCGGCGATGCCGCCGCGTGCGGCGTTTCCGGCGGCGATGGCGGCCAGGACGGAGTGGTAGAGCGCGGTGTCGTGGAGTTCGGGTTCCTCTGCGAGCAGGTAGCGGGCCTCGCGGAAGAGCGGACGGGCGGGATTGAGGACGGCGCGGGTGACCCAGGCGTCGAAGTCGTGGGGACCGGCGGGAGCGTCGCCCTGGGTGAACTCGCGGCGGTAGGCGGGGGTGCCGCCGACGATGGCGTGGGTGAGCAGCGCGGTGCGCGGGTCGGTGATCTCCCAGAACTCGGCGGCGAGGCGGAAGTCCAGGGTGGGGACGACGAGTTCCAGGCCGGCGCGGCCGCGCAGCGGGGCGTTGCCGGCGAGGAGTCCGCCCATGAAGGACAGGGCGGAGCCGCACAGCAGGAGCCGTACGGGGGTGTTGGTGTGCTGGGCGGCGGGGTCGAGGGCGCGCTGGATGATCGAGGGGAGGGCGGGGGAGGCCTTGGCGAGGAAGGGGAACTCGTCGATGACCGCGACGGTGGGGCCGCCCCTGTCGGCGATGCGCATGAGCTCGGTGACGGCCTCGTCCCAGTGGGCGAAGCGGAACGGGGTGGGCTGGTCGCGGTGGCGGGCGAGGGCTTCGCCGAACTGTCGCAGGGCGTCGGTTTCGGTGGTCTCGGTGGCGGTGAACATGAAGCCGCCGCTTGCCCGTGTGACGGCGTCCAGGAGGAAGGTCTTGCCCTGGCGGCGGCGGCCGGAGACCACGCCGAGGGTGGCGCGCGGGCCGGGTAGGGCGGCGAAGCGGGTCAGCTCGGCCCACTCGAAGTCGCGGTCGAACATCTCGGCAGGTTTGTCCACGGCACACCTCTGTATGGATAGGTGGGTTTATTATATCTGGACTTACTCAAGATTCCCCTTCTGTGAGTGCCCGGCGTGGGCCCCGGACGGGGCGAGGGCGAGGCCGAGGTGCAGGGGCAGGGTCGAGTGGAGCGGCCCCCCGAACTTTCGACACCTGGACGCTGGATTCTTCGATCCTGGGGAAGTGGCCATGGTGGGGAAGCGGAAGCGTTACCTCACAGAGGGCAAGGGGACGCGGTGGATCCGGTGCGCTCCTCGAAGGATCGCTTCCTCGCTGGCAACGCCCGGAGTCTGGGTATCCATCAGGATGTTGAGTTGGAGAGCGAGGACCGCCCGGACGAGCTCGGTGATGCGGCTCGGGCTGCAACGGAGCTTGCGCAGGAGCCGCCAAGCCTTGAGGGTAGCCATGGCCTGGTCTTCTGCGGCGCGAACGTTGGCGTGAGAGACGTCGACCACCTCTGGTTTGCGGAGAGCTGGTGTCAGCGGTCGGCCGGGGTAGACCTGATCCGTCGGCTCCCTGGTACTCGGCAACCCGGCACCGGCGATGAGGCCGCCATCGCCGAACTCGAAGGAAAACTCGCCGAGTTGGGCGCCGAACTGGAGGCGGTCGAGGCCCGCGAGGCCAACATCCGGGCCGGATACGTCTACGTCATCTCCAACGTCGGAGCGTTCGGCGAACGCATGGTCAAGATCGGTATGACCCGGCGCCTCGATCCCATGGACCGCGTCATCGAACTCGGGGACGCGTCCGTCCCCTTCCGCTTCGACGTACACGCCCTGATCTTCAGTGAGGACGCCGTCGGCCTGGAACGCCGCCTGCACCAGGAGTTCGAGTCCCGCCGCGTCAACCGGGTAAACCTACGCCGGGAGTTCTTCTACGTCACACCGGCAGTCGTGCGCGCCGCCCTGCAGCGGCTCGCCGGACAGCACCTCCTGGAGTTCCAGGACACGCCCGAGGCTCCTGAATGGAGGGCCAGCCAGACCGCTGCCGGGCGGTGACGGGCTCGACTCAGTCAACCTCGTCGGGTGCGTCCAGACGGCAGGCGGCGCCATCCAGACTGATCCAGGTGACCTTGGAGGTGCTTCCCGCCGCGAGGTAAGCGGTCACTTCTCCGGTTGGGGTGATCGCGAGCCACACGGACACCTACACCTCGCTGATGCCCCAGTTCGAGCAGGAGGCCGCCGACGCCCCGTGGGGTCGGTAGAAAACCCCGTAACCAGGACGTCGCCTAGCGTTACGTCCCCGCACACACGAAAACAGCCCCCTCGGAGATCACTCCGAGGGGGCTGTTCGAAGCTCCATGCCTGGTCAGGCGCTGTGCCCCCGGCAGGATTCGAACCTGCGACACCCGCTTTAGGAGAGCGGTGCTCTATCCCCTGAGCTACGAAGGCGGGGGGATCCGTGGGATCCGGCGCCTAGCCTAGCGGATAAGGATTCCGGGCTCGCAAGATTGTTGTCTTCGCTGGTCAGGTGGTGCCGCTGGGGTGCGGACGGGCGGCGGCGGTGACTCGCCGTGGCGGTGGGGCGCGGTCCGGTGGCTCGAAGGTGGCTCGACGGTGGGTGGGGGGAGCGTCGAGGACGGTCGCCCGTGGGGACGGGGGCTGTAAGGCTGGGAGCGGACATCGACGGCCTGCACATCGACCGCCGGTCATTGCGAGCACTCGTCCACGGGGGAGCTTTGTCATGCCGAACACCGCATCCGTTGTCCGTACGACCGACGATCCGCTTGTCGAGGCTGCCGGGACCCTGTTGAGGCAGCTGGTGATCGCCACCGGGGCCGAGAGCGTGGTGGTGTGCGGGGCCGGGCTGGTCGGTTTCGTCGCCGAGGCGCTGCGGGAGAACGGGCGGGGGCGGGTCGTGGAGTGCGAGGGGGGCAGCGGCGTGGCTGTTCCGCCGGGGCCCGTGGATCTGCTTGTGCTGGGCGGGGCCCCGGAGCGCTTCCTGCCGGTGCTGCGGGTGATGGAGCCGCGGATGCTGCCCGGCGCGGTGGTCGTGGCCTGCGGGGTTCCCGAGGCTCCGGAGCGGGCTGCGGACTTCCTGGCGTATGTCCGGGCGAGCGGCAGTGGGTACGTCTCACAGCCCCTGGCGCCGGACGGCGGGCTGGAGATGGCCGTCCGCAGCGCCTGACCTGGTCCTGCCCGGGCCGTCCCGTCCGCGGTCCTCCCGTACACCCGCCGACCCCAGGGAGCGTTGTGTCCCGTCGCCTGTTCACCTCGGAGTCCGTGACCGAGGGCCACCCCGACAAGATCGCTGACCAGATCAGTGACACCGCCCTCGACGCGCTGCTCCAGGAGGATCCCTCCTCGCGCGTCGCCGTCGAGACGTTGATCACCACCGGCCTGGTGCACGTGGCCGGCGAGGTGACGACGAAGGCATACGCCGACATCGCCACGCTGCTGCGCAACAAGATTCTCGAGATCGGTTACGACTCCTCGAAGAAGGGCTTCGACGGCGCTTCCCGCGGTGTCTCGGTGTCCATCGGCGCCCAGTCCCCGGGCATCGCGCTCGGCATCGACACCGACGGCAAGAACGGCGACGAGCTGGAGCGCACCGACCGCGTCGACGCGCTGCGCGTCGCCGCAGGGCTCTGAGATGCGCATCGCCGTCACCGGGTCCATCGCGACGGACCATCTGATGGTCTTTCCCGGGCGGTTCGCCGAGCAGCTGGTACCGGACCGACTCGCCGCCGTCTCCCTGTCCTTCCTCGTCGACTCGCTGGACGTCCGGCCGGGCGGAGCCGGTGCCAATGCGGCGTACGGCCTGGCCCTCCTGCGGTACCGGCCCGCACTCGTGGGTGCGGTCGGGGCGGATTTCCGGGAGCACGGCGACAGGCTGGCGGCCCTCGGTGTCGACACCGGGTCCGTGCATGTCTCGGCAACCCGGCGTACCGCCCGCTACCTGTGCACCACGGACGGGGACAGGCACCGGATCGCGTCGTTCCACCCGGGTGCGATGAGCGAGGCCGCCGGCATCGGACTCGCGGAAACCGCACGGCGGCTCGGGGGACTCGATCTCGTCCTGGTCGGCGCGGACGACCCCGGGGCGATGGTCCGCCACACCGAGGAGTGCCGTGCGGCGGGTCTCCCCTTCGCCGCCGGTCCCTCCCGGCAGTTGGCGCTGCTGGAGCGGGACGCCGTGCGCCGGCTGGTGGACGGGGCCGCGCTTCTCTTCACCAACGCCCGCGAGAGCGCGCTGCTGCTGCGCAGGACCGGCTGGAGCCGCGCGGAGGTGCTGCGCCGCACCGGTACGTGGATCACCACGCTGGGCGCCGATGGGTGCCGGCTCGAACGGGCGGGGGAGCCGCCCGTGGGGATCGCCGCCGTGCCGCCGCAGCGGCTCGTCGATCCGACGGGGGCGGGGGACGCCTTCAGGGCCGGGTTCCTCGCCGGGCTGGCCGCCGGGCTCGCACCCGTCCGCTGCGCGCAGACGGGCTCCGCACTGGCCTCGTTCACGCGGGGCGCCGCGGGTGGTCAGGAGTACGCGTGCGATCCGGAGCGCCTCGTCGCAGCGGTCCAGGTGGCGTACGGGCCCAGGGCGGCAGCCGAGATCGCCCACGCACTTGCCGTCCCACGCCGGACACCCACCACAGAAGCAGAAGCAGAAACAGAAACAGGAGCAGGAGCAGAAACAGCAACAGGAGTGCAGAGAGGAGTACGGAGATGAAGCGGCACGGCGTACTGCACTGCGCGCAGCGGACCCTGAGCCGGGCACTGATGGCGCTCGGCGCGATCCACCCGCGTGCGCAGAGGCACCCGGGACTCGGGCCGGAGGAGCGGTGACGGCGGGCGGCGCCCGCCGGATCCGGGTCGCCGAACTCGACTTCCTCTACGGCGCGATGCTCGACTGCCTCGGCCCGGAGCCCGACCTCGCGCCCGATCCCGGCGCAGCCGAGTGCACACCGGACGGCGCGGCCGCCGGGACCGAGAGCTACAGCCCCTTTCGAGCAACCCTCCAGATCGTGCTTGCACCGTACGTACAGCACCCCACCCTCCAAGGAGAGTTGTCATGACTGACGCGAGGCTTGTCGGCACCTGGACCACCCAGCTCGACGACGACGGAAAGGCCGTTCCCGGCCTGGTCCGCTTCAGCGCCGACGGGGGAGTCGTCTCCACCCAGGTGAACACCAGGAACATCGGTCTGGGCAGCTGGCGCGCCACCGGCCCGGACACCTTCGAGTACGGCTTCCACATCCTCGCCGTCGACGGTGAGGGCAAGCACGTCGGCGAGGCCCGCGTCCGCGTACAGGGCGAGTTCGTCTCCGACACCGCCTGGCAGGGCACCGGGGGCGCCGACTTCCATGACCCGCAGGGCGCCAAGGTGCGCGGCCACGACGGCTCCAAGGTCACGGCCGAGAAGTTCGGCGTCGACGGCTGATGTCGGCGCCGCGCGCCCTGAAGGGCCTGCGGCTCCGCGGCGAGCTGGTCCTGCCGTCGGACCCGGGGTATCCCCTCGCCACGCAGTTGCAGAACACCGAGTACGACACCGTGCGCCCGTGCGCCGTCGCGTACTGCGCCACGACGGAGGACGTCGCCGCCTGTGTCCGGCACGCCCGCGAGACCGGACTGCGGGTGCACGTCCGCGGCGGCGGCCACAGCTTCAACGGCTGGTCCACCGGCGAGGGGCTCGTCATCGACGTGTCCCGGATCAACCGGGTCGCGGTCGGCGGCCCCGCCGACGCGCCCACCGTCCGGCTCGGCGCCGGCACCCAGTCGCTCGACGCGCTGGACGCGCTGAAGCCGCTGGGCCGCCAGATCGTCACGGGGACCTTCCCCACGGTGAGCGCGGGCGGCTTTCTGACGGGAGGCGGAATCGGCTGGCAGACGAGGCGGTTCGGGACCGGCAGCGACCGGATGGTCTCCGCCAAGGTGGTACTGGCCGACGGCCGGACCGTGCGCTGCTCGGCCACCGAGGAGCCCGACCTGTTCTGGGCGCTGCGCGGCGGCGGGGGCGGGACCTTCGGCGTCGTCACCGAGTTCGAGGTGCGGCCCGTCGACGCCCCGCTCATGACCGGCTTCGAGACCCTGTGGGCGTACGAGGACGCGGTCGCGGTCCTCGCGGCGTGGCAGGACTGGTGCGCGCAGGGCCCGGACGAGATCGGCTCCTCGCTGGTCGTGCTGCCCGGGATGTTCGGCCCCGGAGGGCGGCCCGTCGTCAAGGTCTGGGGCGTCGACCTCCGGGCGGGCGACGCGCTGGAACGGTCCCTCGGCGAGCTCGCCGAGCGCGCGGGCGCCAAGCCGGTCGCCCGGACCGTCGGGCCCCGCGGGGTGTACGCCGATGTGATGCACGAGGCGCTCTGCGGGTCCAGGACCGTGGCCCAGTGCCATCGCACCGGCACCGGCCCCGGCGCGGAGGGCCACCGGCACCCGTACACCCGGCAGAGCTACCGGCTCACCGCCCGGCCCGTGGACCGGGGCGAGGCGGCGGCGCTGCTCGACGCCTGGGAGCCGGAGCCGGTCCCGGAGCGGTATCTGCTGTGCATCGCCATCGGCGGTGCCGCGAACCGGGTGGGCAGGACCGAAACCGCCTATGTGCACCGTGACGCACGGTTCCTGCTCGGCGCTCAGATCGCCTGCCGCGACCCGCGGCCGTCCGGAGCGACCGCGGCGTCGATGACCGCCTGGGCCGACCGCTGCGCCGCGGCCCTGGAACCGCTCGCGTGCGGCTCGTACATCAACTTCCCCAGCTCGCGAGTTGCCGACGGCTGGGAGGCGGACCACTTCGGAGAGAACGTTCCACGGCTGCATGGCGTGAAGAGGACCTATGACCCCGAGGACTTCTTCCGGCACGCGCAGAGCATCGGCAGCCGCACCCCGACCGCGAACACGACGAAAGCGGGCTCATGAAGACCGATCTGCAGGGCAAGGTGGTGCTGGTCACCGGGGCCTCCTCGGGAATCGGCCGGGCCACCGCCGTGGCGTACGGCGCCGAGGGTGCCCAGGTCGCGATCACGTACCACACCAACGAGGCCGGGGCCCGGGAGACGGCCCGGCTGGTGACCGAGGCGGGCGGCACCCCGCTGGTCGTTCGCTACGACCTGGCCGACGAGCAGTCCGTACGGGACGCGGTGGGACGGGTCGCGGAGGAGTGGGGCGGCATCGATGTGCTGGTGGGCAACGCCGTGGTGTGGGGCGAGGCGATCCCCCGGCCAGGAAAGCCGGTGCCTCTCTTCGAGGACGTGCCGGCCAAGCAGTGGCAGGAGGTCCTGCGCACCACCGTCGACGCCCTCTTCCACACGCTTCAGCAGGTGCTGCCGGTGATGCGCGGGCGCCCGTGGGGCCGTGTCGTGCTGATCGGCGCGGGGCTCGCGGACAGCGGCAAGCCGGGCGCGGGGGCGTACGGCGCGGGCAAGTCCGCGCTGTACGGGCTGGTCCGCAGCCTCGCCTGGGAGCTGGGGCCGGAGGGGATCCTGGTCAACATGGTGGTGCCGGGCCAGACCCTCACCGAGACCGTGACGACCCATGTGCCCGCCCCGTTCCTGGAGGAGAAGGGCAAGAGCCTGCCCTCCGGGCGGATGTCCGTGCCGGAGGACGTGGCCAACGCCGTCGTCTTCCTGGGCTCCGCGGCCAATGGCAACACCAACGGGGAGACGCTGCGGGTCACCGGAGGCGCCTGACCCGGCCGCCGCGGCGGGCCCCCGGTATCGAGTTGTGTCGAGTTGTCCTCGACGGTGCTTCGAGAGCGGTCGGCCAGGGTGTCGGCCATGGAGATTCGCAGCCTCGACGGAGACGAACCGGCGACCATCGCCGCCCTGCTGCCCGGATTCCGGGAGACCATGAGCCTCGAACTGCCGGCGGACCCGCCGGTGACCGGGGCGCTGCTGGCCCGGCTGTTCCAGCGCCGGCACGGCACCGACCGCATCGTGCTGGTCGCGTTCGACGGCGGCGCCCCGGCCGGCGTACTGAAACTCGGCCTCGACCTGGGCGATCCCGCCGGCCCGGGCCACGGCTCGCTGTGGGTGTTCCCCGGCTTCCGCCGGCGCGGCGCGGGCCGGGCGCTGGCCGCCGCGGGCCTGGCCGCCCTGCGGGAGCGCGGGCGGGACCTGCTCCTGGTGGACGCCCCGCAGGGAGCGGCCGGGGAGCGCTTCGCCGAGGTGCTCGGTGCGCAGCACACCGCGCTGACCGTACGGAACCGGCTGCTGCTCGCGGGCCCCGCCCGCGGCGCGCTGGAGGCGGCCGCGGGCCGCCCCGTGCCCGGCTACCGGCTGGTGCGCTGGAGCGGCCCCTGCCCCGAGGGACTCGTCGACTCCTACGCCCGCGCCTGGAGCCGGCTGGACGAGCGGGTCAACGGCCGGGCCCGGCCGCGCAACCCGTCGGCCGGTGACGTACGGGCCCGTGAGGACGAGGCGGTGCGCGCTGGACACCGCCCGTACGGTGTGGCCGCGTTGTCCGAGGACGGCGGGGAAGTCGTCGCCTACAGCACGCTCTTCGTGCGCGACAGCCCGATGGCGGACGCCGGCGAGACGCTCGTGCTGCCGGAGCACCGCCGCCGTGGCCTCGGCACCTGGCTGAAGGCGGACCTGCTGGTCGGGGCCGCACGGGAGAACGAACGCCTCGCGCTGGTCCAGGTGTTCAACGACACCGCCAACGCGGCCGTCGTCGCGCTCAACAGGAAGCTCGGCTTCACGGCCGACTCCCACTGGTCGACGTACGCGCTCACGTCCTGAGCCGCCGCCGCGGCCCGGGGCCGCACCCAGCAGCCGCACCCAGCAGCCGGGCCCGGTCCGAGTCCGATCCGGGCCCGATCCGAGCCCGATCCGAGAGGAACCCATGACCACCGTGACCCCCGCCGGGCAGCGCGCGCGCAACGCCGAGCTGGTCCGCAAGCTGTACGACGTGCTCTACCGCGAGCACCGTTTCGACGAGGCCGGACGCCTCTTCCACGGCACGTACACCGACCACGACCCGCTGATACCGCCGGGCATCGTGGGGCCGGTCCGCCGCTTCCGGACGATGGCCGGCGACTTTCCCGGGCTCAGCGCAGGCATCGACCATCTGGTCGCCGACAACGACCGGGTGATGGTCTTCGTGACCTGGACCGGGCGCGCCCGCGAAGGCGAGGAGGACTTCCGGATGCACACGGCCGAGCTGTACCGCACGGAGGACGGCAGGATCGCCGAGCACTGGAACGTGGTCGACCGGTCCGTCCTCGCCCAGCACGGGGTCAAGGGACTGGAAGGTGACGGAACCCAGCCGTCCGCCCCCGGTCTCGCCGGCCCGCACACCGACACCGAGCGGGCCAACGCGGAGCTGGTGCTCGGCGCGTACCGCGAGGTCTTCAGCGAGCACCGGCTCGATCTCGCCGACCGCTATTACCACCAGGACTATCGGCACCACAACATGCGCACGGACCAGGTGCCGGACGGGCTGGAGGCGTTCAAGGCGTTCTTCGCCGACAACATCGCCGCCTTCCCCGACCTGGTCACCACCGTCGACCACATCGTCGCCGCCGACGACCGGGTCATGGTCTTCGTGACCTGGACCGGCAGTCTCACCGGGGCGTGGAGCGGCGGTGGTCCGTCGGGTCTGCCGCTCCGGATGCGCACCTGCGACCAGTTCCGGATCGAGGACGGGAAGGTGGCGGAGCACTGGGAGGTCGTCGACTATCTGGCGCTCCGGCAGGCAGGGCTGCCCACGCCATGAGCACGCGTTCCGCCACAGCCGAGAGAGGGATGACGACATGAGTACCAGCGACGCGGCCGCACCGGGCGATGCACCCGGGCAGGGCGACGGACCCGGGCAGGGCGAGGTACCGGGGCAGGGCGACGCGCCCGTGCTGATCGTCGGCGGGAGCCTGGTGGGTCTCTCCGCCGCCGTGTTCCTCGCCCACCACGGGGTGCGGTGCACCCTGGTCGAGCGCCACCCCGGCACCTCCGTACACCCAAGGGCGGTCGGGTACTACCCCCGCACCGCCGAACTGCTCCGCCAGGCAGGTGTCGAGGACGCGGCCAAACGCGCGGCCGCCGGCTTCGAGACCCACAGGACCCGTGCCGGGGTGACCTCCCTCTCCGGTGAAGTCCTCTTCAGCAAGGAGGAGTTGGAGGGCAGTGACGATCTGGCCGGTCTCACCCCCTGCCGGCTGCTGCTCCTCCCGCAGGACCGGCTCGAGCCACTGCTGCGCGCCCGCGCCGAGGAGCTCGGCGCCGACCTCCGGTTCGGCACCGAGCTGCTGTCGTTCGCGGAGGATCCGGACGGGGTCACCGCCGTCCTCGGCGACGGCACCGGCGGCACCAGCACCTTCCGCAGCGCCTATCTGGTGGCCTGCGACGGCCCGCGCAGCACCGTCCGCGAGAGCCTGAAGGTGCCCCGGCAGGGGCGGGGCGTGCTCTCCCGGCATGTCAGCATCGCCTTCGGGGCCGATCTGAGCGGCGTGCTCGGCGAACGCCGGTACAGCGTGGTCCATGTGAAGAACCCACAGGTCATGGGGATTCTGGTGCATGACGACACCCTGACCGAGGGCACTCTGATCGTCGGCTACCGGCCCGAGGACGGCGAGAGCCTGGACGACTTCACCGACGCCCGCTGCGCCGAGCTGGTCGGCGCGGCGATCGGCTCGCCCGACGTCGAGGTGACCATCCGCTCCCGGTTCCCCTGGGACATGGCGGAGCAGGTCGCCGAGGGCTTCGTGCACGGACGTGTGCTGCTGGCAGGCGACGCCGCCCACGTCATCCCGCCCACCGGCGGCTATGGCGCCAACACCGGTATCGCCGACGCCCACAACCTGGCCTGGAAGCTCGCGCTGGTCGTCGGTGGCGCCGCCGGAACGGGGCTGCTGGAGACGTACGACGCCGAGCGCGGCCCGGTCGGCGCGTACACGGCGGAGCAGGGTTCGCTGCAGCTCGCGGTGCGCTCCGGAAGCGCGACGCCGGAGCAGCAGGCCGCGGCGGCCGACGCGCTGACCGTGACGATGGGGCAGCCGTACCGCTCCACCGCCGTCGTCCCCGAGCCGGGGGCGGAGCCGCTCCCGGCCGCGTCCGATCCACGTGCGCTGCACGGCGAACCGGGCACCCGGGCGCCGCACACGGTGCTGCTGCGGGGCGGTGCGGAGATCTCCGCGCTCGATCTGTACGGGCGCGCCTTCGTCCTGCTGGCCGCGGAACGGGGCGGGGCCTGGACGGCCGCAGCCTCGGCCGTGGCAGAGGAGTTCGGGGTCGAGCTGGCGGCCCACCGCGTGGTGCCCGGGCCCGGCGACGGCCCGGAGGCGCTCGTCAGCGCGGCGGGCCGCTGGTCCGAGTCCTACGGGGTGGGGCCGGCGGGAGCCGTGCTCGTACGGCCGGACGGCGTCGTCGCCTGGCGGTCGCACGGCGCCGTCCCGGCGGGCGAGGAGACCGCGGTGCTGACGGCGGTGCTGCGGAGGGTCCTCGCACGGGGATGAGGAACGGGCCGGGGCCCGCGGCGCTCCCGCCGCGGGCCCCGGCCCGGCTCCCGCCCCGACAGGCCCTGGGCCCCGGACACAGCACTAGGGAGTGTCTTCAGAGGGGCGTCGTCCGCCCGAAGGGCGGGCCCGGCGGCGTCTGGTGCGTGCGATCGCAAGGCGGAGGAGGGAGTCCATGCGGTCAGGTCACCTTCCGTGCCCGAAGGGCTACGGGGGGACATTGGCGACCGACGACAACGCGGCGTGGGGGGCACCTCCCAGGCGCGAGCTCTGGGGGAGCGTGCCAGGCGCCGCCGGGCGGACGGGACTTCGAAGACGCGACCTACGCCGTGCCGCCGTCGCTCTGCAACTCACCGATGGAGTCCACGTACTTGATCAGCAGCCGGGCGAACTCCAGCCGCTCCTCCACGGGCCAGTCCTCGGTGATGCGCTCGAAAGCGGCCCGCTGGTGGCTGCGGAAGCGGGCGAGCGTGTCGTGGCCCTCTTCGGTGAGCTGGAGAATCGTGCGCCGCCCGTCGCGCTGGGACGCCGCCCGGATCAGATAGCCGGCGGAGATGCAGTCGGAGACCATGCGGCTCGCGACCGAGGGGTCGACGGCGAGCCGCTCGCCGACCACGCCCACGGTGATCTCCTGGCCTTCGTGCTCAGGGCCGTCCTGAACGATGTTGAGCACCAGAGTCCTGGTCATGTCCTTGCGGGACACCTGCTTCTCGACGCTCAGCGCCGCGGTGCGCCGCAGTCGCGAGAAGGCGGGGCCGACGGCGTCGAGCAGTTCCGCTGCCCGCAGCGGGCTCTGAGTCGAAGTCTCCATGGTGCGCATTCTAAGCGAGTTGATTACGGCAGGCGAGCATCTGTATGCTCACAATCCACTGTGTGCTTTCAAGCACATAACTGCAAGCAATCACATGTCTCTCCTTCGAGCGAAAGGGCTCACCATGTCCGGAGACAGGACCGGCCACGACGAGAACGAGAGCGCGGAGTACGAACTCGACCTCGAAGTGATCGTCGTCGGCGGCGGACCCGTCGGCATGCTGCTCGCCAGGGAGCTGCGGATAGCCCGTGTCGGCGCGGTCGTGCTGGAGCGGCTCCCCGAGCGCACCCCGCACTCCAAGGCGTTCGGGCTGCACGCCCGCTCGCTGGAGTCGCTGGACCGGCGCGGGATGCTCAAGCGGTTCCGCGAGGGCGCCCGCTCCTGGAGCAACGGCCACTTCGCGGGGCTCGACGAGTGGGTCGACTTCTCCGCGCTGGACAGCACGCACGCGTACGCCCTGCTCTCCGAGCAGACCAGGACCGAGCGGCTGCTGGAGGAGCGCGCCGTCGACGTCGGCACCGAGATCCGGCGCGGCCACGAGGTCACCGCGGTGCGGCAGGACGCCGACGGCGTCGAGGCCGATGTGACCGGCCCCGACGGCGACTACACGCTGCGCGCCAAGTACATCGTGGGCTGCGACGGCGGCCGCAGCCTCGTCCGCAGGGCGGCCGGCATCGGTTTTCCCGGCACCGGCGGCCGGGTGACCGCCCGCCTGGGCGACGTGATCCTCGCCGACCGGGAGAACGCTCCGATGGGCATGGAGCGCACCGAGCGCGGACTGCTGTTCTGTGTGCCGCTCGACGACACCTACCACCGCGTCTCCACCTTCGACTTCGATGCCGACCGGGAGCCGGGCGAGGAGCTCACCCTGGAGGAGCTCACCGCCAGCCTGCGTGAGATCTGGGGCGGCGACCTCGGCGCGCACTCGCCGCGCTGGCTCTCCGTCTTCACCGACTCCGCCTGTCAGGCCGACCGCTACCGCGAGGGCCGGATCCTGATCGCGGGCGACGCCGCCCACACCCACTTCCCCGTCGGCGGCCAGGGCGTCAACCTCGGTCTCCAGGACGCGTTCAACCTGGGCTGGAAGCTCGCCGCCACCGTGCACGGCTGGGCCCCCGAGGGGCTGCTCGACAGCTACGACGAGGAGCGCCAGGCGCCCGCCCGCAAGGTGCTCGCCAACACCAGGGCCCAGATCGCGCTGATGAACCCGGATCCGTATGTCACCCCGCTGCGCGAGCTGTTCACCGACCTCATGCGCAAGGACCAGGTGAACCTGTACCTCGCCGAGATGCTCAGCGGAGTCACCGTCCGCTACGCGCTCCCCGGCCCGGAGCACCGGCTGCTCGGCGACTTCGCCCGCGACCTCGAACTCCGCACGGACGAGGGCAAGTCCCTCCTTCCCGAGTACCTGAAGCGGGGGACCGGCCTGCTGCTCGATCTGGCCGCCCGGCCGGAGACCGCCGCGGTGTACGACGAGTGGGCCGCGGGCGTCGGCTGGGCCGGACGCCTCCAGCACGTCCGGGCCGAGTGCGACCAGGAGCCCGGGCTGGCGGGGCTGCTGGTCCGACCTGACGGCTACGTCGCGTGGGCGGCCGACCGGGACGCGTCCGGGACCGAGCTGCGCGAGGGGCTGGGCACCGCCCTCGCCACATGGTTCGGCACCGTCTGACGGTCGGTCGGCGGTCGGCGGTCGGCGGTCGGCGGTCGGCGGTCGGCGGTCGGCGGTCGGCGGACCGCGGCAAGACCTTGCACAAGTCGCATTAATGTGTAGACTCGCAAACACGTGCATGAGGGCATGTAACTTGTAACCCGGATCCCTGGGCGGAGCCGCGCACATCCCTCGCGGCTCGAAAGCACCTCCTAGTTGGGAGAAACACCATGCGAATCGTCCGCCACTACGAGCACGGAGCCCCCTCAGTGCTGCGTGTCGAAGAGGCGGAGAAGCCGCAGCCCGGTCCGGGCGAAGTGCTGATCCGCTCCGAGGCCATCGGCGTCACCTTCGCCGAGGTCCAGCGCCGCCAGGGCATCCCCATCGGCGGCCACGCGTCACTCCCCGGCGCACCCGGCGGCGATGTCGCCGGCACCGTCGAAGCGCTCGGCGAGGGCGTCACCGGCCTCCGCGTCGGTGACCGCATCGTCGTCGACGTCGACCACAGCGCCTACGCCGACCACGTGATCGCCGACGCGGCGTGGGCCATCCCGATCCCGGACAGCATGGACGCCGCCGAGGCGACCCTGCTGCCCAGCCCCGCACAGACCGCCTACCACGCGCTCAAGGAGTCCGGTCAGCTGGCGCCCGGTGAGACCGTCCTGATCGACGCCGCGTCCGGCGGCGTCGGCCACCTCGCCGTCCAGATCGCCAAGGCGATGGGCGCGGGCAAGGTCATCGCCACCGCAAGCACCCAGGCCAAGCTGGACTTCGTCCGCGACCTGGGCGCCGATGTGACCGTCAACTACACCGACGAGGACTGGGACGACCAGGTCAAGGCCGCCACCGAAGGCCGCGGCGCCGACGTCGTCCTGGAGACCGTCGGCGGCGACATCCTCACCAAGAGCGTCGCCCTGACGGCCCAGTTCGGCCGCCTGGTCTTCTACGGTTCGGCGAGCGGCGACATCCAGCCCATCCACCCGCTGATGCTCAGCCGCATGAAGACCGTGGCCGGCTTCGCGCTCTACGCGATGCTCTACAACAAGCCCGAGGCCATCGCCGCGGGACAGCGGGACCTGCTCGACATGATCGGCACCGGCAAGGTCCGGCCGGTCGTGCACGAGCGGCTTCCTCTCGAGGACGCCGTCAAGGCGCATGAACTGATGGAGGCCCGGGCCCAGCTCGGCAAGGTCGTCCTCGTTCCCTGACGGCCCCTCCCCGCAGTCGTGGCCGGCCGCGACATCCCCCGTTCGCGGCCGGCCACCCACCACCGCACGCAAAAGCACCACCGCACGTACAGCACCACCGCACGTACAGCACCACCGCACGCACAGCGAAGTGAAGATCCCCTTTTCGGACAGCTCATGACGCCGCCCGCAGACCGCGGCCGGTGGGACGGGGACGGCACACCACTCGCAGCGGCAGCAGCCGCACGCGGCACCCTGATCCACTACCGAAAGGTCACTTCCGTGTCAGCCCCGACCACCGGGTCCAACACCCAGCAGTCCGGCGCGAGTCCGGCCCCGGACCCCAGAATCAAGACCGTCATCGCCGCATGCATGCTGGCGATCTTCCTCGCGATGCTCGACGCCCAGATCGTCGCCACCGCACTGCCCCGCATCGTCGGCGACCTCGGCGACCTCGACCTGTTCGCCTGGGTGACCACCGCGTACATCATCGCCAGCAGCGTCACCACCCCGGTCTACGGCAAGCTCGGCGACCTCTTCGGACGCAAGAAGGTCTTCCTCGCCGCGATCGCCCTGTTCCTCGTCGGCTCCGCCGTGTCGGGGCTCGCACAGTCGATGGAGCAGCTCATCCTCTTCCGCACCCTCCAGGGCATCGGGGCAGGCGGGCTGTTCGTCTCCGTACTCGCCATCATCGGCGAGCTGTTCAGCCCCCGCGAAGGCGCCAAGTACTTCAACATGTTCGGCATGGTCTTCGCCGGGGCCGCCCTCGCCGGACCCGCGATCGGCGGTGTGCTCACCGATCTGCTCAGCTGGCACTGGGTGTTCCTGATCAACCTGCCCCTCGGCGTCATCGTCTTCGCCCTGGTCGCGAGCTGTCTGCATCTGCCGCCCAAGTCCAGGCGCGCACACATCGACTACGCAGGCTTCGGCACCCTCAGCGCCGCGGTCGTCGCCCTCACGCTCCTCGCGAGCTGGGGCGGGGTGAAGTACGACTGGACCTCGCCGCAGATCCTCGGACTCGGTGCCGTCGCCCTGGTGATGGGCGTCCTGTTCGTGGCCGCCGAGCGGCGCGCCGCCGAACCGGTCATCCCGCTGCACCTGTTCCGTGACTCCACCTTCAGCGTCAGCGTGCTGGTCAGCTTCGCCGCGGGCATCGTCTTCCTCGGCGCCGTCAACTTCCTCGCGCTGTACATCCAGGTCGTCACCGGCGCCAGTCCCACCATGTCCGGTGTGGTGCTGCTGCCGATGATGTTCGGGCTCGTCGCGGCCTCCGTGGTCAGCGGCAGGATCATCACGCAGACCGGCAGGTACAAGTGGTACCCCGTGCTCAGCATGGCCACCGGGATCGCCGGCGCACTGCTCTTCTCCACCATGGACACCGGCACCCCGCAGGGCGTCGTCATCGCGTACATGCTGCTGTTCGGCATCGCCGCGGGCCTCAACATGCAGGTCCTGACCATGGCCGCGCAGAACACCGCACCGCGTGACGACATCGGCGCGGTCCACGCGACGGTCGCCTTCACCCGCCAGCTCGGCAGCACCCTGGGCATCTCGGTGTTCGCCGCGATCTTCTACAACCGGCTCACGGAGGAACTGGCCGAGCGGGTACCCGCCGGCGCGCTCGGCGGCGTCGACCGCGACGCACTGTCCTCGCACGAGGTCCTCGACAAGCTCGCGGCCCCCGTGCGGGAGGCGGTCGAGAACGCGTACGCCGCCGCGCTCAGCCCCGTCTTCCTCGGCGCCGTGCCGGTGCTCGCCGTCGGCCTGGGCATCGCCCTGCTGATGAAGAACATGCCGTTGCGCACCTGGGACCACGGCGGCGCCGAGGGCGCCCAGGAGGCGCCCGCCGACGCACATACGGAGGCGCCCGCGGACGCGCGCAAGGAGGCGCCCGCCGACCGGCACTGAGCGCTCGTACGCACCACGAACCATCACCAGGAGGGCCGCTTCCCCGTGCGGGGGGAAGCGGCCCTCGCGCCGTCGCACGCGCTCAGGCGCGGGCCCCACGTGTGCTCCAGAGCTCTTCGAGCCCGGCTCGACACCCCCCGGCCATCGTCGGGGCTGCACCGCAAGCAGACGCCGAGACTGCCCTGGAGGCCCGTGTGACCACGACCGAAGACCCGACGAAGGCCGCGGCGGTCGACCCCGGTCCGCTGATCAAGCTGACCATCGCGGACTGCGCCGCGAAGGTGCTGCACAGCGCGGTGGCGCTCGGTGTCTTCGGGGCGCTCGCCGACGGCCCCGCCGACGCCGCGCGCACGGCGGCGCGCACCGGGCTGCACCACCGGATGGCCGCGGACTTCCTCGACGCCCTCGTCGGCCTCGGCCTTCTGGAGCGCACGGACGGCCGCTACCGCAACTCCGTGCTCGCAGGGACCTATCTGGTGCCCGACGCCTCCTCCTACCTGGGCGGATTCGTCGAGCTCACCAACGAGACGCTGTACGACACCTGGGGCCGGCTCACCGAGGCGCTGCGCAGCGGCGAACCCCAGCACCTCGACCCCGACAAGGGCGGGTTCGTCGGCGACCGGCACAAGGACCCCGGCAGGATGAAGCGGTTCCTCGCCGGGCTCGACGCCTACAGCGACCGGATGGGCGCCGAACTGGCCCACCGCGTCGACTGGACGCGCTACGGCTCGTTCACCGACCTGGGTGGCGCCCGCGGCAACCTCGCCGCCGTACTGGTCCAGGCGCACCCCCACCTCCAGGCGACCTGCTTCGACCTGGAGCGCACCCGGCCGCTGTTCACCGAGCACGTCGGCCGGCTCGGTCTCGGCGACCGGATCGCCTTCGCCGGAGGGGACTTCTTCACCGACGCCGTTCCCGCGGCCGACGTCATCGTCCTCGGCCACATCCTGCACGGCTTCGACACCGACCGGCGGCGCACCCTGCTGCGGCGGGTCTTCGACGCGGTCCGCCCCGGCGGCGCGGTGCTCGTCTACGACCGCATGATCGACGACGACCGCAGCGACCCGGAGCGGCTGCTCAGCAGCCTGCACATGCGGCTGGTCAGCCCCGACGGCTCCGAGTACCGGGTGGCGGACTGCCGTGCCTGGCTGCGCGAGGCGGGCTTCACGGACGGTGCGGCGGAGCCGCTGCTCGGCACCCACACGCTCGTGACGGCGCACAAGTGAGGAGAGGGACCATGAAGCAGGAGAAGACGCAGGTCGCCATCGTGGGCGGAGGGCTGACCGGACTGTCGGCCGCCGTGTTCCTCGCCGCGCACGGAGTGCACGCGACGCTGCTGGAGCGCCACCCGGACACCTCCACGCACCCCAAGGCCCGCGCCATCAACCCGCGCACCATGGAGCTCTACCGCGCGGTGGGCATGGAGGAGCGGGTACGGGCGGGCCGCTCGCCCATCTCCGGCAACACCGACCTGGTGCACGTGGAGACACTGGCGGGCGAGGAGCGCGTACGCATGCCCAACGCCTCCCCGGAGGACATCGGGCGGATCAGCCCCACGCAGTGGACGCTGATCGACCAGAACCAGCTGGAGCCGATCCTGCGCGAACGCGCGGTCGAGGCGGGGGCCGACGTCCGCTTCCACACGCGCGTCGACGCGGTCGAGGAGGACACCGGCGGTGTGCTGCTGCGCACCACCGACCTCGGCAGCGGGAAGAGCACCGAACTGCGCGCCGCCTATGTCATCGCGGCGGACGGCAGCCGCAGCCCGGTGCGCGAGATGCTGTCCATCGGCGCCCACGGCCGCGGCACCATCACCGATCTCGTGAGCTTCTTCTTCGAGGCCGACCTCGAACCGGCGCTGCGCGGCCGGAAGATCATCGCCGCCTACGTCAACAACCCCGAGGTCCGGGGCACGATCATCCCGATCGACAACGACCGCCGCTGGGTCATCAACGTCTCCTTCTTCCCCGAACGCGGCGAGAGCGCCGCCGACTTCACCGAGGAGCGGTGCGTCGAGCTGGTCAGGGCGGCCGTCGGCATCCCCGGCCTGCCGCTCAAGATCGAGTCGGTGGCGATGCCGGCCTGGGACATCTCGGCGCGCGTCGCGGACGCGTTCGCCACCCGGCGGGTCTTCTTCGCCGGCGACGCCGCGCACGTCATGCCGCCCACCGGCGCCTTCGGCGCCAGCACCGGCATCCAGGACGCGTACAACCTCGCCTGGAAGCTCGCCCTGGTGCTGGAGGGAAAGGCGGGGCCGGGGCTGCTGGAGTCGTACGGGGCGGAGCGGCGGCCCGTTGCCGAGGAGACCGTGAAGCAGGCGATGCTGCGTTTCGCGGTGCGCGAGGGCAAGCAGTTCCGGGACGTCGCGGACGAGCTCCTGGACGAGACCACCATGACCTTCGGTTACTGCTACCCGGCCGGTGCCGTCGTCGCCGAGAGCGGTGCACCGGACGCACTGATCGAGGACCCGGAGCACCCCAGCGGCCGGCCCGGCGCACGCGCCCCGCACGTGCCCCTGAAGGGCGAGCGCGGCCCGCTGTCCACGCTCGATCTGTTCGGGGACGGATTCGTGCTGCTCGCCGACTCCGCCGGGGGACGGTGGGCCGAGACCGCGGCCCGGGCCGCCCGTGAACTCGGCCTGACGCTGACCGTGCACGCCATCGGCCCGGGCGCAGGACTGGCCGACGAGGACGGCCGGTTCAGGCAGCGGTACGGGCTTGCGGCCGGCGGTGCCGTGCTGGTGCGCCCCGACGGGTTCGTCTGCTGGCGCTCCACGACCGGCCGCCCCGGAGAGGAGCGGAACGAGGTCGCGCTCGCGCTGCGCCACGTGCTGGCCCGCGACTGAGCGGTCTTCCGCACGTACCGGTCGGCGCGCCCTCCCCGGATCGTCCAGGGGAGGGCGCGCCGACCGGTGTGTACGGGCTCAGCGGTGGAGCAGCCTGGCGAGGACCGCCGACAGTTCGTCCGCGGGTGACGCCGGCGGATCCTGGGCGCGCCAGGCGATGAACCCGTCGGGACGGATCAGCACCGCACCCGAGACGCCGACGCCGTACGTCTTGAGGAACCGCTCCGCCACCTCGGGCGGCTCGGCCCCGCCCACGCGGTGGAAGGCGAGTCCGACGCCGGCCGCGGCGCGCACGCGTGCCGCGGCCGGCTCCCAGTCCGCACCACCGGGGCCCGCCAGCAGCCAGAAGCCGCCGTCCAGGAGATCGTGCAGGGGCTGGGCACGGCCGCCCCGGTGCAGGGTCAGGTGCGGGGCCCTGGTGCCGGGGCGGCCCGAGGGGAGCGTCGGGTCCTCCACCGGCGAACCGTCGTCGGGGGCGTCCTCGCCCAGCACCACGTCCGAGCGGTAGACGTGGCCGAAGAGGACGGTGGTCTCGGGACGGTGGCGCCCGGCCGCCTCCTCGTCCAGGCCGCTGCGCTGGAGGTAGCGGATCACGCCCTGTTCGACGGTGAACTCCGCGACCGGAGCCCGCTCCTGCTCGTAGCTGTCCAGGAGGCCGGGACCGGCCTGGCCGCGCAGCACGAGGGCGAGCTTCCACGCCAGGTTGTGTGCGTCCTGCACGCCCATGTTTCCGCCGAACCCGCCGGTGGGCGGCATCACATGGGCGCAGTCTCCGGCCAGCAGCACCCGGCCGGAGCGGAACCGGTCGGCGACCCAGGCGGCGATCTCCCAGCTCGTCGAGGACTCGACCGCCACCGGCAGGTCCGGCACCCCGACGGCGGCGCGCACCAGCTCGACGCACGCCTCGGTGCCGTACTCGCGGTGGCTGTCCTCGGGCGGCAGGCTGGGTGCGAGGACCCAGCGGTCGGAGCCGGCGCCGCCGAGCTTGCCGAGGACGCCCTTGACCCGCGGGTTGCTGACGAAGCACAGGAAGAACCTGCGGTCGGCCACATACGGGTCGAGGTCCGCGTGGAAGACCACGTTCATCTGCCGCCCGAAGACGCCCTGTCCGTGGTGGCCGATGCCGAGGCTCTCACGCACGGGGGCCCGGAACCCGTCGGCGGCCACCAGGTACCGGGCGCGCACCCGTCGCTCCGTTCCGCTGCCGGTGTCGCGCAGCACGGCGTCGACGCCGTCGGCGTCCTGCGTGAAGCGCACCAGCTCGGTGGCGAAGCGGAGGTCCGCGCCCAGCTCCTCGGCGCGCGCCCGCAGCACCGGCTCGAACCGGTCCTGTCCGATCAGCGTCCAGCCGGTGGCGGCGACCTCGTCCGGATCGTGCCGGAACGGGCCGGCGAACCGGCCGATTTCGGCGCCCGCCAGCGACTCGGCCTGAAGGATGTCGCCGTACTGCGCATACGGGTTCTCCTGCGCGCGCACCGCTGCTTCGAGCCCGAGCGCGCGCATCAGCTCCATGGTGCGCGGGCTCGCGGCCTGGGCGCGGGGGTGCGCGGAGATCTCGGAGTGCCGCTCCACCAGCAGCGGGCGCACGCCCTGCTGTGCGAGGAACAGGGCCGCGGCGAGGCCCACCATGCTGCCGCCCACGATCAGTACGTCGGTCGTCTCGTCCGCCATCGAAGGCTCCTCCGGGTGAGTGGGGACCGTACCGGCGAAGGCAACACCAGGCCGCTCGAAGGCGACTGGGGCCCGGGCCGAGCGCCGGGCCCTCGGGCAACAGCACTCCCAGGTGTCCTCGAGCGGTGTGCGAGTCGCCGCTGACATCGTCGGGCCGCGAAACGCAACGGACGACGGGAGGCGGGAAACCGTGGTGGAGGCGCTGAGTGTGCTGGTGCTGTTGGGCACCGGCCTGGTGGCCGGGGTGCTGTTCGCGGTCGCGGTGAGTGTGATGCCCGCGCTGATCGCGATGCCCCCGGACCGGTATGTGTCCACGCACAAGCTGCTCGGCCGGCACTACGACCGGATCATGCCGTTCATCGTCACCGGCTCCACGGTGATCGACGTGGCCTTCGCGATCCGGGGGACCGGCACTGTCCGCGTCCTGTTCGCGGCGGCGGCGCTGTGCATGGCCGGGGTCGCCGTGGTGTCGCAGACCAGGAACGTACCGATCAACAACCGGGTCAAGCGCACCGCGCCGGAGGACCTCGGGCCCGGCTGGCAGGACCCGCGCATCCAGTGGCGCGACTGGCATCTGGTCCGCACCTGCTGCGCGATGGCCGGCTGCACGCTGTCCGCGGCGGCGGTGGTGCTGTCGTGAGCCGGCCCGTCGTCGAGCGCTCCCTGCCGGACGGCGAGGACCGCGCACAGGCCGACGCCCGGATGCGTGAACTGCTCTCCGGCCCCGCCCCGGGGCCGGTCGGCGAGCGTCTCGCGCTGCTCCATTTCACCGGCCGGCGCAGCGGCCGCCCGTACACCGTGCCGGCGGGCGTGCACCGGCTCGGCGGCGGGCTGGTCGTGGCGACCGGCAGCGCCTGGAGACACAACTTCGCGGGCGGCGCCGACGGCGAGCTGACCTGGCGCGGGGAGCGGACACGGGTCCGCTTCACGCTGGTGACCGACCGCGCGCGCACGGCACGCGGCTACCTGGAGCTGTACGAGCGCTACGGCGAGGCAGCGCAGCGCCGCCTGGGGATCGCCGTCACCGGCGCACCCGTGCCCGGACTCGCCCCGGGACTGAGGGAGTTCGACGACGCCGTGAAGCGCTGCGGACTGTCCCTGGTCGAGCTCGCGCCCCGTACCGCAGGCACCGACGGTGCCACCGACACTGCGAACGAGAGGACTCCACGATGAGCGGAATCGCCGGCTGGGTGGACTTCGACCGGGACCTGACCCCGGAGGCCGCCACCGTGCGCGCGATGGCGGCCGCCCTGGCCCATCGCGGCCCCGACGGGGAGGGCGACTGGATCCAGGGGCACGCCGCGCTGGCCCACCGCAGGCTCGCGCTCCTCGACGTGGATCACGGGGCCCAGCCCGTCGTCCACGCCACGGACAGCGGCCCGGTGGCCGTGCTGACCCTCGACGGCGCGGTCACCAACCATGTCGAGCTGCGGCGCGAACTGGCCGCCAAGGGCCACCGGTTCACCGGGCACGGCGACGGCGAGGTGGCGCTGCACGCCTATCTGGAGTGGGGCGGGGACTTCGTGACCCGGCTCGAGGGCATGTTCGCGCTCGCCGTGTGGGACGAGCGCCGCCAGGAGCTGCTGCTCGCCCGCGACCGACTCGGCGTCAAGCCGCTGTGCTACTACCGCACCCCGTCGGGGCTGCTGTTCGGCTCCGAACCCAAGGCGCTGCTCGCGCATCCGGCGGTGGAGCCGGTGGTCGACGCCGAAGGGCTGCGCGAGCTGTTCGCGCACAGCCGCAAGCCCGGCACCGGTGTCTTCCGCGGTGTCTGCGAGGTGCTGCCGGGTCACGCCCTGGTCGTGCGCCGCCCGGGCACCGGCCACCGGCGCTACTGGTCGCTGCCCGCCCGCCCGCACACCGACAGTCCGGAGACGACCGTCTCCACGGTGCGCCGGCTGCTGTCCGACGCGGTCGCCTCGCATCTGCGGGCGGACGTGCCGGTGGGCGCGATGCTCTCCGGCGGTATCGACTCCAGCGCACTGACCGCGCTGGCGGCGCTGTCGGCGAGGCAGCCGGGCCCCGGCCCGCTGCGCAGCTTCTCGGTCAACTTCGCCGGCTACGCGGAGAACTTCGAGCCGCACCCGACGATGCGCGCCACCCCCGACGCCCCGTTCGCGGAACTGGCGGCGCGGCACATCGGCACCGACCACACCGAGATCCTGCTCGACACCGCCGTCCTGACCGACCCCGCAGTGCACACGGCGGCGCTCCGGAGCCAGGACGCCCCGTCCCCGCTCGGCGACATGGACGTCTCCCTGCTGCTCTTCTTCGAGGCGCTGCGCAGCGCGGGCATCACCGCGGTCCTCTCCGGGGAGACCGCCGACGAGGTCTTCAACGGCTACTTCTGGGCGTACGAGCCCCGGCACAGCAACTCCACGACCTTCCCCTGGGTCTCCTTCGAACGGGGCCACGACGCCGCCGCGGGCGGACTGGGCTGTTCGCTGGTCGACCTCGGGCTCCGCAAGGAGCTGGACTTCATGGAGTACGCCGACCAGCACTACCGGGACGCGCTGGCCGAAGTGCCGCACACCGACGGCGAGAGCGCCGAGGAACGCAGGGCGCGGGAGGTCACGTATCTCGCACTCACCCGCTGGGCGCCGACGCATCTGGACCGCGCGGACCGGATGAGCATGGCGCACGGTGTGCAGCTGCGGCCGCCGTTCTGCGACCGGGCGCTGGTGGAGTACGTCTACAACGTGCCGGCGGCGCTGAAGCGGGAGAACGGGCAGGAGAAGAGCCTGCTGCGGGCGGCCGTCGCCGATCTGCTCCCGGAGCCGGTGCTCCAGCGGCGCAAGAGCGCCTATCCGACGACCCAGGAGGCGGCGTACGGGGAGTTCGTGCGGGCCCGCTTCGCCGCTGTGGCCGCCGACCGGGGTTCGCCGGTGGCCCCGCTGCTGGACGCGGAGGCCACCGCCGCGGCGCTCGGCGGGAACGGCGCGCCCAGCGGTGCCTTCGCCTGGGTGGAGCGGGCGAGCATGGAGATGGTGCTCCAACTGGACTCCTGGCTGGCCGAGTACCAGGTCCGGCTGCGGCTGTGAAGCCCGCCTGCCAGGCCCTCCGTCGGACCTGCCCTGGTCCTGCCCTGGTCCTGCCCTGGTCCTGCCCTGGTCCAGCCCCGATCCTGCTCCGTTCAACTAAGTGCTCCTTGACATGGTTTTACGCCACGCAATAGCATGCAAGTCTGCACATAGTTTCGAGCGCTGAAGACGGTGTCGAAAGTGGCCCCGACGGTGCGGTGCTCGATCGTGCGTCACCGGTGGCGCCCTCCCCGGGGTGGCTGATTCCCGTTCCCTGAATTCGGGATGAGTCGCCCCCAGGGGTTTGTCGAAGCTTGTCTCCATTTCCCTTCACGGGATCAATGAACAAGTAAAAGAGTCACGGATCCAACTCCACAGACCGGATTCTTCTGTACGGGTCACCGCGTCCAAGCGGCATGGCCCGCAGCAACGTTGATGGTGTAGGAAGGACGCAAGCGCTGGGCATTACCGAGCACGGACAATGTCCGAAACACGGCCGTCGGCTCACGAGGCCGCGCGCCTAGGGGGAGTGCATTGATAGAAATCGGTCTGCTGGGTTCGTTCCGGGTGCGGCGTGACGGAGTGGATGTCACGCCGTCCGCACCCAAACTGCGCCAGGTGTTGACCCTCCTGGTACTCAATGCCAATGCGCTGGTCAGCGTCGACCAGCTGTGCGGGGAGCTGTGGGGCGAATATCCGCCGCTCAGCGCACTGACCACCTTGCAAACGTACATCTACCAGCTGAGAAGGAAGCTCCGCCTGGCCACCGGGCAGACCGGGGCGCCATTCGGTTCCCGTCCGCCGAGGGAATTTCCGGCACTCCTGACCAGGGTGGGCGGATACGAACTGCGCCTGGACGACAAGAAAGCGGTCGACGCCTACCGCTTCGAGCAACTGGCCGAGCAGGGGAAGACCGAATACTCCGGAGGACACGGGGACGCAGCGTCCCGCACCCTCAAGGAAGCCCTCGGCATCTGGCAGGGAGAGGCACTCGTGGACGTGGCGGCCGGCCGGCGGCTGTCCGCATGGGCCACGCAGCTGGAGGAGCGGCGCAAGAGCGTCCTGGAGCAGCGGTTCGCCATAGAGCTGGAGATCGGCCGCCACCAGTCCGTATCGGACGAGATCTCCGCCGCGTTCCGTGCCTACCCGACCCACGAAGCCTTCGCCGGGCAGCTGATGCGGGCCCTGCACCGCAGCGGCCGCAGGCCGGAGGCGCTGGACGTCTTCCGCACCCTGCGCGCCCGGCTCGTCGACGAACTCGGACTCGAACCCTCGGCGCCGCTCCAGCGGCTCCACCAGGAGGTGCTCGCCGATCGGAGCCATGTCGGCAGGCCACTCGTCCCCCGGCAGGAAGGGACCGCGCAGGACCGGGCGGCCCAGGACCGGGGCGGTCACGCCCCGGCCGGCCCGCCCCCCGCGCAGCTCGCCGCGGACCGGCTCCCGCCCGCCCAGCTCCCCGCAGACATCGGCGACTTCGTCGGCAGGGCGGGAGAGCTCGACGAACTGGAGGCGTACCTGGGATCGGCCGGCACCAAGGGGTACGGGGTACGCCTGGTCGAGGTGCACGGCCCGCCGGGAGTCGGCAAGACGGCCTTCGCCGTCCGCGCCGCCCACCGGCTGCGCCCGCACTTTCCCGACGGACAGCTCTTCATGGAGCTGTCCGAGGTGGGTGACGGCTCCGCCCAGCTCGCCGACGTGCTGGCCGCCAGCCTCAGCTCCTGCGGAACGCGGCGCGAGAAACTGCCCACGGGACTCGACGAACTCGGGCAGCTCTTCCGCAGCTGGACCGCCGACCGGCGGGTCCTCGTGGTCGTCGACGACGTGCTCGCGGCATCCCAGCTGCGCGCGCTGATGCCGGGCGGCTCCGGCTGTGCGGTGATCGCCACCAACCGCTACCGCGCGCACAGCCTCGCCACCGGCCGGAAGATCGTGCTGCGCCCGCTCTCCCGCGACGAGGCGCTCACGCTCTACAGCGGGATCGCCGACGCGCGGCACCGGCGCGAGGAGCCCGAAGCCGTACGGGAGTTGATGCGCAGGTGCGAAGGGCTGCCGCTGGCCATCCGGGCGGTGGCCGGATGGATCGCGGCCCGGCCCGGATGGTCGGCGGCCCGGCTCACCGCCCGGCTGAGCGGCGACCCGAGCCTGCTGCTGGGACTCCCCGCGGGCACCCAGTCGCTCATGAGCACGGTGGAGTCCAGCTACCGCCATCTCTCCCACCGGCACCGTCATCTGCTCCATCTGATGGCGCGGGACTGCCGGGAGCACTGGAACCTCGAAGAGGTCACCCGGCTGCTGCCCCGCTCGGCCGGGGCCACCGAGACACTGCTCGAATACCTCGTGGACGTCCACCTGGTGGACGAGGAGTTCGCCCCGGACCGCGGCGCTCCGGCCGGCTCGGACGGGGTGGCCGGGAGCGAGCCGGTCTACACCGTGCCCGGCCTCACCCGGCAGGCGCTGCTGCTGCTCCACGCCGGCGCGGCGAGCGAGAACGACTGCGCACCGAGGCAGTCGGCCGAGGGAGCGGTCAGCCTGGTGAAGTCCGCCCATCCCGGCCGCAAGCGGCGCACCACCATGCGGCTCTAGGGAGTAGGGGCCACACCTCAGGCGGCCCGTACGCACCCCACCGGTGCGTACGGGCCGCCTCGTCGTGCCACGGCCGGCTGCCGCTCCCGCCCTGTCCAGTCCTGTCCCAGCCCTGTCCCACCCTGGGCTCCAGCCCGTTTCGAGACTCCTTCGACACTCCCTCGACCCCCGGCGACCAGTGTGAACGCAGCACCGACAAGCCGGGAGGACACCGTGCACCGAACGCTGATCGTGGCGAGGATGAACCTCACCGACGCCGAGGGCGTCGCCTCGGTCTTCGCCGACTCCGACAGCACCGAACTGCCGCACATGGTCGGAGTCTCGCGCCGGACCCTGTTCGCCTTCCACGACCTCTACTTCCATCTCGTGGAGGCGGATCAGGACATCGCGCCGAACCTCTACAAGGCCCGCAGCCACCCGCTCTACGACGAGATCAACACCAGGCTCGGCCGGTACATCTCCCCCTACGACCCCCAATGGCGTGAGCCCAAGGACGCCATGGCCGTCCCCTTCTACTCCTGGACGCCCGCCGAGGGCCCCCTGATCACGGCCCCGACCGGCGCGAACCTGGGCGGTGGTGCCCGGTGACCGCCCCCGCGACCACCAAGGTCGCCGTGGACTCCGTCGCCGCCAACACCAAGCGCGGCGGGGACATCCGCGTCACGCTGAGCCCCAGGACGGTCGGCTGCACCTCCGGCTTCGGCGGGGTGCTGCGGCTGGCCCCGGGGGAGTACGTCACCGAGCATCTGCACCCGTACTCCGAGGAGTTCCTGCACATCGTCCAGGGCCGGCTCGAAATGACCCTGGACGGAGCCCCGGTCGCCCTCGGCCCCGGTGACTCGCTGCTGGTTCCGGTCGGCGTGCGCCACCGCCTGGTGAACACCGGCACCGTGCCCGCCGAGGCCGTCTTCCACCTCTCGCCGCTCGCGCCCCGCCCCGAACTCGGCCACGTCGACACCGAGGAGCCCCTGAACGCGGGTGCGGGCAACCCCGACGTCGGCGGGGCGCAGTGAACCGCCGCGCCGTCATCACCGGAGTGGGCGCCGTCGCCCCCGGCGGCGTCGGCCGTGACGCCTACTGGGAGCTGCTCGCCGCGGGCCGCACCGCGACGCGCGCGATCACCCTCTTCGACGCCTCCGCCTTCCGCTCCCGGGTCGCCGCCGAATGCGACTTCGACCCGCTCGCCGCCGGGCTCACCCCGCAGCAGGTGCGCCGCATGGACCGCGCCGCCCAGTTCGCGGTGGTCGCGGCCCGCGAGGCGGCCGAGGACAGCGGGATCGACCTCGGCGGCGCCGACCCCGGGCGGATCGGGGTCAGCATCGGCAGCGCCGTCGGGTGCACCATGGGCCTGGAGGACGAGTACGCCGTGCTCTCCGACGGCGGCCGCGACTGGCTCGTCGACCACAGCTACGGCGTACCGCACCTCTACGGCTACATGGTGCCCAGCACCCTCGCCGTGGAGGTCGCCCGGCAGGCCGGCGCCGAGGGCCCGGTGGCACTGGTCTCCACCGGCTGCACCTCGGGCCTCGACGCGATCGGGCACGGCGTCCAGCTGATCGAGGAGGGCAGCGCCGACATCGTCCTCGCCGGAGCCACCGACGCCCCGCTGTCCCCCATCACTTCCGCCTGTTTCGACGCCATCAAGGCGACGACGCCCAACACGGACGACCCCGGGCACGCCTCGCGGCCCTTCGACGGACGGCGGGACGGCTTCGTGCTCGGCGAGGGCGCGGCCGTGCTGGTGATCGAGGAGGCGGAGGCCGCCCGGCGCCGCGGGTCGGCCGTCTACGCCGAGATTCTCGGCTTCGCCGGCCGCAGCAACGCCTTCCACATGACCGGACTCAAGCCGGACGGACGGGAGATGGCCGAGGCCATCCGCGTCGCCATGGACCGGGCCCGGCTCGACCCGGACGACATCGACTACATCAACGCCCATGGCTCGGGCACCAAGCAGAACGACCGCCACGAGACCGCCGCGTTCAAGCGCAGTCTCGGACAGCGCGCCCATGAGGTCCCGATCAGCTCGATCAAGTCGATGATCGGGCACTCGCTCGGTGCCATCGGCTCCCTGGAGATCGCGGCCTGTGCCCTGGCCCTGCGCCACCAGGTCGTCCCGCCGACCGCCAATCTGTCGGTGCCCGATCCCGAGTGCGATCTGGACTACGTGCCGGTGACGGCGCGGGAACACCCCATGGAGCGGGTGCTCAGCGTCGGCAGCGGATTCGGCGGTTTCCAGAGCGCCATGGTGCTCGGCCGCCCCCGGACCGTCCGGGAGGCGGCATGAGCGCCACGGGCATCCGCGCGGACCGTCGCGCCGCGGCCGTGGTCACCGGGGTCGGCGTGGTCGCGCCGACCGGCATCGGTGCGGGCCGGCACTGGGATTCGGTACTCGCGGGCAAGAGCGGTCTCGGTCGGATCACCCGGTTCGACCCCTCCGGCTACCCCGTGCAGGTGGCCGGCGAGGTGCCCGGATTCGATGCCGGGGAGGAGGTGCCCGGACGCCTCGTCCCGCAGACCGACCGGTTCACGCACTTCGCGCTGGCGGCGGCCGAAGCGGCGCTCGGGGACGCGCGCGCCGACCCGGCGACGCTGCCCGAGTACGAGATGGCCGTGGTGACCGCGAGCTCCTCCGGCGGCACCGAGTTCGGCCAGCACGAGATGGAACGGCTCTACCGGAAAGGGCCGTCCTGGGTCGGCGCGTACCAGTCCATCGCCTGGTTCTACGCGGCGACGACCGGGCAGGTGTCCATCCGGCACGGCATGCGCGGCCCGTGCGGAGTGCTCTGCTGCGAGCAGGCCGGCGGGCTCGACGCGCTCGGCCAGGCACGCCGGCTGCTGAACACCGGCTCCCGGCTGGTGCTCAGCGGCGGCACGGACGCCTCCCTGTGCCCGTACGGGCTGGTGGCGCAGTTGTCGTCCGGCGGTCTCTCCACCGTGGACGACCCGGCCCGCGCCTATCTGCCGTTCGACGCGGCCGCCTCCGGCTATGTGCCGGGCGAGGGCGGGGCGTTGCTGGTGGTGGAGAGCGCCGACTCGGCGCGCGAGCGCGGCGCACCCTCCTACGGCCGGCTGCTCGGCTACGCCTCCGGGTTCGACCCGGCACCCGGTTCCGGCCGCCCGCCGGTGCTCGCCGCGGTGATCCGCCGGGCCCTCGCCGACGCAGGGGCCGGGGCATCGGAGGTCGACGTCGTCTTCGCCGACGCCTCCGGCGTGCCGGCGCAGGACCTCGCCGAGGCGCGGGCCATCACCGAGGTCTTCGGCGCGGGCGCGGTGCCGGTCACCGCGCCCAAGACCCTCACCGGCCGCCTCTACGCGGGTGGCGCCGCCCTCGACGCGGTCACCGCGCTGCTCGCCCTGAGCGGCGGCGTGGTCCCGCACACCGCCGGGCTCGGCAGGCCGGCGCCCGGCTGCGAGATCGACCTCGTGCTGGACCGGCCGCGGCAGACCGCGCCGCGCACCGCTCTCGTACTCGCCCGCGGGCACGGCGGGTTCACCTCCGCGCTCCTCCTGGGCGCCGGCGACCGCACCGATCTCGCCGATCTCACCGATCTCACCGATCTCACCGACCGCACCACGTGATCCGTACCTCCCACACCGGACGAAAGGCGGCTGGAGATGGCCGAGTTCACCCTGGACGACCTGAAACGCATCCTGCGCGCGGGCGCCGGCGTCGACGAACAGACCGACCTGGACGGCGACATCGCCGACACCCGGCTCGCGGACCTGGGCTACGACTCGCTGGCGCTGCTGGAGACCGCGACCCGCATCGAGCGCGAGTACGGCATCCAGATCCCCGACGGCGACCTGGAGCACCGGCAGACACCGCGCGAGGCCGTGGCCTACGTGAACGCCCGGCTCGCGGAGGTGCAGGTCTGATGGCGGGCCACACCGACAACCAGATCACCATCGACGCGCCGATGGACCTCGTGTGGTCGATGACCAACGACGTGGCCTCCTGGCCGCGCCTGTTCAGCGAGTACGCCTCGGCGGAGATCCTGGACCGCGACGGCGCCACGGTCACCTTCCGGCTCGCCCTGCACCCCGACGAGAACGGCACGGTGTGGAGCTGGGTCTCCGAGCGGACCGCGGACGAGGCGACCCGCACCGTCACGGCCCACCGGGTGGAGACCGGGCCCTTCGCCCATATGGACATCCGCTGGGAGTACGCCCAGCAGCCCGACGGCGTACGCATGCGCTGGGTCCAGGACTTCGCGATGAAGCCCGCCGCGCCGCTGGACGACGCGGGCATGACCGACCGGCTCAACCGCAACACCCTCGTCCAGATGCGGCTGATCAAACGCAAGGTGGAGGCCGCCGCCCGGGCCGGCCGGCAGCTCGCGGGCCACAGGATCCTGGTGACCGGCGGGACCCGCGGCATCGGCCGCGGCATCGTGCTCGCCGCCGCCCGCGCCGGGGCCGACGTCGCCACCTGCTACCGCACCCCCGGCGACGCGGTCACCACGCTGGAGCAGGAGCTCGCCGGGACGCCCGGCAAGCATCTGGTGGTCCGCGCCGACGCGGGCGACGCCGACGACGTCGACCGGCTGCTCGCCGAGTGCGAGGCGAGTCTCGGCGGGCTCGACGCCGTCGTCAACAACGCGGGCGACTACCGGCCCAAGCCCTATCTGGAGCTCGACGACACCGAGTGGGCGGCCACCCTCCAGGGCAACCTCAACGCCGCCCACCTCGTCACGCGCAGGGCCGCGCCGCTGCTCGGGCCCGGGGCGTCGATCGTCCACATCGGCTCCACCGTCGCCTTCATCGGCATGGCGGGCGGGGTCCACTACACCGCCGTGAAGGCGGCGCTCGTGGGCATGACCCGGTCGCTCGCCCGGGAGTTCGGCCCGCAGGGCATCCGTGTCAACACGGTCTCGCCCGGCCGTATCGCCACCGAGGCGCTGGACGAGATGCCCGCCGAGGCCGCCGAGCGGCAGCGCGGGCTCGTCTCCTCGTTCACCGCGCTCGGCCGCTTCGGCACGGTCGACGAGCTCGCCCAGGTCGTGCTCTTCCTCACCGGAGACCGGGCCGCCTACATCACCGGCCAGAACATCCACGTCGACGGCGGCGTCTGAACCGCCGCCGCCCACAGGAGGGAAACACCCAGTGGAACTCGCTCTGTACGGCAAGAAGGTGCTCGTCACCGGCGGCACGCGCGGCATCGGCCGCGGCATCGTGCTCGCCGCGGCACGGGCCGGCGCCGATGTGCTCACCTGCCACCGGCAGGACGGCGAAGCCGTCGAAAGCCTCCTCCAGGCGCTGAAGGAGACCGACGGCGACCATCACGTGATACGGGCCGACCTCGGCGGGACCGCCGAGGTCGACCGGCTCGTGGGCGAGGCGAAGGACCGCTTCGGGCGGCTCGACGGAGTGGTCAACAACGCCGGTGTGATCAGCCACATCCCGTTCGGGGAACTTCCCGCCGAGGAGTGGTCGAGGGTCCTCGACACCAATCTCACCGCCGCCTACCGCGTGATACACCAGGCGCTGCCGCTGCTCGGCGAGGGCTCGTCGGTCATCAACATCGGCTCGCGCGGCGCCGCGGCGGGCATCCCGCTGCGCGCCCACTACACCGCGGCCAAGGCCGCCATGATCGGTCTGACCCGCTCGCTCGCCAAGGAGCTCGGCCCGCGCGGCATCCGGGTCAACGTCGTCGCACCCGGTGTCATCGAGACCGAGGCGTTCGACGCCATGCCCGCGGAGCGGGCCGCCGGACTGCGGGCCACGTATGCGCAGAAGACCGCGCTCGCCCGGCTGGGCACGGTCGAGGAGCTGGCCGGCCCCGTCCTCTTCCTGCTCAGCGACCTGTCCGCCTATGTCACCGGTGAGACGGTCAACGTCGACGGAGGTATCTGAGATGGCTGGATCGGCGACGCCGGGCCGGAACTTCCGGGTGATGCTCCGGATGGAGATCAAGCCCGGTATGGAGGGCGACTTCGAGCGGGTGTGGCAGGAGGTAGGAGGCTCGGTCACCGAGCACCCCGCCAACCTCGGCCAGTGGCTCTCCCGCAGCGCCGAGGAGGACGGCGTCTACTACATCGTCAGCGACTGGGTCGACGAGCCGCTCTTCCGGCAGTTCGAGACGAGCGAGCGGCATCTGGAGCACCGCAAGAAGCTGCACCCGTACCGCAGCGGCGGGTCGATGACGACCATGCACGTGGTCGCGGCACTGGCCGGGGCAGCCGGCGCCGCGGCATGACCGCGGGCGCGGTGGAGGTGGTGCTGTACCACCTCTGCGACGACCCCGGCCCGGTGACCGCCGCGTACCACAAGGCCAGCCGGCGCATGGCCGGCACACCGGGACTGCTCGGGAACGAACTCCTGCACTGCGTCGGCGATCCGCGCAGCTTCGTCGTGGTGAGCCGCTGGTCGGACTGGGAATCCTTCACCGCCTGGGAGGGAGGGGCCGGGCACAAGGAACAGACGGCTCCGCTGCGCCCGTTCCGCGACACCTCGCGGGACCGGCCGTTCGAGATCTACCGGGAGCTCGCCAGCTATCACGCCGGCCGTTTCGCACCCGCCGCGGGATCCGCACCCGCCGCGGGATCTGCGCCTGCCGCGGGATCCGCACCCGGCTCGCGTTCCGCACCCGCCGCGCGTTCCGCGTCCGCCACGAGAGGAGCCTGAGCATGCCAGGCACGGACACCCCGTCCCCGCCGCTCGACCTGTTCACCCCCGCCTTCTTCCAGCGGCCGCACGCCGCGCTGGCCGAGCTGCGGGACACCGCCCCCGCCCTCCCGGTGATGACCCCCAACGGGCTGCGCACCTGGCTGGTCACCGGTTACGAGGACGCCAGGGCACTGCTCGCCGACCCCCGGCTCAGCAAGGACATGCGGGTCGGCAAGGACCTCGTCCCGCGCAACTTCGCCGACCCGCGCAAACAGGCGGAGTTCCTGAAGGAGGCGGGCGAGCGCAGCCAGTTCCCGCATGTCCTGAGCGTGCACATGCTGGACAGCGATCCGCCCGACCACACCCGGCTGCGCAAGCTGGTGGGCCGTGCCTTCACCGCCCGCCGTGTGGAGTCGCTGGGCCCGCGCATCACCGCGCTCACCGACGAACTCCTCGACGGCGTCGCCCGGCACGAGCGCACCGACCTGATGGAGGGGCTGGCGTTCCCGCTCCCGTTCACGGTGATCTGCTGGCTGCTCGGCGTACCGCCGCACGACCGGGCGGAGTTCCGCCGCTGGTCCAATCTGCTCGTCTCCGGCGCCGGCACCGAGGAGGTGCGCGACGCGAGCGCCGACATGATCGCGTATCTGCGCGCGCTGATCGCCGGCAAGCGCGCGGCTCCGGAGGACGACATGCTCTCCGATCTGGTCATCGCCACCGACGAGGGCGAGCGGCTGTCGTCGGACGAGCTCATCGCGATGGCGTTCCTGCTGCTGGTCGCGGGCCACGAGACCACGGTCAACCTCATCGGCAACGGCGCCCTCGCGCTGCTCCGCCACCCCGCGGTGCGCGAGCAGTTGGCGCGGGACGCGTCGCTGTGGCCCGCGGCCGTCGAGGAGTTCCTGCGCTACGACGGCCCGGTCACCAACGCCACCTGGCGCTTCACCACCGAGCCCGTGCCCGTCGGCGACGTGGTCATCCCCGAGGGCGAGTTCGTGACCATCTCGCTCGGTGCCGCAGGCCGCGACCCCCGGCGCTACGAGGACCCCGACAGGCTGGACGTCACCCGCGGCAACGCCGCCGGACTGGCCTTCGGCCACGGCATCCACCACTGCCTGGGCGCCCCGCTCGCCCGGCTGGAGGGCCGGATCGTCCTGAGCCGGCTCTTCGCTCGGCTGCCCGGGCTGCGGCTCGCCGTGGACGCCGGTGAACTGCGCTGGCGCAGCAGCCTGATGATGCGCGGCCTCGAAGAACTGCCGGTGCTCACGGCATGAGCCCGCAGAGCCCACCCGGCCCCCTCGGCTCACCGAGCCCCCCGAACGCACCGAAGGAGACGCAGATGGAACGCCCCAGCTGGGCACCGGCCGAGGTGGACATCGACACCCCCAGCATCGCGAGGGTGTACGACTACTGGATCGGCGGAACCCACAACTTCCCGGTGGACCGCGCGCTCGCGGCCAGGGTCTCCGACGCCAACCCCGTCCTCGCCCGTACCCTGCGCGCCAATCGGGCCTTCCTGCGCCGCGCCGTGCGGGAGCTGTCGGCCCTCGGCATACGGCAGTTCCTGGACATCGGCTCCGGCATCCCCGCCGAGGGCAATGTGCACGACGTGGCCCTCGCCGCCCACCCGGACAGCACGGTCGTCTACGTCGACATCGACCCGGTGGCCGTCGCCCACGGCAGGGCGATCCTCGCCGACGAGCCGCGCGCCGCCGTCTTCCAGGGCGACCTCCACAAGCCGCGGGAGATCCTGGACGCGCGGGACACCCGGAGGCTGATCGACTTCGACCGCCCGGTCGCGCTGATCCTCGCCGCCGTACTGCACTTCGTGCCCGACGGCGACGATCCGCGCGCCCTGGTGGAGCAGTACACCGACCGGCTCGTGCCCGGCAGCCATCTGGTGATCTCGCACGCGGGCGCCGAGACCGTGCCGCGGACCGCGCCCGAGGCGGCCGAGCGCTACCGGGGCGCCGTCAGCGAGGTCATCTGGCGCGACACCGCGGAGCTGACCGCGCTCTTCGCGGGGCACTCACTGCTCGCACCCGGTGTGGTCCGTGCGCCGGCGTGGCGCCCCGAGCCCGGTGAACAGCCCGACCCGGAGCTCGCCATGCTGGCCGGTGTGGCGGTCAAGGCACCGGCCCGGTGACGACGGTGGACTCCTCGCTCCTGGCGCCGGCCGCCCCCGGCGGCACCCGTCCCGGAGGCGGCCGGCGCCGGGGGTTCGGCACGCTCCTCGCGGTGGACCTGTGGGAGCGGTTCAGCTTCTTCGGCATGGCCGCGATCCTCGTGCTGTATCTGACGGCGTCGCCGGAGCGCGGCGGTCTGGGCATGGCGCCCCAGACCGCCACCGCGGTCTTCGCGGGCTACATGTCACTGAACTTCATGGCCGGACTGCCCGGTGGCTGGCTCGCCGACCGGCTGCTGGGCGCGCGGCGCGCGGTCATGGCCGGCGGCGTGCTCATCGCCTCCGGGCACGCGGTGCTCACCCTGCCGGCGACGGCCGCGCTCTACGGCGGGCTGCTGCTGATCGTGGCCGGTACCGGTCTGGCCAAGCCGTCCCTCGCCGCGATGGTGGCCGCGGTCAGCGACGAGCGGGAGGGCCCGGGGCGGGGCGGCAGGGAGGCCGCGTTCTCCCTCTTCTATCTGTGCATCCAGGTCAGTGCGCTGATCGCGCCGCTGGTGACCGGCCTGCTCGCGGAGAAGGTCGCCTGGCATCTCGGCTTCGCCGCGGCCGCGTTCGGTATGGCGGCCGGGCTCGTCCAGTTCTCCCTCGGGCTGCGCAGCTTCGGTGAGGTGGGGCGGCACCCGGCCCGGCCGCTCGGCCGCGAGGAGGCCCTGCGTGCCGTGCGCCGCACGGCGGCGGTGCTCGCCGCCGGGGCCGTCGCCGCCACCGCCGCCGCCACGGCAGGGGTGCTCGGCATCAACGGAGTGCTGGCCTGTCTGGGCCTGGTCACGATCGCCCTGCCCTTCGCCTATCTGCGATCCCTGCGGAAGGTGCGCGGCGGGCTCGGCGGATTCACCGCGCTGATGGCGGCCTCCTCAGCCTTCTGGATGATCTTCGCGCAGAGCGGTTCGGTGCTCGGGCTCTTCGCCGAACGCCACACGGACCGCGATGTGTTCGGCTTCGAGGTCCCGGCCGGCTGGTTCCAGTCCGCCCATCCGCTCTTCGTGCTGCTGGTCGCACCGCTGACCACCCGGCTGTGGCGACGGGCGGGGGCGCGGGCCGACGTGCCCGTGAAGTTCTCAGGGGCGCTCGCCGCCGCCGGGACCAGTTTTCTGCTGATGGCCGTGGCGGCGCTGCTGGCGCAGCGGGGCCCGGTCGGCCCGTACTGGCTGTTGCTGGTCTACCTGCTCTTCTCCTGCGGGGAGATCGCGCTCGCCCCGGCCGGTCTTGCGCTCGCCGCCTCCGTCGCGCCGCCCGGCTGGACCGGCCGGTTCCTCGCGGTGAACGGCCTCTTCGGTGCCGTCGGGGTGGTCGTCGGAGGACAGCTGTTCCGGCTCACGGCCGTCCTCCCCCTGCCGCTGTACTTCCTGCTGCTCGGCGTCGTGGTGCTGGCGGTGGGCGCTGCCGTCGGCCTGGGCGCGGACCGGCTGCGGAGGTCGGGGGCGGTGGCGGCGGCCGGGGCGACGGCGCGGGCGGGAGCTTGACGGTGCCAGGAGCGGCGCATAGCGTCGCCCGCAGCCGAGCGGGTGACCAGGCCCTGGGTCGTGTCTTCACAGTCCCGTCTGCCCGGTGACGCCTGGCACGCACGCTCGCTGCGTTGTCGTCGGTCGCCTATGGCCCCCGTGGCCCTTCGGGCACGGGAGGTGCCCCCACCGCATGGACTCCCTCCTCCGCCTTGCGATCGCACGCACCAGACGCCGCCGGGCCCGCCCTGCGGGCGGACGACGCCACTGTGAAGACACTCCCCAGCCAGACGAGGGGCCCTGGCCCAGCTTCGAGAGAAGGGCGCCCGTGCCGCACTCAGCCGATGTCCGAGGTTCCCTCACCGCCCCCGGCGCCCCCTTCGCCGTCGAGGAAGGGGCGTACGTGTCCGGGCCGCGCACCCTGCGCGAGTTCGTCGAGGCGACGTGGGTGTTCGGGGAGCAGCCGTTTCTCGTGGCGGAGAGCGGGGCCTACACGTACGGGGAGTTCTTCGCGGCCGCCTCCGCGCTCGCGCGGCGCTTCGTCGAGAGGTACGGGCTGCGGCCGGGGGACCGGGCCGTCGTCGGGATGCGCAATCACCCGGAGTGGCAGATCGCGTTCTGGGCGGCGCAGCTCGCCGGGCTGGTCGCGGTGCCGCTGAACGCCTGGTGGACGGCGGAGGAGTTCGCGTACGCGCTCGACGACTGCGAGCCGCGGGTGCTGCTCGTCGACGGGGAGCGGCTGCCCAGGGTCGCCGCCTGGGCCCGGTCGAGGTCCGTTCCGGTGATCGTGTTCCATCACGAGGGGCCCGTGGGCGAGGGGACCGTGCGGTACCAGGACCTGGCCGAGGCCCGCCCGGACCCGGCCACCGCGCCGCCCGACGTCCATGTACGGCCCGAGGACGACGCCACGATCATCTACACGTCGGGCACGACCGGCCGGCCCAAGGGGGCGGTCGCCACACAGCTCGCGCAGGCCGGGGCGGCGATGAACCCGCGCTACACGGCCGCGGCCTCGGCGCTCGCACGCGGGGTGGTCCCGGGGCGGGGGCCTGCGCCCGTCAGCCTGATGACGTTCCCGTTCTTCCACGTGGCGGCCTTCACCACGCTGTACTCGGTGATGGCCGTCGGCGGGACGCTCGTGCTGATGCGCAAGTGGGACGCGGACAAGGCGCTCGCCCTCATCGAGAAGCACGGCGTGACCCACTACTCCGGCGTGCCCACCACCGCGCTCCAGCTGCTCGACGCCGCCGAACGCCACGGGGCACGGCTGGACACCCTGACGCATCTCAACACCGGGGGCGCCGCCGCCCCGCCGGACCTCGTCGCGCGGCTCACCGCCGCCTACGGCACACGGATCGAACCCCGCAACGGCTACGGGCTGACCGAGACCAGCGGGGGTGTGACCGCGAACTTCGGCGCCGAGTACCGGGACTTCCCCGACAGCGTCGGGCGGCCGACCCCGGCCACCGAGGTGCGGATCGCCGGGCCGTCCGGGCGGGCGCTGCCGGAGGGCGAGGCCGGGGAGCTGTGGCTGCGCGGGCAGTCGCTGGTGCGCGGGTACTGGCGCGACCCCGAGGCCACCGCCGCGGCGTTCACGGCGGACGGCTGGTTCAGGACAGGCGACCTCGCGACCGTACGGGACGGCGATCGGATCACGATCGTCGACCGGATCAAGGACCTGGTGATCCGCGGCGGCGAGAACGTGTACTGCGTCGAGGTCGAGGCCGTTCTGCACGACCACCCGGACGTCGTCGACGCGGCCGTCCTCGGCGTCCCGCACCCCGTCCTCGGCGAGGAGGTCGCGGCCGTCGTCCAGGTGCGGCCCGGCGCCGCCGTCACCGCCGAGGAGCTGCGCGCCCATGCGGGCAGGAGCCTCGCCGCCTTCAAGGTGCCGGCACACGTCGTCGTACGGGAGGAGCCGCTGCCGCGCAATCCCACCGGGAAGCTCCTCAAGCGGGAGCTCAGGGGGCCGGTCCAGGAGGCGGTCCGCCTCAGGAGCGCGTGACGCGCACCCGGTAGGTCCCGTCGTCGCTCTCCGAGACCACGGTGATCTGGATCTTGTTCCGCCGGTCCGCGAAGGACTCGCCCGGGCGGTAGGGGGCGTCCGACAGCTCGGCGTGGACGTTGGGCCGCCGGGTGCAGCCGCCGCTGTCCTCGTCGCTGTCGGCGACGCGCACCGGGCCCTGGCCGGTGTCGACGCCCGTCTCCACGTGGTAGATGAGGACGCCCGGCTCGCAGACGGCCTCGTCGTTGCCGTCCCGGGTGCGGACCTCCACGGCGTAGCCGGCGTCCGCGGCGATGGGCACGAAGACCAGCTTGGGGCCGCCCTCGACGGCCAGCGGCGTCAGGCCGTACTCCGACGTGCCGGAGGCGGCGGCCGCGCAGGAGACCTGGTCGTTGTCGAGCCAGCCGAGCTTCCACTTGTGCCAGCCGAGCAGATCGTTGTTGGCCCCCCAGTCCTCGGACATGATGTCCCAGTGGCCGACCGCGCCGCCGCCCTCCGACGTGTAGAGGTCGGGCAGGCCGAAGACATGGCCGTTCTCGTGCGGGAGCACCCGGAAGCCCGTCTCGTCGTACGAACCGGAGCCGTCGTCCTGGCGGCTGTAGACGAACGAGGTGTTGGCGAGCGGCACACCGTCGGCGAACGGCGCGTCGTGGTTCCCGGAGAAGGTCACGGACAGCACGGTGTCGAGCGCCGACGGGCCGGCGTTCGGCGTGACCAGGATGTTGACCAGGTCGTACGCGCTGAAGTCGATCCGGTGGTCGGCAGCGGTCACGATGTCCTGGACCAGCTGCCGGTAGCCCGGCTCGTAGGGCGCGCCACGCTCTATCCCGTACGCGGCGAACGGCAGCGGCATCCGCAGCCACTCCGGGAGCGGGGCCTCGGGGCGGTAGCTGAGGCGCCCGTAGGAGCTGGTGGCGAACCAGTTCTGGGTCTGCGGGAAGAACTCGGCGTACCGGTCGAGCGCCGGTCCTTCGCCCTGGGCGTCCGGGAAGTCGATCATGACGTTGAGGGCACGGATCTCGCCCGTCGAGCGCGCGTAGCCGGTCGGCGTGGGTACGCCCTCCGACATCTGCACGCCCGCGGTGGGGGCGATACGGCACGGGCCGAGCGCCGACTCGCCGACGGCCGCCCGCGGTCCCGCCGAGGCGCGCGAGGTGTCCGGGAGGGTCGAACTCGCCGAGGTCAGGGCAGCGAACGCGATGACGGCTGCGGCGCCGAGCGTGCCGGATCTCCGTATCCGGCGGCGGGTGTGCTGCATGCGGTCGCCTTCGGTCCGGCGGCAGCCGGCCGGTCCTCGACTGCGCTCCGTTCGATCAGCCTGGGTCGGGTGGCGGGAGGGCGCGCGCCGGGTGGGCCGATCGTGGGATCCGGCGGGGAGCGAGGAGTTGTGCGACAGGTCACACGAAGTTCCCCCGGTGGCGCGAAATAACCGGGGACCGCTTCCCCGTTTGCACCGGTGTCCGTCTGGAACCGGGGAGCTTCTCCCCGGTTGGGGAGGCGAGACGCAGACGTACTTCGAGAGAGGGAGGGGAGCCGTGAGCCCCGCCACCGACGCCGCCACCTCACTGCGCCGCGCGCCCCGGCCGCGGGCCGACGCCCTGCGCAACCGGGAGCGGATCGTCGCGGCGGCCCGCGAGATGTTCGTCGAGCTCGGACCCGATGTCCCGCTCGACGAGATCGCCCGCCGCGCGGGCGTCGGCAACGCCACCCTCTACCGGAACTTCCCGGAGCGGACCGCCCTCGTCCACGAGGTCGTCCTCTCCGTCATGCGGCGGACGACGGAGCGCGCGGAGGCGGCGGCCGCCACCGAGCCGGACACCTTCGCCGCGCTGAGCCGATTCACGCACGAGGCGGCGGACGAGCGGATCGGCGCACTGTGCCCGATGCTCTCCGGCACCTTCGACCACGACCACCCCGATCTGCTCGCCGAGCGCGACCGGCTCGAACAGGCCGTCCGGGGCCTGATCGACCGTGCTCAGGCGGCGGGCCGGGTCCGCACCGACATCGCCGTCGGAGACCTGATGGTCGCTCTCTCCCAGCTCACCCGGCCGCTTCCGGGCACCGGGTGCCTGGACTTCGACCGGTTCATCCACCGCCATCTCCAGCTGCTGCTGGACGGGCTGGAGGCGCCCGCGCGCTCCGGACTCCCGGGCACGGCCGTGACCCTGGAGGACCTGCGGCACCGGCCGTGACCCGTTGCAACCAGCACTGACAAGCGCGCCCCGGCGCACCACCCCTGACGACCCCTTTTGCCTTGACGAACCCCTAGGTGGCTACCTCCATGTCAAAAACAGCCGACACGACCCAGCTCCAGGGCGCCGCAGCCCCGGATCCCAGCCGCTGGAAAGCGCTGGTCTTCATCGCCCTCGCCCAGCTGATGGTCGTGCTCGACGCGACGATCGTGAACATCGCCCTGCCCTCCGCCCAGCAGGACCTCGGGATCTCGGACGGCAACCGCCAGTGGGTGATCACCGCGTACGCCCTCGCCTTCGGCGGTCTGCTGCTCTTCGGCGGACGCATCGCCGACCTGTGGGGCCGCAAGCGGACCTTCGTCGTCGGTCTGCTCGGCTTCGCCGCCGCGTCAGCGCTCGGCGGCGCCGCGACCGGCGAGGCCATGCTGCTCGGCTCGCGCGCGCTCCAGGGCGCCTTCGGCGCGCTGCTCGCGCCGGCCGCGCTCTCACTGCTCGCCGTGATGTTCACCGACGCCAGGGAGCGGGCGAAGGCGTTCGGCATCTACGGTGCGATCGCCGGCGGTGGCGGCGCCGTCGGTCTGATCCTCGGCGGCTTCCTGACCGAGTACCTGGACTGGCGCTGGACGTTCTACGTCAACGTCCCCTTCGCCGTCGTCGCGGCGGCGGGCGCGTACTTCGTGATCCGCGAGCCGGCCGGCGGCCGCAACCGCTCCGCGCTCGACATCCCCGGCGTGATCCTCTCCACCCTCGGCCTCGTGGCGCTCGTCTACGGCTTCACGCGGGCCGAGTCCGACGGCTGGTCGGACACCACGACGATCGGTCTCTTCGTCGCCTCCGCGGTGCTGCTCGCGGCCTTCGTGCTCACCGAGTCCCGGGTCCGCTCGCCGCTGCTGCCGCTGCGCGTGCTGACCGAGCGCAACCGCGGTGGCGTCTATCTCTCGCTGGGCCTCGCCATCATCGCGATGTTCGGCCTCTTCCTCTTCCTCACCTACTACCTGCAGGTCGTGAAGGGGTACTCACCGGTCAGGACCGGCTTCGCCTTCCTGCCGATGATCGCCGGCATGATCACGGGCTCCACCCAGATCGGCGCCCGGCTGATGACCCGGGTGCCGGCGCGGGCGCTGATGGGCCCCGGCTTCCTGGTCGCCGCGACGGGCATGCTGCTGCTGACACAGCTGGAGGTCGGAACCTCGTACGCCAGCCTGATCCTGCCCGCGCAGCTGCTGCTCGGCCTCGGTATGGGTACGGCGTTCATGCCCGCCATGTCGCTGGCCACGCACGGCGTCGAGGCCCGGGACGCGGGTGTCGCCTCCGCGATGGTGAACACCTCGCAGCAGGTCGGCGGCGCGATCGGCACGGCGCTCCTGAACACGATCGCCGCGTCCGCCACCACGTCGTACATCGCCTCGCACGCGGCGGGTGCCACCGGGCCCGGGGCGCAGCAGCTGCTCCAGCTCCAGGCCATGGTGCACGGCTACGCCAGCGCCATCTGGTGGGCCGTGGGCATCCTGGCGGCCGCCGCGGCCATCGCGTTCACCTTCATCAACGCCGGGCGTCCGGGCGCGACGGTCATCGCGTCCTCGGCCGACGGCGAGGCCGGCGGTGAAGGCGTCGCGGACGAGGTGAAGGTCCCGGTCGTCGCGCACTGAGGCCATACCGGCCGTCTGAGGTGAGCGGGTCCCCCGCCCGGGTCGTCGGATCCGGGCGGGGGACCCGTGCGTGTACGGCCGTGCCGGCGTGTCAGCGCAGCCAGGGAAGGTCCGCGCCGGTGCCGTCCGGCTCCAGGCTCTCGGTCATGATGCGGGTGATCTCGCCGAGCTGGCGCACCTGTTCCGGCGAGAGCCGGTCGAAGACCGCCTGCCGCACGGCGGCGACGTGCCCCGGCGCCGCCTTCCGCAGGATCTCGTACCCCTCGTCGGTGAGGTAGGCGTTCTGTCCCCGCTTGTCGGAGGGGCACTCCTCGCGGCGCACCCAGCCGTTCTTCTCCAGGCGGGCGATCGCGTGCGAGAGCCGGGATCGGGTGATCTTGGCATCCCTGGCCAGCTCGGTCATGCGCCGGCGGCGGCGCGGGGCCTCCGCGAGCTGGACCAGGAGGCCGTAGTAGATGTGCGGCATGCCGGCATCGCGCTGGAGCTGGCGGTCGAGGCTGTCCTCGAGGAGGGTGGTGGCGTGGAGGTAGGAACGCCACACGCGCTGTTCCTCGTCGCTGAGCCAGCGGGGTTCGGGGCCGCCCGGTCCGGGTCCGCCCGCGTTGGATGCCGTCGTCATGGGGCCACTGTACGAGCCCATTCTTGAAAGTTGAACAATTTTGCCCTAGCCTTTGCGGGAGCATGAACTTGAAAGTTCAAGTTCGCGTGGGTCGGGTCCTGGACCCAAGCGTGCGCGCCCGGGGAGGCTGTCATGGATGCTGTGAACGTTCCGGCCGTCAGCGAGGAGGTCGAGGAGCGGGCCGTCGGCCGGGGGTGGGCCGTCGACGGGGAGCGGATGCCCGCCCTCTATCTGTCCCACGGTGCCCCGCCGCTCGCCGACGACCCGGTCTGGCCCGGGCAGCTCGCCGCCTGGTCGGCCGCTCTGCCGCGGCCCCGCGCCATCCTGATGATCTCCGCCCACTGGGAGGAGGCCCCCCTCGCGCTCGGGGCGACCGAGACCGTCCCGCTCGTGTACGACTTCTGGGGCTTCCCCGAGCGCTACTACCAGGTGCGGTACGAGGCCCCGGGCGCGCCCGCGCTCGCCGAGTCCGTGCGGAAGCTGCTGCGCGCCCCCGGTATGCCCGTACAGGACATCCCGGACCGCGGCCTCGATCACGGTGCGTACGTGCCGCTCGTCGAGATGTTCCCGGATGCCGGCATCCCCGTCCTCCAGGTGTCCATGCCCACGCTCGACCCGCAGTGCCTGCTGGAGATCGGGCGCAGGCTCGCGCCGCTGCGCGACGAGGGCGTGCTGATCGTCGGCAGCGGCTTCTTCACGCACAATCTCGCTGCGCTGCGGCATGCGGGCGGCGGCGTGCCCGGCTGGTCGGCGGAGTTCGACGACTGGGGGCAGAGGGCGCTGGCCGCCGCCGATGTGGACGCCCTGCTGGACTTCGAGCACAAGGCGCCCGACGGGAAGCTGGCCCATCCGCGCACGGAGCACTTCGCGCCGCTCTTCGTGGCGCTGGGCGCCGCGGAGGGCGATCCGGTGGGCGGTCGCAGTGTCATCGACGGCTTCTGGATGGGGCTGGCGAAGCGCTCGGTCCAGTTCGGCTGAGCCGGTTTCGCGTGCAACCCGGCCGGGCATCGCAACCCAGCCGGACATAGGGAAAAAATTCCATCAGAACGGACAGTGCGAGCAACCTCGAGGCGAGGTGTGCCGTCCTCAGGGTCGGGGCGCGGTCACGGCAGGCGTGCTGACCGGCGTCCGAGCATCCCCGCTGCTGCGGCGGCGCAGGATACTGCAAGATCACAAAAAACCTCCATCGCCCGGGAATTCTGTCCCGTTTCCAGTCGTTGTTTCCCTCGGATGCAGGGCACCCGGAAGACTCTGAAGGGTGTCGCGACCTACTCAGCAAGGGAGCACGCATGGCAACCCGTGCCGTCGCCCGTCGTCAGTCCGCCAAGGGGACCGGGACCGATGGGGCAAGCCGCGTTCGCGCCGTGGGCGGGGAGATCGCCGACCGCGACCTGGTCGGCATGTATCTCGACGAGATCGCGCGCACGCCCCTGCTCGATGCCGCCAAGGAGGTCGAGCTGTCCCAGACCATCGAGGCCGGAGTGTATGCCCGGCAGATCCTCGACGGCGCTGTGACATCAGCCGTCGCCACGCCGGGTCCGGGTGACGCCGCCGGTGCCACGCGCGAGGAGCTGGAGGCGCTCGCCGCCGAGGGGGAGCGCGCCAAGGACGTCTTCATCAAGTCCAACCTGCGGCTGGTCGTGGCCGTCGCCCGGCGCTATCCGCGCAGCGGGCTTCCCCTGCTGGACCTGATCCAGGAGGGCAACGCCGGCCTGGTCCGCGCCGTGGAGAAGTTCGACTACGCGAAGGGCTTCAAGTTCTCGACGTACGCGACGTGGTGGATCCGCCAGGCCATCACCCGCTCCATAGCCGACCAGTCCCGCACCATCCGCCTGCCCGTCCACCTGGTGGAGGAGCTGGGCCGGATCCGGCGGGTCCAGCGCGAGTTCAACCGTGAGCACGGACGCGAGCCCGAGCCGGCCGAGGTGGCCGCCGAGCTGGGCTCGACGCCGGAGCGGATCATCGACGTGCTGGACTGGGCGCGCGACCCGGTCTCGCTGAACATGTCGGTGGACGACGAGGGCGAGACGCAGTTCGGCGATCTCCTGGAGGACACCTCCGCGGTGTCGCCCGAGCAGTCCGTGCTGACGCTGCTGCGCAGCGAGGAGCTCGACGACCTGATCGACAGGCTCGACCACCGGACGGCCTCGATCATCCGGATGCGGTACGGCATCGAGGACGGCCGCGAGCGGACGCTGACCGAGGTCGGCAAGGAGCACGGGCTGACGCGCGAGCGCATCCGCCAGATCGAGAAGCACGCGCTGCTGGAGCTCAAGCGGATGGCCCGGGACACGGGCTTCGACGCGGCGGCGTAGTCGCGGCCGGGGGTTCGCCCCCCTCGGCCCCCAGAGCGGACCCCGGCACCCTCCCCCCCCGGTGTCGGGGTCCTTCGCGTTCCCGTTCCGTGCGGAGGGCCGGGGATCTCAGGGGGCCGAGGGTGCGAGGGGCCCGAGGGGCAGAGAGGGCGAGGGTGCGAGGGGCCGAGAGGCCGAGGCCCGCTTCAGCCCGCCGCGCGGGTCAGCCGGGCTCCCAGCTCGGCGACGTACTCCGCCAGCGGGGCCGGGCCGTGGACCGTGAAGCCGCAGTCGACCAGGGCCAGCCGCACGGCGATCCACTCCAGGGAGTCCTGCGACCGCGTCCGCAGACGGCAGCTGTCCCGGCCCGTCGGCTCGGGCGCTCCGAGGTAGCCCGGAAGACGGGCGGCGACGAACTCCGCAGGCGCCGCGAAGCTCACGTCCAGCGCGAGCTCCGGCTGGTTCCGGGACATCGCGTGCGAGAAGAACCGCGCCGCGTCCCCGCCCGCGGGCAGCTCGCGCGGGGGAAAGCGGACCCCGGTCGGGAACGGGTCGCTGACCCGGTCGACGCGGAACGTACGCCAGTCCTCCCGCCCGAGGTCGTACGCCACGAGGTACCACCGCCGCCCGGTCGACACCAGCCGGTAGGGCTCGACCTGTCGTCTGCTCTCCGTGCCGTCGCCGGAGCGGTAGCCGAAGCGCAGCCGCTCCCGGCCGGTGACCGTTGCCGCGATGGCGGTGAGGGTGTGCGGGTCGACGGTCGCGCCGTCGCCGCGGGTCAGCGGGATCGTCGCGTTCTGGAGCGTCGAGACCCGGTGCCGCAGCCGCGAAGGCAGCACCTGCTCCAGCTTCGCCAGGGCCCGTACGGACGCCTCGTCCACGCCCTCGATGGCATGGCCCGCCCCCGCCCGCAGACCCACCGCGATCGCGACGGCCTCCTCGTCGTCGAGCAGCAGCGGCGGCATCGCGGCGCCCGCGACCAGCCGGTACCCGCCGACCGCGCCCCGCGTCGCCTCGACCGGATAGCCCAGGTCACGCAGCCGGTCGATGTCCCGACGGATCGTGCGCGGGCTGACGCCGAGACGCTCGGCGAGCTCGCTGCCCGGCCACTCGCGGGGCGTCTGGAGGAGCGACAGCAGATTCAGCAGCCGTGCCGGGGTGTCTGTCATGCATCCCAGGCTGCCAGCCCTCTAGGACATGAGCTGACCTATATCCCCACTAACTTCCTCCGCATGACCTCCTCCGACGCCGTACGGGATACGGCCAACGACTCCGCGGGTCCCCAGCCCGCCTCCGCCGCGGGCCGGCGCCGCTGGATAGCCCTTGCCATCGTCATGACGGCGGCCTTCATGGACCTGGTCGACGTCACGATCGTCAATATCGCGATCCCGTCGATCGAGCGCGATCTCGGCGCCTCGTTCGGCGCGATCCAGTGGATCACCGCGGGTTATGCGCTGGCCTTCGCCGCCGGTCTGATCACCGGTGGGCGGCTCGGTGACATCTTCGGCCGCAGGCGGCTGTTCCTGCTCGGTATCACCGGCTTCACGCTCGCCTCCGCGCTGTGCGGCTTCGCGTCGGGCGCGGAGATGCTGGTCGCGGCGCGGCTGCTGCAGGGCGCCATGGCGGCGATGATGGTGCCGCAGGTGCTTGCGATCATCCATGTGACCTTCCCGGCGCACGAGCGCGGCAAGGTCTTCGGCATGTTCGGCGCGGTCGTCGGCCTCGGCGCCGTGTCGGGGCCGCTGCTCGGCGCGCTGCTCACGCAGTGGAACCTGTTCGGTCTGGAGTGGCGGCCGATCTTCCTGATCAACCTGCCCGTCGGCGTCGCCGGAGTCATCCTCGGCCGCAGGTTCATCACCGAGTCCCGCGCCGAGAAGGCGCTCCGGCTCGACCTCGTGGGCGTCGCGCTGGTCACGGCCGCCCTGCTGATGCTGATCTACCCGCTCACGCGCGGCCGCGAGCTGGACTGGCCGCTGTGGGGCCATCTGTGCATGGCGGCGAGCCCGCTGATGTTCGCGGTGTTCGTGGCGTACGAGAAGCGCAAGACGCGCAAGGACGGTTCGCCGCTCGTCGAGCTGTCGCTCTTCCGCGTGAAGAGCTTCGCCGCCGGTATCGCCGTGCAGCTGACCTTCGGCGTGGTCCTCGGCATCTTCTTCCTGGTCTGGACGCTGTACATGCAGATCGGCCTGGGCTGGAGCGCGCTGAAGGCGGGCCTCACCGGGGTGCCGTTCTCCATCGCGGTGTCGGTCGCGGCCGGGATGTCCGTGCAGAAGCTGGTGCCCCGCTTCGGCCGCAAGGTGCTCCAGGCGGGTGCGCTGACGATGGCGGCCGGACTACTGCTCTACATCTGGGAGGCCGGGCGGTACGGGACGGAGATCCACTCCTGGCAGATGATTCCGCCGCTGGTCGTGATGGGCCTCGGCATGGGGCTGATCGTGGCCCCGCTGACGGACGCGGTGCTGTCCGAAGTGCCGCGCGAGCACGCGGGGTCGGCGTCCGGGCTGATCAACACCACCGCGCAGATGGGCAATGCGCTGGGGCTCGGGCTGGTCTCGGTGGTCTTCTTCGGGACGATCGACGAGCCGCTCGCCCCGGCCGCCGTGGGCCCTGCGTTCGCGGACGCCTTCCAGGGATCGCTCTGGTGGGTCGTCGCGGTGCTTGCGGTGATCTTCGCGGTGATGTTCGCGCTGCCGGCACGGCCGAAGCAGCATCTGGAGGGCGGCGCCGGGGAGCCCGGTGCGGTGACCGAGGAGGAGGCGCCGCGGGAGCCGGTGCTCGCGCACTGACGCGGCACTGCCGCTGCGCCGACACGGCAGTGACGCTGCGCCGACGCGGCACCGACGCTCTGCCCGCACGGCACGGACGCGGCACCGACCCGGCGCTGACCGCGCCATCGACTCACGCACGGACTCACGACCCTGACTCACAGCGGCCCGGCACCGGGGACATCCCCCGGCGCCGGGCCGCTGTCCGTTCATGCCCGTTCCTTGCCCGAGTCTGTTTACTTTGTGGGAACCGGGGCGTAGCGTGACGCTGAAACCACAGGTTCGGGCATGGAACGGACGTAAAACCACATGTACGCTCCCGAGCGCCAGCAGCAGATCCTCCGCCTCGCCCGCGAGGGCGGACGGGTGGACGTGCTGTCCCTCGCCGACGAGTTCCAGGTCACCGCCGAGACCATCAGGCGCGATCTGAAGGCCCTGGACCGGGCCGGGCTCGTGCGCCGGGTGCACGGCGGCGCCATCCCGGCCGGGCGGCTCGACTTCGAGCCCGACCTCGCCGAGCGCGAGTCCACCGCCGCGGACGAGAAGGACCGCATCGCGCGGGCCGCGCTCGCCGAGCTGCCCGAGGACGGCAGCGTCATCCTCGACGCCGGCTCCACGGTGGCCCGGCTGGCCGCGGCCTTCCCCCTGGAGTGCTCGCTCACGGTCGTCACGCACGCCCTGCCCGCCGCTGCTCGGCTCGCCGACCACCCGGGCATCGACCTGCATCTGGTCGGCGGCCGGGTCCGGCAGCGCACACGCGCAGCCGTCGACGCCTGGGCGCTGCGGGCGTACGGGGAGATCCGCGCCGATGTCGTCTTCCTCGGGGCCAACGGCTTCTCGGCCGCCGCCGGTCTGACCACGCCCGATCTGGCCGAGGCCGCGGTGAAGCGCGCCCTCGTGGCGGCGGCGCGGCGGGTGGTTCTGCTGGCCGACTCGGCCAAGCACGGCGCGGAGCACTTCGCGCGCTTCGCCGACCTCACCGATGTCGACCTGCTCATCACGGACAGCGGGCTCAGCCCCGAGGACGCCGCGGCCATCGAGGCTGCGGGCACGGAAGTAGTACGCACATGATTCTCACCGTCACCCCGAACCCGTCGCTGGACCGGACGTACGAGATCCCGGACCTGGACCGCGGCGAAGTGCTGCGGGCCACCGGCGAGCGCGTCGACCCCGGCGGCAAGGGCGTCAACGTCTCACGGGCGGTCGCGGCGGCCGGGCACCCCACGGTCGCGGTGATGCCGCTCGGCGGTGCGCCGGGCGTACTGGTCGCCGAACTGCTCGCGGGGGAGGGGATCGAGGTGGCGCCGGTGCCGGTGGCGGGCGCGACGCGGTCGAACATCGCGCTGGCGGAGCCCGACGGCACTCTGACGAAGATCAACGCACCGGGGCCTTGTCTGACGGCACCGGAGTCCGGGTCCCTGCTGGCGGCCGTCGCCGCCCACTCGCCTTCCGCGTCCTGGATCGCCTGCTGCGGCAGCCTGCCGCGGGGCCTCACGCCCTCCTGGTACGGGGAGTTGGTGGCCCAGGCCCATGAGTCGGGCGCCCGGATCGCCCTGGACACCTCCGGGCCGTCCCTGCTGTCGGCGCTCTCCGGCCGCCCCGACGTCGTCAAGCCGAACACGGACGAACTCGCCGAGGCGGTCGGGCGGCCGCTGTCGACCGTCGGTGACGCGGTGAAGGCGGCGGAGGAGCTGCGCTCGCTCGGGGCCGGAGCGGTGCTGGCGAGCCTCGGGGCGGACGGGCAGCTGGTCGTCTCGCCGGCCGGGACCTGGTTCGGCTCCGCCGCCGTCGCGGCCGAGCGGATCCGCAGCAACGTCGGTGCGGGTGACGCGTCCCTCGCCGGATTCCTGACGGCGGGTGGCGAGGGGCCGGACGCCCTGGCCGCCGCGGTGGCCCATGGCGCGGCCGCCGTCCGACTCCCGGGCAGCGTGATGCCCACCCCGTCCGACCTCGAACCCGCCGCGGTCCTGGTGACGGCGGACGTCCCCCTGGACCGCGCACTCACGGAGCAAGGGAGCCCGCGATGAGCGACATGATCACCGCGGACCTGGTCGACCTCGACCTGGCCGCCGCAACGAAGGAAGAGGCGGCCCGCTCCTTGGCCGAGCGGATGGTGGCACGCGGCCGCGTCACCGACCTCGACGGCTTCCTCGCCGACGTGGCCGCGCGCGAGGCCCAGATGCCGACGGGCCTCGACGGCGGCATCGGCATCCCGCACTGCCGCAGCGCCCAGGTCCGCGAACCCACCCTGGCCTTCGGCCGCTCCGCCTCCGGCATCGACTTCGGGGCGCCGGACGGCCCGGCCGACCTGATCTTCCTGATAGCGGCCCCGGCGGGCGCGGACGACGCCCATCTGACGATCCTCTCCGCGCTGGCCCGCCGGCTGATGGACCCGGACTTCACCGCGGCCCTGCGCGCGACACCGTCGGCGACGACGGCCGCCGCGCTGGTCGGCGGCGACATCGAACCGTCGGAGGCGGCGGCCGAGGCCGAGCCCGAGGTCCCGGCCGGGGCTGAGACCGAGAGTCCGGCTGGGGCCGAGCCCGAGGTTCCGGCCGGTGCCGAGGCCGAGGTCCTGTCGGAGGCAGCAGTTTCGGTTCCGGTACCGGCCGAGGTTCCGGCCGCGCCGGGACCGTTCCGTATCGTCGCCGTCACCTCGTGCCCCACCGGCATCGCCCACACCTATATGGCCGCGGAGTCCCTGGAGAAGGCAAGTCGCGCCACGGGCGTCGAGGTCGTCGTCGAGACGCAGGGATCCGCCGGGTTCACCCGGCTCGACCCGGCGGTCGTCGAGGCCGCCGACGGCGTCGTCTTCGCGCACGACGTTCCCGTACGGGACAAGGAGCGGTTCGCCGGGAAGCCCACCGTCGACGTCGGCGTGAAGGCCGGGATCAACCGGGCCGCCGAACTCATCGCCGAAGTACGGGAGAAGGCCGCCCGCGGCGAGGTGACCGACGCCGCCGACCGGCCCACGCCCGTCGAGCGGGGCGGCCGACCCGAGGAGGGGTACGGCACCAAGCTCCGCAAGTGGCTGATGTCCGGCGTCAGTTACATGATCCCGTTCGTCGCCGCCGGCGGCCTCCTCATCGCCCTCGGCTTCGCCATCGGCGGATACGAGATCGCCGGGGCCAAGTCCGTCGCCGAGGTCTTCGCCTGGGGCGACCACACGAGCTGGGCGGCGCTGCTCTTCCAGATCGGCGGACTCGCGTTCAGCTTCCTGATCCCCGTACTCGCCGGGTACATCGCGTACGGAATGGCCGACCGCCCCGGTCTCGTCCCGGGCTTCGTCGGCGGCGCGATCGCGATCAAGGCGGGCTTCCTCGGCGGCCTGGTCGCCGGGCTCCTCGCCGGAGCCGTCGTCCTCGCGATCCAGAGGGTCAGGGTGCCCGCCGTGCTGCGCGGCATCATGCCCGTCGTCGTGATCCCACTGGTCTCCTCGGTGATCGTCGGCTTCCTGATGTTCCTCGTGATCGGGGAACCGCTCGCCAGGCTCCAGCAGGCCCTCACCGACTGGCTGAACGGCCTCAGCGGAGCCAACGCCGTCATCCTCGGCATCGTCCTCGGCCTGATGATGTGCTTCGACCTCGGCGGCCCGCTCAACAAGGTCGCGTACACCTTCGCCGTCGGCGGCCTCGCCAACCCCAACGACGGCTCCCTCAAGGTGATGGCGGCCGTGATGGCCGCGGGCATGGTGCCGCCGCTGGCCCTGGCGCTGGCGACGACGGTGCGCGGCAAGCTGTTCACGAAGGCCGAGCGGGAGAACGGCAAGGCGGCGTGGGTGCTGGGCGCCTCGTTCATCACCGAGGGCGCGATCCCGTTCGCCGCGGCCGATCCGCTGCGGGTGATCCCGTCGGTGATGGCGGGCGGCGCGGTCACCGGAGCGCTGTCGATGGCCTTCGGGTGCACCCTGCGCGCCCCGCACGGCGGCATCTTCGTGGTCCCGCTGATCGGCAACCCGGTCCTCTACCTGGTCGCCATCCTCGCCGGCACCGCCGTCAGCGCGGGTCTGGTCATCCTCCTCAAGGGCATGCGGAAGACCTCCACGGCCATCCCCGCGGTCCCCGCCGCGGCCGAGAAGCCCCCGGTGGTCGCCGCGGTCTGACGACCCGGCGACGCCCGCCGGGTCCGTGTCAGCGCACCCGCGCGCGGAGCTCCATGGCTCCGCGCGCGGTGCGCTCGTCCGCGTACACCTCGCACATGTGCCGGCCGTCGGGTGTCGCCGTGTGCTCCACCTCCCAGAGGCTCAGCTCGGTGCCGTCCAGGAGCAGGAACGCGTGCTCGTAGAGAGTGAAGCCCGCATCCCGGCCATCGCCGGGGCACGGGCGGCCGAGCGCCTGGCTGATGTGGTGGGCGAACGCCGAGCGCAGCCGGCGCGCCGTCTCCTCGCCCGGACGGTCGGGGTTCTCGGCGCGGCGCAGCAGTCTGCGGGCGTGGTCCGCGGAGTCGTCGGGGACGTATGCCCGCGCGGGGGCGACCGGGGGAGTGGCCAGCAGCCTGCCGGCCAGCTCCAGCCCGGCGTCGAGCTCGTCGTCCAGGTCGGCGTCGAAGCCGGCGTCGAAGCCGGTGTCGGGGCCGGTGCCGGCAGCGAGACCGGGAGCGAGAACGGTGCCGAGCCGCTCGGGGCGGCTGCCCCGCAGCCGGGACGCGGCGAGCCGCGCCTCGGCCTCCTCCGCGTACAGCTCGTGGCACTCGGCGCCGTCCCGGCCGCTGTCGTGCACGAGCTCCCAGAGCGTGACGGAGGAACCGTCGGCCAGCAGATACGTGTGCCGGTAGGTGGTCCGGTGCAGAGCCGCACTGTGGTGCGAGGAGTGCAGCGAACTGGCGTGCGTGAGCGCGGTCCCGAGCCGGTCGACCGTCGTGTCGGGAAGGTCGAAGGAGTTGAGTGCCCGGCCCAGGAGCCGGTCGAGGTGGCTCTCGGTTGTCTCGTACGGATCGTTCACGGTCGATCTCCGGATCTCCAGGCCCTGTTGCCACACGTCACTCGATGACTGCTTAACGTAGCCCCTGGGTCTGACATCTCGTCCCGGGTTCGGAAAAACGAACGGGGCGCGCGCAAAGTTTCCGCGCACCTTCGCGCGCCCCCCTCAACTCCTTTGCAGGACAAGGCCGTCGGGCCCTGCGGGGACTGGGTCGGGTCAGCCCTCGACCCAGCCGTACAGCTCCTGGTACGAGGGGAAGTCCCCGCCGGGACCCGTCACACTGCGGGCCGCCAGCACGGCGCGCACGATCGCCCGCGTCACGACGTCCGCGCCCGCCGCGAGAACGGCGTTGAGGGCGAGCGGGTGGTCCCCGAGCGGGCGCACGCCGGTCGCGAGGGCGAAGACCGTGTCGCCGTCGTTGAGGAGATGGACGGGGCGCACGGCGCGCGCGATGCCGTCGTGCGCCGTGCCGGCGAGCTTCTGTGCCTGGGCGCGGGTCAGTTCGGCGTCGGTGGCGACCACGGCGAGCGTTGTGTTCAGCGGGGGCGCGCCGTTCCTGTCGGACGCCTCGGCGAGGCGGTGCAGGGCCGCGGCGTGCACCTCGGGGGAGGGGAACACGGGGCGCCCGCCGGTGAAGTACTGCCCGTAGAGCACGCCCGTGTCCGGATCGACCGCCGAGCCCGCGGCGTTCGCCACGACCAGGGCCGCGACCGTCGCACCGCCGGGCAGAACGGTGCTCGCCGTGCCGACCCCGCCCTTGACACGCCCGACCACCGCGCCCGTGCCCGCGCCGACGCATCCCTCCTCCACCGGCGCCCCCGGCTCCGTGCGCGCCGCCGCCTCGACGGCCGCGCGTCCGGTCGCGGAGTCCGGGCGGGCTCCCCAGTCGCCGCCGCGGCCGAGGTCGAAGACGCAGGCTGCCGGCACGACGGGCACGACCTGGCCCGGCTCGCGTCCCGCGGGGACGCCCCGGCCCTGCTCCTCCAGCCAGGCCATCACGCCGGACGCCGAGTCGAGCCCGAAGGCGCTGCCGCCGGTCAGGACGATCGCCTCCACGCGCTGCACCAGATTGCGCGGGTCGAGAGCGTCGGTCTCGCGGGTGCCGGGCCCTCCGCCGCGGACGTCCACCGCGGCGATCACCCCGCCCTCGGGGGCGAGGACGACCGTGGTGCCGCTGAGCGCGCCGGGTCGGGCCAGGCGCGCATGCCCGACCCGCAGACCGGCCACGTCGGTCAGCGCGTCCTTGCGTGCGTCGCCCGACACCTGAGGGGATGACATGTTTGTCATGGACCTTGCGTATCACGCCGTGCGGTGCGCCGGGCGGTGATGGCTCAGCGTCTCGCCCACGGCCACCGTCGCCGTCGCCACCAGACCCGCGGCGAGCACCGCCCACTCGCCCGCGAAGGTACAGGCCAGGATCGCCAGCGCCGAGACGGGCAGGGTCAGCTGCTGCAGCGCGCCGCGCTTGAAGTGCCGGGCGTGCAGGAGCCACACCGTCAGCAGGAACGCCGCCGTGGGCAGGGTCACCGAGGCCGCCGCCGCGGTCGTCGAGATATGGGACTTGTGGATCGCCGTCTCGATCGCCACCTCCAGCCCCGCGCCGATGGCCGCGGCGGACGCGAAGATCACGTAGTGGCCGTAGCCCCAGAGGAACGCCTCCCTGTTGGAGGTCAGCCGGGAGTGGGCGGGCACCGCGAAGTAGATCCACCAGGCCGCGAACACGATCAGCAGCCCGCCCAAGGCGATCGGCAGCAGATCCCGCAGCTCGGGGCTCACGTCGAGCGCCGAACGCACCCCCACCATCGCGGCGAGGATCGTCTCGCCGAGCACGATGATCGTGAACAGGCCGTAGCGCTCCGCGATGTGGTGCGCGTGCCAGCTCGTCGCCATGGTGCGCTCGGCGATCGGCGGAACGGCCATCTCGGCGATCGCCATCACCAGGAACACCCAGGGCCGCAGTCCCTGCGGCGCGAAGACCAGTGCCGCCCAGCCGACCTGACAGAGGGCGATCCCGATCACGTAGCGCAGCGCCGTCCGCCGCTCCGCGCCCTGTGACGATGCCGCGGCCCTCAGCCACTGCGTGAGGAGCGCCAGCCGCATCACCACATAGCCGATGTAGACGAAGATGTAGTCCTGCTGGACGAAGGCCCGGGACACCCCGGCGGCGAGGATCAGCACACCCGCGATCTGGATGAGCGTCACCACCCGGTACGGGACGTCGTCCGTGTCGTACGCGGAGGCGAACCAGGTGAAGTTCATCCACGCCCACCAGATCGCGAAGAACACCATCGCGTAGTTGAGCACGCCCTCGGCGGCATGACCCTCGGCCACGGCATGGACCAGCTGCACCCCCGCCTGTGAGACGGCGACGACGAAGCAGAGGTCGAAGAAGAGTTCGAGGGGTGTGGCGGCGCGGTGGGCCTCGTCGGGGCGGCGGGCGTGCATGGGGCGCACCGGCCCGGAGCGGCTGCTCCCGGTGGACGCGGACGGCGAGGCGGAGGGAGACGTCATGGCTCCAGCACAGCAGAGCGGCCACGGCCGGGCAGCAGGAGGGGCGCTTCCCGGCTCCCCTTCCGTGTGATCCGAACGCCATACGGGCGACCCCCTCTCACTCCATCCATCCTCAAAACGCGCCCAAGTGGTACAAAGCGCCTAGCGTGGCGACGTGACCGAACCGCCCCGGCGTCCGGAAGGACAGCCCATCCCGCCCGGTACCGTGCCGCCCCTGCCCCCAGCGGCGCCGGGTGCGCCGCCGGGCCCGCCCGACCGGCGGACGACCCCCGGCGCCGTGCGCCGCCGTGCCTCGCTGGGGGCGGCCGTCGTCTCCGCGCTGCTGATCATCGCCATCGTCCTCGGCAGCCGGCTCCTCCGGGACTTCGACTCCGCCCTCCTTCCCTACGCCGTCGCCACCGTGTTCCTCGCCTTCGGCGTGACCTACCGCTACATGGTCTGGATCTCCTCGCCCGGCGCCCGCCGGCTCTTCCGGCAGGGATGGCGCAGCTTCTTCTCGGCCGAGAACTTCCGCAAGGCCCCCACCGCCCTGCCGCGGATGATCGCCACCTATCTCGGCTTCCAGAAGTTCCTCGGCGCCCGCTCCCGTTCCCGCTGGGCCGCCCACCAGCTGATCTTCTGGGGCTGTGTCCTCGCCGCGCTGATCACCTTCCCGCTCACCTGGGGCTGGTTCACCTTCACCTCCTCCACCGGCTCAGGGCCCGGCTACGAGATGCGGATCTGGGGTTTCAAGGTCCTCGGCTTCGACTCGCTCAGCTTCTTCGGCTGGGCCTTGTTCCACGCCCTCGACCTCGCCGCCGTGCTCGTCATCGCCGGGGTCTCGTACTTCCTCTGGCGGCGGATGAAGGACCGCGGGGCGATCACCGGCCAGCGGTTCGGCTACGACCTGGTCCCGCTGATCGCCCTGGTCGTCATCTCGGTGACCGGACTTCTCCTCACCTTCTCGGCCGTCTTCCTGCACGGCGGCGGCTACGAGTTCCTGGCGATCCTGCACATGGTGTCCGTGGTCTTCACGCTCATCTATCTGCCGTTCGGGAAGTTCTTCCACATCGTCCAGCGCCCGGCCGCCGTCGGCATGCAGCTGTTCAAGTACACGGCGCGACAGTCCGACCAGGTCTTCACCTGCCGTCGCTGCGGCGAGCCCATCGACACCGCCCCCTACGTCGAGAACCTCAAGGGCACCATGCGGGATCTGAAGCTCGACTTCGACGAGTGGGCCGAGTACTGCCCGCGCTGCAAGCGGGTGCTGCGGGGCAGCGCCTACCTCACCCACGTCAAGAAGGGCTTCAAGTGACGCAGCAGCCCATCCCGCTGGACCCCTCCCTCGCGCCGCCGGGCACCCGCCAGTTCCGCGACGCGGGCGGCATCCCCGCCGACCAGTGGCACGCCGACCAGGAGGGCGAGACGCTCGTCCCGACCCACTGCTGCTTCTGCGGCGTCCAGTGCGGCATGTACCTCCGGGTCGACAAGGGGGGCAAGGTCTTCGGCGTCGAGCCCCGCAACCACGACATCAACCGGATGCGGCTCTGTCCCAAGGGCATCAACGCCTATCAGCAGGTCAACCACCCGGACCGGCTCACCGCCCCGCTGCTGCGCCGCTCCCGTGACGAGCCCTTCAGGGAGGCCTCCTGGGAGGAGGCCCTGGACTTCACCGTCTCCGAGATCCAGCGCATCCAGGCCGCGTACGGCAAGGACGCCTTCGGGGTGCTCGGCGGCGCCAGCCTCTTCACCGAGAAGACCTATCTCGTCGGCAAGTTCGCCCGGGTCGCGCTCAAGACCCGGCATCTCGACTACAACGGCCGGCTGTGCATGGTCAGCGCCGCCGGAGCCAACAAGCTCGCCTTCGGGATCGACCGGGCCGGCAACCCCTTCGCGGACATCCTCCAGACGGACTGCCTCCTCATCGCGGGCTCCAACGTCGGCGAATGCTTCCCCGTCATGACCCAGTACATGTGGGGGGCCCGGGACCGCGGCGCCACGCTGATCGTCATCGACCCGCGCGAGACCGCGATCGCCCGCACCGCCGACATCCACGTCGCCCTCAAGCCCGGTACCGACGCGGCCTTCTTCAACTCCGTACTCCATGTCGTCATCCGTGAGGAACTCGACGACGAGGGCTTCATCACCGGCCACGCCACCGGCTGGCAGGAGGTGCGGGAGAAGGCCGCCGAGTATCCCCCCGAACGGGCGGCCGAGATCTGCGGCATCCCGGCACAGCAGATCGTGCAGGTCGCCCGCGCCTTCGCCGGCGCTCCCAAGGCCATGGCGTGGCACGCCCGAGGCATCGAGCACCACTCCCAGGGCGTCGAGAACTGCCTCGCGGTCATCAACCTCTGCGTCGCCACCGGCAACATCGGCAAGCCCGGCGCCGGATACGGCACCATCACCGGACAGGGCAACGGCCAGGGAGGCCGTGAACACGGCCAGAAGTCCGACCTCCTCCCCGGCGGCCGCTCGATCATGAACGACGAGCACCGGCGCCAGATCTGCGAGATCTGGGGCATCGACGAGTCCGAACTCCCGCCCGCCGGCACTTCGATGATGGAGATGATCTGGCAGATGCAGCGCCGCGAGATCCGCGGACTGATCGGCATCTGCAACAACCCCTTCGTCTCCCTCCCCAACTACCGGGTGGTCAAGGAGGGGTACGACACTCTGGATTTCCACGCCCAATTCGACTTCTTCCTTTCCGAGACCGCCGCCAACGCGCACGTCGTCTTCCCCGTCACCACCTGGGCCGAGGACGAGGGCGTCATGGCCAACGCCGAGGCCCGCGTCGTCAAGCACAACAAGGCCCAGGAAGCGCCTCCCGGCGTACGGACCGACACCTGGGTCATCTGCCGGCTCGCCGAGCGCCTCGGCGCCGGCGACAAGTTCGCCTTCGCCGGGTCCCGCGAGATCTTCGAGGAGCTGCGCGTCGCCTCCGCCGGAGCGGTCAACGACTACTACGGCATCACCTACGAACGCCTGGAGGAGACGGGCGGCATCGCCTGGCCGTGCCCCTCCACGGACCACCCCGGCACGCCCCGGCTCTTCGAGGACGGCAGGACCTACCACCCCGACGGGAAGATCCATATGCAGGTCGTCGACTGGCACCCGCCGATGGACCCGTACGACGACGAGCACCCCATGACGCTCACCACCGGACGCACCGTCGCCCACTTCCTCTCCGGCAACCAGACCCGCAGGCTCGGCGCCCTCGTCGAACAGACCCCGCGCCCCTGGGTCGAGGTCCACCCCTCCCACGGCTTCCGCTCCGGAGAACCGGTCCGCGTCGTCACCCGCCGCGGCAGCGAGGTCTTCCCCGCCCTGGTCACCGAGGCCATCCGCCCCGACACCGTCTTCGTCCCGTACCACTGGCCGATCCCCACCGCGGCCAACGCCCTCACCATCGACGCCCTCGACCCCCGTTCCAAGATCCCCGAGTACAAGGTCTGCGCCTGCCGTATCGAGCGCGCCGAACACATCGACGAGGTCCCCGAACCCCCGACCGCCCCCGGCCGGCAGGCGTACCCGGAGACCCAGGTCTCCCGCACCGACCCCCTGCCACCCACGGCCCCGCAGGGCCGCGGCACCGCGGAGAGGAGCTGACGAGAGCCATGATGGGCAGAACGATCTTCATCGACCCGGGGCGCTGCATCGGCTGTCAGGCCTGTGTCTCCGCCTGCCGCGAGTGCGACTCGCACCGCGGCAAGTCCATGATCCATCTCGACTACCCCGACGAGGGGCACTCCGTCGCCTCCCTTCCCACCGTCTGCATGCACTGCGAGGACCCGGTCGCCCCCTGCGCCGAGGTCTGCCCCGCCGACGCGATCCTGGTCACCGCCGACGGTGTGGTGCAGCAGGCCGACACCACCCGCTGCATCGGCTGCGCCAACTGCGTCAACGCCTGCCCCTTCGGCGTCCCGAAGATCGACCTCCAGGCGAAGCTGCAGATGAAGTGCAACCTCTGCTACGACCGCACCGCCTACGGACTCGCCCCCATGTGCGCCACGGTCTGCCCCACCGGCGCCCTCTTCTACGGCACCGTCGAGGAGCTCCAGGCCGAACGCCCCGGCGTGCAGGTCGCCGACTCGTTCACCTTCGGCACCTCGACCGTGACCACCGGGGTCGCCATGGTCGTCCCCGCGGACAAGGTCCAGTGGCCGGTCCCGGGCGGGCTTCCCGGATCCCAGCTGCCGCTGGTCGAGGTGAACGGAGCGGACGTGCGATGAGCGTCACCGAACAGCAGCCGCCCGTCGGCGGTCACGGGCACCCGGACGCCGCCCAGGAAGCGCTCCACGACCGGATCGCCGCGGACTCGCTCACCACCCGCCGCGACTACCTCCGCATCGTCGCCACCGTCTCCGGCGGGCTCGCCGCCGGCGGCATCGGCGTCGCCGCAGGCGTGCTCCACCGACACGGCGACAGCGAGGGCACCCCCAAGCCGAAGAAGATCGCCGACCTGCTGGTCCCGGGAGAGTCGATCGCCTTCCGCTACCCGGGCGAGCAGGACCGGGCCGTGGCCGTGCGCCTCGCGGACGGCACCCTCGTCGGATACTCGGCGGTCTGCACCCATCTCGCCTGCGCGGTCCTCTGGCGTGAGGACCGGGGCAGCGAGGGAGAGCTGTACTGCCCGTGCCACGAAGGGGTCTTCGACCCGCGCACCGGTGAGGTGACCGCCGGGCCACCGCCCCGGCCACTGCCCAAGGTGCTCCTCATCGAGGAGATGGACGGCAGCGTCTGGGCCATCGGCGCGACCCGCTCCGGCGAGGGCGTCCAGGAAGCGCTCTGCCGGCAGCTCGGCGACGACCGGCCCGAACTCGCCGCCAGGCTCGGCTGCCCCGGCGACACACCCTGGACGGTGGAGAGAGGAATGGGCTCATGAGCGCATCCGACCCGCCGCCCGGTAACTCCCCGCCGCCTCCCGGCGACGGACCCCCTCCGGCATCTCCGCCGCCTCCCGGCGACGACGCCGGGTCCGGTGCCGGTGCCGGCAGCGTCGGTGACGGAGGCGGGGCCGCGTTGCCACCGCGGCCGACGTATCGGCCGGGCAGTGCCCAGCCCCGGCTCAACCGGCCCGTCCGCGAGCGCTATCCGCAGCTCCGCCCCACCAGCGGCTACGGCGACCCCAGGATCCGGCACACCGGCCCCGGCCCGGGCGCCGGCAGCGAGCAGGAGCCCGAGCGCTCCTCCAAGCTCACCGCCCGCCTGGCCGTCGCGCTCACCGTTCTCGTCGGCCAGCTCTGGGGCCTGACCGTCATCGTCGACGAGTGGATGAAGGGAGACACGGCCACCGCGTGGTGGGGCGCCGGCTTCCTGGTGCTGTCCTTCCTCGTGGTCCTCGGGCTGTGGCTGCTGGACCCGGAGGACCGCTGACCGTTCGGCCCCGCGGCGTACCCTTGCTGCATGAGCACCGCCCCCGCCCCCGGACCGCGCGATGCGAAGCAGCCGCGGCAGCAGTCCCCGAAGCCGAGGCTCGTCTTCGACGATCCGCTGGATCAGCAGTCCTCGGACGACACGGACCGTGGGTGGGGCGAGCGGCCTCCGACGAGCGGCGACAGCGCCGCCGATCTCGCGCGCTTCCTCGACGAGAAGCCCCCGCACCACCTCTGACCCTGACTCCGCCGTCAGCACAGCGTCACCGCCAGCCGGGACGTCGTGCTTGCGCCCGCCAGCTGCGCCGCAACGGGACGAGGGACGGTCAGGACGACCAGCGCCCCGCCATCCGGGAAGCCGTCATGAGTCCGGGGCACTCCGGCCACCCGGGCGCCCGTCGCGACCACACGGGCGTCGGACGCCCCGCCGGCCGGGGAGTCGGCCGCAGCGATCACATCGACCTCGTCCCCGGGCCGTACAGCCGGACCGTCTCGGCGTCCGCGATCCGCACCGGCGCGGAGACCATGTCCACAGGCGGCGGCCGATGCTCGCCGCGCGCTCCCTGCCGCAGCGCCACCGGCTCTCCGGGCGGCTCGGCGCCCGGCGCACGCGGCACCCACGCCGCCAGCGCTGCGGCCGTCACCGCCAGCCCGGCGGCCAGCGCGCGCCGCCTGCGCCGCATCGCCCGCCGCAGCCTCAGCCACGGCCATCCGCCCCGCACCCGCAGCGGCGCGAAAGCCGGCACGCCGAGCGGCTCCGGCGCGGGGCTGGGCGGCAGGGCCCCGGCCGCCCCATTCCGGCCCGGGGGCCCGTACGCGGAACCGAGCTCGGAAGGAGCACCGCGCCCGTACGCAGAACCATGTGCGCAGGAAGTTTCCTGTCCGCGGGGAGAGAGCAGCGACATCGCCGTAACCGCCGTTCGTGAGAGGTGAGCCATGAGCCAGCAGCCCTGAGCCCTGAGCCATGAGCCATCAAGCACGGTTCACGGTTCATGGGCCATGGGTCGTGGGGTCATGAGTGCTGAGCAGTCGTGGGTCGTCGGTCGTGGTCATGTGCATCGAGATGCAGTGCCGTTCCGTCCGATCGGCACGGACTCCACGATCCACGCTTTCCCGCCGCCCCGCCGGAGCCTGTGGACAGGCGCCGGACTGTGGACAACTCGCTCACCCCGACGGGTGGTTACGGCAGTTCGATCCCCGTCTCCAGCCCTGCCAGCGCCTTCGTGCACAGGCAGTCGCGGTCCTCGTTCGCCCGCAGCCCGGCCACCGCGTCGAAGAGCACGCCCCGCAGCCGGTCCACGTTCGCGGCGAAGACCTTCAGTACCTCCTCGTGGGAGACGCCCTCGCCCGCCGCGGCCCCGGCGTCGAGGTCCGTCACGAGGGTCATCGACGTGTAGCAGAGCTCCAGTTCGCGGGCGAGCGCCGCCTCCGGGTGCCCGGTCATCCCCACCACCGACCAGCCCATCGCGGCATGCCAGCGCGATTCGGCGCGGGTCCCGAACCGCGGCCCCTCGATCACGACGAGCGTCCCGCCGTCGACCGGCTCCCAGTCGCGTCCGCGCGCCGCGGCCAGCGCGGCGGAACGTCCGGACGGGCAGTACGGGTCGGCGAGCGACACATGAACCACGTTCGGCACCGCTCCTCCGGGCAGCGGCTCACCGTCGTAGTACGTGTCCGCACGCGACTTCGTGCGGTCCACCAACTGGTCCGGGACGACCAGCGTCCCGGGCCCGTACTCCGGCCGCAGCCCGCCCACCGCGCACGGTGCCAGCACCTGGCGCACCCCCACGGACCGCAGGGCCCACAGATTGGCGCGGTAGTTGATGCGGTGGGGCGGCAGGTGGTGGCTGCGGCCGTGCCGGGGGAGGAACGCGACGCGGCGGCCGGCGATCTCTCCGAAGAACAGGGAATCGCTGGGGTCGCCGTACGGGGTGACCACCTCGACCTCGGTGACGTTCTCCAGGAACGAGTAGAAACCCGAGCCGCCGATCACTCCGATCTCAGCGTGCTCCGTAACCGCCTGCTGTGCGCTCTCTGCGTTGGCCATGGCGATCACAGTAGCCGCGCCCCGATACACCAAGGGCCCCACCGTTCGAGAAGATTCGAGAACGGTGGGGCCCTTGGTGAAAAGTCCTGCTCAGGCCGTTTATGCCCGTGTGTGCCTGTCGGTGCCCTACGCAGCCGTCGTGCTGCTCGACGAGCTCGAGCTGCCGGAGCCGCTGGAGCCGCTGGAAGAGCTCGACGCCGCCGGCTTCGAGTCCGACGAGGACTTCGCGCCCGGCGCGGGCGAGGACGACGACGAGGCGGACGAGGACGCCGCAGAGCTGCTCGACGACGAACCACGGCTGTCGTTCCGGTAGAAGCCGGAGCCCTTGAAGACAATGCCGACGGCCGAGAACACCTTCTTGAGACGTCCCTGGCAGCTGGGGCACTCGGTCAGAGCGTCGTCGGTGAACTTCTGCACCGCCTCGAGGCCCTCGCCGCAAGCGGTGCACTGGTACTGGTAGGTCGGCACTGGTCTTCCTCCTGGCACTCTCACTCGATGAGTGCTAACGACGGTCCATAGTGACGTATTCCGCCGGATCAGTCCACCGTCACCGGCACTCGGTGACCGATCCCACGTGCGACCGTACGGCTGTGCGCCTGCGGTACGAGCCGCGACCGCAGTGCCAGGAGAGTGATCAGGGCCAGCGCCGTGCCCGCCAGCGGGACCAGGAATCCGGCGCTCGCACCGTGTGCGTCCGCCAGCCGGCCCGCGACCGTGACGGCTCCCGCCTGGCCCAGCGCGACCGCGCCGGTCAGCCAGGTGAACGCCTCCGTCCGGGACGACGCCGCCACCAGGGGCTCGACCAGCGTGTAGCCGGTGATCAGCGCGGGGGCGATGCACAGGCCGACGACCAGGCCGAGCGCGCCGAGCAGCACGACCGAGTGCGCCGTCCACAGCAGGGACGCGGCGACGGTCAGGCCCACGTAGCCGAGCACCATGCGGCGCCGCGGCCCGGTCTTCCAGGCGATGGCGCCGACGGCGATGCCCGCCAGCATGTTTCCGGCCGCGAAGAGCCCGTACAGCAGGCCGTTCATGCCCGGCTCGCCGATCTCCTCGGTGAACGCGGTCAGCGAGACCTGCATACCGCCGAAGACCGAACCGATGCCGAGGAAGGCCACGGCCAGGACGCGTACGCCCGGCACGGACAGCGCGGACGTGCGTTTCGTGCCCGCGTGCGCCCCGCCGGGACGGCCGAAGGCCGGCTGCGTACGGCGCTGCGCGGCGAACAGCAGACCGCCGGCCAGCGTGAGGGCGGCCTCGGCGATCAGGCCGGCGGCCGGGTGGACACCGGTGCACAGGGCGGTGGCCAGGACCGGCCCGACGACGAACGTGAACTCGTCGGTCACCGATTCGAACGCCGCGGCTGTCGGCATCAAGGGGGTACCGCCCACGGCGGCCGCCCAGCGGGCCCGCACCATCGGCCCGACCTGCGGGATGGAGGCACCGGTCGGCACGGCGGCGGCGAAGAGGGCCCACAGAGGGGCGTCCGCGAGCGCGAGCGCGGTCAGCACGGCGACGGACACGGAGTGCACGACCACGCCGGGTACCAGGACCGCGCGCTGGCCGAAGCGGTCGGCGAATTTGCCGCTCTGGGGCGCGAAGAGCGCCATGGAGACACCGGTGACGGCGGCGACGGCACCGGCACTGCCGTACGAGCCGGTGGTGTGCTGGACGAGCAGGACGATACCGATGGTGAGCATCGCGAAGGGCTGCCGGGCGGCGAAGCCGGGGAGCAGGAACGTCAGGGCCCCAGGGGTGCGGAGCAGCTGTCCGTAGCCGGGACGCCGGCCGGACGCGGCGGACGCGGAAGTCGGGTCGGACGTGTCAGAAGCGACCGTGGATGCCACGGCCCTTGCCTTTCTGCCGCCTGGTGGCCGCTCTCCCGGGGATGCCGGGAGCCGCCGAGAGCTGTCCTCTTGCGCGGAACTGCGGTAGATACCGGTGCCCACTGCGGGGGGAGACTCGGCCGCCATACGGTCGCGCCAGCTCTGCGTCAGGCAGAGTTGGTCGATCAATGTGCCTTCATCATACAGGGCAACACGTGTCGTGGCCTGTGAAATTGCCGACCTTCCGCGACCCTCGCCTGGGTTTAACCGGACGTTCCTCTTCCGGTCCGCCCGGCTTCCGATCCGTTCGGCTTCGGGGGCCGCCCTCTCCCGGTCGGCCCCCTTCCGGTCGGCCCTCCTCCGGTTCGCCCGTCCCCGGGCGGCCGATCCCGTCTCCGGCCGATCCCGTCTCCGGGCGGTCCCGCCTCCGGTCACCGTCGTCCGGGCGCTCCTCTCCCCGTCGTCCCGAGCCAGCCCGCCAGCTTGCCGCCCTGCCCGACCGCCCGGAGTCGCGCCTCCGCCGCGTCCCGCACCGGGTCCGTCGCCACCACCAGCAGCTCGTCCCCGCGCCGCAGCACGGTCGTCGGCAGTGGTACGAAGCTCTTGCCCTCCCGGACGACGAGGGTGACCGCGGACCCGCCCGGCAGCCGCAGCTCCGCCACCTCGACACCGTGCATCCGGGATCCCGCGGGGATGGCCACCGACAGCAGATGCCCGCGCAGGCGTTCGAGCGGCGCCGACTCGATGCCGAGGTCGGCCGCCTCGGCGGAGTCTCCCAGCCGCAGCGCCTTCGCCAGCCAGGGGAGCGTCGGCCCCTGGACGAGCGTGTAGACGACCACGAGGACGAAGACGATGTTGAAGACCCGCTTGCTGCCCTCGACGTCGTACACCATGGGGATGGTCGCCAGGATGATGGGGACGGCGCCGCGCAGGCCCGCCCACGACATGAGCGCCTTCTCCTGCCAGCCCATGCGGAACGGCAGCAGCCCGACGACGACCGACAGCGGCCGGGCGACCATCGTCAGCACCAGCCCGATGACGACCGCCTTCCAGAAGTCCTGCAGCAGCTCGTGCGGGGTCACCAGCAGACCGAGCAGGACGAACATGCCGATCTGGGCGATCCAGCCGAGGCCGTCCGCGAAGCCCCGGGTCGCAGGCCAGTGCGGCAGTCTGGAGTTCCCGAGGACCATGGCGGCGAGGTAGACGGCGAGGAAGCCGCTGCCGTGGGCGATGGCGCCCTCCGCGTACGCCGTCACCGCGATCGCCATGACGGCGATCGGGTACAGGCCCGAGGCGGGCAGGGCCACATGGCGCAGCCCGTAGGCGCCGACGAAGCCCACCGCGAGACCGATGGCCGCGCCGATCGCCAGTTCGAGGGCGATCTTCCCGATGAGCACGTACCAGTCGTCCACGGGGCCGGCGGTCGAGAAGGCGATGACGAGGATGACGACGGGGGCGTCGTTGAAGCCCGACTCCGCCTCCAGGATGCCGGTGACACGGGAGGGCAGCGGCACCTTGCGGAGGACCGAGAAGACCGCGGCGGCGTCGGTCGAGGAGACGACCGCACCGATGATGAGCGCCTGGCGCCACTCCAGTCCGACCAGATAGTGCGCACCCGCAGCCGTCACGCCCACGCTCACGGCGACGCCGACGGTCGACATGACGACCGCTGCGGGCAGCGCCGGTTTGACTTCCTTCCACGTGGTGCTCAGGCCGCCCTCGGCAAGGATCACCACAAGTGCGGCATAGCCGATCACCTGCGTCAGCTCGGCGTTGTCGAACTTGACGTCGAAAATGCCGTCCTGCCCGATGGCGATCCCGATGCCCATGTACAGGAGCAGGCTGGGCAGCCCGCTCCGGGACGAGACCCGCACCGCCGCGACGGCGATCAGCAGGACGAGCGAGCAGATGAGCAGGAGTTCATTGAGGTCGTGGACAGTCAGCGGCCGATCCTTCCCCTCGCGCTTGCATGCCGGATCGTTCCTCCGGGCAACACTTCGTTACCTTACCTAATCTTTAACGCTTTCTTGACGCGCCGACTGGTTGCTCGATCGCCAGTTCGATCGATATCGGTCTGATGGCGATATGGATATGGCGTTACTGATACCGCGTCCGGGCGCGTTTCGCGCTGCGCCTATGGTTGCTCCAGCACTCCCCTGGACCACCCCTGGACCACTTGGCCCCTCGAAGGACAGCGATGCCCGCCAACACCACTGCCCCCGTGGCCGACAAGCCCGCCAAGAGGAAGGGGCGACGTGCCCGTCTGATCGTGATCGCCCTGGTGCTGGCGCTGGTCGGGGGCGTCGGCTTCGGTTCGTACTGGAGCGTGAGCACGGTACGTGCCTCCTTCCCGCAGACCACCGGAACGATCGAGTTCAAGGGGCTGGCGAAGCCGGTCGACGTCAAGCGTGACGCCAACGGCATTCCGCAGATCTACGCGGACACCGACGAGGACCTGTTCAAGGCCCAGGGGTTCGTCCACGCCCAGGACCGCTTCTGGGAGATGGACATACGGCGCCACGTGACCGCGGGCCGGCTCTCCGAGATGTTCGGCGCGGGGTCGGTCGAGACGGACGCCTTCCTGCGCACGCTCGGCTGGCGCAAGGTGGCGCAGCAGGAGTACGACACGGTGCTCTCCGCCGAGACGAAGAAGTTCCTCCAGGCTTACGCGGACGGCGTCAACGCCTATCTGGCGGGCCGGGGCAACAAGGACATCTCCGTCGAGTACGCCGCCCTCGGCCTCACCACCGACTACAAGCCCGAGAAGTGGACGCCGGTCGACTCGGTGGCCTGGCTCAAGGCCATGGCCTGGGATCTGCGCGGCAACATGCAGGACGAGATCGACCGTTCGCTCATGACCAGCAGGCTGAGCGCGCAGCAGATCAAGGACCTGTACCCGGACTACCCGTACGAGCTGCACCAGCCGGTCGTGCGGGACGGTGCCGTCGACCCCGTCAGCGAGAAGTGGGACCCGGACGCCGAGCCGTCCGACTCGTCCTCCGAGTCCTCCTCCGACACCGGCTCCGACGCGTCCACCGGGGCGGCGGGCAGCGCCTCCGACGCCGACGGCCTGGGCGCAGCGGGGCAGGACACGACGGGCCAGGACGCGACGGGCCAGGACGCGACGGGCCAGGACGCGACGGGCCAGGACGCGACGGGCCAGGGCTTCGAGTCCCAGCTCGGTGAGCTCTCCGCGCTCTCCGACTCCCTCGACGGGATCCCGGCGCTGCTCGGCCCCAACGGTGACGGCATCGGCTCCAACTCCTGGGTCGTCTCGGGCAAGTACACGACCACCGGGAAGCCGCTCCTCGCCAACGACCCGCACCTCGCCCCGCAGCTGCCGTCCCTCTGGTCCCAGATGGGTCTCCACTGCCGCGAGATCTCCGCCGCGTGCTCGTTCGACGTCGCCGGATACACCTTCTCCGGCATGCCCGGCGTGATCATCGGCCACAACCGGAACATCGCCTGGGGCTTCACCAACCTCGGTGCCGACGTCACCGACCTCTACCTGGAGAAGATCTCCGACGCCGGCTACCTCTCCGGCAGCAGGACCAAGCCGTTCACGACCCGCGAGGAGACGATCAAGATCGCGGGCGGCGGCAGCCGCACCATCCTCGTCCGGGAGACCGAGCACGGCCCGCTGCTCTCCGACCGCAGCGACGAGCTGACGGCCGTCGGCAAGCGCGCACCCGTCGAGACCAAGGCCCCGGACCGCGGCGAGGGCTACGGGGTGGCCCTGAAGTGGACCGCGCTCGACCCGGGCAAGTCCATGGACGCCGTCTTCAAGCTCAACCGGGCCAAGGACTTCCAGACCTTCCGCACCGCGGCGAAGGACTTCGAGGTCCCGTCCCAGAACCTCATCTACGCCGACGTCAAGGGCAACATCGGCTACCAGGCCCCCGGGAAGATCCCGGTCCGCGCCAAGGGCTACGACGGCTCGCTGCCGACGCCCGGCTGGGACCCGACGTCGGACTGGAAGAAGGACCCGATCCCCTTCGACGAACTGCCGTACGAGTACAACCCGAAGCGCGGCTACATCGTGACCGCCAACCAGGCCGTCGTGGACGCCGGGGAGTACCCGCACCTGATCACGAAGGACTACGGCTACGGCTCCCGCAGCCAGCGGATCAACGACCTCGTCGAGTCGAAGATCAAGGACGGCGGGAAGGTCTCCACGGACGACATGCGGACCATGCAGATGGACAACCGCAGTGAGGTCGCCACGCTGCTGACGCCGCTTCTGCTGAAGATCGACATCTCGGACCCGTACGTCCGTGAGGCGCAGAAGCTCCTGGAGAGCTGGGACTACACGCAGGAGCCGGACTCCGGTGCCGCCGCCTACTTCAACGCGGTCTGGCGCAACGTCCTCAAGCTCTCCTTCGGCGACAAGCTGCCCAAGGAACTGCGCGTCAAGGGCGAGTGCCTCAACGTCCGTCCCGCCGACAGCACGGGGCCGGTCGACGATCTGCACCAGCTCGTACGTGAGTGCGGGCTGCGGGACTCCGAGACCGCCCAGCCGGACGGCGGTGACCGCTGGTACGAGGTGATCCGCCGGCTGCTGAAGGACGAGAGCAACGAGTGGTGGCAGTCCCCGCCCAGCCGCAACGAGGAGGGCACTACCACCCGTGACGAGCTGCTCAAGCGCGCCATGGTGGACGCCCGCTGGGAGCTCACGGCCAAGCTCGGCAAGGACGTCTCCACGTGGAGCTGGGGCCGGCTGCACCAGCTGACGCTGAAGAACCAGACGCTCGGCACCGAGGGGCCCGGCGCCCTCCAGTGGGTGCTCAACCGCGGCCCGTGGAACCTGGGCGGCGGTGAGGCCGCGGTGAACGCCACCGGCTGGAACGCGGCGGCCGGTTACGACGTGATCTGGGTGCCGTCGATGCGCATGGTCGTCAACGTCGGCGACTGGGACAAGTCCCGCTGGATCAACCTGACCGGCGCCTCCGGGCACGCGTACAGCGAGCACTACACGGACCAGACCGACAAGTGGGCCAAGGGCGAACTGCTGGACTGGGCTTACGAAGAGCAGGCGGTGCAGGCGGCGACGGAGGACACGCTGGTGCTGAAGCCGCCGCAGAGCTGAGGCAGGGGCCGGCCGCGGAGTCCGGGACCGCCTGCTGAGCCGGACCGTTGTCAGGGGCCGACCGCTGAGTCCAGGGCCGGAGAGCGCCGCCTCAGCCGGCGAATCTGCGGACGCCCTCGGGCGTCACCACGGCGTGCACGGGGTGGTCGTGCGGTTCCTCCGGGATCCGCGGGACCACCTCGTTCGCGTACAGGAGTACGACGAGGGCCGGTCGCGCCGACGCCGCTCCGAGGCGGGCGAGCACGCGGTCGTACGAACCGCCGCCGCGGCCGAGCCGCATCCCGCGCTCGTCCACCGCGAGCCCCGGCAGCAGCACCGTCTCGGCCTCCAGCACCGCCTTGTGCCCGAGCCGCGGCCCGTCGGGCTCCATCAGACCGCGCCGCGCCTGCACGAGGTGGTCCGCGCCGGCGTACGCGGCCCAGTCGAGATCGTTGTCGTCCAGGAGCACCGGGAGGAGTACGCGCACGCCCCGCTCGCGCAGCGCGTCGAGCAGCGCACGGGTACCCGGCTCGCGCCCCACGGACACATAGGCGGCTACCGTACGGACGGAGGCGATTTCCGGCAGGTCGAGCGCATGCCGCGCGAGAACCAGGGAGGCCTCGCGGACGTCTTCGGGTGACAGCAGGCGCCGTGCGTCCAGCAGTTCACGCCGTACAGCGCTCTTTCCGGACATTCCAAACAAGTTGGCACCCATAGCAAACTCACATTCCACGGCTAATAGGCTTTTATGGGGAGAAAGTTAACCGGAAGCTAATCTTCCAGCCCATTTCCAGCGGATATGGTGCTCCGCATGACTGAGTCGCACCCCAGGATCAGCAAGGCTGTCATCCCCGCCGCGGGACTTGGAACCCGGTTCCTGCCCGCAACGAAAGCCACTCCGAAGGAGATGCTGCCTGTCGTCGACAAGCCCGCCATCCAGTACGTCGTCGAGGAAGCGGTGGGCGCCGGTCTCTCGGATGTTCTCATGGTCACCGGCCGGAACAAGCGGCCCCTGGAGGACCACTTCGACCGCAACTACGAGCTGGAATCCGCCCTGACACGCAAGGGCGACGCCGCCCGTCTCGCCAAGGTCCAGGAGTCCAGTGACCTCGCCACTATGCACTACGTGCGCCAGGGCGACCCCAAGGGCCTCGGTCACGCCGTCCTCTGCGCTGCCCCGCACGTGGGCGACCAGCCCTTCGCCGTCCTCCTCGGCGACGACCTGATCGACCCGCGCGACCCGCTGCTCTCCCGCATGGTCGAGATCCAGGAGCGCGAGGGCGGCAGCGTCATCGCCCTCATGGAGGTCGAGCCCTCCCAGATCCACCTCTACGGCTGCGCCGCCGTCGAGGCCACCGGCGAGGACGACGTCGTCAGGGTGACCGCCCTGGTCGAGAAGCCCGATCCGGCCGAGGCGCCGAGCAACTACGCGATCATCGGGCGCTACGTCCTCGACCCCGCCGTCTTCGACATACTCCGCGAGACCGAGCCGGGCCGCGGCGGCGAGATCCAGCTCACCGACGCCCTGCAGAAGCTCGCCGCCGACGAGAAGCTCGGCGGCCCGGTCCACGGCGTCGTGTTCAAGGGCCGCCGCTACGACACCGGCGACCGAGGCGACTATCTGCGTGCCATTGTCAGACTCGCGTGCGAACGTGAAGACCTGGGCCCGGACTTCCGGACCTGGCTTCGCCGTTACGTCACCGAGGAGATGTAGCACTTTGAGCAGTACCGCAACACCGGGGACGGGCTCAGGCCCGTCCTCCCTGTGGTCCGTGGACGAGCACCTGGAGGACATCCTCGGCGCGGTCCGCCCCCTCGACCCCATCGAGATGCAGCTCTCCGACGCCCAGGGCTGTGTCCTCGTCGAGGACATCACCGTCCCGGTCGCCCTGCCGCCCTTCGACAACAGCTCGATGGACGGATACGCGGTCCGGGTCGCCGATGTCGCGGGCGCGAGCGAGGAGTTCCCCGCGGTCCTCACCGTCGTCGGCGATGTCGCGGCGGGCAGCGGCGAGCCGCCCGCCGTCGGCCCCGGACAGGCCGTCCGCATCATGACCGGCGCCCCGCTGCCACCCGGCGCCGAGGCCGTCGTCCCCGTCGAGTGGACCGACGGCGGCACGGGCTCCGGAGCGGCGACGGCCATGCGCCCGGCCGGTGCCGCGCCCGAGGGCGCGACCGGCGAGGTCCGCGTCCACCGGCCCGCGGAGCTGCGGGCCCACGTCCGTGCCCGCGGCAGCGACGTCCAGGCCGGCGATCTCGCCCTGGCCGAGGGCACGGTCCTCGGCCCGCCGCAGATCGGCCTGCTCGCCGCGATCGGCCGCGGCAGCGTGCGCGTGCGCCCCCGCCCGCGCGTCGTCGTCCTCTCCACCGGCAGCGAACTGGTCCAGCCGGGCGAGGAGCTGAGCGAGGGCAAGATCTACGACTCGAACAGCTACGCGCTCACCGCCGCCGCCCGGGACGCCGGGGCCATCGCCTATCGGGTCGGCGCCGTCACCGACGACGCCGACGAGCTGCGCGCGACCATCGAGGACCAGCTCATCCGCGCCGACCTGCTTGTCACCACGGGCGGTGTCAGCGTCGGGGCGTACGACGTCGTCAAGGAGGCGCTGTCCTCGGCCGGCGACGAGGACGAGCCCGGCAGCGGGATCGACTTCCGCACGCTCGCCATGCAGCCGGGCAAGCCGCAGGGCTTCGGCTCGATCGGCCCCGACCGCACCCCGCTGCTCGCCCTCCCCGGCAACCCCGTGTCGTCGTACGTCTCCTTCGAGCTGTTCGTGCGCCCCGCCATCCGCGCCCTGATGGGGCTGAAGGACGTGCACCGGTCGCGTGTGAGCGCCGAGCTGCGCACCGACAAGGCGCTGCCCTCGCCCGCCGGGAAGCGCCAGTTCCTGCGTGGTGCCTACGATGCGGAGGAGGGCACCGTCACCCCCGTCGGCGGCAGCGGGTCCCACCTGATCGCGGCCCTCGCCCGGGCCGACTCGCTGATCGTGGTCCCCGAGGACGTCACGTCGCTGGAGCCGGGCACCCGGACGGAGGTGGTCCTGCTCGGCTGACCCCCCGGCCGTGGCGGTACGGTGTCTGACCACACAGTGACCGGGAGCCACAGCAATGAGCGCGCAGCAAGGACTCACCCACATCGACGAGGCGGGCGCGGCCCGTATGGTCGACGTCTCGGAGAAGAGCGTCACCGCGCGCACCGCCCGCGCGAGCGGCCGGGTCCTCGTCTCGCCGCGCGTCGTCGAGCTGCTGCGGGGCGAAGGGGTCCCCAAGGGAGACGCCCTCGCCACCGCCCGGATCGCCGGGATCATGGGCGCCAAGCGGACCCCCGACCTGATCCCCCTCTGCCACCCCCTCTCCGTCTCGGGCGTGAAGCTGGACCTGTCCCTCGCCGACGACGCCGTCGAGATCACCGCGACGGTGAGGACGACGGACCGTACCGGCGTCGAGATGGAGGCCCTGACCGCGGTCTCCGTGGCCGCGCTGACCGTCGTCGACATGATCAAGGCGGTCGACAAGGCCGCGGTCATCACGGACGTACGGGTCGAGGAGAAGACGGGCGGCAAATCGGGCGACTGGACGCGCGAGGGAGCCGCACGATGACCCCGCGCGGCGGCGAGGTCCACAGCCACGCGCACGCCGACGCGTCCCGCGCCCCGGACGCCGCCCGGCCGGCGCGCCGCGCTCTGGTCGTGACCGCCTCCAACCGCGCCTCGGCCGGGGTCTACGAGGACAAGGGCGGGCCGCTGCTCGCCGAGGGTCTCGCGGCCATGGGCTTCGAGGTCGACGGCCCCCGCGTCGTCCCCGACGGCGACCCGGTCGAGGCGGCGCTGCGCGAGGGCGTCGCCGCGGCGTACGACGTCATCCTCACCACCGGCGGCACCGGCATCTCGCCCACCGACCGCACCCCCGACGCCACCCGGCGGGTCCTCGACTACGAGATCGCGGGCATCCCGGAGGCGATCCGGGCGCACGGACTGGCGAAGGTCCCGACAGCCGCGCTCTCCCGGGGGCTGGCAGGCGTCGCCGGCGGCCGCACCCTGATCGTCAACCTGCCGGGCTCCACGGGCGGGGTACGGGACGGGCTCGTCGTCCTCGGCCGGATCCTGCCGCACGCGGTCGACCAGATCCACGGCAGCGACCACCCCAGACCGGCAGGACCGGCAAGCGCGGGCGCACCGGACGGCGCGGGCGCACCGGACGGCTCGGACGGACCGGCCGGTGCAGCCGGCGCGGATGGGCACTCGGGGAGCCGGCGCTGAACGCCCCCTCCTGGCCCGTGGTGCTGACGGACGGTGAGGTCACCCTCCGCCCGATAAGGCTGCGCGACCAGCGGATCTGGCGCGAGGTGAACCGGCGCAACCGGGACTGGCTGCGCCCCTGGGAGGCGACCATCCCGCCGCCCCCGCCCGGCGGCCCGCTCGCCCAGCGCCCCACGTACCGCCAGATGGTCCGCCATCTGCGGGCCGAGGCCAACGCCGGCCGGATGCTGCCGTTCGTGATCGAGTTCAAGGGCGAGCTCGTCGGCCAGCTCACCGTCGCCGGGATCACCTGGGGGTCGATGTGCTCGGGCCATGTCGGCTACTGGGTCGACCGCGATGTCGCGGGCCGCGGTGTGATGCCGACGGCGGTCGCCCTCGCCGTCGACCACTGCTTCCGCACGGTCGGACTGCACCGCATCGAGGTCTGTATTCGCCCGGAGAACGGGCCGAGCCGCAGGGTCGTCGAGAAACTCGGATTCCGGGAAGAGGGACTCCGCCCCCGCTATCTCCACATCGACGGTGCGTGGCGGGACCATCTGGTCTTCGCGCTGACCGCCGAGGAGGTCCCGGACGGGTTGCTCCGCCGCTGGCACCAGGCACGACCCGCGCGACATGAGAAATAAAATAACTGTTCGAATTTGATCGGGACTCGATCGCCCGGCGATCCGAAGAATCACAAAAAAAGTCAGTGATATCAGCCAGATCGTGCGACACACCGGGCCAATTGGCCGATGCCCTCGCGCGAACCCCTCTACGGTGTGAAGCGTGAGCAGCAGCGGCCTCATCTATGCAGTCATCGTCGGGGCCTGGGCCGCCTACTTGGTGCCGATGTGGCTCCGCAGGCAGGACGAGCTCAACGAAGCCCGTCCGACGGAACGCTTCAGCACCGCCATCCGGCTGCTGTCCGGACGGGCGGGAATGGAGCGCCGGTACGCCAAGGAGCTGCGGGAGCGCGCCGCCGAGGAGGAACAGCCCGCCGACGCCGAGCCGGATGCCGAGACGGACCGATTGAGTTCCGTCGACGTCCGGGCCTTCGCCGCGCCTCCGGCCCGTACGGAAGCCCGTATCCGGCCCGCGGCGCGAGCCCCGCGCCCGAGCGGCCCGGCGGGCTCCGCCGCCGCGCGGGCCCAGCGCTCGAAGGTCCTCGCGCGCCGCCGGCGCACCACGGTGATCCTCTTCCTCGCCTTCACACTCGGCGCGATCGTCGCCGCAGTCGGCGGGCTCGGCTTGCTCTGGGCGCCCGCGGCCCCGGCGGTCCTGCTGACCGTCTACATCGCGCATCTACGCGCGCAGGAGCGCCGCCGCTTCGTGTACGTCATGGACCGGCGCCGCGCGGAGGCAGCGGCGAAGCGCCTCCGCGAGCGCCGCCGGCCGCCCGCGCCCGCCGCGAAGCAGGACGAGGAGCCGGAGCCGTCCCGCCCCGAGCCCGAGCCCGCCCCCTCGGTCTCCCCGCAGGAGGCGGGCCGCCGCGCCCTGGTCGAGCAGACGGACCACGCGGAGTGGGTCGACCAGCAGCGCGACCCGGGCCCGGCCCGCGGCGACAGCTGGGACCCGGTCCCGGTCCCGCTCCCCACGTACGTCACGGCCCCGGTCGCCCCGCGCGCCACCAGCGGCATCGACGTCACGGACCCGGAGACCTGGAGCTCGGCCCGCTCCTCCCCGGCCGAACCCACCCCGCCCGCCGCACCCCCGCGCCAGCGCACCACCCCGCCCCGCCGCACCACCCGGGACCACGGCCGCACCCCGCTCTTCGACCAGTACGCGGACGACGACCGCCCCCGGGCGGCCAACGAGTGAGACGACGGGCGGTCCGACGGGTGCGACCTGCGAAACCCCGCCTCCGCTGACCAGCGGAGAACGGATTTCCAAGCACCCCGATCGGGATGCTAAGGTTTCACTCGTTGCAAGGGCCTGTGGCGCAGACTGGTAGCGCACCTCGTTCGCATCGAGGGGGTCAGGGGTTCAAATCCCCTCAGGTCCACAACAGGTCAAAGCCCCTGCCGGGGAAATCCGGCAGGGGCTTTGTCGTGCCGTGGGTGCTGGATGAACTGCCCGCGTCCAGGGGTGTCTCGGGGCGTTCCTACGGAACGACGTCCCGCAGCGGCTTGCCCTCCAGGTACTCGGTGACGTTCTGGACCGCCGCGAGTGCGATGCGGACCAGGGTCTCGCGGGTGACGCCCGCGACGTGGGGGGACAGGACCACGTTCGGGGCGGTGAGCAGGCGCAGGGTGGGGGGCGGGGGCTCGGGGTCGAAGACGTCGATGCCGGCGCCGGCCAGGGTGCCGGCGGTGAGGGCGTCGGCGAGGGCTTCCTGGTCGACGAGGGCGCCGCGGGCGGTGTTGACGAGGAAGGCCGTGGGCTTGAGGAGGGCGAGGCGGTCGGCGTCGACGAGGTGGCGGGTCGAGGCGGTGAGCGGGGCGTGGAGGGTGATGTAGTCGGAGGTGCGCAGGAGTTCGTCGAGGGGGACGTGGCGGGCGCCGAGGCGGGACTCGGTCTCCTCCGGGGCGCGGCGCGGGGCCGCGTAGAGGACGGTCATGTCGAACGCGACGGCGCGGCGGGCGACTTCCCCGCCGATGTGGCCGAGGCCGACGACGCCGAGGGTCTTGCCGGAGAGTTCGGTGATCGACCGCTGGAGGCGCGGCAGCGCCCAGTCGGCGTCGATGAGGGCGGTATGGGCCGGGACGAGCTGTTTGGCGAGGGCGAGCATGAGGGCGAAGGTCTGCTCGGCGACGTTCTGCTTCTCCGCGCCGCTGGAGCCGATGGTGCAGACGGGGACGGAGCGGGCGCGGGCCGCGTCCAGGTCGATGTAGTCGTAGCCGTGGCTCGCGCACTGGATCAGCTCCAGGGCCGGGGCGGCCGCGATGTGGTCCGCGGTCACCGGGCCGAGGCCGGTGATGACGACGTGCGCGTCGCGCAGGGCCGCCGGGTCCTCGTCCGTCGTCTCGACGACGGTCACCCGGGCGCCGGGGATCAGGCCCGCCAGCGCGGCTCCGGCGGAACGGCCGCCGACGTGGGGGGAGATGACCGCCAGGACGTTCCGGGTGGGGCTGCTCATGCGGGGCTCCTCAGCAGGTCGTCGGCGGTCAGCGAGCCCGGGCCCGCGTGGCCCGAGAGCGCCAGCGTCAGGTCGAGTTCGGCGAGCAGACAGCGTAGGACGTGGTCCACGCCCGCCTGGCCGTCGAGGCCGAGGCCGTAGGCGTACGGGCGGCCCAGGAGCACCGCGCGGGCGCCGAGCGCGAGGGCCTTGACGATGTCGTCGCCGGTGCGCACCCCGCTGTCGAAGAGCACGGTCAGCCGGTCGCCGACGGCCTCGACGACCTGTGGCAGCGCGTCGGCCGCGGCCACGGAACCGGCCACCTGGCGGCCGCCGTGGTTGGAGACCACGACGCCGTCCATGCCCGCGTCGGCGGCGCGGCGGGCGTCGTCCGGGTGCAGGACGCCCTTGAGCACGATCGGTCCGTCCCAGCGCTCGCGCAGGAAGTCCAGGTCCGGCCAGGTCTTGGCCGGGTCGGAGAACATGCCGACGAAGTGCATCACGGCCGCGTTCGGATCCTCGTGGACGGGCTTGGCGAGGCCCGCCCGGAAGGCCGGGTCGGAGAAGTAGTTGGCCGTGCCGACCCCGTGCAGGAAGGGCAGGTACGCCTGGTCGAGATCGCGGGGCCGCCAGGCCAGCAGCGGGGTGTCCAGGGTGACGAACAGCGCCGTGTAGCCGGCCGCCTCGGCCCGGTTCAGGAAGGACTCGGTGACGTCGCGGTCCTTTGCCCAGTACAGCTGGAACCACCGCTCGCCTTCGCCCATCGCCTCGGCGACCTGCTCCATCGGGGTGCTCGACGCCGAGGAGAGGATGTACGGCACTCCGCGCGCCGCGGCGGCCCGCGCTGCGGCCGGTTCGGCGTCCGGATGCATGATCGACAGCACGCCGACGGGCGCGAGGGCGAGCGGCGCGGGGATCGTCCGCCCCAGTACCTCCACCGACAGATCGCGCTCGTGCACATCGCGCAGCATGCGCGGCACGATCCGCCAGCGGTCGAGGGCGGCGCGGTTGGCGCGCGCGGTGCTGCCGCTGCCCGCGCTGCCCGCGACATAGCCGAACGGGCCGGGCCCGAGCCGGTGTTCGGCCAACTCCTCCAGCCTGGTCAGATCGGTGGGCAGCCGGGGCACGGCGCCCGTCATGCCGTTGAGGTAGATCTCGTACTGGAAGTCCGCCCAGTGCTGCGTCGTCGCCATCCGAGCATCTTCACGGAGCCGGACGCGCGGCGTCCATGGGCGTGCGCCACCGCCGGACCGCGCATGGACCGGCCCGCGCATCGGCCGGACCGCCCATGGGTCTGCCCGGTGGTCGGCGCCCGGGCCGGCGGTCGCGCCGCCGGCCTGTCGGTGCCGCGCCGGCGCCGTGGGGCGTACGCCCACGGCGCCGGACGCTGTCAGGACACCTGAGCCGTGTCGTACAGGGCCTTCGCCTCATCGCCGAAGTACGGGCCGAACATCCGGTTCGGCAGGAAGGTGTAGCCGAAGCTGTTCACCGAGACCTGCAGACCGGTGCCGGCCGACTCGCTGAAGCCGGTGAACCAGGGTCCGCCGCTGGAGCCGCCCGTCATGTTGCAGCCCAGGCTGTGGTCGTTCGAGAGCAGGAAGTCCCGCGAGCTGTTCCCGCTGCAGTGGATCAGCTTCGTGCCGTCGTACGGCGACGCGGCGGGGAAGCCGAAGGCGTACATCTGCTTGTTGTAGCCGCCGTTGAACTGGATGCCCTGCGCGCCGGTGACCGACGTCAGCTTCTGGCCGTTCAGCGGGGCGACGACCGCCGCGCCGACGTCGTAGTTGATGTCCTCGCTCGCCTCCCACTGCGGGGTGGTGAGGGTCTTGGAGGCGGTCCACTGGCCGTACGGGGCCTGGCCGTTGTCGTAAGCGGGCACGAAGACCCAGTCGGTGTGCCAGCTGCCCTGGTACTTGACGCAGTGCCCGGCGGTGATGACCGTGCTGGCGTTCTGGCTGGTCACAGCGTTTCCGGAGCAGGATGCCGTGCGGCCCTGGAAGGTGAAGAACACCCGGCCCGAGGTCTTCACGACCGCTCCGCCGCCGGTCCAGGGCCCGCCCGCCTGCGGGAAGGCGGCGGGGGTGACGGTGGCCGGGGAGAGTGTGGCCGGGGAGGCTGCCGGGGCGAGGGCGGTCGGGGCGACGGTGGTCGTCGCCGGGCCGCGCTCCGGGGCCTTCAGGGTCGTCAACTCACCGGCGCCGAGGTGCAGATCGAGCGGAACGGCGCCGCGCATCCGCTCCGCGGTCCAGAAGGCGGCCGCCTTGTGCTGTCCGGCGGCCGGGACGCTGTGGGTCGGAACCGGCGCGGGAACGGCCGCGGCGGCGGTGCTCAGGCCGCCGGTGAGCAGAGCTCCGACGGCTAACAGAACGGCTGTGGCTGTGCGATGGCGTCTCACGCATGTCTCCTTCTGCCGGGGCAGGGGTGGGGGGACGAGAACGGTGCGGATCGGCTTGCGTGAGGCAGCGTGCCACGGGCGACGGGGTTTGTCAGGAGCGCTTCACGGTCACGTCAGCGGCTTCGCGAAGCAGCGGCTGGTCTCGTAGTGCCGGTAGTAGCCGAACTTCACGCACGGCTCGTAGCCGCTCGACGCGTACAGCGCGATCGCCTCGGGCTGTGCCGTGCCCGTCTCCAGCACCATCCGGGTGCGGCCGGCCGCGCGGGCGTCCTCCTCCAGGGCCGCCAGGATCCGCCGGGCCAGGCCGAGGCCGCGCGCCTCCGGTACGACGTACATCCGCTTGAGCTCGGCGTCGCCGTTCGCGTACCCCTCGTCGTTCTCGTCCTGGGTGCGCCAGCCGCCGGTGGCGACGGGGCGGCCCAGCGGGTCGTACGCGAGCAGATAGAGCCCGAGCGGCGGGACGAACATGGACGGGTCGAGCGGGGTGGCGTCACCCTCGTCGCCGTAGCGCTCGGCGTATTCGAGCTGCACCTCGTCGTTGAGCTTGACGGCGTCGGGATGGTCGAAGGGCATGGGGCGGAAATCCATGCGAACCATCGTATATGCGTGCGGGGGCAGCCCCTCGGATACTCTGCCGGGATGCTCACTGTGACCTCCGTGAATGTCAACGGTCTGCGTGCCGCCGCCAGGAAGGGCTTCGTCGAGTGGCTGGCGCAGACCTCCGCCGACGTCGTCTGCCTGCAGGAAGTGCGGGCCGAGGCGCACCAGCTGCCCGAGGAGGTGCGCGACCCCGAGGGCTGGCACGTGGTCCACGTCCCCGCGGCGGCCAAGGGGCGCGCGGGCGTCTCCGTCTACTCGCGGCGCGAGCCGGACGCGGTGCGGACCGGATTCGGCAGCGCGGAGTTCGACGGGAGCGGCCGGTACGTCGAGATCGACCTGCCCGGTGTCACGGTGGGCAGCCTCTACCTCCCCTCGGGCGAGGTCGGGACGGAGCGGCAGGACGAGAAGTACCGCTTCATGGACGCGTTCCTGCCGTACCTCAAGGACCGCAGGGCGCGGGCGGCGGCCGACGGGCGCGACGTCCTCGTCTGCGGTGACTGGAACATCGCCCACCAGGAGTCCGACCTCAGGAACTGGAAGGGCAACAGGAAGAACTCCGGCTTCCTGCCGGAGGAGCGCGCCTGGCTCGGCCGCGTGTACCAGGACGGCGAGGCCGGCGCCGGCTACGTGGACGTCGTCCGGGCGATGCATCCCGAGCAGGAGGGGCCGTACTCGTGGTGGTCGTACCGGGGGCGCGCCTTCGACAACGACACCGGCTGGCGCATCGACCTGCTCGTGGCGACGCCCCGGCTCGCAGGCAAGTGCGTGAAGGCGTTCGTGGAGCGGGCGGCGAGCCATGGTGAGCGGTGGAGCGACCACGCGCCGGTGACGGCGGTCTTCGAGCAGTAGCGCGCGCATGCGGACGCTCGTCGGGGCGCTGGCGCTCTGCCTGCTGGCCGTGGGCGCGGCGCCGCCGCCCGCCGGCCCCCCTGCCCCCGGCGGGCCCGACCTGCTCGTCACCGACCAGGCGTCCAGGCGGGTCCTGCTGCTCGACGGGGCGCGGGGGGTCTGGGACCCGGAGGCCGATCCGGCGGTCGTGAAGTGGGCGTTCTCACCGGTCGGGGACGCGCGCTACGCCGATCTGGAGCCGGCCAGGAGCTGGGTGTACCCCGACGAGGCGAAGGTGCGCGTGTACCGGGGGCGGGTGTATGTGCTCGTGACGGCGTCGTTCGGCTTCGCGGCGGTCGTCGAGTACCCGTCCGGCAGACGCCATTGGGGCGACGCGCTCGCGCCCGGCGGCATCGAGGTCAATCCGCACAGCATCGAGCTGCTGCCCGACGGCCGTGTGGCCGTGGCCGGCAGCACCGGCGACGTGGTCAGGCTCTACGCCGCCGAGCAGGGACCGGTGGGCGGGCCCTTCGCCTCGTACCGGCTGGACGACGCGCACGGGCTCCAGTGGGACGAGCGGCGCGGGGTGCTGTGGGCGCTCGGCGGGGACCGGCTGGTGGCGCTGAGAGCGGGCAGTACGAGGGCCCGGCCGACTCTGTCCGCGGTCTTCGAGACGCCGCTGCCGAGCCCGCACGGGCACGATCTGGCGCGGGTCGCGGGGCGGGCGGACCGGCTGTGGGTGACCACGGGGTCGGCGGTGTACCAGTACGCGCCGGGCCGCAACGCGTTCCTGCGGGACTTCGCGGGCGCGGAGGGGATCAGCCGGGCGCGGGTGAAGTCGGTCGGTGACGAGCCGGTGGGCGGGCGGGTGGCGTCGACGGTGCCGGAGGGCGGCTTGGGGGAGACATGGTGGACGCGGGAGGTGACGGTGCACCGGCCGGCCGGGGCGTACCGGTTGGTGAACGGGGGCCTGTACAAGGCCCGGTGGTGGCTGCCGGCCGGCTGGTGACGCCTCACCGGCCGCCCCGCGGGCGAACCGCTCACCGGGCCGCCGGGCCGCATCGAGGGCGAACCGCCCTGGGCCGTGTCTTCGTCCCGTCGGCCCGGCGGCGTCTGGCACGCTCCTTCCCCTGAGCTCGCGCCTGGGAGGTGTTCCCGCCCCCGTAGCCCTTCGGGCACGGGAGGTGCCCCCACCGCATGGACTCCCTCTTCCGCCTTGCGATCGCACGCGCCAGACGTCGCCGGGCCCGCCCTGCGGGCGGACGACGCCACGGTGAAGACCCTCCCTAGCGTTCGCGGAGGCGGCGGTCCAGCGCCATCGACAGTTCCGCGTCCACCACACTCTTCGCCAGCGGGCGCAGCCGGGCGATGTCCTCCTCGTCGGAGGCGTGTTCGCGGAGGAGGTCGGTGAAGAGCCGTGCGAGGGCGTCCGCGTGGGTGCGGACCTCGCGGCCCGCGGCGAGGACGGCGGCGAGGGGGACGCCCTCCTTGACGAGGGCGGAGGAGACGTCGAGCAGGCGGCGGCTGATGTGGACGATCTCGTCGCCGTCGGTGGCGAGGTAGCCGAGGTCGAGCGCGGCGGCGAGGTTCTCGGGGGTGACCTCGCCCTCGAAGTAGTCGGCGAGTTCCTCGGGGGTGAGGCGGACCGGGGTCTCCTCGGTGGGTTCGCCGAGGCCGAGCACCTCGCCGACGTCCCGCCCGCTGTCGAACGCGGCGGCGAGGTCGGCGATGCCACTCAGTGTGTGGCCGCGCTCAAGGAGTGCGGCGATGGTGCGCAGCCGGGCCAGGTGGTGGGCGTCGTACCAGGCGATACGGCCCTCCCTGCGCGGTGGCGGGATCAGGCCGCGCTCGCGGTAGAAGCGCAGGGTGCGCACCGTGATGCCGGCCTCCTCGGCCAGCTCCTCCATGCGGTACTCGCGTCCTTCTGCCACAGCTGAAGCCTATGTTGTACCGCGGGTAACTTGTTGGGTCCGACCTCTACCGCCCGCAAAGCCGAGGCCCTACTCTGCCAACCGTGCCAGTGAATGCTGGCGTGATTGGTCGTTCGGCGGGAGGCGGCGGCATGGGCCGGCAGCACGAGCACGTACGAGTGGCGGTGATCGGATCCGGATTCGGCGGCCTCGGGGCCGCCGTCCGGCTGCGCCGCGAGGGGATCACCGACTTCGTCGTCCTGGAGCGGGCCGGATCGGTCGGCGGGACGTGGCGCGACAACAGCTATCCGGGGTGCGCCTGCGACGTGCCCTCCCACCTCTACTCGTTCTCGTTCGCGCCCAACCCCGACTGGCCGCGCACCTTCTCCGGCCAGGAGCACATCCGCGCGTATCTGGAGCACGTCGCCGACACCTTCCGGCTCCACCCGCACATCCGCTTCGACCATGAAGTGACGATGATGCGCTGGGACGCGGACGAGCTGCGCTGGGAGATCGAGACCTCACAGGGCCGGCTCACCGCCGATGTCGTCGTCTCGGCCACCGGGCCGCTCTCCGACCCGAAGATCCCCGAGATCCCCGGGCTCGCCGGCTTCCCCGGCAAGGTCTTCCACTCCTCCCGCTGGGACCACGACTACGACCTGCGCGGAAAGCGCGTCGCGATGGTCGGGACCGGTGCGTCCGCGATCCAGATCGTGCCCGCCGTCCAGCCCGAGGCGGAGCGGCTGACGCTGTTCCAGCGGACCCCGCCGTGGGTGATGCCGCGGATGGACCGGCGGATCAGCGGAGCCGAGCGCTGGCTGCACCGGCAGCTGCCGTTCACCGGGGCCGCGCGCCGCGGACTGCTCTGGGGCATCAGGGAGTTGCAGGTCAGTGCTTTCACCAAGCGGCCGAAGGAGCTCGGGCTCGTCGAGTCGCTCGCCAGGGCCAATATGAACAAGGCGATCAAGGACCCTGCGCTTCGGGCGAAGCTGACGCCCTCGTACCGCATCGGCTGCAAGCGCATCCTGCTGTCCAGCGACTACTACCCGGCGCTCGCGCGGCCCAATGTGGACGTCGTCGCCTCGGGGCTGGCGGAGATACGGGGCTCGACGCTCGTCGCCGCCGACGGGACCGAGGCCGAGGTGGACGCGATCGTCTTCGGCACCGGCTTCCACGTCACCGACATGCCCATCGCCGAGCGGGTCGTGGGCGCGGACGGGCACACGCTCGCCGAGGCGTGGAAGGACGGCATGGAGTCGCTGCGCGGCGCGACCGCCGCCGGATTCCCCAACTGGATGACGATCATCGGCCCCAACACGGGCCTCGGGAACAGCTCGATGATCCTGATGATCGAGTCCCAGCTGAACTACATGGCCGACTACCTGCGCCAGCTGGACGTCCTCGGAGGCCGGGTCGCGCTCGGCGCCCGCCCCTCGGCCGTCGGCGCCTGGAACCGGCGGGTCCAGGAGCGGATGAAGCGGACCGTGTGGAACACGGGCGGCTGCACCAGCTGGTACCTGGACGCGAGCGGCCGCAACACCACCATCTGGCCAGGTACGACGGGGGAGTTCCGGCGCGAGACCCGGCATGTGGACCTCGCCGAGTACGAGGTGGTCCGCCCGCCCCGGTCCTCCCGTACCGGCAAGGACGCCTCGCAGCTCGTCGCGGAGGAGGCCAAGTGAGCCGGCTCATGAAGCGGTCCGCCGGCGCGGCCGCCCCGCCCGTCGCCGCCCGCGAACTGACCGCCGTGTCGGCCGACGGCTCGCGCATCCACGTGGAGCTGCACGGCCCCGACGGTGCGCCCGCCGTCGTGCTCGCCCACGGCTGGACCTGCTCCACCCACTTCTGGGCCGCCCAGATACGGGACCTGGCCGCCGATCACCGTGTGATCGCGTACGACCAGCGCGGCCACGGCCGTACGCCCGCCGCCGCGAAGACGGGGCACAGCACCGAGACGCTCGCCGACGATCTGGAGGCGGTGCTCGCCACCGCGCTCGAACCCGGCACGAAGGCCGTGCTGGCCGGGCACTCCATGGGCGGGATGACGCTCATGGCGGCCGCGGCGCGGCCTGGGTTCGCGGAGCACGCCGCGGCCGCGCTGCTGTGCAGCACGGGCAGTTCACGGCTCGTCGCCGAGTCGCTGGTGGTGCCGATGCGCCCGGGGCCGCTACGGACCCGGATCACCCGCTCGATCCTCGGCTCGCCTGCCCCGCTCGGCCCGGTCACTCCGCTCTCCAAGCGGATCCTGCGGTACGGGACGATGGGGCCGGGCTCGGCGCCGGAGAAGGTCGCCGAGTGCGCCCGGATCGTGCACGCCTGCCCGCGGCCCGCCCGGGTGGCCTGGGCGCGGGTGCTCGCCGAGCTCGATCTCGACGCGGGCGTACGGGAGTTGCGGGTGCCCACCGCCGTCGTCGCGGGCACCGCCGACCGGCTCACCCCGATCGCACACGCCCGCGCGCTGGCCGAGGCGCTGCCCGAGTGCGTGGGCCTCGACGAGCTCACCGGCATGGGGCACATGACGCCGGTGGAGGCGCCCGAGGCGGTCAGCGGCCGGATCCGGGCGCTCGTGAACGCCTATCTGACGCAGGAGGAGAGGGCCCTATGAGCAAGGTGAGTCTGGAGGGGCAGGTCGCCGTCGTCACGGGAGCGGCCCGCGGGGTCGGGGAGCTGCTCGCCCGCAAGCTGTCCGCGCGCGGCGCGAAGATCGCGCTCGTCGGTCTGGAGCCCGAGGAGCTGAAGGCCGTCGCGGGCCGGCTGCACACCGACTGCGACCACTGGCACGCGGACGTGACCGACCACGAGGCGATGGCGCGGGTCGCGCAGGAGGTGAAGGAGCGGTTCGGCAAGGTCGACATCGTGGTCGCCAACGCGGGCGTCGCGTCCGGCGGGCCGTTCGCCGACTCCGACCCGGGGGCGTGGCGGCGGGTCATCGAGGTCAACCTCGTGGGCAGCGCGGTCACCTGCCGGGCCTTCCTGCCGGCGCTGACGGCGAGCCGCGGCTACTTCCTGCAGATCGCCTCGCTCGCCGCGATCACCCCGGCGCCGATGATGACGGCGTACTGCGCGTCCAAGTCGGGTGTGGAGGCGTTCGCCCACGCGCTGCGGGCGGAGGTGGCGTACAAGGGCGTCAAGGTGGGCGTCGGCTATCTCTCCTGGACGGACACGGACATGGTCCGCGGAGCCGACGAGGACGAGGTGATGCGCGAGCTGCGGCAGCGGCTGCCGTGGCCGGCGAACCGCACATATCCGCTGGGTCCCGCCGTGGACCGGATCGTCGCCGGGATCGAGCGGCGCAAGGCCCATGTGTACGCGCAGTGGTGGCTGGGCGGGATGCAGTCGGTGCGGGGCGCCCTGCCGGGGGCCATCGCGGCCGTCGGGCAGCGTGAGATGCGCCGGTTCGGGCCTCGGCTCAGCGGTGTCGCCACAGGTCTTGTGGGCGCGGGCGGCGCGGCTGACCAGCGGGAACGCACCGGGCATACGCAGCGTCATTGATCGAAATGCGAGGTATGTCGGTGCGTGCCAGGCTGGTCGAGGCCCGGGGGGCCGGCAAAAGGCCCCCCACCTCTCACACCCTTCTAGGAGTGAACCAGATGGGTATCCAGGACCAGTTCAAGAACAAGGCGCAGCAGCTCGAGGAGCAGGGCAAGCAGAAGGCGGGCAGGGCGAAGGAAGAAGCCTCGCAGCGCTCCCAGCAGCAGCGCCAGCAGGGTCAGCAGCACCAGCAGCGTCCGCAGCAGCAGCGCTCCCAGCAGGAGCGCGGCCGGTCGCAGCGGGAGATGAACGACGACACGTCGCGGCTGAAGCAGGAGTCCGAGGACCGCTTCGACCGGGACCACGACGCCTGACGTCCGAAGCTCCCGGCTGACGAAGGGGCGCACCCTGTGCACGGGGTGCGCCCCTCTCGTCTGCGGGGCCGCTCTCGTCTGCGGGGCCGCTCTCGTCTGCGGGGCCGCCGCCCCGAACTCTCGTGGGCCCGAACCCCCGTGGGTGCGGGGGTGTGGGTGCCGGGGGCGCGCGGTGCTCGGCCACGCCGGCGGCTGCGTCGGCGGCGGGACCCGCGGCTACGTCCGCGGCGGGAGCTTCGGGCGGCGGCGGTCCGGGACCTTGTCGTAGCCCGGAGGTGTCGCCGCGGGGTGCTGGGCGAGGCGGTCGAGGGCGACCTGGACCGCCGTTTCGAGGTCGGTGCGCTTGCCCTCGGCCCAGTCGAGCGGGGGGCGCTCCGCGAAGATGTCCGGGTCCACGCCGTGGTTCTCGACCGACCAGCCGTACACGTCGAACCACGCCGCGTTCATCGGCACGGTGATCACCGTGCCGTCCCCGAGCCGGTGCCGCCCCGTCATCCCGACGACGCCGCCCCAGGTGCGCTGGCCCACCACCGGCCCGAGCCCCAGCAGCCGGAAAGCCGCCGTGATCATGTCCCCGTCCGACGACGTCGCCTCGTCGGCGAGCGCGACGATCGGGCCGCGCGGCGCGTTCGAGGCGTAGGAGACGGGCTGGGCGTTGCGCGTCAGGTCCCAGCCGAGGATCGTACGGGTCAGCTTCTCGACGACCAGCTCGCTGATGTGCCCGCCCGCGTTGCCGCGTACGTCCACGATCAGCGCGGGAAGGGACATCTCCGCCCGCAGATCGCGGTTGAACTGCGCCCAGCCGGAGCCGCCCATGTCCGGGATGTGCAGGTACCCGCACGTGCCGCCGCTGATCTCCCGTACGACGTCACGGCGCTTGGCCACCCAGTCCTGGTAGCGCAGCGGCCGCTCGTCGATCAGCGGCACGATCGCGACCCGCCGGGCCGGACCTTCGGCGTCCGGCGGGCGGAAGGTCAGCTCGACGGTCGTGCCGCCCGCCGCCGACAGCAGCGGATAGGGGCCGGCCACCGGGTCCACCGGCCGCCCGTCGACATGGGTGACGACGGCCCCCTCGCGGATGCCCGTGCCGGCCAGCGGGGAGCGGGCCTTGGAGTCGGACGAGTCGCCGGGCAGGATCCGCCTGACCACCCAGCCCTCTTCCCGGCGCGCGAGGTTGGCGCCGAGGAGGCCCATCGCCCGCTGGTAGTGCGGCGGGCCCTCGTTGCGCCGGGCCGGTGTGACGTACGCGTGCGAGGTGCCCAGCTCGCCCAGGACTTCGCGGAGCAGATCGGCGAACTCGTCGGGCGACGCGACCCGTTCGACCAGCGGACGGTACTGCTCCAGCACCCCGTCCCAGTCGATGCCCGACATCCCCGGGTCCCAGAAGTAGGCGCGGATGAGCCGCCCCGCCTCCTCGTACGCCTGCCGCCACTCCGCCGGCGGGTCCACCTCGTGCAGGATCCGGCGCAGATCGATGTAGACGGTCGAGTCGCCGTCCCCCGTCTCGGTCGCCGGGACCGCCCGCAGATCGCCGTCGTCCACGACCACCAGCCGGCTGCCGTCGCCGCTCACCGCGAACGAGTCGAGGTGGCCGACGAGTTCGGTCTTGCGGGCCTTGGTGATGTCGAAGTACTCGAGCGTCGGCCGGGGCGAGGGATCCGCGGGGTTGGCGAACGTCTCGCCCAGCGCGCCCGAGATCGGCCAGCGCAGCCAGACGAGCCCGCCGCCGCTGACGGGATACAGCGCCGAGTACTTGGACGCGGAGACCGGGAACGGCGTGACCCGGCTCTCCAGCCCCTCCACCTCGACCGCCGCCGCGCCCTCGCCGGTGCGGACCTCCGCCGGATCGAGCCCCCCGGCCGCCGGCCGCCCGTCGGGCAGCAGCGCGAACGGCGACGGGGTCGCGGACGAGAGCGGTACGAGATAGGGGCGGCAGCCCAGCGGGAACGACAGGTCCCCGGTGTGCACGTCGTACACCGGGTCGAAGCCGCGCCAGGACAGGAAGGCCAGATAGCGGCCGTCGCGGGTGAAGACCGGGTTCTCGTCCTCGAAGCGGCCGTTGGTGACGTCGACGACCGTGCGGGGCCCCGGCCCGGAGATCCGCGCCATCTTGATCAGCCGCAGCGAGCGCCCGATCCCCGGGTGCGACCAGGTCAGCCAGGCACCGTCGGGTGAGAAGGCGAGATCGCGGACCGGACCGTTGTCGGAGCGGACCAGCTCGGTGACCTTGCCGCTGGGTTCCTCGGGCGGCTCGGCCCCCTCGGGCACCGCCTCCTCGTCGGCGACCGTGATCAGCAGCAGCCGTCCGTCGTGCGAGGCGATCGCGAGCCGCTCGCCCGCCGGGTCCGACTCCATCTCCAGCACCCGCCCGAGCTCTCCCGCGGCCAGCCGCCGCGGCCGGGGCTCGCCGCTCGCCCTCGGCAGATACGCGATCTCGATCGCGTCCTCGCCCTCGGCGTCGGTGATGTACGCGACCTGGTTGCTGCTGCCCAGCATCTCGGGCAGGCGCACCCGGGCGCCCGGAGTGTCGGCGATGGTCCTGGCCGGGCCGTCGCGGTGGGTCAGCCAGTAGAGGCTGCCGCGCACGGAGACGGCGCTGGCCCGGCCCGTCGTGTCGACCGACAGGCCGTCGACGTGGCTGGCGGCCGGGACCTGGTACATCCGCCGCCCGGCGCGCTGGCCCCCGAGCCGTACGTCGAGCTTGCGCGGCTCGGCCGCGGGCCCCAGGTCCTCGACGATCCACAGATCGCCCGCGCACTGGTAGACGACCCTGCTGCCGTCGCTGGAGGCGTGCCGGGCGTAGAAGGCGTCGTGGTCGGTGTGCCGGCGCAGACCGGTGCCGTCGGGCAGGCAGGAGTAGAGGTTGCCGACGCCCTCGTGGTCGGAGAGGAACGCGATCCTCCCGTCCACGAACATCGGGCAGTCCAGATGTCCGCCGATGTCCGCCAGCAGCCGCTCCCCGTGCAGATAGAGCCGCCCCATCGCCCCGCCCCGGTAACGCTTCCAGGCGGCGGGCTCGTGCGGGGGCTTTCCGGTGAGCAGCAGCGTGCGATGGCAGCCGTCGATGTCGGCGACCGCGATGTCGGAGACCGGGCCCCAGGGGAGGCGCTTGCCGGGGCCGCCGTCCGCGGACACCTTGTAGGCCCAGGAGAAGTACGAGAACGGCTGGCCGTGAGAGGAGACGGCGAGGATGTTGCCGTCCGGGTCCCAGCCGCACACCCGGGTGTCGGTCGAGCCCCAGTAGCCGAGCCGCCGCGCCGGTCCGCCGTCGACCGGCGCCAGATGGATCTCCGGGTCCAGGCTGCGCCAGGTCGTGTACGCGATGTGGCGCCCGTCCGGGGAGAAGCGGGGGTGACCGATCCGGGTCCGGTCGACGGTGACCCGCCAGGCGCGGCCCGGGGTGCTGCCTTCGGGGACGAGGGGGGCGATCCAGAGGTCGTCCTCGGCCGCGAAGCACAGCAAGTCGTCGTGCAGATGGGGGAAGCGGAGATACGCGACGTCTTCACTCACTCCACAATGCTTTCCGCGTGAGGGGGGCCCGGCAACTTGTGGGACGCGACTTCTTCCCCCTCCGGGCGCTGTGGCCCAGGACACGTACGAAACGGTTTCGTTTCGCAGGGCTCCGGGGTATCTTCGTACTGTACGAAACCGTTTCGTTCCCGTGGGAGGGTCGGACATGGCACGCAGCAGGATCACGCCCGAGCGCGAGGCCGAGCTGTACGAGGCCGTGCTCGACCTGTTGCGCGAAGTCGGTTACGACGCCCTCACCATGGACGCCGTCGCCGCCAGGACCCGCTCCAGCAAGGCCACCCTCTACCGCCAGTGGGGGAGCAAGCCCGAGCTGGTCGCCAGGGCCCTGCGGCACGACAAGCCCGTGGACATCTCGGCCATCGACACGGGGTCGCTGCGCGGCGACTTCCACGCGATCGTCGAGCGCACCGACGACTGCCAGATGGAGAAGGACTCCGCGCTGATGCGGGCCCTCGCCCATGCCGTCCACGAGAATCCCGAACTCCACGCGGCCCTGCGCGAGCTGCTGATCGAGCCCGAGGTCATCGGTCTCGACACGGTGCTCCGGCGGGCCGTCGACCGGGGCGAGGTCAGTGCGGACAACCCCGCGCTGACCTACGTCTCGCACATGCTGGTCGGCGCCTTCGTCGCCCGGCAGCTCATCGAGGACAGAAACGTCGACCAGGCGTTCCTGTCGGACTACCTCGACGCCGTGGTCCTTCCCGCACTGGGTGTGCGGTGACCTCGGCGAGGCTCTCCGGCCGGGGGTCCGGGGGGTGTCCCTCGGGTCGGCACAGTCTCGACGCCGTGGTCCTTCCCGCACTGGGTGTGCGGTGACCTCGGCGAGGCTCTCCGGCCGGGGGTCCGGGGGGTGTCCCTCGGGTCGGCACAGTCTCGACGCCGTGGGCCTCGACGCCGTGGGTCTCCCCGCCCCCGGCCTCTGACCCCCGCCCAACCCTCTCACCGCACCTGACGCGTACCGCTCGCGCCGTCGGGCCGGCTCCCCATGCTCTGTCCCACTCACACCAGGGAGTACGCACCCGTGGCCACGTTCCTCTACAAGCTCGGCAGGTCCGCCTTCCGGCGACGACGCCTCGTCGCACTGATCTGGGTCGCCCTGCTCGCGCTCGCCGGCATCGGCGCCGCCTCCGCGCCCGCCGCCACGTCCAGCTCCTTCTCGATCCCGGGGACCGAGGCCCAGCGCGCCTTCGACCTCCTGGAGGAGCGCTTTCCCGGCGCCAGCGCCGACGGTGCCACCGCGCGCGTCGTCTTCAAGGCGCCCGCGGGCGAGAAGATGACCGACCCGGCCAACAAGGCCGAGGTCCAGAAGACCGTCGCCGAGCTCAGGTCCGGCTCGGACCAGGTCGCCTCGGTCGTCGACCCGTACCGGGCCAAGGCCGTCAGCAAGGACGGCACGGTCGCCTACACCCAGGTCTCGTACAAGGTCAGCGGCATGGAGCTGGCAGACAAGGACCGGGAAGCCCTCACCGAGGCGGGCGAGCAGGCGAGGGAGTCCGGGCTGACCGTCGAGATCGGCGGTGACGCCCTCCAGGCCGCGCCCGAGACCGGCGCCTCCGAGATCATCGGCGTCGCCGTCGCCGCGGTCGTGCTCCTGATCACCTTCGGCTCGCTGGTCGCCGCCGGACTGCCGCTGCTCACCGCGATCATCGGCGTCGGCATCGGCGTATCCGGCATCACCGCGCTGGCCGGCGTTCTGGACCTGGGGTCCACCACCGCCACCCTCGCCACCATGATCGGCCTCGCCGTCGGCATCGACTACGCGCTCTTCATCGTCTCCCGCTACCGCGCCGAGCTGGCCGAGGGCCGCGAGCGCGAAGAGGCCGCCGGACGGGCCGTCGGCACCGCCGGCTCCGCCGTCGTCTTCGCCGGACTGACCGTCGTCATCGCGCTGGTCGGCCTCGCCGTCGTCAACATCCCGATGCTCAGCAAGATGGGCTTCGCCGCCGCCGGTACGGTCGCGATCGCCGTCCTCATCGCGCTCACCCTGATCCCGGCGCTGCTCGGCTTCGCGGGTAACCGGGTGCTGGGCCGCAAGGCCCGCCGGCAGGCCCCGGCGAGCGACAAGCCCAACATGGGCACGCGCTGGGCCCGCCTCGTGCTGCGCCACCCGGTCGCCGTCCTGCTCGCGGGCGTCGTCGGCCTCGGCGCCATCGCCGTACCCGCCGCGTCGCTGGAGATGGGGCTGCCCGACGACGGCTCCCAGCCCACCAGCACCACTCAGCGGCGGGCGTACGACCTGCTCTCGGACGGTTTCGGCCCCGGCTTCAACGGGCCGCTGCTCGTGGTCGTCGACGGCGACAAGGCCGCGGCCGACAGCACCGCCGAGGAGATCTCCGGCCTCGACGGCGTCGCGGCCGTCACCCCGGCCACGTACAACAAGGCCGGCGACGCGGCGATGATCACCGTCATCCCGAAGGACCGGCCCAGCTCCACGCAGACCGAGCAGCTCGTCCACTCCATCCGGGACACCAGCGGTGACGACGTCTACGTCACCGGCAGCACCGCGATGAACATCGACTTCTCGCAGCGGATGAACGACGCGCTGCTCCCGTATCTCGGGCTCGTCGTCGGCCTCGCCTTCCTGCTCCTGACGGTGGTCTTCCGGTCCGTTCTGGTCCCGCTGAAGGCGGCGCTCGGCTTCCTGCTCTCGGTGGTCGCGGCGCTCGGCGCGGTCGTCGCGGTCTTCCAGTGGGGCTGGCTCGGCTCCCTCTTCGGGGTCGAGCAGACCGGCCCCATCATGTCGATGATGCCGATCTTCATGGTGGGTGTCGTCTTCGGGCTCGCCATGGACTACGAGGTCTTCCTGGTCACGCGGATGCGTGAGGCGTACGTCCACGGGGAGCGGCCGGGGCAGGCCATCGTGACCGGCTTCCGGCACGGGGCCCGCGTGGTCACCGCCGCGGCCGTGATCATGATCGCGGTGTTCGCCGGCTTCATCGGGTCGAGCGAGCAGATGGTGAAGATGATCGGCTTCGGCCTCGCCATCGCGGTCTTCTTCGACGCCTTCGTCGTGCGGATGGCGATCGTGCCCGCGGTGCTGGCGCTCCTCGGCCACCGGGCCTGGTGGCTGCCGCGATGGCTGGACCGGGCGCTGCCGAAGGTGGACGTGGAGGGCGACGGGCTGCGGACCGATGACGACGCGGCCGGCGGTCCGGCCGCCGACCCGGACCCGGACGCGGAGCGCGAGCTCGTACGCGTCTGACCGTTCAGCCGGCCGGGGTGGCCGCGTCCGTCACGACCTCCGTGGCGGCCGCGGCCGCCTCCGCGTGTGTGCGGCGCAGGAAGCGCAGCAGGGGGCGGGAGTCGAACTGGACCACCGCCACCCCCTCCGGCGAGTGGAACTCCACCACCACCTGGGCGCGGCCGCAGGGCCAGATCGCGACGTCGCCGCGGCGGGCGGGCGCGCGCAGCCCCGTCTCCAGCAGCTCGCGCGGGAAGGTCCAGACGATGCCGGTGGGGAAGGCGAAGCGGACGATGCCGGGATCGTCCCCCGGCGCGTAGCGCAGGGCCACCGGCACCGACCGGTAGTGAGGGGCGTCGTTGACGATCCGGGCCTTGGCATGCACTTCCACGGCGACAGTGCCGGCATGCTCTTCCACGGAGGGGCGCTCGACAGCGGGGGACATCGGCCGGCTCCTCACCTTTGGTGCTGTTTGCCCTCTAATGTCGCATATTTCCGTCGAATGCCCCAGGCGGGTTACTTGCAATTCGTATGTGAGACGCTCTTGCAAGACGTTCGCAACAGGCCCCATCATCGGAGGGGTGCCCAGCCAGGCCCGTCGGCCTGTCCCGGAAGCGGAGCCCCTCATGCATGTCCCAGACGGATTCATCGATCTGCCCGTCTCCGGTGCGGCCGCTGCCGTCGCCGCCGGTGCCCTCGCGGTCAGCCTGCGCGGCGCCCGCCGGGAGCTCGGGGGCACCTCCCATGCCGGAGGCTACGGGGGAGAGAGGACCGCGCCGCTGGCCGGTCTCGTCGCCGCCTTCATCTTCGCCGTGCAGATGCTGAACTTCCCGGTCGCGGCCGGCACGAGCGGACATCTGCTGGGCGGAGCCCTGGCGGCGATCCTCGTCGGGCCGTACACGGGCGTCCTCTGTATCGCCGTCGTCCTGCTGCTCCAGGGCATCCTCTTCGCGGACGGCGGCCTCACGGCGCTGGGCGTCAACATCACGGTGATGGGCGTCGTCACGGTCGTCGTCGCCTACGCGCTCTTCCGCGGTCTGGTGCACGTGCTGCCGAGGAAGCGCAGCTCCATCACGGTGGCCTCGTTCGCCGCCGCGCTCGTCTCGGTCCCCGCGGCCGCCGCTGCCTTCACGCTGATCTACGCGATCGGCGGCACCACCGACGTCCCGATCGGCACCGTGCTCAGCGCCATGGTCGGCGTCCACGTCCTGATCGGCATCGGCGAGGCCGTCATCACGATGCTGACCGTCGGCGCCGTCGTCGCCGTGCGCCCCGACCTCGTGTACGGGGCGCGCGGGCTGTCCGCACCGCTCAAGCTGCGTGTCGGCGGCGAGCTGGTGGACGCCGCGCCGTCGTCCACCGTGCCCGCGCCCGGCGCCTCCGCCCGCCCGGTGTGGATCGCGGGCATCGTGACCTCCCTCGTGCTGGCCGGATTCGTCTCCTTCTACGCCTCAGCCAACCCCGACGGCCTGGAGAAGGTCGCGGCCGACAAGGGCATCGACAAGAAGGTCGAGGACCACGCGGCCGCCGACTCGCCCCTCGCCGACTACGGCGTCAAGGACGTCGACAACGTCCGGGTCTCCGGCGGTCTGGCCGGGGTGATCGGGGTCGGCGCCACGGTCGCGGCGGGCACCGGGCTCTTCGTCGTGGTGCGACGCCGTCAGGGCGCGAGCAAGGACCCCGCCGCCACCCGCGTCCCGACGGAAACCGTCTGAGCCATGGGCGCGGGCCACACACACAAGCTCTACCGGCACGGGCACTCGCCCATCCACGCGCTGCCCCCGCACTGCAAGATCGCCGCGGCGCTGTGCTTCGTGCTGATCGTGGTCGCCACGCCGCGCGAGGCGGTGTGGGCCTTCGGCCTGTACGCCGTGCTGCTCGGCGCGGTCGCCGCCGTGGCCCGCATCCCCGCGGGCCTTCTGCTGCGCCGGCTGCTGATCGAGCTCCCGTTCGTCGCCTTCGCGCTGCTCATGCCCTTCGTCGTGCCGGGCCAGCGGACCGAGCTGCTCGGGATCTCCCTCTCCGTCCCCGGACTGTGGGGTGCCTGGAACATCCTCGCCAAGGGGACCCTGGGCGTCGCCACCTCCGTCCTGCTCGCATCGACCACCGAACTGCGCGCGCTGCTGCTCGGACTCCAGCGGCTCAGACTGCCGCCGCTGATGGTGCAGATCGCGTCGTTCATGATCCGCTACGGCGATGTCGTCACCGACGAGATGCGGCGGATGTCCATCGCCCGTCGCTCGCGCGGCTTCGAGGCGCGCGGCGTACGCCACTGGGGCGTGCTCGCCAAGTCCGCGGGCGCGCTGTTCATCCGCTCCTACGAGCGCGGTGAGCGGGTGCACCTGGCCATGGTCAGCCGGGGGTACGCGGGCACCATGCCGGTCATCGACGAGGTGACCGCCGGCCGTGCCCAGTGGGCGTACGCCGCCGCGCTCCCGTTCTCGGCACTCGCCGTCTGTCTGCTTGGCTGGACCCTATGACCCCGTCCCCGTCCCCGCCCCACTCCCTCGACGTACGCGGGCTCGCGTATGCCTACCCCGACGGCCACCAGGCCCTCTTCGGCGTCGATCTGTCCATCGGGCGCGGCGAGCGGGTCGCCCTGCTCGGCCCGAACGGGGCCGGCAAGACCACCCTCGTCCTCCATCTCAACGGCATCCTCACCGCCGGTGCGGGCACGGTCACCGTCGCAGGACTGCCGGTCGGCAAGCAGCACATGGCCGAGATCCGCCGCAAGGTCGGCATCGTCTTCCAGGACCCCGACGACCAGCTCTTCATGCCGACCGTCCGGGAGGACGTCGCCTTCGGTCCTGCCGCCGCCGGGCTGCGCGGCGCGGAGCTGGAGGAGCGCGTACGCACCGCGCTCGACCGGGTCGGCATGGGGGAGTACCTCGAACGTCCTCCGCACCACCTCTCCTTCGGCCAGCGCCGCCGGGTCGCCGTCGCGACCGTCCTCGCCATGGAGCCGGAGATCCTGGTCCTCGACGAGCCCTCGTCCAATCTCGACCCGGCCTCCCGCCGCGAACTCGCCGACATCCTGCGGTCGTTGGACGTCACGGTCCTCATGGTCACGCACGACCTGCCGTACGCGCTGGAGCTGTGCCCGCGCTCGGTGATCCTCAGCGAGGGCGTGATCGTGGCCGACGGCCCCACCCAGGAGCTGCTCGGAGACGCCGATCTGATGCGGGCGCACCGGCTGGAGCTGCCGTTCGGCTTCGACCCGCGGGCTGTGACGACGGGCGCCTGAGCGCGCACGCTTCCACCGTCCTGAGCCGAGTCCGTGACCCACCCGGAATCGGGGCTTGTCCCGGCACGTTGCACCATGGGGTGAGCGAACGGACCGGTACAGCGGGGAACAGCAGGGAGCGTGAGGACGTGGACGTCCAGGGGACGGTGGCGGAGGGCTTCGAGCCCGTCCGGGACGCGTTCATACGCAACTTCGAGCAGCGCGGGGAGCGCGGTGCGGCCGTCGCCGTCTACCGGGACGGCGTGAAGGTCGTCGACCTGTGGGCCGGCGTCCGGGACGCCGAATCCGACGCCGGCACCCAGGCGGACTCCGGCTCCGGTGGTGCCGCTCCGTGGGCCGTGGACACCGCGCAGATCGTCCGCTCGGCGACCAAGGGCGTCGCCGCCGCCGTACCGCTGCTGCTGCACCAGCGCGGGCAGCTCGACCTGGACGCGCCGGTCGGGACGTACTGGCCGGAGTTCAAGGCGGCCGGCAAGGAGCGGGTGCTCGTACGGCATCTGCTGTCGCACCGGGCCGGGGTGCCCGCCCTCGACCGGCCCCTCACCGTGGCGGAGGCCGCCGACGGCTCGTCCGGGGCACGCGCGGTCGCCGCGCAGACGCCGGCCTGGGAGCCGGGCACCGACCACGGCTACCACGCGCAGACCTACAGCTGGCTGCTGTCCGAACTCGTCCGGCGGGTCACCGGGCGCACCATCGGCCGCTGGGTCGCCGAGGAGATCACCCGCCCGCTGGGCCTGGACCTCTGGATCGGGCTCCCCGCCGAAGAGGCGTACCGGGTGGGCCGGATCGGCAAGGTCGACGAGCCGCCGGCCGCCGCGGGCGGCGGGCTGAAGGTGCGGCCCAAGCGGTCGGTGGCCGAGGCGTACCGCGACCCGGAGTCGCTGACCCGCCGCGCCTTCGGCGCGATCGACCCGCTGCCGGACGAGAACGACCCGCTGTACCGCGCCGCGGAGCTCCCAGCGTCCAACGGCATCTCCACGGCCCGCGCGCTGGCCCGTTTCTACGCCGCCACCATCGGCCGGGTCGACGGGCACCGGCTCTTCGCGCCCGCCACCGTCACCCTCGCCCGCACCGAGGAGTCGGCGGGCCCGGACCGCGTCCTCGTCGTCGGCACCCGCTTCGGCCTCGGCTACATGCTCCACGGCCCCGCGTCCCCGCTGCTGGGCCCCGGGTCCTTCGGCCACCCGGGCCGCGGCGGCTCGCTCGGCCTCGCCGACCCCGATGCGGGCATCGCGCTCGGATACGTCACCAACGGTATGCGCAAGGGCGTCACGGCCGATCCGCGCGCCCAGGCTCTGGTCAGGGCGGTCCGCTCGGCGACATGATCGGTCGCATGATGCAGCGATTCGAGGGATACGGAGTACTGATCACCGGAGCCGGGCGGGGCGTCGGCGAGGCCACCGCCCGCAGACTCGCCTCCGAAGGGGCCAGGGTCCTGGTCACGGACATCGACGGCGAGCTCGCCGCGGCCACCGCGGAGACGATCCCGGGCGCCGCCTCGTGCCCGTGCGACGTGACCGACCGCGCCGCGGTCGAGGCGGCGGTCGCCCGCGCCGTCGACGAGTTCGGCGCGCTCGACGTCCTCGTCAACAACGCCTACTCCTGCTCCTTCGACACCCCGCTCTTCGAGGACCAGCCCGACGACACCTGGCAGCGGGACCTCGACACCGTCCTCACCGGCGCCTTCCGCTGCTCCCGTGCCGCCCTCCCGCACCTGGCGAAGGCGGGCGGCCGCGGCGCGATCGTCAACATCGGCTCCGTCAACGCCGAACAGGACTTCGGCAACCACGCCTACAGCGCGGCCAAGGCGGGCCTCGCCTCCCTCACCCGCACCCTCGCGGGCGACGCGGCCCAGCGCGGCGTGCGCGTCAACCAGATCAACCCCGGCACGATCCGCACCCCCGCCTGGTCCGACCGCGAACACCACCTCGCCGCCCTGGCTCCCGTCTACCCCCTGGGCCGTGTCGGCACCGCCGAAGACATCGCGGCGGCGGTCGCCTTCCTCGCCTCCTCGGACGCCGCCTGGATCACGGGCACCACGCTCCGGGTGGACGGCGGCCTGCTGGCGGTGAACACGAGCTTCCAGCAGGTGCTCCCCCGATGAGCTAGGACGCCAGCATCATCCCGATGCCCACCACCATCAGGCCCGCCGCCGCGACGCGCGGAGCGCCGAAGCGTTCCTTGAAGAAAAGGGCGCCTATCGCCGCGCCCACGATGATGCTCGATTCGCGCAGGGCCGCGATCGGGGCGAGCGGCGCGCGGGTCTGGGCCCACAGGACCAGGCCGTAGGCGAGGAGCGCGAGCACCGCGCCGAGAAGCCCACGGGCGGCGTGGGGGCGGAGTTCGGCGAGGAGCCGGCCGCGGTGGACCCGGTAGGCGTAGAGGGGGACGAGGACGCCTTCGAGCACCATCAGCCAGGCGATGTAGCCGATCGCCGTGCCGGACGCGCGGACGCCGATGCCGTCCACGACCGTGTACGCGGCGATCGACAGGCCCGTCGCGAGCGCGGCCAGCAGCGCCGCCCACTGCGGGCGGGTGCCCGCGTCCCTGATGCCCCACAGCGCGAGGCCGACCAGGCCCGCGCAGGCGACCGCCACCCCGGCCAGCTGCCAGGGGCTCAGGCTCTCGCCGACGAGGACGGTGGCCAGCACGGTCACGACGAGCGGCGCCGTGCCGCGGGCGATCGGGTACATCTGGCCGAAGTCGCCGAGTGCGAACGACCGCATCAGCAGGAAGTGGTAGCCGATGTGCAGCGCCGCCGACGCGATCAGATAGGGCCACGCGGCGGCGGCGGGCAGCGGCGCGAAGCAGGCCATCACCGCGCCGATCGACGCCGCGCCGCCCAGAATCAGCGTGAAGCCGATGAGCTGGTCCTTGATGTGGTGCGCGATCGCGTTCCAGCTCGCGTGCGTGACCGCGGCCATGAGGACCGCGGCCGCGACGAGGACGCTCACGCGGTGCGCTCGCGCACGTCCACCAGGGCCGCACCGGCATGGGCGATCACGGACTTGGGGTCGAGCGGGAAGACCGTGTGCGGGGTGCCCGCCGCCGCCCACACCACGGCGTGGTCCAGCAGTCCCCGGTCGGCCAGCACCCGGGTCCTCGTACGGTGGCCGAAGGGCGGCACGCCGCCGATCGCGTACCCGGTGGTTTCCCGGACCAGGTCCGCGTCGGCCCGCCGGACCGCCGAGGCGTCCAGCTCCCGCCGCACCAGCTCCACGTCGACCCGCGAGGCGCCGTCCATCAGGACCAGCACCGGCACCCCGTCCGCCTCGAAGACCAGCGACTTGACGATCTCGCCGACATCGCAGCCGATGGCGGCCGCCGCCTCGGCGGCGGTCCGGGTGGCGTCGGGGAAGCGGCGCACTTCGACGTGGAGGCCCAGCTCGCGCAGGGCTTCGGCGAAGCGGGGGTGGGCGTGGGTGTCGGATGAACTCATGGCCCGCACGCTAGCGGTGGTTGTACGGGCCATGCGACATCGTCACGCCCATCAGGTCCCCGGCGATCAGCCCGCGTTGAGCACTGCGGCCACGAGCGGTCCCGCCGCATCGCTGCCGTGCCCGCCCGAGTCCACGACCGCGGCGGCCGCCAGATCGTCGGAGAAGCCGGTGAACCAGCTGTTGGACGTGGCGTTCCCGTCGACCTCCGCGGAGCCGGTCTTCGCACCCTTGTCCCCGCCGACCGTGGCCATCGCCTGCGTACCGGTCCCGTAGGCCGCCGTCGCCGTGAGGCGCATCAGGTTCCGCAGCTGCTTCGCCACGGAGCCCGGCAGGCTCCGTGACGCCGTGGCCGGCTGACGGTCGTCCAGCGACAGCGGCACGATGACCGGCTGCTTGAACGTGCCGCTCTTCGCGGTGGCGGTGATGGACGCCATGTTGAGCGCGTTCATCTGGATGGTGCCCTGGCCGATGTACTGCGCGGCCGCCTCGCCGCCCGTCTCCTGGGGCACGCTTCCGTCCACGGACGGGATGCCGGTCTGCCAGTCGAGGCCGATGCCGAAGACGTCCTGGGCCTCCTTGGACAGCGCGGCTTCGTCCTTCGTGTCGTCGATCAGCTTGATGAAGGCGGTGTTGCACGAGCGGGCGAAGCTGGTCGAGAAGGGCGCGCCCTCGATCGAGAAGTTGTCGAGATTGTGGAAGGTGGCGCCCTGGTACATGACGTCCTTGGGGCACTCGGCCGTACGGTCCGCCGCCACCAGACCCTTCTCCAGCAGCAGCGCCGCCGTCACGATCTTCATCGTCGAGCCGGGCGCCTGCTTGCCCAGGAACGCCGCGTTCCACCGCCCCTTGCGGTTGTTGGCGACCGCCCTGACCTCGCCCGTGCTCGGCTGGATCGCGACGACCGACGACTCGTCGTACGTCATCACCGTCTTCTCGGCGGCGGCCTGCACCTTCGCGTCCAGCGTGGTGCGAAGCTCGCCCGGCTCGCCCTCGGTCAGCGTGAGCAGCGTCCGGTCCGTCCCTTCGGCGAGGCCGCTGTCGATGACGAGCTCGACGCCCGCCTTGCCGCCCGCCTTGTCGCCGTACCGCTTGCGCAGCTCGTCGAGGACGGGCCCGAGCGACGGGTACTTCTCCTCCGTCAGCTTCTTGCCGTTGCGGTCGACCGCCTCGATGGGCGGAACGGCGGCCTGGGCGGTCTTCAGGGTCTCGCCCTTGCCGAGCTCGGGGTGGATCACCGTCGGCTGCCAGTCGACCAGCGGCCGTCCGGTCGTCAGCCCGCGCACCACGGTCAGCTCGGAGCGGTACGAGAGGGGCTTGCGCTGCCCCTCGTACGAGACCACGGCGCTGACCGTGAACGGCACCTTCGCGCCGACCGGCTGTCCCGGCGTCAGCTTCGCCTCGCTGATGTGCGCGTCCTCGGCGTACCCGGCCAGCACCGGCTCCGCCTCGACCGCGTTGTTGGTCAGCTGCGCCGCCGTCCCCGCGTCCCCGCCCGCCCACGCCGCGAGGAAGTCCTTCGCGGTGGTCCGGATCTCCTCGGCGCTCGGCGGCCCGGTCCTCTTGGGCGCGGCCTGGGACGTACCGCCCGAGCCCCCGCCGAGCAGGACGTTGTACGCGCCGTAGGCGGCCCCTCCGGCGAAGACGATGAATACGCCGCCGATGACGGCGACCTTGGCTCCACTACGCATCGCTGCAGTCCCCTCCCCAGTGACCACCAGCATCCTTGAACACGTTCAAGGATTCGACACCTCCGCACTCTACGGGTTCCGAGTGACAGGAGTGACCGTCGTTATAGGACTGTGGTGTAGACCGGTGCGGCAGGCGGGATAGGGATCCGGCTCCGGACGCGGAAGGCCCGCACGGCCGCCAGGACGAGGACCACCAGGGCGCCGGGCACGAGCACGACCATCGGCAGCAGGCCGACACCCAGGGCCAGTCCGAGCTCCGGCGACGTGCGGCCGGGGTCCACGGCCCATAGGGCGGAGCGGAGCCAGTGGGCCGACACCAGCACGGTGACGGCCAGCACCAGCCAGTGGACCAGCGACGCGACGGCCCAGCCGCGCACCGCGGTCGCCGACCGGTACGGCAGCCCGCGGCGCAGCACGCTCAGCACGACGGCGGAGACGAGCAGCGGTCCGATGAGAGCGAAGTGCCAGGTCGTGTCGAGCGCCCACTGGTACGACTCCCAGCCGGGACTCGCCGGCGTCAACTGGGCGTCGGGGCGGTGGAGCTGGGCCTCGATCGTCTCCCTGCCGCCCGCCGCGACGAGCAGGGGTATCAGTGCGAAGAGCCCGAGCAGCGGCCGGCCGAGCAGCCCCCGGGTCGCCCAAGCGGCCCCGACGAGGCGCGCGCGGCCGGGCGGTCGCCACGGCACGGGCGCGGGCCCGGACTGCGTGGGGGTGGGGCTGGGCACGGGCCCGGCCGGAACGTGCGGTGGGAAGGGAGCCCGCGGCCCGGACGGGGTGGACGAGGGTCCACCCGGCAGCGGTGGCGGCCCGATCAGCGTCGGCGGCGTTCCGAACGGCACCGGCGGGGGCCCGAACTCCTGGCGGCTCTCCAGGTCCAGCGCCCACGCGGCGCGGCGCGCGATCGCGGAGGTCAGCGGTGCCGGCAGCCAGTCGCCGTCCGCGCAGGCGCGCTCCCGCGCCTGCGCGACGAGGTCGGCGAGCGACGGCCGCTGCGCCGGGTCCTTGGCCAGGCAGCCCCGGATCGCCACCGCGAAGTCCTCGGGCAGACGGGAGAGATCCGGCTCGTGGTGCACCACGCGGTAGCCCAGCTCGGGGCCCGAGCCGGAGCCGAAGGGGCCGCGGCCCGTGCCCGCGTACGCGAGGAGCACGCCCAGCGCGAAGATGTCACCGCGCTCGTCCACCTCCTGCCCGGTGATCTGCTCCGGGGACATGAAGCCGGGCGAGCCGACGACCAGGCCGGTGCCGGTCAGTGCGGCGTCGTCGGCGGCACGGGCGATGCCGAAGTCGATGAGGCGGGGGCCGTCGAGCGCGAGCAGCACATTGGACGGCTTGAGGTCGCGGTGCACCAGGCCCGCCTCGTGCACGGTGGTGAGCGCCTCGCCGAGACCGCCGAGCAGCCGCCAGAGCGCGGGCTCCTCCAGCGGCCCGTACTCGTGGACCGCTTCGGACAGCGAGGGGCCCGGTACGTACGCGGTGGCCAGCCAGGGCACCGCCGCGTGCGGGTCGGCCGCCACCACCGGTGCCGTGCCCGGGCCGGACACCGCCTGGCAGGCCCTCACCTCGCGGGCGAAGCGCGCGCGGAAGCCCGGGGTGTCCGACATGCCCGCGTGCACCGTCTTGAGCGCCACCGCCCGCCCGCCGGAGGACCTGGCGAGAAAGACGCGCCCCATGCCGCCCTCGCCGAGCCGGCACAGCAGACGGTAGGCGCCCACCTCGCGTGGATCGTGTGGTGACAAGGGCTGCACTGCGTCCCCCAGGGCTGTTCGGGCCGGCTCATCCTGACACGCGTCGCCGGACGGCAGGAAGACGGGGTGCGGGGCGCCGGTGCGCCCCGCACCCCGTCAGGGTGTGCGGTTTCCCGTCGCAGTCAGAAGGCGATCAGGTGGATGCCGAAGGCCACGGCCGCCGCGCAGAGCGCGTAGCAGACGTACCCGCCGGCGGTGCGGGCGACGGCCACGGAACCCGCGCCGCGGCCCGGCCGGGAGGTGCCGACGATGCCGAGGGTGAACAGGCCCACGATCGCGACCGTCACCGCGAGGCTGACGCCGAAGACCTGGCCGAGTGCTGCCCAGTCGATGTTCATCGTGCTTCTTCTCTTCTCTCTTCTCTGCCTTGCCGGTCCGGTCAGGCGGCGGTGGTCATGGCGGTCTTGACGGCGGGGACGTGCTCGAAGTCGTTGACGTTGCTGTGGTCCACGGGCTTGCGGCGCGAGGCGATCCGGATGGCGGTGGCGGCGGCGATGCCGAGGACCGCGACCACGGCGATGCCCCACGTGCCCTGGACGGCGAGGAGAGCGGCGGCGGCGGCGACCAGAGCGGCGGCCGGCAGGGTCAGCACCCAGGCGACGGCCATCCGGCCGGCGGTGGACCAGCGCACGGTGCCGCCCTTGCGGCCCAGGCCGGAGCCCATGACCGAACCGGAGCAGACCTGCGTGGTGGACAGGGCGAAGCCGAGGTTGGACGCGGACAGGATGACCGCGGCGGCACCGGTCTGGGCGGAGAAGCCCTGGGCGGGCCGGATGTCGGTCAGGCCCTTGCCCATGGTGCGGATGATGCGCCAGCCGCCCAGGTAGGTGCCGAGCGCGATGGCCAGGCCGGCCGAGACGATGACCCAGGTGGGCGGGTTGGCGCCGGGGGCGAGGACGCCGCCGGCGATCAGCGCGAGGGTGATCACGCCCATGGTCTTCTGGGCGTCGTTGGTGCCGTGCGCGAGGGAGACCAGGGCGGCGGAGCCGATCTGGCCGGCGCGGTAGCCCTTGGTGGTGGCGGCCTCGTCGGAGTTGCGGGCGATGCGGTAGGTCAGACGGGTCGCGGCCATCGAGGCCAGACCGGCCACGATCGGGGCGGCGACGGCGGGGATGAGGACCTTCATCGCGACGGCGGAGCCGTTCACGGCGTCCGGGCCGACGGAGACGATCGTGGCGCCGATCAGACCGCCGAAGAGCGCGTGCGAGGAGCTGGACGGCAGCCCCTTCAGCCAGGTGACCAGGTTCCAGACGATGGCACCGACGAGCCCGGCGAAGATCACCTCGGGCCGGATGCCGGACGCCTCGTCGATGATGCCGCCGGAGATGGTCTTGGCCACCTCCACGGAGAGGAAGGCACCGGCGAGGTTGAGCACCGCGGACATCGCCACGGCGGCCCTGGGCTTCATGGCCCCGGTGGAGATGGTGGTGGCCATGGCGTTGGCCGTGTCGTGGAATCCGTTGGTGAAGTCGAACACGAGGGCCGTGACGACGACGATTCCGATCAGGAGCGGGATGTGTTCCATGCCTCAGGTCTCTGATGTGGGGGAGGGACGGGGGCGTGGCGCACCGAGGACTCTCCATGACCGGAGGATCGATCGGGATTCCGGCGCCGTGAGACCACTATGAAGGCATTTGTGTCTCTTGTGAACAAACTGTGGCACACGCTACAGAAGAGAAGTTTGTCCGCTTTGTTCGTGCGGTCTGCCGCAGACGCCGCCCGGGGGTGTGCCCAGTCGCCGAGAACGTCATTGGCCTCGTCGGATGTTGTCCGCGGCCGCTTCCTCCACGGCCCGCCGCTGCCGTTCGGCGTCCAGTTCCCGCAGGGCGTCGTGGACCGCTGCGAGGACCGTGGCCACCGCGTCGTCCTCCACGTCCGGGGCGTCCTGCCCCGGCTCGTCGTCGAGCCCGACGGCTGCCGCCAGGGCGGTGAGTACGGGCTCCCGCGAGGAGTAGCGGTCCGCCGCCGAGCGGCGGGCGGGGGAGTCGGCCAGCACCGTCTGGCCGGCCGAGAACGGCATCCAGCGGTGGCGCCGCTGCCGGGTGAGCAGCCCCTCCGCATCGAAGGCGGCGAGGTAGGTCTCGGTCAGCCCCCGGCCCCGCCGCCACAGCCAGTCGCCGACTGACTCGTACGGCGCCTCCGCGGCAACCGTCGACGCGGCCGTCTCCAGCAGGTGGTCCGTCACGGCCGGCGGGGGGCTGGGTACGAGGCGATCACCGTCCAGGGTGACGGCCTGGGCGCTGAGGAGGTCGATCAGCTCGCCCCCCGCGAGCGCGAGCGCCAGATCGCCGCGCTCCGGGGACCGACCGGTGTCCGTGTCCATGGCGACGATCAACAGGTCCCGCGGTGTGGTCATCGACGACTCCACGTCGGCCGGCATCAGGCGGTCCGGTATCGGGCGGCATCGGGCGGACCCGCCCGACCCGCCCAGTATCCCTCGCATCCCCGCGGGCGTCGCGGCCGCTTCGCCTTGTGTGCCTTGTGTGCCCCGAGGAACCCCGGGTTCCCCGTGCGGCACACCGTTGCACCCGCTGGAGGGGGGTCGATGTGCGCGGCGAGCCTATGCTCCGCCCATGTTCCTTATTGCCTACTTTGTGGTGCTCGTGGTCTTTCCCCTCATCCACACGTTCGTCGACCGCAGACCCAATCGCCGGACGCGCCTTCGCACCATCGAGATCTGGCTGCTCTGGTTCGTCGGCGCCAGCGGTGCACTGTCCGTGCTGACCGGCCTCGGGCACATCGGCCCCGACGCGCCCACCATCGCCGACGGCATCGGATTCGCCCACAGCCCGTTCCAGTGGGAAGTCGGCTGGGCCGACATCGCGGTCGGCACCATCGGCTTCATGTCCATCTGGCGCCGGGACTCGTTCATGACGGCCGCGGTCATCGCGCTGGCCATCCTCTACTGGGGCGACGCCGCGGGCCACATCATGCAGCTCGTCGCCCACGAAAACACCGCCCCGAACAACGTCCAGCCGATCTACACCGACATCCTTCAACCCCTGATCGCCGTGCTCCTGCTCATCGCCTACCGGCGCCACGGCGGCGGCCGCAGCCCGGCCCCCGAGCGGCCCGCCGGCAGCTGACTTCGCGGCACGAGGCGTCAGTCGTTGCAGCCGGGGCCGTCGCTCGGGTCGACGCAGGTGTTGATGCCGCGTCCGCCGTCGTTGGAGTTCGTGCCCGATCCGCCGTCCAGGGCGTCGTCGTCGGCGTCCCCGAAGAGCTGGTCGTTGCCCGCGTTGCCGAAGAGCTGGTCGTTGTCCCTTCCACCGCGGAGGCGGTCGTTGCCCTTTCCGCCGAAGAGGATGTCGCTGCCCAGGAAACCGGAGAGCCGGTCGTTGCCCGGGCCACCGGCAAGCTCGTCGCTGCCGAGCTCACCGCGGAGCTCGTCGTTGCCCGAATCACCGCGAAGGTCGTCGTTGCCGAAGCCGCCGAAGAGCTGGTCGTCGCCCGGGCCGCCGGAGAGCTGGTCGTTGTCCCTGTCGCCGTTGAGCGTGTCGTTGCCCTTGCCGCCGCAGACGAGGTCGTTCCCCGCGAGGGCGTAGACCGTGTCATTGCCGCCGAGCGCGAAGATCACGTCGTTGCCGGGGGTGCCGACGATGACGTCGTTCTTCTCGGTACCCACTCTGGTGGGGGTGGCGTCCTTGCACAACGAGTCGTGTGAGTCGTGCGAATCGTGCGAGCCGCGACGCGAATCGTGCGAGCCGTGTGAGTCGTCTGGGTCGTGCGAGCCGGCCGAGCGGGTCGAGGCGGTGGGCGAGCCGGTGCTCGAGGTGGCTGCGGACGTGGTCGATTCCACGGCGCGCCTCGGCGTTCCGGGAGCGGCGGCCGTTGTGGAGGTGGAAAAGACGAACAGCCCTCCGACGACGAGAACGATGAGCGCGGGCAGCGACCGGGCACTGGCCCGGCGCCGGCCCCAGCACCCAGTCGGAGCCGTCTTCGGCCGGTTGTCGTCAAGGCGGCGGAACTCGAACATGGCTCGGCTGTCTCCCGGGTGAGGCGCGCAGCTGTCCCTCACAGAAAGTCACACTCTCGACCGGTCCGCTTCGGCGCCCAGCGGGGCCATATGCGCCCTCAGGACGTTTCCGCAGGTCACGGCCGACAGGCCGCGCCACCCAAGCACTCCTTCGGCCGCCACCCGCACGGACCCCGCCGGAGAAAACCGTCGCCCGGCTAGACCCAGGTGTCGACCCACATCCTGCCCCGCCAGTCGTCCAGGGGGATCGGGGTACCCGTGTAGATCGGCCAGAAGTAGATGAAGTTCCAGATGATCAGGAGCACGAGCACGCCCGCGCCCACCGCGCCGATCGTCCTGCGCCGTTCGTCCGAGCCTGGCGGGCCGATGATCGCGCCGATCATCATCGTGACCGCGAGGCAGAGGAACGGCACGAAGACGACCGCGTAGAAGAGGAAGATCGTGCGCTCCTGGTAGAGGAACCAGGGGACCCAGCCCGCGGCCACCCCGCAGGCGATCGCGCCCGCGCGCCAGTCGCGGCGGAAGAGCCAGCGCCACAGGACGTACGCGAGGGCGAAGCACGCCGCCCACCACAGCAGCGGGGTGCCGAGCGCAAGGACCTCGCGGGCGCACTTGCCCGCCGTCGACGCCGGGCAGCCGTCCTCGCCGGCGGCCGGGTCCTCGTAGAAGTAGGAGACGGGGCGGCCGAGGACGATCCAGCTCCAGGGGTTGGACTGGTAGGTGTGGCCCGAGGTCAGGTTGACGTGGAACTCGAAGACCTCGGTCTCGTAGTGCCAGAGGCTCCGCAGCCAGTCGGGCAGCCAGCTCCAGACACCGCCGCTGCCGTCCTTCTCGGCCCAGTCGCGGAAGTAGCCCTTGTCCGTGACGATCCAGCCCGTCCACGAAGCGACGTACGTGACGATCGCGACCGGCACCGTCGCGAGGAACGCCGGCACGAGGTCACGCCGCAGGACTGCCAGGTACGGCTGGACCGCGCCCGCCGTGCGCCGGGCCCCGACGTCCCAGAGGACCGTCAGCAGGCCGAAGGCGGCCAGGATGTAGAGCCCGTTCCACTTGGTCGCGAAGGCCAGGCCGAGCATCAGGCCGGCCGCGATGCGCCATGGGCGCAGGCCGAGGCGCAGCTCCTCGGCGATCCGTGTGTCGGGGCGCAGTACGCCCTCCGCGTCCACCGGCAGTGCGCCGGCGAGCCGTTCGCGCGCCCGGTCCCGGTGGACGAGCAGACAGCCGAAGGCGGCCAGCACGAAGAACATCAGCACCAGGTCGAGCAGGGCCGTGCGGCTCATCACGAAGTGCAGGCCGTCGACGGCGAGCAGCGCGCCCGCCAGGCAGCCGAGGAACGTCGAGCGGAACAGCCGCCGCCCGATGCGGCACAGCATCAGCACGGACAGCGTGCCGAGCAAGGCCACCATGAAGCGCCAGCCGAAGGGGGTGAAGCCGAACAGCTGCTCGCCGAGCCCGATGATCCACTTCCCGACCGGCGGGTGGACGACATAGCCGGGGTCCGTGGGCACGGGGACGGCGTCCGGGTTCGCCAGGATCGATTTGTCGACGTCCTTAGGCCAGGACCCCTCGTACCCCTGGTTGATCAGTGCCCAGGCGTCCTTCGCGTAGTACGTCTCGTCGAATATCACCGCCTTGGGGCTGCCGAGCTGCCAGAACCGCAGGACTCCGGCCACCAGCGCCACGAGCAGCGGCCCGCCCCACGCCAGCGCGCGCTCGGCGGTCCGCGTCGCCGACGGGCCCACGCCGAGCACCGACCAGGTGCGCGGGGAGGGGCGCGTGTACGGCGGTACGAGCCGTTCTCGCAGCCCCGGCACGGGTCGCGGCACATGGCTGAATCTGCGCAGGCGCTGCTGCCAGGAGGGGGGCTGTTCCGCGGCTTCCGTCCCGTGCAGGGCCCGCGGGGCAGTACTGGTCACCGCGCCATCGTAGGGAACGCGTCTGTGCATGGGGTGCGTCCGGCCCTGCGAGGATGGCTGATGTGACTGGATCGGTGACTGGAACCCTCGTACTGGCAGGCACGCCCATCGGTGATGTGGCGGACGCGCCGCCGCGGCTGGCGGCGGAGCTGGAGACCGCCGACGTGGTCGCGGCGGAGGACACCCGGCGGCTGCGCCGGCTCACCCAGGCGCTCGGGGTGCAGACCCGCGGCCGGGTCGTGTCGTACTTCGAGGGGAACGAGTCGGCCCGTACGCCCGAGCTGGTCGAGGCGCTGGAAGGCGGGTCCCGGGTGCTGCTCGTCACCGACGCGGGTATGCCTTCCGTCTCCGACCCCGGCTACCGCCTGGTCGCCGCGGCCGTCGAGAAGGACATCAGGGTCACCGCCGTGCCCGGCCCGTCCGCCGTGCTCACCGCGCTCGCGCTCTCCGGGCTGCCCGTGGACCGCTTCTGCTTCGAGGGCTTCCTGCCGCGCAAGGCGGGCGAGCGGCTCGGCCGGCTGCGCGAGGTCGCGGCCGAGCGCCGCACGCTCGTCTACTTCGAGGCGCCGCACCGGCTCGACGACACCCTGGCCGCCATGGCCGAGGTGTTCGGCAAGGACCGCAGGGCCGCCGTCTGCCGCGAGCTGACGAAGACGTACGAGGAGGTCAAGCGCGGCGGGCTCGGCGAGCTGGCGCAGTGGGCGGCCGAGGGCGTACGCGGCGAGATCACGGTCGTGGTCGAGGGCGCCCCGGCCGCCGGGCCCGCCGAGCTGGACGCGGACGAGCTGGTGCACAGGGTGCGCGTGCGCGAGGAGGCGGGCGAGCGGCGCAAGGAGGCGATCGCCGCCGTCGCCGCGGAGGCGGGCGTTCCCAAGCGCGAGGTGTTCGATGCCGTGGTGGCGGCAAAGAATGCGGACAGACAAGGGCCCGAGAACGGTAAAGGACTAACCTGAAAGGCAAAGCACAGACCGTGTGACGGGCCTTTCGGGCATGGGAAGGCATGGTACGGCCAAATTCCCGTCCATCAATCGGCAGCCACTGATGCGCTCCCGCCGGAAAAGGCGTCCACTGGACCAGTGGAGAGGAGCTCACATGAGCGAGATCGCAGGTATCCGCATCGAGCACGAGGCCTATGCCTTCGCGTGCATGCGCTGCGGATACGGCTGGGAGCAGGCGTACGAGATAGAGCACCACACGGACGCACAGGGCCACGACTTCGTCATCTACAAGGCCGATGGGACGCGCGTGCCCTCGCCGCTCACCCAGCCCACGTGCCTGAACTGCGGTGAGCACAAGGTGCGCATCATGCGGGCGGGCCAGGTCTCGTCGGTGACGAACACGCTGGACGCGCTTTACCACTATCCCGTCGCGCCCGGAATCGCGGGACCCGTCCCGGCGACGTACTCACCTTCCAGGAAGTCCTCTGCTTCCAAGAAGGCTCCTGTCGTTCCGGCCGCCCCGGTGGCGCCGGGGGAAGCGGCCGAGCCGGCCGCCGGGCAGCCCGCCGCGCCCGCGGGCGCGGGCACCGGGCCGGTGCGCCGCAGGCGCCTGTCCGACCTGTTCCGCTCCTCCCGCCGACGACAGCCGTAGACCGGCGGCAGCACCGGCAGCACCGGCAGTGAAGACGCAGCAACGACAGCGCCGGCGCAGCACCGGCGGCAGCGGAGGCCGGCGAGCAACAGCCCCGTGGAAGGGGCTCGTAGGATCGCGTGCATGAGCCCCAAGTCCGACGACGCCACCCCTCCGCCGCTGCCCGCACCGCTGAGCGTGCCGGTCGCCGATTCGCACACCCACCTGGACATGCAGAGCGGCACCGTCGAGGAAGCTCTCGCGAAGGCCGCGTCCGTCGGCGTCACGACGGTGGTCCAGGTGGGCTGCGACATCAAGGGCTCCCGCTGGGCCGCGGAGACGGCCGCCGCGCACGAGAGCGTGCACGCGGCGGTCGCGCTGCATCCGAACGAGGCCCCGCGCATCGTCCACGGGGACCCCGACGGCTGGTCGCGGCAGGGGGCCAGGGAGGCCGGGGGCGCCGACGCGCTCGACGACGCGCTCGCCGAGATCGACCGGCTCGCGGCCCTGGAGCAGGTGCTGGCCGTCGGCGAGACGGGTCTCGACTTCTTCCGTACGGGCCCCGAGGGCATCGCCGCCCAGGAGACCTCTTTCCGCGCCCATATCGAGATCGCGAAACGGCACGGAAAGGCCCTCGTCATTCACGACCGGGACGCGCACGCGGACGTCCTGCGCATTCTCGAAGAAGAAGGCGCACCCGAGCGGACCGTGTTCCACTGCTATTCCGGCGACGCCGACATGGCCCGGATCTGCGCCGGCGCCGGCTACTTCATGTCCTTTGCCGGCAACGTGACCTTCAAGAACGCCCAGCCGCTGCGCGACGCGCTCGCCGCCGCCCCGCTGGAACTCGTCCTCGTGGAGACCGACGCGCCTTTTCTGACACCCGCGCCGTACCGCGGACGTCCCAACGCGCCCTATCTCGTTCCGGTCACGGTCCGGGCGATGGCCGGGGTGCGCGGGATCGACGAGGACGCGATGGCCGAGGCGATCGCCTCGAACACCGCACGCGCGTTTGGTTACTGACCGATAACGTCCAAATGTCCCACGACGGTGGGTAGTCGAGTCGCTTTGGAGAGTGATCGCGGCTCGGCTAGGGTCCCGGCCTCGTGAGTACTTCGCAGGGCAGTCAGCAAGGCAGTCGGCAGGGCACTCCGCAGGCCGGCCGGCAGGACACTCCCCAAGGGACGACGCAGCGGATGCCGCAGTCCGGCCGTCGCGTCGTCGTACGCGCCGGGCGCCGCACCGCCGGGCTCACGGCGCCCCCGCCGCCGCCCCCGCCGCCGGCCCCCGTGGCGGCCCCGGGCCGCAGGGCCGTCACGGTGCCCCCCGCGGTCTCCCCGTTCGCGCCGACCGTCACGGCGCTCACGGCGCCCCCGTACGGCGCCGCCCCCGGCCCCGGCTCCGGCCCCGCCGCCCCCGCCGCAGCAGGCACCGGTGGCCGCGCCGAAGCCCGCCGGGCCGCCCGCCGCCGCAGAACGGGGCTGGGCGGCGGCGCCGTCGACAACCTGCGCCGGATCGTCCCGCAGGCCCTCGTCGTCGCCTTCCTCGCCGGCGGCACCACCGCCTTCGTCGCCGCCGACAAGGCCGTCCGCCTCAGCGTCGACGGGGTGCCCCGCAGCCTGCACACCTTCGCCGACGACGTGGGCGAGCTGCTCGCCGACGAGGGCCTGGCCGTCGGCGAGCACGACATCGTCGCCCCGGCGCCCGGCGCACCCCTCGTCAGCGGCGACGAGGTCGTCGTCCGCTACGGCCGTCCCGTCACGCTCACCATCGACGGCCACCGCCGCCAGGTGTGGACCACCGCCCGCACCGTCGACGACGCGCTGCGCCAGCTCGGGGTGCGGGCGGAGGGCGCGTTCCTGTCCGCCTCCCGCTCCCTGCCGATCGGCCGCAAGGGCCTCACCCTCGACGTCCGCACCGAGCGGACGGTCACCGTCATGGCCGACGGCCGGGAGCGCACGATCCGTACGAACGCGGCGACCGTGCGGGAAGCCGTCGAGCAGGCCGGGATCACCCTGCAGGGCCAGGACACCACCTCCGTGCCGCCCGGCAGCTTCCCGCGCGACGGCCAGACCGTCACCGTCATGCGGATCACCCGCACCCGGCAGGTCCGCGAAGAGCCCGTCCCGTACGGCACCGTCCGGATCCAGGACCCGTCCCTGCACTCCGGCACCGAGGTCGTCGAACGGCAGGGGCGGTCCGGCTCCCGCCGCGTCACCTACTCCCTCCGCACCGTCAACGGCGTCCGCCAGAAGCCGTCGAGGGTCTCCCAGGAGACCGTCCGTGAGCCGGTCACCCAGCGGGTCCTCGTCGGCACGAAGCCGCTGCCGGACTCCGTCGCGGGCGCCGACGGGCTCAACTGGAAGGCGCTCGCCCAGTGCGAGTCGGGCGGACGGCCGGACGCGGTCGACCCCTCGGGGACGTACGGCGGGCTGTACCAGTTCGACACCAGCACCTGGCACGCGCTGGGCGGCAAGGGCCGCCCGCAGGACGCGCCCGCCGCCGAGCAGACGTACCGCGCGAAGAAGCTCTACGTGCAGCGGGGGGCGAGTCCGTGGCCGCACTGCGGCCGTAGGCTGTACCGGTGAGCACCACTGATCCCGACGGCCCTGACGGCACCGACGGCCCTGACGGCACCGGCGGACCCGACGCCCTGCTCGGCCCCGCCGACATCCGCGAACTGGCCGCAGCGCTCGGCGTACGCCCGACCAAGCAGCGCGGCCAGAACTTCGTCATCGACGCCAACACGGTCCGCCGGATCGTCCGCACCGCCGAGGTGCGCCCCGACGACGTCGTGGTGGAGGTCGGACCCGGGCTCGGCTCGCTCACCCTCGCGCTGCTGGAGGCCGCGGACCGGGTGACCGCCGTCGAGATCGACGACGTCCTCGCGACCGCGCTGCCCACCACGATCGCCGCGCGGATGCCGGAGCGGAAGGACCGTTTCGCCCTCGTCCACTCCGACGCGATGAAGGTCCGGGAGCTGCCGGGCCCGCCGCCCACCGCGCTCGTCGCCAACCTGCCGTACAACGTCGCGGTGCCCGTCCTGCTGCACATGCTCGAACGCTTCCCGACCATCGAGCGGACGCTGGTCATGGTCCAGTCCGAGGTCGCCGACCGGCTCGCCGCCCGGCCCGGCAACAAGGTCTACGGCGTCCCGTCCGTCAAGGCCAACTGGTACGCGGAGGTCAAGCGCGCCGGAGCGATCGGCCGCAACGTCTTCTGGCCCGCGCCGAACGTCGACTCCGGGCTCGTCTCCCTCGTCCGGCGTGCCGAGCCGCTGAAGACCACGGCGTCCAAGGAGGAGGTCTTCGCCGTCGTCGACGCCGCCTTCGCCCAGCGCCGCAAGACCCTGCGCGCCGCGCTCGCCGGCTGGGCGGGCTCCCCGGCGGCCGCCGAGGCGGCGCTCGTCGCGGCCGGGGTGTCGCCGCAGGCACGGGGCGAGGCCCTGACGGTGGAAGAATTCGCGCGTATCGCGGAGAACCGGGAGGCAGGCAAGTGAGCGTCACCGTACGGGTACCGGCCAAGGTCAACGTCCAGCTGGCCGTGGGCGGCGTCCGCGAGGACGGATACCACGACCTCGCCAACGTCTTCCTCGCCGTCGGCCTGTACGACGAGGTCACGGTGGCGCCGGCCGAGACGCTGACCGTCACCTGCTCGGGCCCCGGCGCGGACCAGGTCCCCCTCGACCGTACGAACCTCGCCGCCCGCGCCGCGGAACTGCTCGCCGCCCGCCACGGCATCGACCCGGCCGTCCACATCCACATCGCCAAGGACATCCCCGTCGCCGGCGGCATGGCGGGCGGCAGCGCCGACGGCGCGGGCGCGCTGCTGGCCTGCGACGCGCTGTGGTCCACAGGGGCGTCGCGGGACGAACTCCTCGACATCTGCGCCGAACTCGGCAGCGACGTGCCGTTCAGTCTGGTCGGCGGTGCGGCGCTCGGTACCGGGCGCGGGGAACGGCTCACGGTCCTGCCGGTCGGCGGCATGTTCCACTGGGTCTTCGCGGTGGCCGACGGAGGTCTGTCGACCCCCGCCGTGTACCGCGAGTTCGACCGCCTGAACGAGGCGGTGGACGTTCCCGCGCCGGTGGCGTCCCCGGTGCTGCTCGACGCCCTGGGCACGGGTGACGCGACGGCCCTGGCGTACGCGCTCGTGAACGACCTCCAGCCCGCCGCGCTGTCCCTGCGGCCGTCCCTCGCCGACACGCTCACCGCGGGTACGGAAGCGGGCGCTCTCGCCGCCCTCGTCTCCGGGTCCGGCCCGACGACGGCCTTCCTCGCGAAGGACGCGGACGCGGCGGCGGGTATCGCCGAGGCGCTGCTGGCCTCGGGCACCTGCCGCTCGGCCCGGGTCGCCGCGGCCCCGGCGCAGGGCGCGACGATCCTGTAGCGGGAGCCGGGAGCCGGGAGCCGGGAGCCGGGAGCCGGGAGCCGGGAGCCGGGAGCCGGGAACCGGGAGCCGGGAGCCGGGCGCCCCCGCGGACAGGGCCGGCCCCTCCGCGCCCGCGTACTCACGCCGGGTTGAGTACCTGAGCGCTGACGTCCGCGGCCCGGGCCGCGCGACCGTACCCCCATGTCCACACGCGTCCGCGCCCTCGCCGAAGCCACGCCCGACACCCGGGACCGGTACGTCGACCTGCTCCGGGTCGCCTCGCTCGGCACCGTCGTGCTCGGTCACTGGCTCATGGCCGCCGTCACCGCCGACGGCGTCGGCAATCTCCTCGCCGTGGTACCGGAGCTCCAACTCCTCACCTGGGCCCTGCAGATCATGCCGGTGTTCTTCTTTGTCGGCGGCTTCTCGCACGCGCTCTCGTACCGCTCGCTGCGGCGCGGGCATCCCGAGGGCCCGGTCTACGCGGCGTTCCTGCGGGGGCGGCTGCGCAGGCTGCTGCGTCCGACCATGGCGTTCGTCCTCGTATGGGGCGCCGCGGCGTTCGTCGTCCAACTGCTCGGCGGGGGCGGCGGACTCACCGGCGTCTCGCTGCGGCTGGTCACCCAGCCGCTGTGGTTCATCGGGATCTACCTGGCGATGGTCGCCTTCACCCCGCCGCTGCTGAGGCTGCACGAGCGGTACGGGTGGGGCGCGTTCGGGGCGCTCGCCGCGGGGGCGGTCGGCGTGGACGTGCTGCGCTTCGTGTGCGGCGTGCCCTTCGTGGAGTTCCTGAACTTCGCCTTCGTCTGGCTCGCCGTGCACCAGCTCGGCTTCCTGCGCGCCGACGGCCGGCTGCGCGCGCCGTCCGCGCTCGCGGCGGCGGGGCTGACGGGCGCGGTCGCGCTGGTCGCCCTCGGCCCGTATCCGCTCTCCATGGTCGGCATGCCGGGCGAGAAGGTGTCCAACATGGCCCCGCCCACCCTCGCTCTCCTCTGCCACGGCCTCTGGCTCGTCGGCGCGGTCGAGCTGCTGCGCGGGCCCGGGGCACGGCTGGTCGCCCGGCCGCGGGTGTGGCGGGCGGTCGTCGCGGCGAACGGCGTCGCCATGACCGCCTTCCTGTGGCACCTCACCGCCATGCTCGGCGTCTACGGCGCCCTGCTCGCCCTCGGCGTCCCGCTGCCCGAGCCGGCCTCGGGCGCCTGGTGGGCCCAGACGCCGGTACGGATCGCGGCCGCGGCCGTGCTCACCGCGGTGCTGGTCGCCGCCTTCCGCACCTTCGAGCAGCCGGCCCCGGCCCCGGCCTTGGCCCCGGCCCCGGCCCCGGCCCCGGCCCCGGCCCCGGCCCCGGCGCCGGGGCGCTCCGGTCCCGGTGCGCTCGCCGCGTTCGGCATCACCCTGTGTCTGCTCGGCGTGCTCGGTCTGTCCATGGTCGGCTTCGCGGGCCTGCTGGAGGGCCGTACGGCGACCCTCGTCGCCATCCCGGTCACCGCCCCTGCGGCGGTCGCGATGGCCCTGGCCGGCTGGGCACTGGTGGAACGCGCGGGTGGGTGGCCGGTCGCGCAGCGTAGGCGTGACCTGCGCCCGGTGCGCCCCGACTAGGCTGGGAGGCCGATCGATCCCCCCGTCAGGAGAGAAATGGCCGTCAACCTGGTCAATGTCGAGGCAGTCAGCAAGGTGTACGGCACCCGTGCCCTGCTCGACGGAGTCTCCCTCGGCGTGTCCGAGGGAGACCGCATCGGCGTCGTCGGACGCAACGGAGACGGCAAGACGACCCTCATCCGGATGCTCGCCAAGCTGGAGGAGGCCGACACCGGCCGGGTCACCCACAGCGGCGGGCTGCACATCGGGGTGCTCACCCAGCACGATTCGCTCGACCCCGCCGCCACCGTCCGGCACGAGGTCATCGGGGACCTCGCCGACCACGAGTGGGCCGGCAACGCCAAGATCCGCGACGTGCTCACCGGACTCTTCGGCGGGCTCGACCTGCCAGGCTTCCCGCACGGACTCGACACGGTCATCGCCCCGCTCTCCGGCGGCGAGCGGCGCCGCATCGCCCTCGCCAAGCTGCTCATCGCCGAGCAGGACCTGATCGTCCTCGACGAGCCGACGAACCACCTGGACGTCGAGGGCATCTCCTGGCTCGCCCGCCATCTCCAGGCGCGCCGCTCGGCGCTCGTCTGCGTCACGCACGACCGCTGGTTCCTGGACCAGGTCTGCACCCGCATGTGGGACGTGCAGCGCGGCACGGTCTACGAGTACGAGGGCGGTTACACGGACTACGTCTTCGCGCGTGCCGAGCGCGAGCGCATCGCCGCCACCGAGGAGACCAAGCGGCAGAACCTGGTCCGCAAGGAGCTGGCCTGGCTGCGGCGCGGCGCCCCCGCCCGTACGTCGAAGCCGCGCTTCCGCGTCGAGGCGGCCAACGAGCTCATCCAGGACGTGCCGCCGCCGCGCGACACCTCCGAGCTGATGAAGTTCGCCTCGTCGCGGCTCGGCAAGACCGTCTTCGACCTGGAGAACGTCACCGTCCAGGCCGGGCCGAAGGTGCTGCTGAAGCATCTGACCTGGCAGCTCGGCCCCGGCGACCGGATCGGCCTGGTCGGGGTGAACGGAGCGGGCAAGACCTCGCTGCTGCGCGCCATGGCCGCGGCCGCCCGCAGCGACGGCGAGCAGCAGCCCAGCGCGGGGCGGATCGTCACCGGCAAGACGGTGAAGCTGGCCTATCTCTCACAGGAGGTCGCCGAGCTCGACCCGGGTCTGCGGGTGCTGGAGGCCGTCCAGCAGGTGCGCGACCGCGTCGACCTCGGCAAGGGCCGGGAGATGACGGCCGGGCAGCTGTGCGAGCAGTTCGGCTTCTCGAAGGAGAAGCAGTGGACCCCGCTCGGCGATCTGTCGGGCGGTGAGCGGCGCCGTCTCCAGCTGCTGCGGCTGCTGATGGACGAGCCGAACGTCCTCTTCCTCGACGAGCCCACCAACGACCTCGACATCGAGACGCTGACGCAGCTGGAGGACCTGCTCGACGGCTGGCCCGGATCGATGGTGGTCATCTCCCACGACCGGTTCTTCATCGAGCGCACGACCGACCGGGTGTTCGCGCTGCTCGGCGACGGCGCGCTGCGGATGCTCCCGCGCGGTATCGACGAGTACCTGGAGCGGCGCGAGCGGATGATCGAGGCCGCGGTCCCGGCGCAGACCGCCGGCGCACCCGTGAAGTCCGAGGCCCCCGCGAAGTCCGCGGCGGACACGCGCGCCGCGAAGAAGGAACTCCAGAAGATCGAGCGCCGGCTGGACCGGATCTCCGAGCAGGAGACCAAGCTGCACTCGCAAATCGCCGAAAACGCCACTGACTTCGAGAAGGTGGCGGAACTCGACGCCGAGCTTCGCGAACTGACATCCGAGCGCGAGGACTTGGAGCTGCGCTGGCTCGAACTCGCCGAGGACGCCTAGGGAGTGTCTTCACGGGAGCGTCGTCCGCCCGCCGGGCAGACGGGACTTTGAAGACGCGAACCTAGGGACACCCAGAGCGCGTAACGGCGATATCACGGGCCGGTCCTCCCTTGGGTACAGGGGCGGGACCGGCCCCGCTTTCGGCCAGGGCCAGGTGGTAAAAAGAAGCCCCGCTCCATGATGTGACGCTGCGCAATCCCTGTCCGATTCGCTCCTTTCCGTATGGAAACCGCCATACGGAATCGCGGGGGAGGCTGGTCGGGCTGTGGACCGCACGAAGGGGGAAGTGCTGACATGACTCAGCCGCCCAGTCAGCAACCGCCGCAGGGAGGCGGCTTCGGATCCCCGCAGGATCCCCAGCAGGTTCCTCAGCCGCCCCAACAGCCTGCGCAGCCGCCGTCGGCCGCGCAGCCGCAGCCGCAGCCGGGGTACGGATATCCGCAGCAGGCCCCGGGTCCGTACGGCCAGCCCGGTCCGTACAACCAGCAGCCCGGCCCGTACAACAGCCCCGGTCCCTACGGGCCCCAGCCCGGGCCCTACGGGTACGGATACCCGACCCAGCCGCAGTACCCCGGCGCGCCCGCACCCGCTCCCGCTCCAGGCGGCGGGAACCCCTTCAAGGGCAGGCCCGGCGTGATCGTCGGCGCCGCCGTGGCGGCCCTCCTCGTCATCGGCGCCGGCACCTGGTTCGCCGTCAGCGGCGGTGAGGACGACGCGAAGCCCGACGCCAAGCGGAGCACCGGGCCGCAGCCCACCGGGTCCGCGTCCGTCGACCAGGGCGACGGCAGCGGCGACGGGCGCGCTGTCGACGACGACCTCAACGCCGGGCGCAAGCCGGGCGAGGCGAAGGTCCTGTTCCTCACCAAGAACGACATCGACCTGCCGCGCAACGGTGCCGAGACGTACGGTCCGTGGGCCGTCGGCGACACCGTCGTCAAGGGCATGTACAAGGAGCTCGTGGGCTACTCGGCCACGGACGGCAAGAAGAAGTGGACCATTCCCTTCCCCGCCGAGCTGTGTGCCGCGGCCCCCATGGCGACCGCCGACGGCAAGCTCGTGGTCGGGTTCAAGGACGGGACGACGGACAAGGCCGACTGCACCCAGCTTCAGATGATCGACGCCACCACCGGCAAGGCCGGCTGGAAGAAGACCATCAAGCAGCGGGGGACGTGGGACTTCCTCTCCGACATCACGCTCTCGCTGAGCGGCGACACGGTGACCGCCGCCCGTACCGGGAACGCCGACGCGTTCCGGGTCAGCGACGGCAAGGAACTGTTCGGCAAGCTGCCGGGCAACTGCCAGCCGAGGGCGTTCGCGGGCGGAGCGAAGCTGATCGCCGCCGAGACGTGCCCGAGCGGCGACATCGACAAGCTCCAGGAGCAGGTCCAGGAGCTCGACCCGGCCACCGGCGCGGCGAAGTGGACGTACAAGCTCAACGAGGGCTGGCAGGTCGACAGCGTCTACTCGGTCAGCCCGGTCGTGCTCTCGCTGACCCATGCCGACGACAAGAAGTGGGCCGTCGTCGCGCTGAACGCGAACGGCACCGTGCGCTCGCAGATGGACGGCGGCAAGGACAACTTCGAGGCCCGCTGCGGCCAGGGGGGCGGTGTCTTCAGCGACGCCCTGGAGGGGTGTGTCGGCGTCGCCGCCGACGCCACCACCTTCTACATGGCGACCGCGCCCGACGCCTCCGGCTCGTCCAGGACCAATGCGGTCGTCGCGTTCGACCTCGACACCGGCAAGCAGAAGTGGCGGGCCGAGGCCCCCGACGGGCGCACGATGACCCCGCTGCGCATGGAGGGTGCGAACGTCCTCCTGTACGTCGAGCCTTCGTTCGACGCGGGGGGTGCGGTGGCGACCCTGGCGCCGGCCGGCGGCAAGCCGAACGTGATCCTCCAGCACCCGGCGTCCACCGCCGAGATCGAGAGCACCTTCTGGTCGCCCCAGATGGTCTACCAGGACGGCCGTTTCTACATCGCCAGTGGGCGCGTCTCCTCGCGTAACGACGAAGAGGAGAAGCAGACCAAGACGATGATGGCATTCGGGAAGTGACGCGTCCTCACGGACGACGCCCAGGACCCCACGACGACTCCCTTCCGCTCAGAGGTACGCACGTATGACGCAGCCACCGATGCCGCCCAACCAGCCGCCGCAGCAACCCGACCAGCCGCCGAACCAGCCGCCGAATCAGCCCCCGGGCGGGCCTCCGCAGGGCGGCTTCGGGGCCCCGCAGGACCCTCCCCCGGGCTTCGGCGCACCGACCCCGCCCCCGGGGAACCCCGGTTACGGCTATCCGCAGACCCCTCCGCCCGCCCAGCAGCCCGGTCCGGGTTACGGCTATCCGCAGGCCCCGGGCCAGGCTCAGGGCCAGCAGCCGTACGGCTACGGCTATCCCGGCCAGCAGCCGCAGGGCCAGCCGCAGTACCTGCCGCCGCAGCCGCCCAGGAAGAAGCTCAGCGCCCAGGCGCAGATCATCATCGCCGCGGTCGTCGCCGTGGTGCTGATCGTCGGCGCGGGCGTCTGGTTCGCGGCGGGCAAGGGGGACGACTCCAAGAAGGACCAGGCCAAGAGCTCGACCGAGGGCGCCAACGGCGAGAAGGCCGTCGGGGGCGACGGCAAGGAGAAGGCCCCCGAGAACACCGCGGCGAAGGTGGCCTTCCAGCTCCCGCAGCCCAAGGTCACCGACGTCACCGACGTCAGCGGCTCCTGGGTCACCGACAAGGCGTACGTCAAGACCGGCATCAACTCCGTCGTCGGCTACGACCTCGCCAAGGGCACCGTCCTGTGGACGATCCCGCTCCCCGGTCAGGTCTGCGCGGCCTCCCGCCACGTGTCCGCGGACAACAAGTCCGCGATCGCGTTCGAGGCGATCAAGCGCGTCCCGCCGAAGAACTACCAGCCGTGCAACCAGATCGGCGCCATCGACCTGAACACCGGCAAGCTGCTGTGGAGCAAGGCGGCGCAGGGCAGCGGCGACGAGCCGCCCCGCTTCAACGAGATCACGCTCAGCGGCAACACCGTCGCGGCGGGGGGCACCGACGGCGGAGCCGCCTTCGACCTCACCACCGGTGCGGTCCGCTGGAAGCCCGAGGTCAACGCCGAGGGCTGCTACGACATGGGCTACGGCGGCGGTCCGGCCCTCGTCGCGGCCCGCAAGTGCGGCGACTACGACAACAAGTACGTGGTCATCCAGCCGCTGAACCCGGCGACGGGCGCGCCGCTGTCCTCGTTCAAGATGCCGCCGGGCGTCGAGTACGCCTCCATCGTCTCCACGGCGCCGCTCGTCGTCGCGGCCGACGTGGGCGACACGGCCGGGGACGGCAGCGGGATCTCCGACTTCTTCTCCATCGACGAGAAGACGGGCAAGCTGATCGTCAAGATCTCGGCGGACGCCGACCGCTACGCCGCGCGCTGCCACTCCACCGAGGTCGAGTCGTGCGTGCACGTGACCGCCGGAAACGGGCGGCTCTACCTGCCCACCGAGGAGCACGAGGGCAGCAGCGACGCGTACGGCGACACCAACGAGATCGTCTCGCTCGACCTGAAGACGGGCAAGTCCCTGCCGGGGAAGGCGGAAGCAGGCGACCGGTACACGATGATCCCGCTGCGCATGGACGGCGGCAACGTCATCGCCTACAAGACGCCCCCGTACGACAAGGGCGGACAGATCGTCAGCATCGACGGCGGCACGTTCGAGCAGACGGTGCTGCTGGAGAACCCGGCCGACGAGTCGGTCAACGACGCCGAGACCAGCTTCTCGCTGGACTACGCGGAGATCCACTACACCGGCGGGCGGATGTTCGTTGCCGAGTCGATGCTCAGCAAGGACACCGGGAGCGGTCCGTCGTACCTGGCGCTCTCCTTCGCGACCGGCTGACCCGCCGGCCGGGTGACCGGCGCGAGGCGGCAGAAACGGAGGCGGTCCCCACCGGTCGGCGGGGACCGCCTCCGTTGTGCGTGGGGGCCGCTCATTCCCCACATGCCGTGAACAATGCGCATTTCGCCGGTCCGAGGGGTTTTCCGGGCGTAGGGCGAGCGCAACGTCGGACAAGCGTGTAGCTTGCCGGGGCAGTAGGGCGGGCGTGACAGGCAGGCAGGCGGCGTGGCAGGCGGGCCTGGGGGGCCGGGGGGCCGACTCCAGGGTATGGGGGTTGCTCGATGGGTGTGCGGCTCATGGTGGTCGACGACCACCGACTGCTGGCCGAGGCGCTCGCGTCGGCGCTGAAGCTGCGCGGGCACCGGGTGCTCGCCGCGGCGGCACCGGTGGCGGGGGCGGCCGAGCTCGTGGTGAGCAGGGCCCCCGAGGTGTGCCTGCTGGGGACGGCGACCCCGGCGGAGCCGGGTGTCTTCGACCCGATCGTCCGGATCAAGCGGGAGCGCCCGCAGGTGGCCGTGGTGGTGCTGGGTCCGGTGCCCTCCCCGCGCGGGATCGCCGCCGCGTTCGCGGCGGGGGCGTCCGGCTACGTGCGTCATGACGAGCGCATCGAAGGCGTCGAGCGGGCCATGACCAAGGCGCGCTCGGGTGAGGCGGCGGTGGCCCCGCAGCTGCTCCAGGGCGCCTTCACGGAGCTGCTCAACCCGGCGGCCCAGCCGGACGACGAGGGCCAGCGGCTGCTCCGGATGCTCACCCCGCGCGAGGTCGAGGTGCTGGTGCGTGTCGCCGAAGGCGAGGACACCCGGCTGATCGCGGCGGGCATGGGCATAGCCCCCAGCACGGCCCGCACCCATGTCCAGCGCGTCCTGATGAAACTCGGCGTGGGCTCCCGGCTGGAGGCCGCCGCACTGGCGGCCCGCACGGGACTCCTCGACCGCGCCTCCGGCCAGGGCTGAGCACCACCTCCTGCGGCAGCCACCCCCTGTGGCACCCACCTTCTGCGGCAGCCACCCCCTGTGGCACCCACCCCTGTGGCACCCACCTTCTGCGGCACCCACCTCTTGCGGCACCCACCCCTGTGGCACCCACCTTCTGCGGCACCCACCTCTTGCGGCAGCCATCCCCTGTGGCACCCACCTTCTGCGGCACCCACCTTCTGCGGCACCCACCCCCGTTCGACGGGCGGGGATTGACTAACGGTGTTCGGTCATGGTTCTTTGTGTGGACTTCTGTTTGATGACGTCGTCGAGGAGCCCCAGTGTGAAGAAGACGGTGACCAGGCTCGCCGACGGCCGTGAGCTGCTCTACTACGACCGCCGCGACGACATCGTCCGCGACGCCGTCGACCGGCGGCCGCTCTCCGCCGTCGCCACCGCCGCGGAGATCCGGCGCGACCCGCTGCTCGGCGACTCCGTCGCCGTCGCCTCCCACCGCCAGGGGCGCACCTACCACCCGCCCGCCGACGAGTGCCCCCTGTGCCCCTCCCGGGACGGCCGGCTCAGCGAGATCCCGGACAGCGACTACGACGTCGTCGTCTTCGAGAACCGCTTCCCCTCCCTCTCCGGCGAGACCGGCCGCTGCGAGGTCGTCTGCTTCACCCCCGACCACGACACCTCCTTCGCCGGGCTCACCGACGAGCAGGCCGCCCTCGTCCTGGACGCCTGGACCGACCGCACCGCGGAGCTGGCCGCGCTGCCCCAGGTCGAGCAGGTCTTCTGCTTCGAGAACCGGGGCGCGGAGATCGGCGTCACCCTCGGCCATCCGCACGGGCAGATCTACGCGTACCCCTTCGTCACCCCGCGCACCGCCCTGATGCAGCGCTCGGTCGCCGAGCACCTCGCCGCCACCGGCCGGAACCTCTTCGACGACACCGTCGCACGTGAACTCGCCGACCCCGTAAGGGTGGTCCTGGAGGGGGAGCACTGGGTGGCCTTCGTGCCCTACGCGGCGCACTGGCCGTACGAGGTGCACCTCTACCCGCGCCGCCGGGTGCCGGACCTGCTGGCCCTGGACGACGCGGCGCGCACAGAGTTCCCACAGCTCTATCTGGAACTGTTGAGGCGCTTCGACCGGATCTTCGGCCCGGACGCCCCGCCGACGCCGTACATCGCCGCCTGGCACCAGGCGCCGTTCGGTGACGGCGGGCGGGCGCAGCGTGACCAGTTCGCCCTGCACCTCGAGCTTTTCACCATCCGCCGAACTTCCGGCAAGCTCAAGTTCCTCGCGGGTTCCGAGTCCGGCATGAGTGTGTTCATCAACGATGTGCCGCCGGAGGCCGCGGCCCAGCGACTGCGAGAGATAGCGAGCAGCAGATGAGCGCTGTGTTTTCCCGGGGGGCGACCCCCGGACCCCCGAAGAAGTTCCTGGTGACCGGTGGAGCCGGATACGTCGGCAGCGTCGTGGCCGCGCACCTGCTGGAGGCGGGCCACGAGGTCACCGTCCTCGACGACCTGTCCACGGGCTTCCGCGAGGGCGTGCCGGCCGGCGCCGCGTTCATCGAGGGCCGCATCCAGGACGCCGCGCGCTGGCTGGACCCCTCGTACGACGGCGTCCTGCACTTCGCCGCGTTCTCGCAGGTCGGCGAGTCGGTCGCGGACCCCGAGAAGTACTGGGTGAACAACGTCGGCGGGACCATGGCGCTGCTCGCCGCGATGCGCTCGGCCGGCGTGCGCAAGCTGGTCTTCTCCTCCACCGCGGCCACCTACGGCGAGCCCGTCTCCACGCCGATCACCGAGACCGACCCGACCGCCCCGACCAGCCCGTACGGCGCATCCAAGCTTGCCGTCGACCACATGATCAGCGGCGAGTGCACCGCCCACGGGCTGGCCGCCGCCTCGCTGCGCTACTTCAACGTGGCGGGCGCCTACGGCAGCTGCGGCGAGCGCCACGACCCCGAATCGCACCTCATCCCGCTCGTCCTGCAGGTCGCCCTCGGCAAGCGCGAGGCGATCTCCGTCTTCGGCGACGACTACCCGACCCCGGACGGCACCTGCGTACGGGACTACATCCACGTCGCCGACCTGGCCGAGGCGCACCTGCTCGCCATGGACAAGGTCACCCCGGGCGAGCACCTGATCTGCAACCTCGGCAACGGCAACGGGTTCTCGGTCCGCGAGGTCATCGAGACCGTCCGCAAGGTCACCGGACACCCGGTCCCCGAGGTCGCCGCCGGCCGCCGCCCCGGCGACCCGGCCGTGCTCGTCGCCTCGGCCGCCACCGCCCGCGAGCGGCTCGGCTGGAACCCGTCCCGCGCGGATCTCGCGGGTATCGTCGCCGACGCCTGGGAGTTCGCCCGTGGCCGTGACTGACGCCTTCCGCGAGCTCTACGGGTACGCCCCCGAAGGCGTCTGGGCCGCGCCCGGCCGCGTCAATCTGATCGGCGAGTACACCGACTTCAACGACGGCTTCGTGATGCCGCTCGCGCTGCCGCACACGGCGGTCGCGGCGGTGGCGCGCCGCGCGGACGGGGTGCTGCGGGTCCACTCGGCGGACGTGGACCAGGGCGTGGTCGAGCTGGCCGTCGACGCGCTCGAGCCGCGCTCCGGCTCGGGCTGGGCGGCCTACCCGGCGGGTGTGGTGTGGGCGCTGCGCGAGGCCGGGCACCCGGTCACCGGCGCCGACATCCATCTCGGCTCCACCGTTCCCACGGGCGCGGGACTGTCCTCGTCGGCCGCCCTGGAGATCGTCACCGCCCTCGCTCTGAACGACCTGTTCGGGCTCAGGCTCCGCGGCGAGGAGCTCGCGGTGCTCGCACAGCGCGCCGAGAACGCCTTCGTCGGCGTCCCGTGCGGGATCATGGACCAGATGGCGTCGGCCTGCTGCACCGAGGGCCACGCGCTGTTCCTGGACACCCGTGACCTCAGCCGGCGCCAGGTCCCCTTCGACCTCCCCGCCCACGGCCTGCAACTCCTGGTCGTCGACACCCGTGTGAAGCACGCACTCGGGGACGGCGCGTACGCGCAGCGGCGCGCCGGTTGCGAAGCGGGAGCGCGGGCGCTGGGAGTACGGACGCTGCGCGAGGTCCCGTACGCGCAACTGCCGGACGCCCTCGGGCGTTTGGGCGACTCCGTGGGTTCCCGTGAGGCACACCCGGGGCCCCCGGCCGAAGAGATCCGCCGTTACGTGCGCCATGTCGTGAGCGACAACCACCGCGTCGAGCGGACGATCGCCCTCCTTGACGCGGGCGACCTCCGCGCCGTCGGCCCGGTCCTCACCGAGGGCCACGCCTCGCTCCGCGACGACCTCCGGGTCTCCTGCACGGAGCTTGACCTCGTGGTCTCGACGGCGAACACGGCCGGGGCGCTGGGCGCCCGGATGACGGGCGGCGGCTTCGGCGGCTCGGCGGTCGTCCTGGTCGAACAGGAGACGGCCGACCGGGTGGCCAAGGAGATCGAGGACGCCTTCGCGGCGGCGGGCCACACGGCGCCGCGGATCTTCCCCGCGGTCCCGTCGGGCGGTGCGCGCCGCGTCCGGTAGCGCCTGCGGCGACCGCGCCGGGCAACCCGGCCCGCCCCCTCCGGTAACCAGTTCTGCAAATGCCCTTCCGCGTCAGGCACCCGGCCTTACTCTGATGCACAGCACCGGTGGGGGCCGGTGCTGTGCATCAGGGGGCAAGACAGTCGGGTACGACGCCCGGGGCGGGGTAGCAGTCAACAGCACGGCGGCGGCCGTGGATTGCGTACCACCCCATCCTCGGGCGCCGTACTCGCGCTTCCGGACTCCGCCGGAATTGCGCAGCTTGGGGGTGCCTGTGGTTCGTATCCGGGTTCTTGTGGTGGATGACCACCGAATCTTCGCCGAGTCCCTCGCCGCGGCGCTCGCCGCCGAGCCGGACGTCGAGGTGGCCGCGGCCGGCAGCGGGCCTGCCGCGCTGCGCTGCATGGAGCGCGCGGCGGCCGACGGGCGCCACTTCGACGTGATGCTCGTCGACGCCGACCTGGGCGTGGCCGCCGCACCGGCCGCCCCCGTCGTCGCACGGGCCGTGCCCGACAACGGGGAGGGCGGCTTCGTCGACGGCATCTCCCTGGTGGCGGGGGTCCGTTCGGCGCGTCCGGCGGTCCGTTCCGTCGTGCTGGCCGAGAGGGACGACCCGCGCCGGGCCGCGCTCGCGCTCCAGGCGGGCGCCTCGGGCTGGGTGGCCAAGGACTGTTCGCTTCAGCGGCTGCTCACGGTCATCAGGGGGGTGCTGCGGGACGAGACGCATCTGCCGCCCGCGCTGCTCACCGGCGTCCTGCGGGAGCTGACCGCGGCGCGCAAGCACCGCACCGAGAGCGAACGGCTCGTCGAGTCCCTCACCCCGCGCGAACGCGAGGTGCTGCGCTGCATGGTGGCGGGGCTCGGCCGCAAGGCGGTCGCGGAGCGGCTCTTCCTCTCCCCGCACACGGTCCGCACCCATATGCAGAACGTGCTGGGGAAGCTGGGCGTCCACTCCACCCTCGCGGCGGTGGCACTGGCCCGCCGGGCGGGGGTGGGGCCCGCGGAGCTCTCCTCAGCCGGGGACGTTGTCGAACGGGGCGGTCAACTGGCGTAGCAGTGCGGCAAGTTCGGCGCGCTGGGTGCGGGGGAGCTGGGAGAGGATCGCGCGCTCCTGGGCCAGCAGCCCGGCGAGCGCCTGGTCGGCGCGGTCACGGCCCTCGGAGGTGAGCCGCACCAGCACACCGCGGCGGTCACTGGGATCGGGCAGCCGCTCGACGAGTCCCTTCTTGGCGAGACGGTCGATGCGGTTGGTCATCGTGCCGGAGGTCACCAGGGTCTGCGTCAGCAGCTGGCCGGGGGAGAGCTGGTAGGGCGCGCCCGCGCGCCGCAATGACGTCAGGACGTCGAACTCCCAGGGCTCCAGTCCGTGCTCGGAGAAAGCGAGGCGACGTGCGCGGTCGAGATGCCGGGCCAGCCTGGACACACGACTGAGCACCTCGAGCGGTTCCACGTCGAGGTCGGGGCGCTCTCGGCGCCATGCAGCGACCAGTCGGTCGACCTCGTCCTCCATGTCGATCAGTGTAGAGGGTCTGTCGACATGAAGTCTCTTGACGTCAAGATATATTTCGTCGGACTATTGGGCATGGTCGGGCCGGAACTCCGTTCCGCTTGGCCGTACCTTTCCAGCAAGGGGGCTCGAACATGCATTCCGCACCAACCTGGGATCCACAGCAGTACCTCCGTCACTCAGGCCACCGGACCCGCCCGTTCCTCGACCTTCTCGCGCGAATACCCGAGCTGCCGGGCACCGCTCGCGCCCCGCGCATCGCCGACCTCGGCTGCGGGCCCGGCAATGTCACCGTCCTCCTCTCCGAGCGCTGGCCCGACGCCCACATCACCGGCTTCGACCTCTCACCGGAGATGCTCGCCCGCGCCGAGAAGGAGTACGCCGGCACCACCCCCGGCGGCGGCTGGCTCGACTTCCGCCCCGCCGACGCCGCGCACTGGACGCCCGACGAGCCGTACGACCTGATCGTCTCCAACGCCGCACTGCAATGGGTGCCCAACCACCCCGAATCGTTCCGCACCTGGATCGACGGCCTCGCGCCCGGCGGCACCTTCGCCTTCCAGGTCCCGGGCAACTTCACCTCACCCAGCCACGCCCTGCTCGGCGAGCTCTGCGACACCCCCCAGTGGCGCGACCGCCTCGCCGACCAGGGCCGCCGCTTCGTCCACATCCTGGAACCCGCGGACTACCTCATGCGCCTCGCCGACCTCGGCTGCGCGACGGACGTCTGGGAGACGACGTACTCCCAGCTCCTCGGCGGTGAGGACCCCGTACTCGACTGGGTGAAGGGCACGGCGCTGCGGCCGGTCCTCACCACGCTCGAAGGGGACGACGAGGCGACCGAGGAATTCCTCGGCCAGTACCGCGACCTGCTCCGCAAGGCGTACCCGCCGGGGCCGTACGGGACGGTCTTCCCGTTCCGCCGGATCTTCGCCGTGGCCCGCAAACCGTCCTGACCAGCAGGGGGAAATCATGCTGACAGCGTTCGACCACGTCCAGCTCGCCGCGCCGCCGGGCACCGAGGACGCCCTGCGCGCCTACTACACCGACGTCCTCGGGATGACCGAGATCCCCAAGCCCCAGCCGCTCGCCGCCCGCGGAGGCTGCTGGTTCCAGGCCGGTCCCGTACAGCTGCACCTCGGCATCGAGGCTGACTTCAGGCCCGTCAGAAAGGCCCACCCCGGCCTGCGCGTCACCGGGATCGAGGCGTATGCCGACCGCCTCGCATCGCGTGGCGCCAAGGTCGTCTGGGACCGCGATCTGCCCGGGCACCGCCGCTTCTACTCCGAGGACCCGGCGGGCAACCTCCTGGAGTTCCTGGAGCCCGAGCCCGAGCCCGCGTCCGTGCCCGCGTCCGTCTCCGAGGCCGCGTCCGAGCCGACGGCATGACCGGCTCACGGGACGGTGAGGACGACTTAGCCCCCGGCCGGCGGCCGGTCACGCGACCGGACGCCGGCCGGATCAGCTCCTAGCTCTTGCGGTGCCCTATCAGCCGCGGCTTCTGCTCCATGCCGTCAAGGCCGTGCCACGCCAGATTCACCAGATGCGCCGCGACCTCCGCCTTCTTCGGCTTGCGGACGTCCAGCCACCACTGGCCCGTGAGGGCCACCATCCCCACCAGCGCCTGCGCGTACAGCGGCGCCAGCTTCGGATCGAAGCCGCGGGCCTTGAACTCCAGGCCCAGAATGTCCTCCACCTGCGTGGCGATATCGCTGATCAGCGAGGCGAAGGTGCCCGTCGACTGGGCCACGGGCGAGTCACGGACGAGGATCCGGAAACCGTCCGTGTACGTCTCGATGTAGTCGAGCAGGGCGAACGCCGCCTGCTCCAGCAGTTCACGCGGATGACCGGCGGTCAGCGCGCCGGTCACCATGTCAAGGAGCTGGCGCATCTCGCGGTCCACGACGACCGCGTACAGCCCTTCCTTGCCGCCGAAGTGTTCGTACACCACCGGCTTGGAGACCCCGGCCTTCGCCGCGATCTCCTCCACCGACGTGCCCTCGAAGCCCTTCTCCGCGAAGAGCGTGCGGCCGATGTCGAGCAGTTGCTGACGGCGTTCCGCCCCGGTCATGCGGACCCTGCGCCCGCGCCTGGGCTTTTCGCTGCTGGTGCTACTGCCGTCGATCGCCACGTCGTCAATCATGCCGCCTCTGCGGCCTCCGTCTTGCGTCGGGAGTCGATACGCTCCGTGCTCGGCCAGCGCACGTCGTATGCCCAGCCCGCCAGCTCGAACCAGCGGATCAGCCGGGCGCTGGAGTCGATCTGCCCGCGCATCACACCGTGCCGCGCGCTCGTCGGGTCGGCGTGGTGCAGGTTGTGCCAGGACTCGCCGCACGACAGCACCGCGAGCCACCACACGTTGCCCGAACGGTCACGGGACTTGAACGGGCGCTTGCCCACGGCGTGGCAGATCGAGTTGATCGACCAGGTCACGTGGTGCAGCAGCGCGACCCGCACCAGCGAGCCCCAGAAGAACGCCGTGAACGCGCCCCACCACGACATCGTCACCAGGCCGCCGACCAGCGGCGGGATCGCCAGCGAGACCAACGTCCAGACCACGAACTGACGCGAGACCGCACGGATCGCCGGGTCCTTGATCAGATCCGGCGCGTACTTGTGCTGAGGGGTCTGCTCCTCGTCGAACAGCCAGCCGATGTGCGCCCACCACAGGCCCTTCATCAGCGCCGGCAGGCTCTCACCGAAGCGCCACGGCGAGTGCGGGTCGCCCTCGGCGTCCGAGAACTTGTGGTGCTTGCGGTGGTCCGCCACCCAGCGGACCAGCGGGCCCTCCACCGCCATCGAGCCGGCGATCGCCAGCGCGATGCGCAGCGGGCGCTTCGCCTTGAAGGAGCCGTGCGTGAAATAGCGGTGGAAGCCGATCGTCACACCGTGGCAGCCGAGGAAGTACATGAACACGAGCAGGCCGAGGTCGAGCCAGCTCACGCCCCACCCCCATGCCAGGGGAACTGCCGCGAGCAGGGCGAGGAAGGGCACCGTGATGAACAGCAGCAGGGCGATCTGCTCGATCGAACGCTTCTTTTCGCCGCCGAGCGTGGCGGCAGGGAGATCGGATTCGGACGGATTCCGGGCGTCGTCGATCACATCGGGGCTTGTGGTCATGGGGTGTCCCCTGTGGGGTGAGGAGTGCGAATGATCCATGGCTACGGATCCGTAACCTACGGCGTCGTAAGTATGGCAGCGCGACGCCTCGCGGCAAGAGGGCTGTGGACAACGGTGCATGAACGGACACCTATCCTTGGTGGCGTCGGACAGCGTGGTCCGCAAAGCCTCCGGAAAACCTCCAGACGTGCTCAAACACTGCAAGGAGCCGCACCTGTGAGCAGTGCCGACCAGACCACATCCGCCAGCGCGGAGCTGCGCTCCGACATCCGCCGACTGGGCGATCTGCTGGGCGAAACCCTCGTACGGCAGGAAGGCCCCGAGCTCCTGGAGCTCGTCGAACGCGTACGCGCCCTCACACGGACGGACGGCGACGCCGCCGCCGAGCTGCTCGGGGACACGGACCTGGAGACCGCAGCGAAGCTCGTACGCGCGTTCTCCACCTATTTCCATCTTGCCAACGTCACCGAGCAGGTGCACCGCGGCCGTGAGATGCGCGAGAAGCGGGCCGCCGAGGGCGGACTGCTCTCCCGCACCGCCGACATGCTCAAGGAAGCCGACCCCGAGCACCTGCGCGAGACCGTACGGAACCTCAACGTCCGGCCGGTGTTCACGGCGCACCCGACCGAGGCCGCGCGCCGGTCCGTACTGAACAAGCTCCGGCGCATCGCCGAACTGCTCGAGACCCCGGTCATCGCCGCCGACCGGCGCCGCCACGATCTGCGGCTCGCCGAGAACATCGACCTCATCTGGCAGACGGACGAGCTCCGCGTCGTACGCCCCGAGCCCGCCGACGAGGCCCGCAACGCCATCTACTACCTCGACGAGCTGCACGCCGGCGCCGTCGGCGACGTCCTGGAGGACCTCGCCGCCGAGCTGGAGCGCGTCGGCGTCGAGCTGCCGCCCGGCACCCGCCCGCTCACCTTCGGCACCTGGATCGGCGGCGACCGCGACGGCAACCCCAACGTCACCCCCGACGTCACCCGCGAGGTGCTGATCCTCCAGCACGAGCACGGCATCACCGACGCCCTGGAGGCCGTCGACTCGCTGCGCGGGCTGCTGTCCAACTCGATCCGGTACGCGGGCGCCACCGAGGAGCTGCTCTCGTCGCTCCAGGCCGACCTGGAGCGGCTGCCCGAGATCAGCCCCCGCTACAAGCGGCTCAACGCCGAGGAGCCGTACCGGCTCAAGGCCACCTGCGTCCGGCAGAAGCTCGTCAACACGCGCGAGCGCCTCGCCAAGGGCACCGCGCACGAGGACGGCCGCGACTACCTCGGCACCGCCGAGCTGCTGCACGACCTGACCCTCGTACAGACGTCGCTGCGCGAGCACCGCGGCGGACTGTTCGCGGACGGTCGCCTCGACCGTACGATCCGCACGCTCGCCGCCTTCGGGCTGCAGCTCGCCACGATGGACGTGCGCGAACACGCGGACGCCCACCACCACGCGGTCGGGCAGCTCTTCGACCGGCTCGGCGAGGAGTCCTGGCGGTACGCCGACATGCCCCGCGACTACCGGCAGAAGCTGCTCGCCAAGGAGCTGCGCTCCCGGCGGCCGCTCGCCCCCAGCCCGGCGCCGCTGGACGCCGCCGGGGCCAAGACCCTCGGCGTCTTCCGCACGGTCAAGGATGCCTTCCAGAAGTTCGGGCCCGAGGTCATCGAGTCGTACATCATCTCGATGTGCCAGGGCGCCGACGATGTCTTCGCCGCCGCCGTGCTCGCCCGCGAGGCCGGGCTGATCGATCTGCACGCGGGCTGGGCCAAGATCGGCATCGTGCCGCTGCTGGAGACCACCGACGAGCTGAAGGCGGCCGACGTCATCCTCGACGGGATGCTCGCCGACCCCTCCTACCGCCGGCTCGTCTCGCTGCGCGGCGATGTCCAGGAGGTCATGCTCGGCTACTCCGACTCGTCGAAGTTCGGCGGCATCACCACCTCGCAGTGGGAGATCCACCGGGCCCAGCGGCGGCTGCGCGACGTCGCCCACCGCTACGGCGTGCGGCTGCGGCTCTTCCACGGCCGCGGCGGCACCGTCGGCCGCGGCGGCGGCCCCACGCACGAGGCGATCCTCGCCCAGCCGTGGGGCACGCTGGAGGGCGAGATCAAGGTGACCGAGCAGGGCGAGGTCATCTCCGACAAGTACCTGATCCCGTCCCTGGCCAGGGAGAACCTGGAGCTGACCGTCGCCGCCACGCTCCAGGCGTCCGCGCTGCACACCGCCCCGCGCCAGAGCGACGAGGCGCTGGCCCGCTGGGACGCGGCCATGGACACGGCCTCCGACGCCGCCCACGCCGCATACCGGCGGCTGGTCGAGGACCCGGACCTGCCGGCGTACTTCTTCGCCTCCACGCCGGTCGACCAGCTCGCCGAGCTGCACCTGGGCTCCCGGCCCTCGCGCCGTCCGGACAGCGGGGCGGGCCTCGACGGGCTCCGGGCCATCCCGTGGGTCTTCGGCTGGACCCAGTCGCGGCAGATCGTGCCGGGCTGGTACGGCGTCGGATCCGGGCTCAAGGCCCTGCGTGAGGCCGGTCTCGGCGAGGTGCTCACGGAGATGTACGAGCAGTGGCACTTCTTCCGGAACTTCGTCTCCAACGTGGAGATGACGCTCGCCAAGACCGATCTGCGGATCGCCCGGCACTACGTCGACACGCTCGTGCCGGACGAGCTGAAGCACGTCTTCGCCGGCATCGAGGCAGAGCACGAGCTGACGGTGCGTGAGGTGCTGCGGGTCACCGGAGGGGAGGAGCTCCTCGACTCCAACCCGGTGCTCCAGCAGACCTTCTCGATCCGCGACGCCTACCTGGACCCGATCTCGTACCTCCAGGTGGCCCTGCTGTCCCGGCAGCGGCTGGCCGCCGAGCGGGGCGAGCCGGCCGACCCGCTGCTGTCGCGTGCACTGCTGCTGACGGTGAACGGCGTCGCGGCGGGCCTGCGCAACACGGGCTGACGCCCCCGGCCGCCGGACGGGCCCGACCCGGGCCCGTCCGGCGGCTCACAGCGCGAAGCCGGCGGCTCACAGCGCGAAGAACGCGCCCACCAGCAGTGCGCCACCCGCGGCCGCCGTCGCCCACGCGGTGCGCGTCATGCGCAGACCGCCGCCGATCACCAGGGCCGCGAGCAGCAGCGCGCCGCCGAACGGCAGCCAGGCGTGCAGCGCCCCCGCCCACCCCGTACGGACCAGCTCGTCCGTGCCGGGCTTCACGACGACCGGGACCGTCGTCCCCTTGTCGACGGCGACCGAGCGCTCGATGGTCATGCCCTTGCGCGGCGCGGACGGCCCCTCGGGGTCGTACGAGCCCGTGCAGGTCTTCTCGCCGCAGTCCGCCACCGTGAGCGTGCCGTGCTCGCGGCCCTTCGCGAGCAGCACGTGCTGGGCCGTCCCCCAGGACGACCAGGCGCCGGCGACGAGCAGCAGCAGGGCGACCAGCACCATGGCCGCACGGCGGCTGTGGTCGAGCATCCGGCCGGAGGAGTTCCGCTTCATGGGGCGCGATCCTTCGGCAAGCGACCGCGCTCGGTCAACCTCGGGCCATGGCTATGGGGGGCTTGTCAGGAGTTGTGCGCACTGCGGTCAGGAGTTGTACGCACTCTGCGCGCGCTCCAGCCCTTCCGTCGCCAGACACTCCACCGCGTCCGCCGCGCGGTCCACGAAGTAGTCCAGCTCCTTGCGCTCCGCCGCCGAGAAGTCCTTCAGCACGAAGTCCGCCACCTGCATCCGGCCCGGCGGACGCCCGATGCCGAACCGCAGCCGGTGGTAGTCCGCACCCATCGCCTTCGTCATCGACTTCAGCCCGTTGTGGCCGTTGTCGCCGCCGCCGAGCTTCAGCCGCAGTACGCCGTAGTCGATGTCCAGCTCGTCATGGATCGCCACGATGTTCGCTGTCGGCACCTTGTAGAAGTCCCGCAGCGCCACGACCGGCCCGCCCGACAGGTTCATGTACGACATCGGCTTCGCCAGCACCACCCGCCGGCTCGAGGGCCCCGGAGAGCCGATCCTGCCCTCCAGGACCTGCGCCTGCGCCTTGGCCGCCCGCTTGAACGAGCCGCCCATCCGCTCGGCGAGCAGGTCCGCCACCATGAACCCGACATTGTGGCGGTTCCCGGCGTAACCCGGCCCGGGGTTCCCCAGCCCCACCACGAGCCAGGGGGCCGTCGCGTCCGTCGTCATCTGCTGCATGCCTCCTTCATAGCGCCACCGCCCCCCGCACCGTGCGGTGCGGGGGGCGGTGGCAGGGGATTTCGTGACCCGGGACGGATCAGGCCTCGGCGGCGGGGGCCTCTTCGCCCTCGACGGCCTCTTCGCCCTCGGCGGCCGGCTCCTCGGCCTGCGCGGCCAGGACCTGGAGGACGACGGCGTCCTCCTCGACGGCCAGCGTGACGCCGTTCGGCAGGGTGATGTCCTTGGCGAGGACGGAGGCGCCGGCCTCCAGGCCCTCGACGGAGACGGTGAACGACTCGGGGATGTGGGTGGCCTCGGCCTCGACCGGCAGCGCGTTCAGGACGTGCTCCAGCAGGTTGCCACCCGGGGCCAGCTCACCCTCGGCGTGGACCGGGACCTCGACGCTGACCTTCTCGCCGCGCTTCACGAGCAGCAGGTCGACGTGCTCCAGGAAGCCCTTCAGCGGGTCGCGCTGCACCGCCTTCGGGATCGCGAGCTCCTTCTTGCCCCCGATCTCCAGCGCCAGCAGGACGTTCGGGGTACGCAGAGCCAGCAGCAGCTCGTGGCCCGGCAGCGTGATGTGGATCGGGTCGACGCCGTGGCCGTACAGAACGCCCGGGACCTTGCTCTCGCGGCGGATGCGACGCGCGGCGCCCTTGCCGAACTCGGTGCGGGTCTCGGTGGCGAGCTTCACCTCGGACATATGCACTCCTCGTAGATGGTGACGAACATGAACAGTCACCCGGCCACGACTGGCCTGCTACGAAGAGCGCGTCGATAACGGACCGCCGTACCGGAAACAGGTACGGCCTCCCTCGCCGAGCAACCCGATGAGTCTACCCGGAGGGAGGCCGTAGCCTAAATCGATCTAGCTCACTGCTCCTCGAAGAGGCTCGTCACCGAACCGTCCTCGAAGACCTCGCGCACCGCGCGCGCGATCGTCGGAGCGATCGACAGGACCGTGATCTTGTCGAGCTCCAGGTTGTTCGGGTCCGGCAGCGTGTTCGTGAACACGAACTCGCTCACCTTGGAGTTCTTCAGCCGGTCCGCCGCGGGACCGGACAGCACACCGTGCGTCGCCGTCACGATGACGTCCTCCGCGCCGTGCGCGAACAGTGCGTCCGCCGCCGCGCAGATGGTGCCGCCGGTGTCGATCATGTCGTCGACCAGGACGCAGACCCGGCCCTCGACATTGCCGACGACCTCGTGGACGGTGACCTGGTTCGCCACGTCCTTGTCCCGGCGCTTGTGCACGATCGCCAGCGGGGCGTCCAGGCGGTCGCACCAGCGGTCGGCCACGCGCACCCGGCCCGCGTCGGGGGAGACGACCGTCAGCTTCGAACGGTCGACCTTCGCGCCCACGTAGTCCGCGAGGAGCGGCAGCGCGAACAGGTGGTCGACCGGGCCGTCGAAGAAGCCCTGGATCTGGTCCGTGTGCAGATCGACGGTGAGGATCCGGTCCGCACCCGCCGTCTTCATCAGGTCCGCCACCAGACGGGCCGAGATCGGCTCACGGCCGCGGTGCTTCTTGTCCTGGCGGGCGTAGCCGTAGAACGGAACGATCACGGTGATGCTCCGGGCCGAGGCCCGCTTCAGAGCATCCAGCATGATGAGCTGTTCCATGATCCACTTGTTGATGGGCGCCGTGTGGCTCTGGATCAGAAAGCAGTCCGCGCCGCGCGCGGACTCCTGGAAACGGACATAGATCTCGCCGTTGGCGAAGTCGAACGCCTTGGTCGGCACCAGGCCGACACCCAGCTGGGCGGCGACCTCCTCGGCCAGCTCGGGGTGGGCGCGGCCGGAGAAGAGCATCAGCTTCTTCTCGCCGGTCGTCTTGATCCCGGTCACAGCACTGTCTCCTCAGACGTGTTTCTCTGCTGCTGATCCGCCCGTCCTTGGTGCGGCGAGCCAGCCACGGTGTTCACCGGGGGGACGCCTCCCGGTCCCCCGAATGTGCACGATGTGCACGTATCACGGTACGCCGAGATCGGCGCACCCGTTTCCGGTCAGCCTTCGTCGTTGAACTGCTTGACCGCCTCCGCGGCGGCCTGGGCCGCCGCGCTCCCCGGACGCTTACGAGCCACCCAGCCCTCGATATTGCGCTGCTGGCCGCGTGCGACGGCGAGCGAGCCGGGCGGTACGTCCTTCGTGATCACCGAGCCCGCCGCCGTGTAGGCGCCGTCCCCCACTGTGACCGGTGCAACAAACATATTGTCGGAACCCGTCTTGCAGTGGGACCCGATCGTCGTGTGGTGCTTCGCCTCGCCGTCGTAGTTCACGAAGACGCTCGCCGCACCGATGTTCGTGTAGTCGCCGATCGTCGCGTCCCCCACATAGGAGAGGTGCGGCACCTTCGTGCCCTCGCCGATCGTCGCGTTCTTCATCTCCACGTACGTACCGGCCTTGGCCTTCGGGCCGAGGCTCGTGCCCGGACGCAGGTACGCGTACGGTCCGACGGACGCCGAGTCGCCGATGGTGGCGCTGTCGGCCACCGTGTTGTCCACCCGGGCGCCCCGGCCGACCGTCGTGTCCCGCAGCCGGGTGTTCGGGCCGACCTCGGCGTCCTCCGCGATGTGCGTCGCGCCCAGCAGCTGCGTACCCGGGTGGATCACCGCGTCGCGCTCGAACGTCACCGTCACGTCGACGATGACCGACGCCGGGTCCACCACCGTCACACCGGCCGTCATCGCCCGCTCCAGCAGCCGCTCGTTCAGCAGCCGCCGCGCCTCCGCGAGCTGCACACGGTTGTTGATGCCCAGGATCTCCCGGTGGTCGCCGGCGACGGACGCGCCCACCCGGTGCCCCGCCTCACGCAGGATCCCGAGGACGTCCGTGAGGTACTCCTCGCCCTGGCTGTTGTCCGTACGGACCTTGCCGAGCGCGTCCGCGAGCAGCTGCCCGTCGAACGCGAACACCCCCGAGTTGATCTCCTTGATCTCCCGCTCGGCCTCGGTCGCGTCCTTGTGCTCCACGATCGCGGTCACCGCACCGGACGCCGCGTCGCGCACGATCCGCCCGTACCCGGTCGAGTCGGGGACCTCGGCGGTCAGCACGGTCACGGCGTTGCCGTCGGCGGCGTGCGTCGCGGCCAGCGCGGTCAGCGTCTCGCCGGACAGCAGCGGGGTGTCACCGCACACGACGACCACGGTGCCGTCCGGCGTCCGCCCCAGCTCCTCCAGCGCCATCCGCACGGCGTGCCCCGTGCCGTTCTGCTCGGCCTGGTACGCGGTGCGCGTGCCGGCGTAATGCGCGGCGAGGTGCTCCCTGACCTGCTCGCTCGCGTGCCCGACGACGACCACGAGCTCCTCGGGCTCCAGCTCGCGCGCGGCGGAGACGACGTGGCCGACGAGCGAGCGCCCGGCGATCTCATGGAGGACCTTGGGGGTCTTCGACTTCATGCGGGTGCCCTCACCCGCGGCGAGGACGACGACGGCGGCCGGGCGGTTGACGCTCACGGGTATGCCCTTCGGCTTCGGTGCTTCGGGTGGGGGACACCGGAAGGATACCGGCACGTTTCAGGCGTGAAATGAGGGCGGGTCCTGACCGTCACGGTCAGGACCCGAACCTGCGATGCTCCCCCGTCAGGACTCGAACCCGAACAGATGGCACCAAAAGCCACAGTGCTGCCAATTACACCACGGGGGAATGAAGCCTACTAAACCGGACATTGGATCAGGTCGCCGGATCAGCACCCAACACTATGCCGTACCAAGCGCCTTCCACGCGACGGTAGAGATCGGCGTAGCGTGCGATCGCCTCCGGGGCGGAAGCCTGGTCGATGCAGCTGTTCCGGTGGTCGGTGCGCGTTGCGTTCGTGTTCGATGACTTTTCGTGAGGTTGCAGTCGCCGGAAAATCGGTCGCGCGCTTCCGTAGGCTGGAAGACATGACCACATCGGGGGCACACCAGGACTCTGCGGGCGACAGCGCCCGCTCCTGGCTGTGGTGGGGGCGGCGCCGCAGTGCGGTGCTGGACGTGGGGCTCGGACTCGTGTCCGCGGTGGAGTGCGCGCTGGAGGGGGTCCGCTTCGCGGGCAACGCGGCGCTGCCCGTGCCGCTGGGGGTGCTCTTCGGGCTGGTCGCCGGCTCGGTGCTGGTGCTGCGGCGGCGGTGGCCGGCGAGCGTGGTGCTGGTGTCGGTGGCGATCACGCCGGCCGAGATGGGCTTCCTGATGGGGATCGTCGGGCTGTACACGCTCGCGGCCTCGGAGGCGCCGCGGCGGATCATCGCCGCGCTGGCGGGGATGTCCTTGGTGGGGACGCTCATCGTGACGTTCGTACGGACCCGGCAGGACGTCGGGTCGGCGGACTTCGACCCGGGGCTCTGGTACGTACCGCTGGTGTCGGTCGTGATGTCGATCGGGCTGACGGCGCCGCCGGTGCTGTTCGGGCTCTATGTCGGGGCTCGGCGGCGGCTGATGGAGAGCCTGCGGGAGCGGGCGGTCAGCCTGGAGCAGGAGTTGTCACTGCTGGCGGACCGGGCGGAGCAGCAGGCGCAGTGGGCGCGTACGGAGGAGCGGACGCGGATCGCGCGCGAGATGCACGACGTGGTGGCCCATCGGGTCAGCCTGATGGTGGTGCACGCGGCGGCGTTGCAGGCGGTGGCGCTGAAGGACCCCCAGAAGGCGGTCAAGAACGCGGCACTGGTGGGGGACATGGGCCGGCAGGCGCTGACCGAGCTGCGGGAGATGCTCGGGGTGCTGCGGGCGGGTGAGGATGTGGTGGCACGGGCGGCCGAGCCGGTGCCGCTGGCGGCGGTGGGGGTGGCGGCCGCGGCCGCGGCGGCCGCCGCGGCGGAGGGCGGCCCTGCGGACGGTCCGTCGCTGGCGGATCTGGAGCCGCTGGTCGAGCAGTCCCGGCAGGCCGGGATGGTGGTCGAGTTGATGGTGCAGGGCGAGGCGCGCCCGTACCGTCCGGAGGTCGAGCAGACGGCGTACCGGGTGGTGCAGGAGGCGCTGACGAACGTGCACAAGCATGCGGCGGGCGCGAAGGCGTGGGTGCGGGTGGCGCACCGCGGCGCGGAGGTCGCGATGCAGGTGGAGAACGGCCCCTCGGAGCGGGGTGCGGCCGATGCGGGGCTGCCGAGCGGTGGCAACGGCCTGGTGGGGATGCGGGAGCGGGTGTCCGCGCTGGGCGGTGTCTTCGTGTCGGGCCCGACGGACGCGGGGGGCTTCCGGGTGTCGGCGGTGCTGCCGATGGAGGTGCCCTCGGCCTGAGGGGTGTCTCCTGGAGTCCGCCCGGTCGGGTGTGGCCTGCCGGTCCGGTGTGGCCTGCCGGTCCGGTGCGGCCTGTTGGTTATCTGTGGCCCGTCGGTCTCCTGGGGTCCGTCGGTCTCCTGGGGTCCGTCGGGCCCGGTTCAGGAGGTCGTCAGGCGGGCCGGCTGGGCGCCGGTGACCAGGGTGGCGAGGGCCTGGTCGACGTCGGGGCCGAGGTACCAGTCGCCGGTGTGGTCGAGGCTGTAGACGCGGCCTTCGGTGTCGATGGCGAGCACCGCCTGTGCGTCGCCCTCCTCGCCGAGCGGGGTCAGCTCGGTGTCGAGGGCGCGGCCGAGGTCGCCCAGGGTGCGGGCGAGGTGCAGCCCGGCGAGTGGATCGAAGTGCAGCACCGCGGGGGCTATCTGGCGGCCGGGCCCTGGCGGGGTGATGCGCAGGGCGCCGAACTCGGCCCACGCCTCGACGGCGGCCGGGAAGACGGCGTGGCGGTGGCCGCCGGGGGATTCGTGGGCGCGCAGGGTGTCGGCCCAGTGCTCGGCCTGCTTGATGTCCCAGCGGCCCGGCTGCCAGCCCGCTTCGCGCAGTGCGGCGTCGACGGCGACGGGGAAGCGGGTCGTGTTGTGCTGGTTCACGGTCCGGGTCAGCCGTTCTGGTTCTGGGGCCGGTCTTGTGCGGTCGGATCGACGACGCGCACGCCGAAGTGGGCGAGCATCGCGGCACAGGAGCGGCAGGGCGCCGCGTAGCTGCCGTGCAGGGGGTCGCCGTCCTCGCGGATGCGTCGGGTGGTGAGTTTGGCCTGCTTGAGGGAGCGGCGGGCCTCGCCGCTGGTGAGGGGTTTGCGCTGCGCCCGCTTGGAGCGGGCGGTGTCGGCGGCCGTGAGGTGGCGCGAGAGCAGGATCGCCTCGGGGCAGCGGCCGGTGAAGCGCTCCCGCTGTCCGCTGGTGAGGGTGTCGAGGAAGTCCTGTACGAGGTGGTGGAGCGCGGGCGGCTGGTCGCCCTTGCCGGCGGTGCAGGTGAGGGTCGTGCCGCGTACGGAGAGTGCCGCCGCGACGGTTGGCAGGATTCCGTCGCGCCGGAAGCGCAGCGCGGGCGGGTGCCCGGCCGCGTCGGCGCTGCTCCAGTTGAGCCGGGGATCGCCCGTCGTGCCTGATGGTGCCGTGTGCATCGTGCTGTTGTCCCTCCCGTGCCCGCAGCGCCATCGCCGTCTCGCACGCCCCCGAGTTGAAGGGACAGCCTGCCAAATGGGACGCCGGGTATGGAAGCGGGGTGACTGAAACGTGTAGCTGTGTCGGTGTTGCTTCGGCTGACGGTCACGCGGAGGTGACGTTTCGTTACGGAAGCGGAGGGGTGGCGACCGGGTGGCGACCGGGCTGTTGCCGGGCTGGTACCGGGGGCGGCGCCGCCTGTTGCCCCACCGCATAGGCTGTGGTGAACCAGCCAGACGCAGCAGGGGGCTACCGCCATGACGACAGGTCGGCTCGGGCAGCAAGCCGCGCCACCGAACGCGGCCTACGCCGGGCAGGTCGTGCACTTCCCGGACCCGGTCCGGGCCGCCCGGCACCCCGTGGGGGTGCGCGTGGACGAACACGGCTATCCGGACTTCTCGCCGTATGCGCGCGCCGCCGCGGAGATCGCCGAGCCTCCGGCGGGCTTCGGCGTCGACGAACTGCGGCTGACCGACTACGTGTCGGCGAACGCGGCGCTCGCCGCCGGCGGCCATGAACTGTGGGACACGATCCCCGCGGTGGCGACGCCGCACGGCTGGACGTGGCACCACGTCCCGGGCGGGCGCCGGCTCGAACTGGTCCCGGTCGAGGTCAAGGCGCTCCTGCGCCATCACGCGGGAATGGCGACGACCGCGGTCGACCACGCCAAGCGCGGCACCCGTCCGCTCCAGGAGACCCGGCCCGCGCACTTCGGGCTGCCCAAGGGCGCGGTATCGGTGTCCGAGCAGCAACTGCTCGGTGTGGAAGAGGACTTGGGGTACCGGCTTCCGGGTGCGTACCGCTCCTTCCTGAAGGCGGCCGGGGGCTGCGCGCCGGTGGGCACGGCGCTCGACGCGGAGCTCGGCCTGCTGATCGACCAGCCGTTCTTCACGGTGCGCGAGGAGGCGGCGGTCAACGACCTGGTGTACGTCAACAAGTGCCTGCGGGACCATCTGACGAAGGACTACCTGGGCGTCGGCTTCGTCCAGGGCGGGCTGCTGGCGGTCAAGGTGCGGGGCGGCGGCACCGGTTCGGTCTGGTTCTGCGCGTACGACGACGCGCGGGACCGGGACGGCTGGTCGGTGAACGAGCGGGTGGAGCGGCTGCTGCTGCCGTGCGGTGAGGACTTCGACGCGTTTCTGTCGCGTCTCGCGGGCAGTCCGCCGGAGCTGGAGACGGTGGCGAACCTGATGGTGGACGGCGGCTTCGCGCGCGCCGTTCCGGTCGTTGCGGTGGGGGAGTGAGCTTTCGATGGTGACCTTCGCGCAGGCGCAGGAGCGCGCGGAAGAGTGGATCAACGGCGATGTGCCCGCGTATCAGCACCGTGAGGTGCGGGTGCGGGAGTTCGGGCTGGGGTTCGTCGTGTGGGCGGAGGACCGCGCTGGGGGTGCTACGTCGGACGGCGGGAACCAGCGGCTGGTGATCGCCCGGGACAGCGGGGAGGCCACGCTGTGGCCGGGGCTGCCGGTGGGCGAGGTGATCCGGCGGTACGAGGAGGAGTACGGCACTCCGGACGCGGGTGCGGCGCCGGTCGCGGCGCCTGCGGAGCGGATCGACCTGAACCAGACGTCGTTCCTGCTGAGTCCGCCGGAGTGGTTGCAGGACGCGGCGGACAAGTTGGGTATTCCGGACCGTCGTTCGGGTGCGGGGGCCGGCGCGAGCGCGGGTGCGGGCAGCACGGGTGCGGGTGCGGTCAGTGCGGGTGCTGGCGCCGGCGCGGGGGCGTCTGCGCCGACTGCCGGTCCGGCCGGTGCGGTCGCCGGTGGGACGTCCGGCCGTGGCTCGCACATCGGCGGTGAGGCGTGGCCGGGCACGGCGACCGCCGCCGGACAGGCACCGGACCATGAGCCCACCGCGTCGGACGGGGTGCCTGCGTCCGCCCCCGCGGCGCCCGGTGGGGCGACCCCCTGGGCCGGGACCGACACGAACGCCGCGTCGTCGGACGACGCGTCCGTGCCGTTGCCGGCGACCGTGTTCGCGCCCCCGCTCGCCGGGGCCGACGACGATGACACACCGCCGCCGGCGGTGGGTGCGGACGCGCCGACCGCGCTGATGTCGGGCGGCAGCCAGTTGCCGCCGACGGCGGTGGCGCCCGCGCTCGATCCGCATCCGCAGCCGCATCCGCAGCCGGGTGCGCAGGCGCAGCCCGGGCCGCAGCCGTCTGCTGCTCCCGCGGCGCCCGGCCGGAACGGGGCCGGTGACATCGCCGACGCCGCGACCAGCAAGGCCAGTGTGCCGCCGCGTGCTTCGCGCGGAGGCCGCCCGACGACCCCGCCGCCCCCCGCCCCGCCCGGTGTCCCCGGCGCGCGGCCGGGCGCTTCCGGCGCTCCGGCGGGCGGTTACGTCCCGACGCAGCTGGTCTCGCAACTCGGCCCGGACGGGCCGCAGCCGCCGAGCCCTCCGCAGGGCGATGTGCACCATGCGGCGACGATGCTGGCGAATCCGAATCCGAATCCGAATCCGAACCCGGGTCCGAACCAGAGCGGTCCGGCGGCGCCTCAGCCGCCCCAGCCGCCGAGCCCGCCCGGCCCGCCCGGTGCGCCTGGCGCCCCCGGTACACCGCCGGGTGGTGTCCACCATGCAGCGACGATGCTGGCAGGCCCGGGCCAGGCACCCCCGCCTCAGCCGCCCCAGGCCCCGCAGCCGCCTCAGGCCCCCCAGCCACCCCAGCCGCCGCAGGGTCCGCCGCCGGGCGTGCCGGGCCCCGTACCGCAGGCGCCCCAGCCGCCGCAGCCACCGGCTTACGGCTACCCGCAGCAGCCGCCCGCCGGCGTGCCCATGGTCGGCCCCGGCTACCAGGCGGTGCTGCGCTACCGCGCGCCGGACGGCTCCGAGCAGCAGCTCATCCGGCGCTCGGCACCGGGCACCCCGCACCCGGAGTGGCAGATCTTCCACGAGCTGCGTGCGATGAACGTCCCCAGCGACCAGGTGCTCGAGCTGCACACGGAGCTGGAGTCCTGTGAGCTGCCGGGCGGTTACTGCGCCCGGATGATCCGGGAGACCTGGCCGCAGGCGCGGATCACGAGCATCGCCCCGTACGGCACGGAGCACGCGAGCCGCCAGGGCGGCATGCAGCAACTCCTCACCCATCAGGGCGAGTTGCACCAGGTCGCGGACGGCCCGGCGCGCCCCGCGCCGGTGCGCGCGCCGCTCCCGCCGGTCCAGCCGGCCCCGCCGCTGCCCCCGGAGGCGATCGCGCAGGAGCTCGTGGGCTCGTTCGGACCGCAGGGCATCTGCCGCTTCGACCAGCGCGCGGTGTCCCGCCAGGGCGTGCCGGAGATCGTGGCCCGCACCCTGGTGTGGGCAGGGCTGCCGGCCGACTTCGGCCCGTTCTTCTGGGCGCAGCCCGCCCAGCCGGTGGTGCCGACGCTGGCGGAGCTGGCCGCGCAGCGCCAGGTCCAGCCGGCCTCGGACGCCGGCTCGTACCTGGTCGTGGGCACCGACTTCGGCAAGGCGATCTGCGTCCAGTACGGCACGGCCCATATCGTCGCGGTCCCGGTCGAGGCCGGCCCCGGCGGCGGGCCTGTGCCACCGCAGTTCGTGAACAGCGGCCTCCCGGAGTTCACGCGCTGCCTCGCCCTGCTCGGCCGCATGTGGCGACTGCGCTTCGGTCTCAACCCGGAGCAGGCGGCCCGCTGGACGGTCGACTTCCAGCTCCAGCTCGCGGCCCTCGACCCGGCGGCACTGTCGTCGCCGGAGAGCTGGTGGTCGGTGCTGCTGGAACAGATGTGGGACGGGCTTCTGTAGCCGGCCCGTAGGACACCGAAGGGGCGCCCGGTCCGCGACATGCGCGGACCGGGCGCCCCTGTCTGTCGTACGGCGCCGTTCCGTCCAGCCTCAAGCCCCGCGCGGGGGCGCCGGTGCGCCCGCCAGGATGACGGGTTCGACCGACTCGTAGAGCTCGCGCTGGGCGGCGGCGTCGCGGGCGGAGAGGCGTGTGCCCAGCCAGCCGGCGAGGAAGCCGAGCGGGACCGAGACGAGGCCGGTGGTGGTGTAGGGGAACCAGTTGAAGTCGCTGCCGGGGAAGACCGACTGGGGCGTGCCGGAGACCAGGTTGCTGCCGGTCATCAGGACGATCGCGGAGGCGGTGCCGACGATGAGGGTGCTGAGCAGTCCCGTGCGCGTGAAGCGGCGCCAGAACATGCTGTAGACGAGGGCGGGGGCGACCGCCGACGCGCCGATGGAGAAGGACAGGGTGACCAGCGCCTGGAGGTTCTCGTGCTGGACGAGGGCGGCGACGGCGATCGCGGCGAGGCCCACGACCGCGGCGGCCGCGCGGGCCACGGCCATCTCGGTGGTGTGCTGCAGCCGGGTGCGGCGAAGACCGTGGGCGATGAGGTCGTGGGCGAGTGTGTTGGCGCAGGCGAGGGTGATGCCGGCGACCGAGGCGAGCAGGGTGAGGAAGATGGCGGTGGCGACGGCGGTGAAGACCAGCGTCTCGCCGAAGGTCGGGTCCGCGCCGAGCAGCGCCTGAGTGACGAGCAGGAACGCGGTCTTGCCCTGAGGGTCGCCCGCGACCAGTCCCTTGTGCCCGACGATCGCGGCCGCTCCGAAGCCGATGACGGCGATGAGCAGACAGGTGACGACGACGGTCGAGACGGCCCAGGACATCGAGCGCCGCACCGCGGTCGCGCTGCGCGCGGTGAACACGCGCATCGTGATGTGCGGCAGTACCGCCGCGCCGAGCACCACCGTCAGCTGGGCGCTGATCATGTCGATGTCGTCGCCGCCGAACTGGAGCCCGCTGGCGAGGTACGCGTCCCCGGCCCCGCTGCCCTTGCCCGCCGCGTCGAGGAGCGTGGGCAGGCTGAAGTCGTGGCGGTTGAGGACCAGCACGGCGACGGCCGCGGAGGCGCCGAGCAGGACAACGGTCTTGACGATCTGGATGAACGCGGTGCCCTTCATCCCGCCGATCGTCGCGTACGCGATCATCAGGACGCCGAGGAAGACGATGGAGCCGGTCTTGAACCCGTCCGCCTCGAAGCCGAGGACGAAGGCGAGCAGTTCGCCGGAGCCCGCGAGCTGGAAGACGACCAGCGGCAGCAGGGCCGCGAGGGTGACCGCGGAGGCCGTGATGCGCACGGCGGGGCCGGGGGTGCGGCGGGTGAGGACGTCGCCCATGGTGAACCGGCCCGCGTTCCGCAGCGGTTCGGCGAGCAGGAACATCATCAGGACCAGGGAGAGCACGGTGCTCAGGGCGAGCGTGAGGCCGTCGTACCCGGCGAGCGCGATGACCCCGATGGTGGCGAGGACGGTCGAGGCGGAGATGTAGTCGCCGGCGATGGCGAGGCCGCTCTGCATGGGGGAGAGCGAGCGGAAGCCGGTGTAGTACTCGCCCAGGTCGTCGCGGTCGGGTCCGGTCATCACGCACAGCAGCAGGGTCACGGTGATGACGGCGATGAACGCGACGAACGACATCGTCTGGGCATCGGAGTTGAAGCCGGTCATGCGTGAGCCCCTCCCGTCGGCCAGTCCCATCCGGACGCGCCGGCCCCGTTTCCGGCGCGGTCCTGCCGACCCTGCCGGCCCTGGCGGGGCGCTGCCGCTGCGGCGGCGGCCTGCTCGGCGTCGTACCGGATCGCCGCGGCGAGCGGATCGACGCGGTCGCGCGCGATGCGCTCGTACAGCGCGATCGCGGCCAGGGTCACCGGCAGCGTGAGGAGCCCCAGCAGCAGTCCGATGGTGAGGCCGCCGCTGATGTCACCGGCCATCAGGTGGGGCGCATAGCCGGAAAGGAGGAGGAAGAGGACGAAGTATCCGAGCGCCGTGAGGGTGGCGACGCGCCGCAGCCTGCGGTACCCCGTGCGGAGACTGCCCAGATCGTCATGGGTGTCGACGTACGGCTCGGGAGCGAGATCCGGCGGCGGCGGTGGTGCGTACCAGGACTGCCCCGCCGGGGCGGGCGGGTCGGGGAAGTAGCGGTCGTACGCCATGGTGTGGCTCCGGGGCAGGGGTGAGGGGTTTCACCTGTGGGGGGAGCGCGTACGTTACTTGCCGGTAGACCTACGGCGTAAGGGGGTTACCGACTGGAAGGTATGTCGTTTCGGCAACAGTCGGGTCACAGGCCTTGAGGCACACGCGGCGGCGGGCCGGGTCAGTCGCGGTCGCCGAGCACCGGGAACCTGCGAGGGGCCAGGAAGACCAGGACCAGCAGGGCCAGCGCCGCGGCTCCCGCAGCGCCGATGTAGACGTAGTCCACCGCCGTGGCGACCGCGCGTCGCAGATGGTCCTGCGAGGCGCCGTCCGCCAGGGTGCGGGCGACGGAGTCGAGGTCCTCCGAGCCGCCGAGGCGGGACGCCAGGACGGCGTTGGCGAGGGCGCCGAAGAGCGCCGCGCCGAGGCTCTGGCCGACCTGGCGGCAGAAGAGCACGGACGCGGTCGTCGTACCGCGCTCGGCCCAGGGGACGGTCGACTGGACGCCGACGATCAGCGGCAGTTGGAAGATGCCGAGTGCTGCGCCGAGGAGGAACATGACGAGCGTCGGCTGCCATGCCTCGCCCGGGTAGGGGATGAGGAGCGGGAACGACAGCAGGACGAGCATTCCCGTACCGATGCCGATGATCGCGGTGTTGCGGAAGCCGATGCGGGTGTAGACGCGGTTCGACCACGCCGCGCTGACCGGCCAGCTCAGGGTCATCGCGGACAGGACGAAACCGGCGGCGATCGGGCCGAGTCCGAGGACCGACTGGGCGTACGTGGGCAGGAAGACGGTCGGCGCGATCATCAGCAGGCCGAGCGCGCCGAGGGCCAGGTTGACCGCCGCGATGGTCCGGCGGCGCCAGACCCAGCCGGGGATGATCGGCTCGGCCGCCCGGCGTTCGATCAGTACGGTCGCGGCGGCGCCGGCCGCGGCGGCGGCGAACAGCCCGAGCGAGGGCGCCGAGAGCCAGGGCCAGGCCACCCCGCCCTGGACGAGCGCGGTGAGCAGGAGCGTGCCGGTGAGGAAGACGGCCAGCGCGCCGGGCCAGTCGATGCGGGGTCGCCGGCCCCGTTCCCGCAGCGGCTCGACGAGGTGACGGGCGATCAGCCACAGCGCGACCGCGCCGACCGGGAGATTGATGAGGAAGATCCAGCGCCAGTCGGCGTACGCGGTGAGCAGCCCGCCCACCGCCGGTCCCGCGACCGCCGAGACCGCCCACACGGTGGAGATCTTCGACACGATCTTGGGGCGCTCGTCGAGCGGATAGAGATCTGCGGCGATCGTCTGGATCGTGCCCTGGAGCGCTCCGCCGCCCAGGCCCTGGACGATGCGGAACGCGATGAGCGAGGCCATGTTCCAGGCGCCCGCGCAGAGCGCGGAGCCGAGGAGGAAGAGGATGATGCCCGCGATCAGGACGGGCTTGCGGCCGAAGGTGTCGGAGAGCTTGCCGTAGACGGGGAGGGTGACGGTGACGGCGAGCAGATAGCCGGAGAACAGCCACGAGAAGGCGGAGAAGCCGCCGAGGTCGCCGACGATCTGCGGGACCGCGGTCGCCACGATGGTGCCGTCGAGCGCGGCGAGCGCCATGCCGAGCATCAGCGCGGCGACGACGGGGCCGCGGCGGACGGTGTCGCGGGCGGGGGCCTTGGCGCGGGCGGCCGGGGCCGCTGCCCCTGCGCCGCCCCCTGCTCCGGCCGGGAGGCCCGCCCCGGCCCCGGCGCCCGTCCCGGCCCCGGCGCCCGTCCCGGTCCCGGCGCCCGCCCCGGTCCCGGCCCCCGTCCCGGCATCGGCCTCGGCGGCCATGGCCCCCGCCTCCGCCTCCGCTCCGCCCCCCGGGTCGCCCACGCCGCGTCCCACGCCGCGTCCGCCGTCCGTCTCGGCGCCCCGGGGCTCGCCCTTGCCGCCGCCCGGCCCCGCTCCGCCGGCCCCGCCCACGCTCGTACGGTCGCCGCCCGTTCCCGTACCGCCCCCGGACATCAAGGTCCCTTCCCCATGCACGTATTTCGGCCGGATCCACCATCTCACTTGCCCCTCACGCAGCGGGAGGGGGCAGTGTCTACGGGGACGGCCTCGGTCCGGAAGCGGAGACCCCTAGGGGTGGCTCCCTACTTCCGCCCAGGGGCCGTTCGTCCCGCTGGAGGACGAGAAGCGGCGGGCCCGTTCCTTACGTTGTTCCTACGGCGGTTCCGCAGGCGGTTCCGCACGGCGCCGGACGATCGCACGGTGGGGAAAACCCCCGCTCGAAGACTGCGCCGAGCACCATCGCGCCAGGGTCCCGCTTCCCATGACACTCGACACGTACGCGGCGGCGTATCACGCCCCGTTCGCCGACATAGGAGACATACCGTGACAACGGCTGCGGCCATTCCCGCGCACGGGGGCGATTCAGAAGGTGCGGCGCGATGGGGGTCCCCCGGGACGAAGTCTGGGGGAGCCTCGGTGAGGGGCGGCGGTCGGGTGGCGGGAGGGAGTGCGGCCGTCGCCGCGCGAGCGCGACAGGTCGTCAAGGCGTACGGCACCGGCGAGACGCGGGTCGTCGCGCTCGACCACGTCGATGTGGACATCATGCGCGGGCAGTTCACCGCGATCATGGGACCCTCGGGCTCCGGCAAGTCCACGCTGATGCACTGCCTCGCCGGGCTCGACACCGTCACCTCGGGCGAGATCCACGTCGACGACACCGAGATCACGCGGCTCAAGGACAAGAAGCTCACCCAACTGCGCCGGGACCGGATCGGCTTCATCTTCCAGGCGTTCAACCTGCTGCCGACGCTCAACGCCATCGAGAACATCACGCTGCCGATGGACATCGCGGGCCGCAAGCCGGACGCCGCCTGGCTCAACCGCGTCGTGGAGACCGTGGGCCTCGCCGACCGGCTCAAGCACCGGCCCGCACAGCTCTCCGGCGGCCAGCAGCAGCGCGTCGCCGTGGCCCGCGCCCTGGCCGCCCGCCCCGAGATCATCTTCGGGGACGAGCCGACCGGAAACCTGGACTCGCGGGCCGGCGCCGAAGTGCTGGGCTTCCTGCGCCGCTCCGTCGACGAGCTCGGCCAGACCATCGTGATGGTCACCCACGACCCGGTCGCCGCCTCCTACGCGGACCGCGTGCTCTACCTCGCCGACGGCCGCATCGTCGACGAGATGCTCAACCCCACCGCCGAGCAGGTCCTCGACCGGATGAAGGACTTCGACGCCCGGGGACGGACGTCGTGACCATGCTCAAGACCTCCCTGCGCACCTTCTTCGCGCACAAGGGACGCATGGCGCTCTCCGCCATCGCGGTCCTGCTGTCGGTGGCGTTCGTGTCCGGCACGCTCGTCTTCACCGACACCATGAACACCACCTTCGACAAGCTCTTCGCGGCCACCGCGGCCGATGTCACGGTCAGCCCCAAGAACGCGGCGACCAACGACGAGACCCCGGAGAACGGCCGGCCCGAATCCCTGCCCGCCTCCCTGGTGCCGACGGTGGAGAAGGCCGACGGCGTGAAGTCCGCCGAGGGCGGTGTCGTCTCCATGAGCGTCACCGTCGTCGACGCCGACAACAAGAACATGGGCTCCAGCAACGGCGCCCCGACGATCGCCGGCAACTGGACCCAGGGCGACCTGCGGACCATGGAGATCACCTCCGGCCACGCCCCGCGCGGCCCCACCGAGGTGATGGTCGACGCCGACACCGCCGAGAAGCACGGGCTGAAGCTCGGTGACGAGCTGCGCACCATCGCCGTCACCGGCGACTTCACCGCGAAGATCTCCGGCATCGCCTCCTTCAAGGTCACCAACCCCGGTGCGGCCGTCGTCTACTTCGACACCCCCACCGCCCAGCGTGAACTCCTCGGCGAGACCGGGAAGTTCACGCATGTCGCCGTGACCGCCGAGCCCGGGGTCAGCCACGAGCAGGTGAAGAAGAACGTGGCCGCGGCCGTCGGCACCGGCGCGTACAAGCTCCAGACGCAGCAGGAGGCCGCCGACGCCGGCCGCGAGGACGTCGGCGGCTTCCTCGACGTCATGAAGTACGCGATGCTCGGCTTCGCCGGGATCGCCGTCCTCGTCGGCGTCTTCCTCATCGTCAACACCTTCTCGATGCTGGTCGCCCAGCGCACCCGCGAGATCGGCCTGATGCGCGCCATCGGGTCGAGCCGCAAGCAGGTCAACCGCTCGGTCCTCGTCGAGGCGCTGCTGCTCGGCGTCATCGGCTCGATCGCCGGAGTCGCCGCCGGTGTCGGCCTCGCCATCGGGCTGATGGAGCTCATGTCCACCATGGGCATGAACCTCTCCACGGACGACCTGACCGTGAAGTGGACGACCCCGGCCGTCGGTCTCACCCTCGGCATCGTCGTCACCGTCCTCGCCGCGTACATCCCGGCCCGCCGGGCCGGCAAGGTCTCCCCGATGGCCGCGCTGCGCGACGCCGGCACACCGGCGGACGCCAGGGCCGGTCTCGTACGGGGCATCATCGGCCTCGTCCTCACCGGCGCCGGCGCCGCCGGGCTGTGGGCCGCGGCCCAGGCCGACAAGGCCACCGAGGGCTCGATGTGGCTCGGCCTCGGCGTCGTCCTCAGCCTCGTCGGCTTCATCGTCGTCGGCCCGCTGCTCGCGGGTGGCGTGGTCCGTGTCCTCGGCGCCGTCGTGCTGCGGGTCTTCGGCCCGGTCGGGCGGATGGCCGAGCGCAACGCGCTGCGCAACCCGCGCCGCACCGGCGCCACCGGCGCGGCCCTGATGATCGGCCTCGCGCTGGTCGCCTGTCTGTCGGTCGTCGGCTCCTCGATGGTCGCGTCGGCCACGCAGGAGCTCGACAAGTCCGTCGGCGCGGACTTCATCATCCAGTCCGCGAACGGCCCGATCATGCCGCAGGCGGCCGAGGCCGTGAAGAAGAGCCCCGACCTCGCGCACACCACCGAGTACAAGGGCCTCAAGGCGAAGATCACCGCACCGGACGGCACCACCACGGACGACGGCTGGCTCGCCGCCGCCGACCCGACCTACGCCGAGGACCTGCGCCGCGAGACCGTCGCCGGCGACCTCGCGAAGGCGTACGCCAAGGACGCCATGTCCGTCGGCGACGACTTCGCGGGCAAGCACGGCGTGAAGGTCGGTGACACGCTGACCGTCGCCTTCGTCAACGGGAAGACCGCGCGGCTGAAGGTCGCGGCGATCACCTCCGACGACACGAGCATCGACCAGGGCGCGATGTACACGTCCATCGCCACCGCCGAGCGGTACTACACGCCCGAGCGGATGCCGAAGAACGTGATGATGTTCGCCAAGGCGGAGGAGGGCAAGGCCGAGGAGGCGTACGAGAGCCTCAAGGACTCCCTCGCGCCCTACCCGCAGTACCGGGTCCTCGACCAGACCGACTTCAAGCAGGACCTCAAGGACCAGATCGGCCAGCTGCTGAACATCGTCTACGGCCTGCTCGCCCTCGCGATCATCGTCGCGGTGCTCGGTGTCGTGAACACCCTGGCGCTTTCGGTGGTCGAGCGGACCCGGGAGATCGGCCTCATGCGCGCCATCGGCCTCTCCCGCCGCCAGCTGCGCCGCATGATCCGCCTGGAGTCCGTGGTCATCGCCCTCTTCGGCGCCCTGCTCGGCCTGGGCCTCGGCATGGGCTGGGGCACGGCGGCGCAGAAGCTGCTCGCTCTGGAGGGCCTCGGGGTGCTGGAGATCCCGTGGCCGACGATCCTGACGGTGTTCGTCGGATCGGCCTTCGTCGGGCTGTTCGCGGCGCTGGTCCCGGCGTTCAGGGCAGGGCGGATGAACGTCCTGAACGCGATCGCCACCGAGTAGTTCCGTAGGATGGCGGCCCGGCCCGGTGAGCGTCCTCCACGCTCACCGGGCCGGGTCATGTCCCGGTGTCCGCGCTCGCCGGGCCGGTCCGCGTCCCGGTGTCCGCGTGTCCGCGCTCGCCGGGCAGGAGCCGTCCCGCGGGGTTTACGCTGGAGACCCCCGGCCCGTAGGACGTGTCGGGCGGTTCGCGTTGCCCACCCCCATCCCGGACCCCGGACGGAACCCCTTCATGAGCCTGCACGGTCTGCTCGACGCCGTCGCCAAGGACCCCGCCCTCACCGAAGCGGTGAAGGCCGCGACCGACGGTCACCGGCACCACGTCGACCTGGTCGGACCCCCCGCCGCACGGCCCTTCGCGGTGGCCGCCCTGGCACGCGGGGCGGGCCGGCCGGTGCTCGCCGTGACCGCGACCGGGCGGGAGGCCGAGGACCTCGCGGCGGCGCTGCGCTCACTGCTCGACCCGGACACGGTCGTCGACTACCCGTCCTGGGAGACCCTGCCCCACGAGCGGCTCTCGCCCCGCTCCGACACCGTCGGCCGGCGCCTGGCGGTGCTGCGCCGCCTCGCCCACCCCGCCGCCGACGACCCGGCCGCGGGTCCCGTGAGCGTCGTCGTCGCTCCCGTGCGGTCCGTGCTCCAACCGCAGGTCAAGGGGCTCGGCGACCTGGAGCCGGTGGCGCTGCGTACCGGGCGGACCGCGGACCTGGAAGAGGTCGTGGAGGGGCTGGCGGCCGCCGCGTACTCCCGGGTCGAGCTGGTCGAGAAGCGCGGCGAGTTCGCGGTGCGCGGCGGCATCCTCGATGTCTTCCCGCCGACCGAGGAGCATCCGCTCCGGATCGAGTTCTGGGGCGACGACGTCGAGGAGATCCGCTACTTCAAGGTCGCCGACCAGCGCTCGCTGGAGGTCGCCGAGCACGGGCTGTGGGCCCCGCCCTGCCGTGAGCTGCTGCTGACGCAGGAGGTACGGGGACGGGCCGCGGCCCTCGCCGAGCGCCACCCCGAGCTCGGCGAACTGCTCGGCAAGATCGCCGAGGGCATCGCGGTCGAGGGCATGGAGTCCCTCGCCCCCGTCCTCGTCGACGACATGGAGCTGCTGCTCGACGTCATGCCGAAGGGCTCGATGGCCGTGGTGTGCGACCCCGAGCGGGTCCGCACCCGGGCCGCCGACCTGGTGGCGACCTCGCAGGAGTTCCTCCAGGCGTCCTGGGCGGCGTCCGCGATGTCCAGCGCGGGCGAAGCCCGCTCCGGCAAGGGTGGTGGTGGGCGACGGGCGGGAGGCAAGGCCCCGATCGACGTCGGCGCGGCCTCGCTGTGGGGCATCGCGGACGTCCGGGAGCGGGCGAGCGAGCTCGGGATGATGTGGTGGTCGGTGTCGCCGTTCGCCGCCGACGAGGAGCTCGATGCGGACACGCTGAAGCTCGGCATGCACGCCCCGGAGACGTACCGCGGCGACACGGCCCGCGCCCTCGCCGACACCAAGGGCTGGCTCGCCGACGGCTGGCGCACGGTGTACGTGACCGAGGGCCACGGCCCGGCCGCCCGCTACACCGAGGTCCTCGGCGGCGAGGGCATCGCCGCCCGGCTGGAGGCGGACCTCGGCGAGATCTCCCCGTCCGTCGTCCACGTCAGCACCGGCTCCATCGACTACGGCTTCATCGACCCGGGCCTGCGGCTCGCCGTCCTCACCGAGACCGACCTGTCCGGGCAGAAGGCCGCCGGCAAGGACGGCGCCCGGATGCCGACGCGGCGCCGCAAGCAGATCGATCCGCTGACGCTGGAGGTCGGCGACTACATCGTCCACGAGCAGCACGGCGTCGGCCGCTACCTGGAGATGGTGCAGCGCACGGTCCAGGGCGCGACCCGCGAGTACCTGCTCGTCGAGTACGCCCCCGCCAAGCGCGGCCAGCCCGGCGACCGCCTCTACATCCCCACCGACCAGCTGGAGCAGGTCACCAAGTACGTCGGCGGCGAGGCCCCGACGCTGCACCGGCTCGGCGGCGCCGACTGGACCAAGACCAAGGCGCGCGCGAAGAAGGCGGTCAAGGAGATCGCCGCGGACCTGATCAAGCTGTACAGCGCGCGGATGGCGGCGCCCGGCCACGCCTTCGGCTCCGACACCCCCTGGCAGCGGGAGCTGGAGGACGCCTTCCCGTACGTTGAGACGCCCGACCAGCTGTCCACCATCGCCGAGGTGAAGGAGGACATGGAGAAGTCGATCCCCATGGACCGCCTCGTCTGCGGCGACGTCGGCTACGGAAAGACGGAGATCGCGGTACGGGCCGCCTTCAAGGCCGTCCAGGACGGCAAGCAGGTCGCGGTCCTCGTCCCGACGACACTGCTGGTGCAGCAGCACTTCGGGACCTTCTCCGAGCGGTACTCGCAGTTCCCCGTCGCCACGCGGGCGCTGTCCCGCTTCCAGTCGGACGCGGAGGCGAAGGCGACCCTGGAGGGGCTGCGGGACGGCTCGGTCGACATCGTCATCGGCACCCACCGGTTGTTCTCGTCCGAGACGAAGTTCAAGGACCTGGGGCTGGTCATCGTCGACGAGGAGCAGCGGTTCGGCGTCGAGCACAAGGAGCAGCTGAAGAAGCTCCGCGCCAACGTCGACGTCCTGACGATGTCCGCGACCCCGATCCCGCGGACGCTGGAGATGGCGGTCACCGGAATCCGCGAGATGTCGACGATCACCACCCCGCCGGAGGAGCGCCACCCGGTGCTGACCTTCGTCGGCCCCTACGAGGAGAAGCAGATCGGCGCGGCCATCCGCCGTGAACTGCTGCGTGAGGGCCAGGTCTTCTACATCCACAACCGCGTCGAGTCGATCGACCGGGCGGCGGCGCGGCTGCGCGAGACCGTCCCCGAGGCCCGGATCGCCACCGCCCACGGCCAGATGTCGGAGTCGGCGCTGGAACAGGTCGTCGTCGACTTCTGGGAGAAGAAGTTCGATGTGCTGGTGTCGACGACGATCGTCGAGTCCGGCATCGACATCTCCAACGCCAACACACTCATCGTCGAGCGCGGCGACAACTTCGGCCTCTCGCAACTGCACCAGCTGCGCGGGCGTGTGGGACGTGGCCGCGAGCGGGGCTACGCCTACTTCCTCTACCCGCCGGAGAAGCCGCTGACCGAGACCGCCCACGAGCGGCTGGCGACGATCGCCCAGCACACCGAGATGGGCGCGGGCATGTACGTCGCGATGAAGGACCTGGAGATCCGCGGCGCGGGCAACCTGCTCGGCGGCGAGCAGTCGGGCCATATCGCCGGCGTCGGCTTCGACCTGTACGTACGCATGGTGGGCGAGGCGGTCGCCGACTACCGCGCCTCGCTGGAGGGCGGCGTTCAGGAGGAGCCCCCGCTGGAGGTCAAGATCGAGCTCCCGGTCGACGCGCACGTCCCGCACGACTACGCGCCGGGCGAGCGGCTGCGCCTCCAGGCGTACCGCGCGATCGCCTCCGCCAACACGGAGGAGGACATCAAGGCCGTACGGGAGGAGCTCACCGACCGCTACGGCAAGCTGCCGGAGCCCGTCGAGAACCTGCTGCTCGTGGCCGGCCTGCGGATGCTCGCACGGGCGTGCGGCGTCGGCGAGATCGTCCTCCAGGGGGCGAACATCCGCTTCGCGCCGGTGGAGTTGAGGGAGTCGCAGGAGCTGCGGCTGAAGCGGCTGTACCCGCGTACGGTCATCAAGCCGGCCGTCCACCAGATCCTGGTGCCGCGCCCGACGACCGGCAAGATCGGCGGAAAGCCCGTGGTGGGACGCGAACTGCTCGCGTGGACCGGTGAGTTCCTGACGACGATCCTCGGCTCCTAGGGCGCGTCTTCACAGTAGCGTCGACCGGCGGGGGAGGCGGATGACCGCCTTCCCCGCCGCGAGATCGACCCTCGAACGCGGCGGGGCGCCGTCGGTCTCGTCGTCGCGCAGCACCAGCGCGGACTGCCGCTCCTTCAGCTCGGCCTGCTTTCCGGGCGAGAAGCTCGCGTGCAACTGCTCGAACCCGGTGGCCGAGATCTGCCCCTGACGGGCCGCACTGCGCCAGGGCAGCCACCGGGAGCGGCCGGTCCGCAGGGCGATCTGGTCGACGGCGGCCACGGCCGTCAGCAGGATCGCCAGGCCCGGCAGCGTCATGAAGACCAGGAATTCCACGCCCGTGCTCCTTCCGGCTCCTGCGGCCCGGCGCCGTCCTCGTATCGTACGTACGGCCGGCGTGCCCCCGGCGGGTGCGGGGCACTGTCCACGAGGCGGGCAACTCTCGCCCTAGGATGCGGGCGTGACTCGTCGTCCCATATCCCTGCCGTCCGCCGCAGCCACCGCCGCCCTCGCGCCGCCCTCCCTTTTCCGTACCGGGCTCGCGGTGTTCGCCGCCCTGGCTCTCACCACCGGGTGCGACGGCCTCGACGACGCCGGTTCCCCGGGGAGCGGGGCAGCGGCGCCGAACGGGCACGCTGTCAGCCCGCTGCAGAACCGGGACGGAACCAAGCCGGGTCTCGCCCTCCTGACGAGCGAGGCAGACAGGGCCGCGGCTCGCGAGCTCATCGAGGCGGTGCCGACAAAGGGGCGGGGGCCGAAGACGGGCTACGCCCGGGACGAGTTCGGCTATGCGTGGATGGACACGGCCGACGGCGTCCCACTGGCGCGGAACGGTTGTGACACCCGCAACGATCTCTTGAAGCGCGATGGCCGGAACGTGCGCTTCCGAACCGGTTCCGACTGTGTCGTCGTCGCCATGACACTGCATGATCCGTACACCGGCAAGACCATTGAGTGGCGCAAGCAGAAGGCCGCCGAGGTGCAGATAGACCACGTGGTGCCGCTGTCGTACAGCTGGCAGATGGGTTCGTCGCGTTGGACGGAGAGCAAGCGCGAGCAGCTCGCGAACGACGCGCTCAATCTGATCCCGGTCGACGGTCGTACCAACTCGTCCAAGGGGGACTCAGGGCCCGCGTCCTGGCTGCCGCCGAACAGGCAGATCCGGTGCGCGTACGCGGTCCGCTTCGCCGAGGTCGCCCTGAAGTACGAGATGCCGGTGACCGCGGCGGACAAGAGGACGATGCTCGATCAGTGCGGCGGCTGAGGACCCGCTGACGCAGCTGTTCGCCCCGGGCGTGGCCGCAGGCGGCGGCCCGCCGGGCGCCCGGCGGGCCCCCTCGGGAACGTCCGGATGAGGTCTGGGTGAACAGTGCCGGAAGGGAGTTTCCTCGGCCCCAAAACCGGGCGGCGGCATGTTTACAGTGCAGCTTCGCCGGTCTTGATGGGGAGAGAGTTCGATGAGCAGTGGTGCAGGGGTTCGAGAACTGGGGGCGGACGCCGCACCGGAACGGGCACCGGCTCCCCGGGGCCCTCGGGACGGCGTCGACGGCACCGCCCCGGTCGTGCTCGACGTGGCCGGTCCGGCGGACAAGAAGCCCCGTGACAACCGCCTGCGCGCTCTCGACGGGCTTCGCATCCTGGCGGCGCTGAGCGTCTGCCTCTTCCACTACGTCGGCAAGGGCCAGGTCGGCCGTGCCTGGGGGGACTCCCCGAAGGAGCTCTTCCCCGACCTCTCCGCCGTGGGGGCCTACGGCTACCTCGGTGTTCAGCTCTTCTTCGTCATCAGCGGCTTCGTCATCTGCATGAGCAGTTGGGGCAAGTCGCTCGGGCACTTCTTCCGCTCCCGGGTCACCCGGCTCTATCCGGCCTACTGGGTCGCGATCGTGCTGACCACCGCCGCCTGCTTCATCCTGCCGTCGGTCTTCGCCCCGCTCCGTCTCGACGAGATCCTCCTCAACTTCACGATGCTCCAGCAGCCGATGGGTGCGGAACGCGTGCTCGGCGTGTGCTGGACGCTCTGGGTGGAGGCGAAGTTCTACCTGCTCTTCGCGATCTTCGTGGTGTGGAAGGGCGTCACCTACCGGCGCGTGGTCATCTTCTGCTGCCTGTGGCTCGTCGCCGGTGTTCTGGCCCGCGTCGCCGACCATCCGCTGACCGACCAGATCGTGATGCGCGACCACGCCCCGTTCTTCGTCGGCGGGCTCGCGCTCTACCTCATCCACCGCTACGGGAGCGATCTGCTGCTGTGGGGCATCGTGGGTGTCAGCTGGGCGTTCGGCGTGCGCTACGCCACGTCCACGCTGTGGGAGAGGAACCCCGATGCCTACCTGGAGAAGAGCCCCTACGTCGTCGCGGCGATCGTGACCCTGGCCTTCGCCGTCGTGGCCGCAGTGGCACTGGGCTGGATGCGGTGGGCCGGCTGGCGCTGGCTGACGTTCGCCGGGGCCCTGACGTACCCCTTCTACCTGGTGCACGAGCACATCGGCTGGTTCGTCATCACCGTGCTGAGCCGCAAGTACCACTTCGGTGCCTGGCCGACACTGCTGGTCACGGTCGGCGCGATGCTGCTGCTCGCCTGGCTGATCCACCGGTTTGTGGAGAAGCCCTTCGGACCGCGGATGCGCCGGATCATGGAGAGCCAGGCCGCTCGGCTGAAGACCCTGGCGCGCTGACGCACGGCGGCAGCAGCCGGGGAAGCCGCCCCCCTCCGGCGGCCTCCCCGGCTCTCCCCCCCCGCTCCCGCCGGCCCGGTCCGGCCCAGGCACCCGCCGCTAGCCGATGTCGGCGATGTCCTTCGCCGCGGGCTTCTTCGCGGCGACCGACTTGTTGAACTCCGCGAAGGTCATGGACATCGGCTGCGTGCCGCCGGCCACCTGGAGCTTGAGCAGGTAGGGCGTGCCCTTGGCGGCCACGTGCACCGTGTACTTCTCGTCGCGGTAGGACTCGGTGAGGACGAGCGTCGGCGTGCCGTTCACCGCCGACTCCCCGCCCTTCCTGGCACTGTTGCTGTCGGCATCGAAGCCGCCGAGATAGGTGTCCAGGTCGCAGAACTCCACCAGGTCCTTGGCGTCCCCGCTCTCGGCGTCGTCCTTGATCCACTTGCCCAGCATGGTCTTCAGGACGGCGTCGGTCTCCTCCTTCGACCGGCCCTCGCCCTCCTTGCGGAGCATCGCCTCGTCGAAGCGCAGGTAGACGGTGTCGCCGGTCTTGATGAGCTCCGTGGTGGCGGCGGCGCCGAAGGATATGGTCCCCGCGCAGTCGCCCTTGGTGTCGACCGCCATATGCGCCTGGACCGGGCCGTCGGCGGTGGTCATGGTGACGCCGAGTCTGAGGGAGGTCGCGGCCTTCGTCGCTTTGACGGCCTTGTTGAGTACTTCCGATCCCGAGAGTTCGGCGTACGGGCCCGAGTCGGTCCTTTCCCCGGCCCCTGCCACGGTGGTGCCGAGAGGGCCGCATGCCGAGAGGCCGAGACCGGTGGCGGTGCAGAGGGCGGCGATGGCGGTGCGCTTCATCCGTACCAGAGCAGTGGAAGACATGGTCGATCTCCGAGATGGTGACTGTGAAGGGGGGAGGGAGCGGGAGGGAGGGGAGAAGAGAGGAGGGAAGCGGGGGACGTCAGAGCTTCAGGTCCCAGACGGACGCGTTGTACTCGAAGCCGGGGCTGATCTCGATCGTGAGGTTCGCGGCGTCGGAGGGGGTGCCGAAGGCCCAGGTGGTCGTCACCTTCTTGCCGGGCAGGACGGTGCCGGTGATCGGTTCGCCGACCTTGCCGTCGTAGATCTCCTCGGCGCTGACGCCGTCCTTGCCGGCGCGGGCTTCCGCGGTGACGAGCGAGGCGTCGAACTTCTCCTTGCCGGCGTTCTCGATCGTGACGGTGACCTGGAACGCCTTGTTGCCCTTGGTGTGTCCGGCCGCGAACTCGCCCGGGGTGTAGGGCTTCGGCTCCGACACCGTGACGGTCAGATCGTCGTCGTAGACAGCCGAGTCGCCGGCGGCGAGCGCCTTGCCGGTGGTGTCCTCGCCGTCCTTCGCCTTCTCCAGGGGCTTGTCGCTGCCCGCGCCGGGCTCCTTCGAGGCGGAGCTGCCGGAGGTGGCCTTGTTGATCTCGTCGACCGCGTCGCCCACGGCCTTGAACGTGATGACCGCACCGACCACGGACAGGACCAGTGACACCAGGCCGAGGACGACGCCGGCGAGCGCGACTCCCTTGTTGGTGGCCTCGCCCCGTTTGACTCTGCCGCGGGCGGCGAAGCCGAGGATCAGCCCGATGAGGCCGAGGATGCCCGCCAGCCAGAAGAAGAACGGGATCACGCCGGACAGGGCGCCGATGATCCCGAGGATCAGCGCGGCGGTGCCGAGGCCGTTGCGGGCGGGGGCCGGGTGGGGCGCGGGCGGCTGCGGCGCGGGCGGCTCGGGAGCGTACGGGGGCTGCTGTGTGTACTCGGACATGGGTGTCCTCCCGGATTGTTTGCGGGTCCGTTGACCGATCCCTTGGAGTGATAGGTCAATAAGAACAGAGCCTGTGAACCGAGTCAACATGCTCCACGGAGGATGGGTGGGCTCACGCTGTGAAGGGATGGGTTTTGTGGGCATCGGTATGCTCGGTGTCACACCAGGGCGGGAAGACGCCGATGACGACGAAGAAGAGGGAGGCCGCCCCGTGCCGGACAACGCCGCAGAGGTGACCGCCGCCGGGATCGCCCGGCTCGCGGGTGTCGGTCGGGCAGCGGTCAGCAACTGGCGGCGCCGGCACGCCGACTTCCCCCGGCCCGTCGGAGGCACCGAGACCAGCCCGTCCTTCGCGCTCGGCGAGGTCGAGCAGTGGCTGCGCGACCAGGGCAAGCTCGCCGAGGTCCCGCTCCGCGAGCGGGTCTGGCAGCAGGTCGCCGCACACCCCGACGGCGCCGTCACCGCCCTCGGCCACGCGGGCTGCGCCCTGCTGCTCGTACGGGACCGGCCCACCGCCTGGCTGGAGCTCGCCGCGGTCTCCGACGAGCACCTGGCGACGATGCTGCCCAAGGTGCTCGAAGCGGTCCTCACCCCGCGGTTCGGGCCGCCCGGCGAGCGTGCCGTGCCCACTCCTGACGCCGCCGCGCTGCGCGGCGCCGTGCCGCTGCTGCGCGGCGCCGTCGAACTCGCCGCCGAGACGGGCGCCCGCCAGGCGTTCGAGTTCCTCCTCGGCCGGCACCTCGACGCCAACCCCCGCCAGTACACGCTCACTCCGCCCGGCCCGGCCGCGCTGATGGCCGCGCTGGCCGGCCCCGCAGCGACCGTGCTCGACCCCGCCTGCGGCACGGGGGCTCTCCTGCGGGCCGCCGCCCGCCCCACCGCCCTGTACGCGCAGGAGGCGGACCCCGATCTCGCGGCGCTCGCCGCGCTGCGCCTCGCCCTCGGCTCCGACGCCGAGGTGCACGTCCGCACCGGCGACTCACTGCGCGGCGACGCCTTCCCGCGGCTGACCGCCGACGCCGTCCTGTGCCACCCGCCGTTCAACGAGCGCAACTGGGGCCACGAGGAGCTCGCCTACGACCCGCGCTGGGAGTACGGCTTCCCGGCCCGTACCGAGTCCGAGCTGGCCTGGGTGCAGCACGCGCTCGCCCGGCTGCGCCCCGGCGGCGCCGCCGTCCTGCTGATGCCCCCGGCAGCCGCCTCCCGCCGCTCCGGCCGCCGTATCCGCGCCGACCTGCTGCGCCGCGGTGCCCTGCGCGCGGTCGTCGCGCTGCCCGCCGGGGCCGCGCCCCCGTACGGAATCCCGCTCCACCTCTGGGTGCTGCGCCGCCCGGCCGCGGCGGAACGCCCCGCCCCCGAGCTGCTGTTCGTCGACACCGCCGAGCCGGCCGGCAGCGGCGGACGCGACAAGCTCGACTGGCAGACCGTGCACCACACGGTCCTCGACGCCTGGGGGCCCTTCGACCGCAGCGGGACGGCCGAAGAACAGCCCGGCGTCAGCCGCTCCGTGCCCGTCATCGAGCTCCTCGACGACGACGTCGACCTGGCACCCGCCCGCCATCTGCCGCCCCCGGCCACCGGCGGGAGCGCCGCCGAACTCACCGGCGTACGGGAGCGGCTGACGGACACCCTGCGCCTCACCGGCGACCTCACGCCGCCACCCGCCGAGCCCACCGGCGCCGGCCCCGCCCGCTGGACCGGCACCACCGTCGGCGAACTCGCCCGCGCGGGCGCCCTGGAGCTGCGCCCCGGCGGCTCCGGCACCGGCTCCGCCCCCGTCCTCACCGAGCACGACGTCCTCGCCGGCACCGCCCCGTCGGGCAGCCTCCCGGACGCCCCCGGCCCCGGCGAGGACCCCGTCGAGCCCGTCCTCCTCCGGGCCGGCGACGTCGTGGTACCCGTTCTCGGCGGTGGTTCGGCCGCCCGTGTCGTCGACGAGGCCACCGCGGGCGCCGCGCTCGGCCGCAACCTCCAGCTGCTGCGCCCCGACCCGGCCGCGCTCGACCCCTGGTTCCTCGCCGGCTTCCTGCGCGGCACCGCTAACAACCGCCAGGCCAGCAGCTACGCCTCCACCGCCACCCGGCTCGACGTCCGCCGGCTCCAACTGCCCCGGCTGCCACTCGCCGACCAGCGCCGGTACGGTGAACGCTTCCGGGCGCTCGCCTCCTTCGAGGACGCGCTGCGGCTCACGGGACGGCTGGGACAGCAGCTGGCGCAGGGGCTGTACGACGGACTGACGGACGGCACGGTCGAGGCGTGAGTCACGCGGCACGCCGCGTGAGGCGTACGGCGTGATCGGTTGGACAACGGTTCGGTACAACCCCCGGGCCGTTGTCGGTGTCGGTGTATACGCTCGAACCTCGTCAGGATCGGTACACCTCTCAGGAGCCCGCATGCACGGCCACGGCTACGCGCCACCACAGCCAGGGCGCCCCGCCGGCAGCACACTGGTCGCGCTGCGCGTGGTCTTCATCTGTCTGACCGTGCTGAGTTGCGGGTTCCTGGGCTGGGCGCCGATGCTGCGGCTCGCGATCGTGACCCGCAGGGCCCTGCACTGGGCGCTCTTCTCCGCGGTGATCGTCCTCAACATCGGACTCTTCATCTTCTTCGGCAGCTCGGTTCCGGAAGACCCGGACAAGGAGCTGAGCGACGCGGCGACGGCGATCGTCCTGACCGGGATAGTCGTCCAGGTCGTCGGCGTCATGGCCTACTACCTGTACGCCGAGATGAGGTACTACGAGACGCTGCCCGTGCCGCACCCGTCTCCTGCTCCCGTTCCGCAGCAGCACATGACCGGCTACGGCTACCCGCCGGTGGCCCAGCCGCCCGTGCCGAATCCGTACGCCCAGCCTGTGCCGCACCCGGCCCCCGCCCCGATCCCGGCCCCCGAACCGCCCCGCCGCATCGACCAGGTGCGCGCCGAGCTCGACGAACTCAGCGACTTCCTCCGCAAGGACCACCGCGCGGACGGCGGTGGCCGGTGAACGGACGGGTCATCGCCGACCGGTACGAGCTCTCCACCGTCATCGGCCAGGGCGGCATGGGCCAGGTCTGGACCGGCTACGACCGGCGGCTCGACCGGCGCGTCGCCGTCAAGCTGCTCAGGCCGGACCACATGGCCGCGGCGACCGCGGCGGACGAGATGCGCCGGCGCTTCGTCCGCGAGTGCCGGGTGACGGCGCAGGTCTCGCACCCCGGCCTGGTCACCGTCCATGACGCGGGCAGCGACGGCGACGACCTGTACCTCGTCATGCAGTACGTCGAGGGCGCCGACCTCGCCGACCACCTCGCCGAGCACGACCCGTATCCCTGGGAGTGGGCCGCCGCGATCGCCGCCCAGCTGTGCGCGGTGCTCGCCGCGGTGCACGCCGTGCCGATCGTCCACCGCGACCTCAAGCCGCGGAACGTGATGGTGAAGCCCGACGGCACGATCACCGTCCTCGACCTCGGCGTCGCCTCCGTCCTGGACACCGACACCACCCGGCTCACCCACACCGGCTCCCCGATCGGCAGCCCCGCCTACATGGCTCCCGAGCAGGCGATGGGCGGCGCGGTCGGCCCCTACACCGACCTGTACGCGCTCGGCGTGCTGCTGCACGAACTCCTCAGCGGGAACGTGCCGTTCGCCGGCTCCACCGCGCTCGGCGTGCTGCACCGGCATCTGTACGAGCCGCCCCTCCCGGTGCGGCAGCTGCGGCCCGAGGTGCCCGAGCGGCTGGAGACGCTGGTGCTGCGGCTGCTGTCCAAGGACCCGCAGCACCGCCCGTCCGGCGCCCAGGAGGTCTACGAGCAGCTGGCCCCGCTGCTGCCGGGCCGCGGTGCGCCGGCACCGCTGGGCCCGCTGGACCCGACCCGGCCCTTCCTGCGCCCGCACGCCCCCTGGCCGGACCGCGCGGCCACTCCGGCGCCGGTGCCGCACCAGGCCACGCCGACGGTGGTCGCGGGCCGCCCGGATGTGGCCGCGGCTGTCGACGAGGTCAAGCGGCTCCTCGGAGAGGGCAGCATCACCCGGGCCGTCGACATCCTCGGTGGCATCCTCCCGGCGGCGGCCGCCGAGCACGGCGAGCACTCACCGGTCGTCAGGATCCTGCGCAAGCAGTACGCGACGACGCTGATGGACGACGGCCAGTACCGCAGGGCCCTGCCCGAACTGCGCCGGCTCGCCGACGACCGGGCGGCCGAGGCGGGCATGGGCGACCCCCAGACGCTCCAGTACCGCTACGACGCGGCACAGTGCCTGGAGCAGCTCGGTGAGCCGGCCGCAGCGCTGGCCGAGTACCGGGCGGTGCTGCCGTACTACGAGGGCAGGCACGTGGCGGGGGCGGACCAGTCACGGGCCTTCGACATCCGGCACCGGATCGGGCACCTGCTGCTGGCGATCGGCGACCACGCGGCGGGGCAGCAGCAGTTGCAGAGTTTGCTCTACGACACGGAGCGCCTGTATGGCCCGGCCCATCCGTCGGCACTGGGCCTGCGCCGTGCGCTGGACCGGCAGCGCCAGTTCCGCCCGGGCGGCTGAGCTCAGGCAGCCCGGAGGACCGCCGTGCCCGCGACCTGTCCCAGAAGGCGCAGGCGGGAGCCGGTCGCGAGGTGCTTGCCGAGGGCCTCGTTGACGCCGGGGCGGGTGTCGTCGGCATGGCCGTCGACGATCACGGCCGCGCCGTCCGCGGCGAGCTCCGCGGACCATTCGAGGTCGGCGAGCACGGCATCGACGGAGGGGTCGCCGGCGATGACGACGACTCCGTACCGACGGTCGGAGACGGCGTTCCGGGGGGCGGCGATGCGCGCCTCGGCGGCCGAACGGCCGCCGCACAGCGCGAGGTTGACGCGTACGGCGTCCTCGCGGACCGGGCCCGTCAGCGGGTCGGCGGCCGTCAGCGGGCCGACGGCCGTCAGTCGGGGCTCGACGCCCGCCCGGTGCAGCATGCGCAGCAGACCCGACGCGAACAGCCCGTGTCCGGTGCCTATTTCGAGGACATCGCCGTTCGGCGGGGCCAGCAGGGGAACGGTCGCCAGCTTGCCGCACACGTCGGAGGTCGAGCCCGGCATGGAACCGATCCCCAGTGCCTCCAGGGCCACCACCGTGCGGTAGGCGACGGTCAGTTCGCTGCGGGCGTGGGCGTCGGACGCGCCCGTCACCGTGGTCACTTCCCGCACCAGCGTGTCCAGCTGGGTGGCGGTGGGCATCCGGTGGCCGTCCCGCCCGGCGTGGTCGAGCAGCAGCCCCAGTCCGTAGCTCTGCCGACGCAGGTCGGCCACCTCGTGGTGGAGGGCGTCGAGGTCGGACTGCAAGGCCGTCGTGGCGCGCTCCAGGCGCTGTTCGACCAGCGTGAACGCCGGACGCAGCACCCGCTTCGCCAGCCGGTTGCTCAGGAGGGAGGGCATGGTCGGGAGCGTACGCGGCACCTCATGCTCGGCGGACGGCCAAAGGGTTCTGTACGGGTGAAGTCTTGGTGGCCGGACGTCGACGCGTTCGCGCGTGCCCGCACCGTCGGCAGCGCCGCGACGGCGATGAGAACGAGCAGCGCCGCGCCGCCGACCGCTGCTCCGGCCCGTAGCCCGGGCGGCCGGAAGGAGCAGTCGACCGTGGTCGTGCGCCCGTCGAGCGGGACGGCGACCAGGCCGAGGTGGCCGCCGGCCGGGCGGCCGTTGCAGCGCCAGCCCGCGATACGCGGGGCGGCGAGCACCGCGGTACCGGTGGAGCCGGGCGGCAGTGCGGCCCGTACGCCGTCGTCGCGGACGTCGACGGCGACCGCGCCCGTCCGCTTCAGCTGCGCCACGGCGGCGGCGAGCCTGTCGCGGTGCAGACAGCCCCCGCTCCAGCCGTGCGGTGCGACGCCCCGGGCGAAGGCGATCCGCGAGCCGGGACCGGTCGACGTGCCGAGCGGGGTCATCGCGGCGCGCACGCCCCGCAGGGGCTCGCCCCTGAGCCGCACCGGTGGGCCGTCGCCGCGGCGGGCCCAGCCGGTGTAGTCGGGCGCGAAGACGAAGACATCGGTGCCCGCGGGGCAGACCCCGTCCTCGGGGGCCGTGTACACGGATGTGCCGAGCAGCAGCTCCTGGTTGCGGAAGGGGGAGTGACCGAAGCGCGGTCCGGGGGCGCCCCCGGGGCGGTCCGGGCGGACGGTCACCAGCGGCGGCACGCCGCCAGCCGGCCGGACGACGCGTACGTCGTCGCCGTCGGCCGCCGCGCGCACCCGCGCGCCGACCGAGAAGACCGCGTCGGTGACCGGGTTGTCCAGACTCTGCACATTCCGGCCCCGCGAGGTCCAGCCGGCGCCGAGCGCGGCCATGGTGCGCGTGAACACCGCGGGCGTGTGGCTGCTGTAGTAGCCGCCGCCCTCGCCGCCGACCAGGAGCGGGTCGTTGCCGGTGAGCTGGATTCGGCCGGGGTCGGTGCGATGGCGCGGCCAGCCGTCGGCGCGCGCCACCGCCGCGGCCCGGGCGTCGTGCGGGGAGCCCCAGGGCGGATAGTCGTCCAGCCGGCCGAGCTTCTGCCGGTCGGCATAGGCGACGGTCGCCGCGGCCTGGCCGACGAGCGCGCCGCACATCAGCAGCGCGGCCACGGCGGCGTACCCCCCGCGCGCCGGCCGGCGCCGCGCCAGGACCAGCCCGCCGCCCGCACCGGCCAGCCCGGCGAGGAACAGCGGCAGCGACCACTCGGCCGCCAGCTCACTGGTCGCCGCGGCCGCCGCGAGCACCGCGAGGGCTCCGGTCCCGGCGAGCAGCGCCCGCGGCCCCGGCCAGTCCTGCGCGAGACACGTCCAGGCCGCGATCACCAGGATCCCGGCGAGGACGAACGACTGGCGGTACGGGCTGCCGTTGGGCGTCGCGAAGACGTGCCACGCCAGATGGCCGGGCTCCCACTGCATCGACAGGACGACCGCCACCGCGAGCCCGGTCCATCCCAGGCGCTCGCGCCGCTCCACGCCCCGGTGGAAGGGCAGGGCGGCGACAAGCAGCAGTGCACCCGTCCCGAGGAAGACGGCCGGGCTGAAGAAGCTGTACGTCGCCGGGAGGGCGCGGGCGATCACATCGGTCCACCCTGTCGGGGTGAACTGCCGGGTCCAGCCCGGGTGGGCGTGCTTCGAGCCCTGGAGGACGGGCAGCAGCACGGGAGCGGCGAGGGCGGTCCCGAGCAGCGTGGTCCCCGCCGCCCGCAGCAGCGCCCGCCCCCGGTCCCGCACGGTCGCCTCCTCGTCCAGGAGCAGCCGCAGCAGCAGGACGAGCGCGGCGCCGATCGTGGCCATGTAGGCGGTGTAGAAGTTGGCGGTCCAGGCCGCGGCGACGACCACCACGGCGAGGACGGGCCGCCGCCGGGCCCGTGCCCACTCGCCGGTGAGGCAGAGAAGCGGGAAGGCGATCAGCCCGTCCAGCCACATGGTGTTGTAGGCGGCCTCGACGACGGACCAGCCGCACAGCGCGTACGAGGCGCCGAGCACGCCCGCCGCCCACCAGCGGCCGCGGGGGCCGGGGTTCCGGTTCAGCGCGAGCAGCAGCCCCGTCATCGCGGCCGCGGCCGCGGCCATCTTCAGGACGGTGATCACGTACACCGCGAGGTCGATGTCCTCGCGCGGGAAGACTCCGACGAGCAGCGAGAACGGGCTGCCGAGATACGTGCCGAGGTCGGGCAGGAAGCTCATGCCGTAGCCGGACTGCCAGTTGAGGAGCAGCCCGCCCTCCGCCCGGCCGTGCAGCAGGTCCCACAGATGCGCGTGGAAGGGGACGAACTGATTGCCGAGGTCGTTGACGCTGCGCGTCCTCGGGCCGAAGGGAAAGCTGCGGGCGACGGCGTCGCCCGTGCACACGGCGGCGACCGTGAGGAGCGCGGCGAGGACGGTCGCACGCGGGGCGCTCGCACGCGGTTCGGCCGCACTCGGTTCGGTCGCACACGGGGCGGTGGCGCGCGGTCCGGTCGCGGGGAGGCGGGCTGCGGGGACCCGCACGGGATCGAGGCTGGGCATGGTTATTCGAATATGGCAGGACCGGCTGCCGGTTCGGGCCGTTGCAGGGCCCTTTCATCACAACGTGGTCCCTGCGTCATGGAGTGAATCCGGTCGCCCGTGGATATGGGCTACTGTGCCTCCGTGCTGATCTCGATTGTCGTCCCGTGTTTCAACGAAGAGGAGATCATCGGCCGTTTCCACGAACGGGTGACGAAGGAACTCTCGTTTATCGGGCAGGATTTCGAACTCGTTTATGTGGACGACGGAAGCCGTGACCGCACGCTCCCTCTCCTCGAAAAGATCGCCGCCGACGACTCCCGCGCCCGCTACGTCTCGTTCAGCCGGAACTTCGGCAAGGAGGCCGCCATGCTGGCCGGTCTCCAGCACGCCGGCGGCGACGTGGTGGTCATCATGGACGCCGACCTCCAGCACCCGCCCGAGCTGGTGGACCGCATGCTCCGCCTCCACCGGGAGGGGTTCGACCAGGTCGTCGCCCGTCGCACGCGCAAGGGCGACCGCGTCACCCGCACCGTCACGGCACGCGCCTACTACTGGCTCATCAACCGGCTCGTGGACGTCGAACTCGTCGACGGGGTCGGTGACTTCCGGCTGCTGTCGCGCCGCACCGTGGACGCCGTCACCGGGCTGAGCGAGTACAACCGGTTCTCCAAGGGCCTGTTCGCCTGGGTGGGATTCCGCACCACGACCTTCGAGTACGAGAACGCGGTGCGTGAGCAGGGCCGTTCCAAGTGGAGCTTCGGCAAGCTGCTCAATTACGGACTCGATGGGCTGCTCTCGTTCAACAACAAGCCACTGCGTGCCGCGGTCTATCTCGGTCTGGTGCTGCTCTCGGTCGCCATGGCGTATGCGGCCTGGATCGTGGGGGCGACGCTCGTCAACGGCGTGAAGACCCCCGGTTATGCCACGCTTCTGGTGACGGTGGTCGCCCTCGCCGGAATTCAGATGGTGATGCTCGGAGTGGTCGGCGAATACGTCGGCCGCATCTACTACGAGGTCAAGCGCCGCCCGCACTATCTGGTGGCGGCGACCAACGCGAGCGTGCCGCGGCGGCGGGGCTGGCACCGCACCGAGGAGGATCCGGGGGAGCTGCTGCGGCGATGACGGTCCGCTGGCAGCTGGTCCGCTTCGCGCTGGTCGGCGCCGTCAACACCGGTACGTACTACGGCTGCTACCTGTCGCTGCTGACCTGGCTGCCGTACATCGCCGCGCATGTCGCCGCGTGCGTGCTCAGCATGACGGGGTCGTTCTTCCTGACCTCGTACTTCACCTACCGCACCCGCCCCACCTGGCGGAAGTTCCTGCTCTTCCCGCTCACCAACGCCGCCAACTTCACCATCACCACCGGCGGTGTCTGGCTGCTGGTCGACGTGGGCGGCTTCAGCGACCGCTGGGCGCCGCTGGCCGCGGCGTCCGCGGCCGTCCCGATCACGTTCGTCGTCTCCCGCACGATCCTGCTGGGACCGGAGCGCCCGCCCGCCGGCACAGCGGCGGACGGGCGCGGGGACCGGGGCGGCGCGGCTCAGCGCAGCCGCCGTACGACCTTCCGCACCGTCGCGCCACGCCTTGGCCGCGTCCCGCCAGGCAGCCCGAGGCTGCCGAGCCGGCGCCGCTTGAAGTACCGGGGCAGCTCGGCGGGCGGCAGCCCGTCGAGCAGCTCCTGCGCCTCGTCGCGCAGCTCGGGGTAGAACGTGGACTGCATGCAGTACCCGACCGCCCGCACCAGCGGGCCGATGTCCTTGCCGAAGTCCAGGACCTTGCCCGCCCGCTCGTCGTGCTCCAGGTCGGGCACGAGCGCGTCCACGACGGTCAGCGGCACACGGTTGCTGTTCTGGTACGGCGCGATCCGCTCCAGCAGCAGCTCCGTGCCGACCCGCGCGGCCGGGATGCCGTAGAACGTCGCCGCCGTGAGCAGCGCCGTCGAGAAGCACGCCACGACGAGCTCGGGCCTGGCCTGCTGGTAGAGCGTCTCGGCGAGGACCGGCTCGCGCAGCACCTTCAGCGTGATGCCGAGCTCGTCCGCGGCCTTCTCCAGCGCACGGGTCGAGTCGCCCGGGGCGCTCGGGTGCGGCTTGAAGGCGACGGTCCGGTGACCGAGCGCCGCGGCCCCGCGCACCATGCGCAGATGCAGGTCCTCCTCCTCCTCGCGGCTGATCAGGTCCAGCGCGGAGAGGTACTGGCCGAGGACGAGCGCGGTTCCGGGCTCCTCGCCGACCGTGACACCGGCGCTGATCCCGCGCAGCACGGAGAGGAACTCCGGGTCGGGGACGGCGACCGGCTCGACGCCGTACTCGGAGAGCAGCATCGGGCGGAGCCCCGGCACCAGCTCGAGGTGGATCAGCCGCTTGATCCTGCTGCTCATGGGCAGCGGGATGCGGTTGCGGGTCGGGCCGTAGCTCATCAGCCCGTCGGCGTACACATGGATCGGGCTGTCCGCGAAGATCGCGGCGATCGCCCGGGACGGATTGGCCTGGATGGACTCGCAGGCGATCTCGACCCGGTCGTCGCCCAGGTCCCAGGCGAGCCGCAGGGCCTTCTCCCAGAGCGGGTTGTCCTGGGCGCGCGGGGACCAGCCGACGGGGTGGTGCGGGCGGATCGCCTCGTTCCACGAGCGGACGGCGTCGAACTCCGGGCGCAGCGCCTCGAAGCCGGCCATCCGGTCCAGCGGGGTGCCGAGCTCGGGCGCCGGCGAGGTGTCGCTGACCACCAGTATCCGGCGGTGCTCCTCGCGCGGACCGAAGAGCCCGGCGCGGATGGCGGCGGTGATGGTCGCCGCGGCGTACTGGGTGGCGGCGCAGAAGATCTGGGTGGTCACGCGGCGGCCTTCCGGAGGATCGAGCGCCGCTCGTCGTCCAGGCCGACAAGGGCCTTGTCGAGCTCGTCGGCGGAGATGCGTCGCAGGGCGTTACGGGTCATTTCATCGAGCTTGCGGGCGAGGGGGCGCTCGAACCGGCCCCGCTCCATGAGCTGGTGGGCGATCACGACGGAGTAGCTGCGGATGGCCTTGGGGAGCAGCCGCGCCGCCTCGGGGTCCTCCCGGACCTCGCTGAGCACCTGCTCGAAGGCGCGGATGAAGTCCAGCTGCCGCGCATCGCCGATCTGGGTGAGGGAGGTGGCCACTCCCCGGCGGTAGAAGATGCCGTGCAGTGACACGACGGCGTACGACTCGGCCAGCCGGTGCAGCTGCCAGATCCACGGCCGGTCCTCGGCGGTGCGCAGCCCGTCGGTGAAGCGCAGCATGCCCCGCTCCAGCAACCGGGCGTCGTAGATCCCGGCCCAGGCGTACGGGTAGTCGACCATGGAGGTCTCGCCGATCGGCAGGATCGACGACCGCGGGTCGAGCACCTCGTTGCGCCGGCCCTCCGGCGCCCGCTCCAGCATCCGGTCCACGCCGGTGACCTGTACATGGTCGGTTCGGACGAAGTCCACGCCGAGTCGCTCGATCGCGTCGACGAGCCCGGTCAGATGCCCGGGCCCCAGCCAGTCGTCGCCGTCGAGGAAGGTGATGAACCGCCCGGTCGCCCGGTCGAGCCCGGTGTTGCGCGCCGATGCGAGGCCCTTGTTCTGCTCGTGTCTGACGACGGAGCTGTTCGGGAGTCCGGGGGCGAGGGCGGCCAGGGCCTCGGGTGTGTCGTCCTTCGAGCAGTCCTCGACAAAGATGAACTCGAAGTCGTCCCGGGCGTTGTTCACCAGTCCTGTGACGGTGTCGGCGATGTAGCCCGAGATGTTGTAGCAGGGGACGATGACGGAGAGCGTGGTCACCGGTCGACCCTATGGTCGGGCAGGGGGCGGGTCTCTGTCCTGGACACGGGTGCCGGGTGAACGGGAGGTGAGCGTCGTGTGGCGCCGTCGCTCCCGCACCCGGCGGCCTCCCGGATCGTTGGCCGAATCAGTGGTACGGAAGTAGTGGCCTGGATCACGCCGACTGCCTACCATCGATCACCGCAAGGTCTTTGTGCACCGCGTCACAATCGCACCGCGTCACAATCACCACCGCACGCCGGGAGGCCCCTTTGCACCGCCGCCGTCGCACCGCGCTCGCCGTCTCCGCCGCGCTCGTCGCCGCGGCGCCCCTGCTCGCCGCCTGTGGCAACGAGGCCCATCCGGGCGCCGCGGCCGTCGTCGGCGGCGACCGGATCGAGGTGGCCGCGCTCCAGTCCGAGGTGAAGGACGTCCGGGCGGCGCAGGAGGCATCGCCCCAGTCCGCGCAGCTGATCCAGAACACGGGGCAGCTGAGCCGGGCGAAGCTGCACGGGATGATCCTCGACCGGGTGCTGGAGCAGGCCGCGCAGGACGCCGGCGTGACCGTCTCCCGCAAGGAGGTCCAGGACGCGCGGGCGGCCGCGGCGCAGCAGTCCGGCAGTGAGGAGCAGCTCGCCGCGATGCTGCTCCAGCAGCGCGGGGTCGCGCCGGGGCAGATCGACGTGGCCGTGCGCGAGGAGGTCCTGCTGACCAAGCTGGCCCAGGCGCTGGGCGCCGATCTCACCACCCCGCAGGGCCAGCAGAAGGTCGGCGCCGCGCTCTCCGCCGCCTCGAAGGCGCTCGACATCGACGTGAACCCGCGGTACGGCAGCTGGGACGACACGAAGATCCAGCTCGGCGACTACAAGGCCCCCTGGATCACCCAGGTCACCAAGGAGCCCGAGGCCATCCAGGCCGGAGGCTGACCGCCCGGCCCCCCGACGTAAGGTCGAGGCGTGAACGCTGAAGCCGTCGAAGTCCCCGTCGGGCCCGGCCGTATCGTCCTGGTCACCGCCAGCCACCGCGTCGCGCCCGGGCTGCTGTCCTGGCCCGCGTGGCAGACGCTGCACGGCGCCGACCGCGTGCTGTGCGCCGACGGAGGTCACGTCCAGCTCCCTTATCTGCGGGAGGCGGGCGTCGGCGTGGAGATCGCCGCGCCGACCGCGCAGGAGCTCGTCGACGCCTGCGCCGGAGGCCGGACGGTCGTGGTCCTCGCGGCCGGCGAGGGCGACCGGGGCCTCACCGACGGACTGGCGCGCATGGCCGGCTCGGGGCGGGTGCAGATGCCCGACCTGGAGCTGCTGCCCGGCTCGTACGACCTCCCGGGAGCCCGGCTCCTCGACCTGGTGCAGGTCATGGACCGGATCCGCCGTGAGTGCCCCTGGTCCTCGCAGCAGACCCACAAGGGTCTCGCCAAGTACGGCATCGAGGAGGCGTACGAACTCGTCGAGGCCATCGAGGACGGCGACCGCGACGAGCTGCGCGAGGAGCTCGGGGACGTGCTCCTCCAGGTGGTCTTCCACGCCCGCATCGCGCAGGAGGCGAGCGAGGAGGAGGGGGACGAGCCGTTCTCCATCGACGACGTGGCCGGGACGATCGTCGACAAGCTCATCCACCGCCACCCGCACGTCTTCGGCGACGAGCACGCCGAGACGCCCGAGGACGTCAAGGCCCACTGGCTGCGCACGAAGGCGATCGAGAAGCAGCGCGACTCGGTCACCGACGGCATCCCGCTGGGGCAGCCCGGCCTCGCCCTGGCCGCCAAGCTCGCCTCCCGCGTGCGCACGGCCGGGCTGGACGTCCCACTGCCGTCCGGTGACGGCGAGCACGCCGTCGGGTACGAGCTGCTGGCCATGGCCGTACGGGCCGAGGCCCACGGCCAGGATCCTGAGGCCGCCCTGCGCGCCGCCGCCCGCGCCTACCGGGACGCGATCCTGGCCATGGAGAACGGGGCCTGACGACCGGGGCCCGTCAGTCCTGCCCGTCCCGCCGCCTGTCCACGGCGGTGAGGTCGATCTCGACGGGGAACGGGACGTCGACCTTGAGCCTGTTGTGGTGGATGCCGGTGACGGCGTAGGAGTTCGTCGCCGGGTCGAGTTCGTACACGTACACGACGGGCAACCCGTCGTTCTTCTCGACCCGCCAGAAGTGCCGGATCCCGGCGGCGGCGTACTTTCGGGGCTTCAGCTCGCGGTCGCGCTCCACGGACTCGTCGGAGACGATCTCGACGGCGAGCAGGATGTCAGCCGGTGCATACCAGGTCTGCTCGGGCCCGCCCAGGGCACTCTCCCGCACCACCATGAGGTCGGGCTCCGGCCGGTCGCGCTTGCCGAGTTTCGTGGTCATCTCGCGGATGACGTAAAGGTGCTCCGGCGCCTGCTGCACCAGGGCGTTCTCCAGCAGGCGCAGTGCGGCCATGCGGAAGAAGGTCTGCGGGCTCACGAAGAACAGTCCCCCGTCGATCAGCTCGGTGTGCGGCGGGAGACCCTTGATCCGGTCGAGGTCGTCCGCTGTCCACCCACCGGCCGGCGGCATCGGAAAGGCGTACCGCTCTTCCGTGTCGTCCTGCTCGTTCCGCTGGTCTTCGGCTGCGGCACTCATCAGCGCTCCCATGCGACGGAGTCTGGCGCGTACCGTCAGCGTACCCAGGGGGAATACCGAGGCATCCGCCGAACGAGTGATCCAGCCGCGGCGCGTTACCGTCGTGCCATGCACGACCAGCCGTCCCGCATCCCCGAACCCCCTCCCCTCTTCACCTGGGAGTTCGCGACCGACCCCTACCCCGCCTACGCCTGGCTGCGCGAGCACGCGCCCGTGCACCGGACTCGGCTGCCCAGCGGGGTCGAGGCGTGGCTGGTGACCCGGTACGGGGACGCCCGGCAGGCGCTCGCGGACCCGCGGCTCAGCAAGAACCCGGCGCACCACGACGAGCCGGCGCACGCCAAGGGGAAGACGGGGATCCCGGGCGAGCGCAAGGCGGAGCTGATGACGCATCTGCTGAACATCGATCCGCCCGACCACACCCGGCTGCGCCGCCTCGTCTCCAAGGCGTTCACCCCGCGCCGTGTCGCCGAGTTCGCCCCGCGGGTGCAGGAGTTGACGGACCGGCTCATCGAGAACTTCGCGGCGGACGGAACCGCCGACCTCATCCATGACTTCGCCTTCCCGCTCCCCATCTACGCGATCTGCGACCTGCTCGGCGTTCCCACCGAGGACCAGGACGACTTCCGGGACTGGGCGGGGATGATGATCCGTCACGGCGGCGGTCCGCGGGGCGGGGTGGCGCGCTCGGTGAAGAGGATGCGCGGCTACCTCGCCGAGCTGATCCACCGCAAGCGCGAGGAGCCGGGGGACGACCTGATCTCCGGGCTGATCCGGGCCAGCGACCACGGTGAGCACCTCACCGAGAACGAGGCCGCCGCGATGGCCTTCATCCTGCTCTTCGCCGGTTTCGAGACCACCGTCAACCTCATTGGCAACGGGGTGTACGCGCTGCTGCGGAACCCGGAGCAGCGCGCCCGCCTCCAGACGTCCCTCGCCGCCGGCGACAGCGCGCTCCTGGAGACCGGTGTCGAGGAGCTCCTCCGCTACGACGGACCCGTCGAACTCGCCACCTGGCGGTTCGCGACCGAGCCGCTCGCCCTCGGCGGGCAGGACATCGCCGTGGGCGATCCGGTCCTCGTCGTCCTCGCGGCCGCCGACCGCGACCCGGAGCGGTTCCCCGACCCCGACGCGCTCGACCTCGCCCGCAGTGACAACCAGCACCTCGGCTACGGGCACGGCATCCACTACTGCCTGGGCGCACCGCTCGCGCGTCTGGAGGGGCAGACCGCGCTCGCGACTCTGCTGACCCGGCTGCCCGACTTGCGGCTTGCGGTGGATCCTTCCGATTTGCGGTGGCGTGGGGGACTTATCATGCGCGGATTGCGCACTCTGCCCGTTGCCTGGGGGTCTGGGGACGTCCCCCAGGGAATCAAGAACAGCACCCCCGAAACCATCTGACGCCCCGTCAAGGCTGTGACTTTTACGTGATCTGCGCTGCATCGGCTTGTGACAGACGTTCGACTGCGGCTACGTTCACCGACGACTCAGCAGTCGCCAGCAGTCGTCAGCAGTCACACGAAAGGCCAACCGCATGCGCTCCGGGAACGGTCGGCACCGCCGCCCCCGTCAGGCCCCCGCACTCGTTGTCGCGGCAGGGGTGACTGGATCGGCCATCGCCATCCCGCTGCTCGGCGCGGGCTCCGCCTCCGCCGCCGACACCGCCACCTGGGAACGGGTCGCGGACTGCGAGAGCGGCGGCATGTGGAGCGCCGACCTCGGCAACGGCTACTACGGGGGGCTGCAGTTCTCGCAGGACACCTGGGAGGAGTTCGGCGGTACGGCGTACGCGCCGCGCGCCGACCTCGCCAGCCGCTCGCAGCAGATCGCGGTCGCCGAGAAGGTGCTCGCCGCCCAGGGGCCGACGGCGTGGCCGAGCTGCGCCCTGCTGACCGGGCTCGTGGTCGACGAGGCCAAGGGCAAGGCCAAGGCCGACACCGGCGCCGCCCCGAGCGCCACGGCCGATGCGCAGGACGGCGAGGCCGGGCAGGTGGACCCGCCGACCTTCGGTGACGGGGCCGACGCCTCGTCGCCTCCTTCGTCCTCCGGTTCGCCGGCCCCGGCGCAGTCCTCGGACCCGGCGGCGGCTCCCTCGGGGTCAGGGTCCACCGCCCCCGGCTCCGACTCCGGCGCGACCGGCGATGCGGAGGCCGGCGGTTCCGGCAAGCATCGCGGTGCCGCCACCGACGAGGCCGGCAAAGCGGGCGAGTCGGCTGATACGGGCAATTCGGGCAATGGTCGTGATTCCGGTCGTCATGCCTCGCGGGGTGACGGATCGGCACGGGACGACGCCACCGCGGAAGATGAGTACACGGTCCGCCCCGGCGACAACCTCTGGGCCATCGCGGACGCGAACGAGGTGCCGGGGGGCTGGCCCGCGCTGTACGAGGCGAACGAGGAGACCGTCGGCTCCGACCCCGATCTCATCCTTCCCGGTCAGAGCCTCGACCTCGGCCTGGGGCAGGGGCAGTTGACGGAGTAGCCGCGAGGCGATTCGCTGGCTTATGTCCGGTTCTGCGCAAGTGAGACATGAGTCTCTTCCGATCAACTGGCGTGTCTCATCGGTCAACTCCGGTCATCACGCCTCTCACCTGCGAAAACGGACAACTCTCCCCGTCAAATAGGGGTGATTTCTCCCCGATGTTCGGCTTTGAACATCGGGGAGGAGTGCGTTTACGGTCTGAACCGCTCGCCAACGCGGGCCCCGACGACCGCACGCCGAATCCTGCCGGCGGCCGGCGGGAACAGTCGACGCGCAAGCGCCGTAGGCAGGAGCGGGGGACCCAGGTAAGTGCCGTACCCGCCCGACGAGGACGGGAACGGCTTGGGGTGAAGTCACGCAACTCGCGTGGCCGGGCACTCACTTGGCCCGAACCCGACAGCTCACCTCGCAGGCGTCGGTGAGGGGATACTCCATGCTGCTTTCCGGCAAGGGCAAGCACCGTCGCCCGTCCAAGGCCACTCGTATAGCCACGCTCGCCGGCGTCACCGGCGCCGCCGTCGCCGCCCCGCTGATGGCCTCCGGCACCGCCTCCGCCGCCACCGCCTCCGAGTGGGACGCCGTCGCCCAGTGCGAGTCCGGCGGCAACTGGTCCATCAACACCGGCAACGGCTTCTACGGCGGCCTCCAGTTCTCCGCCTCGACCTGGGCCGGGTACGGCGGCACGGCGTACGCCTCCACCGCCGACCAGGCCACCAAGGCCCAGCAGATCGAGATCGCCGAGAAGGTCCTGGACGGTCAGGGCAAGGGCGCCTGGCCGCACTGCGGCGTCGGCCTCTCCAACGCCGCGTACACCGGCGGCGGCGCCGAGGCCCCGGCCTCGAAGCCCGCCGCCCCCAAGGCGGAGGCCAAGGCCGAGACCCCGGCTCCGGCCCCGAAGCGCGCCGAGACCCCGGCCCCGGCCCCGAAGCGCGCCGAGGTCCCGACCACCCGCTCCGAGCGCCCGGCCGCCGCCCCGGTCAAGAAGGGCGACGGCGAGTACACGGTCAAGGCCGGCGACACCCTCAGCAAGATCGCCGAGGCCGAGAAGGTCGAGGACGGCTGGCAGAAGCTGTTCCAGCTGAACAAGGACATCATCGACGACGCGGACGTCATCCACCCGGGCCAGAAGCTCCACCTGAGCTGACCCCCCGGGGCGCACCCCCGTCCCCCCGTCCCCCCGGCCTTCCCCGGCCACTCCAGCCACCCCGGCCCGGCGCGCCTTCCCCCGTGCGTGCCGGGCCGGGGTTTCTGTCGCTTTCCTTCCCTTTTTCGTCCCACGGGGCGGGCAGCGGCGGTCCGCCGCCCCCGGGCCGGTTAGGCTCATGTCGCAAGGCGAAGCGACCCTGCACCGACCCCGCACCCGCCGGGGTCACCCTTAGCGTCACATCCCAGAAGGAGATGCTCGTGCCGTCCATCGACGTCGTCGTAGCCCGGGAAATCCTGGACTCCCGAGGCAACCCCACGGTCGAGGTCGAGGTCGGCCTCGACGACGGCAGCACCGGCCGTGCTGCCGTGCCCTCCGGTGCTTCCACCGGTGCGTTCGAGGCCATTGAGCTCCGTGACGGAGACCAGAACCGCTACCAGGGCAAGGGCGTCGAGAAGGCCGTCCTCGCCGTCATCGAGCAGATCGGCCCGGAGCTCGTCGGTTACGACGCCACCGAGCAGCGCCTGATCGACCAGGCGATGTTCGACCTCGACGCCACCGACAACAAGGCGTCCCTCGGCGCCAACGCCATCCTCGGTGTCTCCCTCGCCGTCGCCCACGCCGCGTCCGAGGCGTCCGACCTCCCGCTCTTCCGCTACCTCGGCGGACCCAACGCGCACCTGCTCCCGGTGCCGATGATGAACATCCTGAACGGCGGCTCGCACGCCGACTCCAACGTGGACATCCAGGAGTTCATGATCGCCCCGATCGGCGCGGAGTCCTTCTCCGAGGCGCTGCGCTGGGGCACCGAGGTCTACCACACCCTCAAGAAGGTCCTGAAGCAGAAGGGGCTCTCCACCGGCCTGGGCGACGAGGGCGGCTTCGCGCCGAACCTCGACTCCAACCGTGCCGCCCTCGACCTGATCCTCGAGGCCATCAAGGAAGCCGGCTACGCCCCCGGCAAGGACATCGCGCTTGCGCTCGACGTCGCTGCCTCCGAGTTCTACAAGGACGGCTCCTACGAGTTCGAGGGCAAGTCCCGCTCGGCCGCCGAGATGACCGAGTACTACGAGGAGCTCGTCGCCGCCTACCCGCTGGTCTCCATCGAGGACCCGCTGTTCGAGGACGACTGGGCCGGCTGGAAGGTGCTCACCGACAAGCTGGGCGCCAAGGTCCAGATCGTCGGCGACGACCTGTTCGTCACCAACCCGGAGCGCCTGGCCCGCGGCATCGAGGACGGCGCGGCCAACGCCCTGCTGGTCAAGGTCAACCAGATCGGTTCGCTGACCGAGACCCTGGACGCCGTGGAGCTGGCCCAGCGCAACGGCTTCAAGTGCATGATGTCCCACCGCTCCGGCGAGACCGAGGACGTCACCATCGCCGATCTGGCCGTCGCCACCAACTGCGGCCAGATCAAGACCGGCGCCCCGGCCCGCTCGGAGCGCGTCGCCAAGTACAACCAGCTGCTGCGCATCGAGGAGATCCTCGACGACGCCGCGGTGTACGCGGGCCGCTCGGCGTTCCCGCGGTTCCGCTTTGCGGACCATTAAGCACAGCAAGGGCTGAGCCGGGTAGCCCGGTAGACCGGTAGTTACGTACGTCCCCGCACTCGGTCCCGTACCGTGTGCGGGGACGTACGCACGTGAAGGGGAGACGCGCACATGGCCAGGGACCGGTTCTCCACCGCGACCCGGCTGCGGCTGCTCGGTGAGCAGACCGCCGCCCGCGTCTACCGTTCGCAGACCCGCCGCCAGGCGCGCCGCTCCCGGCTCACCGGCCGGGCGGCCTTCCTCGCGCTCGTGGTCTGCTCGATGATCGTCGCGCTCGCCTACCCGATGCGGCAGTACGTGTCGCAGCGGAACGACATCGCCGAGCAGGAGCGGCTCGCCGAGGCCGCCCGCGAGCGGGTGGAGCGGCTGCGCGACGAGAAGGCGCGGCTCCAGGACGACGCGTACGTCATGCGGCTGGCCCGCGAGCACCTGCACATGGTCCTGCCCGGCGAGACGGGCTACATCATGATCGACCCGGAGGCCGCCGAGCGGCACCGCGCCGAAGAGGGCGGTGTGGACCGCCCCTGGTACTCGAACGTCTGGGACGGCGTGGACCACGCGGACGCCGGCCGCTAGGTCGTGTCTTCAAAGTCCCGTCTGCCCGGCGGCGTCTGGCACGCACCCTCGCTGCGTTGTCGTCGGTCGCCTATGCTCCGCATGGACTCCCTCCTCCGCCTTGCGATCGCACGCACCAGACGCCGCCGGCCCCGCCCTTCGGGCGGACGACGCCACTTTGAAGACACTCCCTAGCGGACGCCGCCGGCGGACGAACACGGACAACGAAGAGACAGACGTACGGAAACATGGACACGCCACCTCCCACGACCGAGCACACCCCGCCCACCGAGGCGGACATCGCCGCCTTCCAGGACCAGCTCGGCCGGCCGCCGCGCGGTCTGCGCGCGATCGCCCACCGCTGCCCGTGCGGCAATCCGGACGTGGTGGAGACGGCACCGCGGCTGGAGGACGGTACGCCGTTCCCGACGCTGTACTACCTGACGTGTCCGCGGGCGGCGTCCGCGATCGGCACGCTGGAGGCGAACGGCGTCATGAAGGAGATGACCGAGCGCCTGGGGACCGATCCCGAGCTGGCGGCCGCGTACCGGGCGGCGCACGAGGACTACATCGCCCGGCGCGACGCGATCGAGGAGCTGAAGGGCTTCCCGAGCGCGGGCGGCATGCCGGACCGTGTGAAGTGCCTGCACGTCCTCGTCGGCCACTCGCTGGCGGCGGGCCCGGGGGTGAACCCGCTGGGCGACGAGGCCATCGCGATGCTGCCGCCATGGTGGGCGAAGGGCCCGTGTGTGTCGCCGTGCGTGGACGAAGCCTGACCGAGGCCCTGTCGGACCCTGCCGGAGCCGTTTCGAAGGAGCCCACGAACATGACCCGCGTCGCCGCCGTCGACTGCGGCACCAACTCCATCCGTCTGCTCGTCGCCGACGCGGACCCGGCCACCGGGCAACTCGTCGACCTCGACCGGCGGATGACCATCGTCCGGCTCGGCCAGGGCGTGGACCGGACCGGCCGGCTCGCGCCGGAGGCGCTTGAGCGGACCTTCGCGGCCTGCCGTGAGTACGCCGAGGCGATCAAGGCGCACGGTGCCGAGCGGATCCGCTTCGTCGCCACCTCGGCGTCGCGGGACGCCGAGAACCGCGACGACTTCGTGCGCGGTGTGCTCGACATCCTCGGCGTCGAGCCGGAGGTGATCAGCGGGGACCAGGAGGCCGAGTTCTCGTTCACCGGCGCCACCAAGGAGCTCCCCGGTCACGAGGAGCGCCTGGTCGTGGACATCGGCGGCGGGTCCACCGAGTTCGTCGTCGGCCACGACCGCGTGGAGGCGGCGCGCTCCGTGGACATCGGCTGCGTACGCCTGACCGAGCGGCATGTCCGCACCGACCCGCCCGCGCCCGCCGAGGCCGCCGCGATCCGCGCCGACATCGCCGCCGCGCTCGACCTCGCCGAGGAGACCGTGCCGATCCGCGAGGCGCAGACCCTGGTGGGTCTGGCGGGTTCGGTGACCACGGTGGCGGCGATCGCGCTGGGCCTGGAGGCGTACGACTCCTCCGTCATCCACCACTCGCGGATCTCCCGCGAGCAGGTCGCCGAGGTGACCGGCCGGCTGCTCTCCGCCACGCACGACGAGCGCGCCGCGATCCCCGTGGTCCACCCCGGCCGGGTGGACGTGATCGCCGCCGGGGCGCTCGTCCTGCTGGAGATCATGGACCGCATCGGCATCGACGAGGTCGTGGTCAGTGAACACGACATTCTGGACGGAATCGCCTGGTCGATGGCCTAGTGCGGTCCCGCCGCGACTCCGCCGCGAGAAACTTCGTGAAGTTCTTCACAAGGAAAAGGGCCCGGTTGGCCGTCGAAAGTGCCCTTCGACGGCCCTCCGGGCCTCTTTTTGTGCCCAACTCCGGCTGAGCGCCCGCCGTCCTGCACGTTCCCGCCGCGTTACGTCCATATGAAGAGGGGGAGTGGTTCACCTTCATACGAGGAAGTGGGGCCAGCTCAGAAGGGCTTGACAACGTCCCGCGTTACGGCGTGGTTCCCTGCGCCCGTCATGACCTCGGTCACGTGGGCGGCGGAGTGTAGCAGAGGGCCCACCAGTGCTTGTGAAGGGGCTCACGAGCACCCCCACCTGGTGGGGTGGATACTCGATGGCATGAGCACCACGGAGCGTCCCAGGATCCTCGTAGTAGGCGGTGGGTACGTAGGCCTGTACGCAGCTCGTCGCATTCTGAAGAAGATGCGGTACGGGGAGGCGACCGTCACGGTCGTCGACCCGCGGTCGTACATGACGTACCAGCCCTTCCTCCCCGAAGCCGCCGCCGGCAGCATCTCGCCTCGGCACGTCGTCGTCCCGCTGCGACGCGTGCTGCCCAAGGCCGAGGTACTCACCGGCCGGGTCACCACCATCGACCAGGACCGCAAGGTCGCCACGGTCGCGCCGCTCGTGGGCGAGTCCTACGAGCTCCCCTTCGACTACCTCGTGGTCGCCCTCGGCGCGGTCTCCCGCACCTTCCCGATCCCCGGCCTCGCCGAGCAGGGCATCGGCATGAAGGGCATCGAGGAGGCCATCGGCCTGCGCAACCACGTCCTCGAGCAGCTCGACAAGGCCGACTCGACGACCAATGAGGAGGTCCGCCGCAAGGCGCTGACCTTCGTCTTCGTGGGCGGCGGCTTCGCCGGCGCGGAGACCATAGGCGAGGTCGAGGACCTGGCCCGCGACGCGGCGAAGTACTACAAGAGCGTCAAGCGCGAGGACATGCGCTTCATCCTCGTCGACGCCGCCGACAAGATCCTTCCCGAGGTCGGCCCGAAGCTGGGCCAGTACGGCAAGGAGCACCTCGAGGGCCGGGGCATCGAGATCTACCTCAACACCTCGATGGACTCCTGCGTCGACGGCCACGTGGTGCTGAAGAACGGCCTCGAGGTCGACTCCAACACCATCGTGTGGACCGCCGGTGTGAAGCCGAACCCGGTCCTCGCCCGCTACGGCCTGCCGCTCGGCCCCCGCGGCCACGTGGACACCGCGACGACGCTCCAGGTCCAGGGCACCGACTACATCTGGGCCGCCGGCGACAACGCCCAGGTCCCGGACCTCGCCGCCCGCAAGGCCGGTGTCGAGAACGCCTGGTGCCCGCCGAACGCCCAGCACGCGCTGCGCCAGGCGAAGACCCTCGGCGACAACGTGATCTCCGGGATGCGCGGCTTCCCGCAGCAGAACTACGAGCACGCGAACAAGGGTGCGGTCGCCGGTCTCGGCCTGCACAAGGGCGTCGCGATGATCGTCATGGGCAAGATGAAGATCAAGCTCAAGGGCCGGCTCGCCTGGTACATGCACCGTGGCTACCACGGTATGGCCATGCCGACCTGGAACCGCAAGATCCGCATCTTCGCCGACTGGACGCTCGCGATGTTCCTCAAGCGGGAGGTCGTCTCGCTCGGCGCGATCGAGTCGCCGCGCGAGGAGTTCTACGAGGCGGCCAAGCCGGTCCCGACGGCGGCGGCCAGGCCCGCCCCGGAGAAGGCCAAGGCGTCGTAGCAGACCCACCCCTCCCCGCACGCCCCGAAGGGGCCGTCCGCCATCCGTGGTGCGGACGGCCCCTTCGGCGTTCCCGCCCCCGGCCACCGGGGGCGCCTCGTGCGTCCCGTGCGCCCCTTGTGCACCGCATGCGTACCGCCATTCGGGAATTGTCCGCTCAGGGGACTGCATCGGCACGCCGACGGTGTTTACGTGGTGTTGGGCGTTTACGGAACCGTCGTCACGGAGGTGTGCGCCATGGCCGATGCCGCTTCGCGGCTCACCACTCTCGCCGAGAACCTGCTGGGGGCCCCACCCCCGCTCCGCATCCGCGCCTGGGACGGAAGCGAGGCGGGACCTCCCGACGCCCCCGTCCTCGTCATCCGGCACCGGCGCGCCCTGCGCAGGCTGCTCTGGAAGCCCGGTGAACTGGGCCTGGCCCGGGCCTGGGTGGCCGGGGAGCTCGACGTCGAAGGGGATCTGTACGAGGCACTCGACCGGCTCTCACGGCTGCTCTGGGCCCCTCCCCGGGACGTGGACGCGCCGTCCCGTTCCGTCCTCGACCCGACGCTGCGCGCCGCCGCCCGGGACCTGCTCCGGCTGTCGGGCCCGCGGGTGTGGCTGCCGCTGCCGCCGCCCGCCGAGGAGGTCCGCAGGCGCCAGGGGCCGCTGCACACCAGGGTCCGGGACCGGCAGGCGATCAGCCACCACTACGACGTGGGCAACGACTTCTACGAGCTGGTGCTCGGCCCCTCCATGGTCTACTCGTGCGGCTACTGGGAGGACGGCGGCACTCTGGAGGACGCTCAGCGCGACAAGCTCGACCTCGTCTGCCGCAAGCTCGCCCTGAAGGAGGGCGACCGGCTGCTGGACGTCGGCTGCGGCTGGGGCTCGATGGCGATCCACGCGGCCAAGGAGTACGGCGCCCAGGTCACCGGCGTCACGCTCTCGCGCGAGCAGGCCGCGTACGCCCGCAAGCGCATCGCGGAGGAGGGCCTGACCGACCGCATCGAGGTGCGCATCCAGGACTACCGGGACGTCAAGGACGGGCCGTACGACGCGATTTCGTCGATCGGTATGGCCGAGCACGTCGGCTCCCTGCGCTACCGGCAGTACGCCGACGTCCTGTACGGGCTGCTGAGGCCCGGCGGCCGGCTCCTCAACCACCAGATCGCGCGCCGCCCGGAGCGGGACGAAGCGGCCTACCGCGTGGACGACTTCATCGACGCGTACGTCTTCCCCGACGGCGAGCTGGCGCCGGTGGGCCGGACCGCCTCGATCCTGGAGGAGGCCGGTTTCGAGGTGCGGGACGTGGAGGCGATCCGCGAGCACTACGCCCGCACGCTGCGGGCGTGGGTGACCAATCTGGAGTCCGGGTGGAAGACCGCGCTGCGGCGCGTCTCACCGGGGCGGGCGCGCGTCTGGCGGCTGTACATGGCCGCGTCGGCCGTGGCCTTCGAGCGGAACAGGATCGGGGTCAACCAGGTCCTGGCGGTGAAGACGCCCGAGGCGGGCGGCTCGGGGCTGCCGCCGCGGGCGCGCAGCTGGACCGAGCGACCGTGACATGGAGCGAGGGCCGGGCCTTCCCTGGGGGAAGGCCCGGCCCTCGTGGCGTCCGGTCCGGGTGCGGTCCGGCGGGGGCTACTCGGTCTTGATCGCGTTCAGCATGTTCAGCCGCGCGGCGCTGCGGGCCGGCCACAGCGAGGCCAGCACACCGACAAGTCCCGCGAGCGCCAGGAAGATCCCGATCCGGTCCCAGGGCAGGACCAGTTCGTAGCCGGGGATCGACGCCCTCATGGTCTCGCCGATCGCCCAGCCGAGGAACGCGCCGAGGCCGATGCCGATCAGTGCGCCGAAGAGGGAGATGACCACGGCTTCCAGCCGGACCATCCGCTTCACCCGGCGCCGGTCGAGACCGATCGCGCGGAGCATGCCGATCTCCTGCTGGCGCTCGAAGACCGACATCGCGAGGGTGTTGACCACTCCGAGGACGGCGATGAGGAGGGCCATCGCGAGCAGGCCGTACAGGATGTTCAGCATCAGGTTGATCATGCCGCCGAACTGGTCGCGGATGTCCTGGTGGTCCATCACCGTGATGGCCGGGTTCTCACCGAGGGCGCTGATCAGGGCCTTCTCGTTGGCCGCGGTCTGACCGCCGTCCATCTTGACGAAGATCTGCGGGATGAACGGCTTGGCCTCGTGCGGGTTGACGACCTTGGTGCTGACGATCACGGGGGACACGAACTCGCTGTCCTTGTAGACCGCGCCGACCGTCAGGGTGCCCTGCTTCTTGTCGCCGAAGGTGACGGGGATGTCCGTGCCGACCTTCCAACCCCTCTTGTCCGCCGTCTTCTCGGCGACCCCGATCCGTCCTTCGGCGAGCGAACCGAGGCTGCCCTGCACGACGTCGATGTTCAGCACCTGCTCGATGGAGCCCGGGGTGACCGCGGAGGCCGACACGAAGCCGTCCCTCTCGGACTTTCCGCTCTTCCCGCCCTTCCTGAGCTCCAGGTACACGGACTGCTGCGGTGAGACCGCGGAGACGCCGTCCGCCTTCTCCAGGGCGGTCAGCGCGGACTGGTCCAGGTCACCGCCGTTCGCCATCACGACCATGTAGTCGGCCTTGATGTTGTCCGTGGTCATCCTGTCGAGGGCCTGGCCGACCGTGACACCGAGCACCGACAGACCGGTCACCAGCGTCAGACCGATGGCGAGCGCGGAGGCCGTGGCGCCGGTGCGGCGCGGGTTGCGGACCGCGTTCTGCCCGGCCAGCTTGCCGGAGACCCCGAACGGGCCGGTGAGCAGCGGGCGGATGAGCGCGATGACGGGCCGCGACAGCAGCGGGATCAGGATGATGATGCCGATCAGCGCGAAGAACGCACCCGCCGCGATACGGAGCCGGCCGTCGTCGCCGCCGATTCCGGCGCCCCACACGATGGCGGCCGCGCCGAGCGCGGTGATGACCGCGCCGATGGAGTTGCGCACCACCAGCGACTTGGTGGTGGCGACCGCGTGGACGCTGCTCATCGCCGCCACCGGCGGGATCTTCGCGGCCCTGCGGCCCGGCAGCCAGGCGGCGAGCATCGTGATCAGCACGCCGACGGCGAGCGCGGCGATCACCGGGGTGGCGGTCACGACCAGCGGTCCGGGCGGGACGTTCATGCCGAACGCGGCCATGCCCGAGCGCAGCCCGATCGCCAGACCGATGCCGATGACGAAGCCGATCGCCGAGGCGATCGCACCGACGACCGCGGCCTCGATCAGCACCGAGCGGGTGATCTGCTTGCGCGAGGCGCCGACGGCGCGCATCAGCGCGAGCTCCTTGGTGCGCTGGGCGACCAGCATCGAGAAGGTGTTGGAGATCAGGAAGATGCCGACGAACAGCGCGATGCCGGCGAAGCCCAGCAGCACCTGCTTGAGGGCGCCCAGACCCGACTCGATGTCCCTCGCCTGCTCTTCGGCGATCGCCTGGCCGGTCTTGGCCTCGGCGGACTTCGGCAGCAGCGGTTCGATCGCGTCGAGGAGCTTCGCGTCGTCGGCGCCGGGGGCGGCGACGACGGTCACGTCCTGGTACCAGCCCGCCTTGAGGTACTGCTTCTGGGCGACGGCGGTGTCGAAGAGCACGAGGCTTCCGCCGGCCTTCACCTCTCCGTCGTCGGTGGTGAAGATCCCGCTGAGGGTGAACTCCTGGATCGGCCCGTTGGTCGCGACCCGGACCCGGTCGCCGACCTCGTAGCTGCCCTTGGCGGCGGTGGCCTCGTCCAGCGCGATCTGGCCGGCCTTCAGCGGGCCCGAGCCGTCGGTGAAGGCGTAGGCGGGGTCCTTGCCGTCCTTGCCGGGGGCGAAGTTGGAGCCCTTGGGGCTGCCGAAGGTGCCGTCGATGAGCTTTCCGTCGGGGTCGGCGACCCCGGCGAAGCCCTCGACGTGGCCGTAGGCGCCGGCCACGCCGTCCAGGGCCCGGATCTCCTCGAGGGTCTTCTGGGAGACGCCGGGGTCGGACTCCGGGTCGTTCGGGTCGCCGAACGAGGTGACGGCCACGGCCACGTTGTCGTAGTTCTTGGCGGACTGGCTTCGGAAGGCGTTCGAGAGGGTGTCGGTGAAGACCAGGGTGCCGGAGACGAAGGCCACGCCGAGCATCACGGCGAGCACGGTCATCAGCAGCCTGGCCTTGTGCGCGAGCACATTGCGCACGGCGGTACGGAACATGTGGGTGTCCAGGTGGTGGGGCGTCCGGCCCCGGGGGCCGGACGAAGTGACGGGAGCGGGGCCGGGCCCCGGAAAGGGGAGCCTGGGGCTCAGCTCGTGCGGCCCTTGGCGTCGAACGCCTTCATGCGGTCCAGCACACCGTCCGCGGTCGGGGCGAGCATCTCGTCCACGATCCGGCCGTCCGCGAGGAAGACGACGCGGTCCGCGTACGAGGCCGCCACCGGGTCGTGCGTCACCATCACGACGGTCTGGCCCAGCTCACGTACGGAGTTGCGCAGGAAGCCCAGCACCTCGGCGCCGGAACGGGAGTCGAGGTTTCCGGTCGGCTCGTCGCCGAAGATGATCTCGGGCTGGGAGGCGAGCGCGCGGGCGACCGCGACCCGCTGCTGCTGGCCGCCGGAGAGCTGGGCGGGGCGGTGGTGGAGCCGTCCGGAGAGCCCGACCATGTCGATGACCCGCTCCACCCACTGCTTGTCGGGCTTACGGCCGGCGATGTCCATCGGCAGCGTGATGTTCTCCAGCCCTGTCAGCGTGGGCAGCAGGTTGAACGCCTGGAAGATGAAACCGATCTTGTCCCGGCGCAGCTGGGTCAGCTGCTTGTCCTTGAGGGAGCCGAGCTCGGTCTCGCCGATCCGCGCGGAGCCGCTGCTGAAGCTGTCGAGCCCGGCGACGCAGTGCATCAGCGTGGACTTGCCGGAGCCCGAGGGCCCCATGATCGCGGTGAACTCGCCCTGCCGGAAGTCCACGGTGACCCGGTCGAGCGCGACCACCTGGGTCTCACCGTGTCCGTAGACCTTGGACAGCTCCATGGCGCGGGCGGCCACTGCGGTGGCGCGGTGGGCGGTGGTGGTGGTCACGTGACGGCTCTCCTGGTGGGTGATCCTGAGGGACCCCTCCATCCTGCTGTCCGCCCGGCCCCCGGATCGTCCGTCCCGGTGCCCGTTCCCAGGGCCCTCTTGGGTCTGACGGCAGTGCCCGCCTGTCCTCCTCTGGTATGACGGCACCCCCCGGACGGCCTCGGGGCGCCCTTGGGGTGCGTCCCGTGCCGCCGCGCCGCGAGGGGGCGGCGACTTTCCGTCATTCCGGGGCGCGGTGCCGGACGCGCGAGGGCCGGGCCACGGCTTGAGCAAACTACCGGCCACCTGCACTGACACACCCTCAGACGTCAATAAAATAAGACAACATCGGGTCGGGACTCCGCTGTTCGGGGGACCTGCCCGGATAGGCTCGTGTGCCAACGCGGAGCTGCGCGCCAAGCCCGGATGGTGGAATGCAGACACGGCGAGCTTAAACCTCGCTGGCCTTCGGGCCGTGCCGGTTCAAGTCCGGCTCCGGGCACGCTCCTTTCGGCGTCCGAGGCGGGCCGTTCCTCGCACCGGCGAGCTCCGCGTTCTTTCTCTGACGTCGGTCAGAGAATCTTCCCGCCAGAGGGCTCCGGAATGCCGTACGGGTGACCGGTCCGTCGCGATCCAGGAAAGATCCTCCCTAGGCGCTAGTCCGATCTCTTTGCCCTCGCATTACTCTTGTGTCAAGGCCGCGCAGGGTGGCCATGGAGGAGTGAGATGAGGAGCAGCAACCCGGTCTTCTCGCGACGGGGGTTCAGCCGCGACAACGGCTACGCGGGCTTCAACACCGCGCCGCAGGCCGGGGGCCCCGCTGTCGGAACCGACCCGTATGCCCAGGGCGCCGGCAACCCGTACGCCACGAACCCCTACGCCCCGTCCGACGCCCAGGTGGGCGCGCCGCCGCAGGCTCCCGGCCGCACCGGTGCGATGACGATCGACGACGTCGTGGCACGCACCGCCATGACGCTCGGTACGGTCGTGCTCACGGCGATCCTGTCGTGGGTCCTCCTGCCCGTCGACCAGGCCAACATCGGCAAGTCGTACGGCATCGCCTTCGGCGCCGCGCTGGTGGCGTTCGTCCTCGCGATGGTCCAGTCCTTCAAGCGCAAGGCATCGCCCGCGGTGATCCTGGCGTACGCCGCGTTCGAGGGCGTCTTCCTCGGCGTGATCTCCAGCGCCGTCTCGACGTACATCGCGAACGGTGTCGTGGCCCAGGCCGTGCTCGGCACCATGGCGGTCTTCGCCGGTGTGCTGATCGCGTACAAGATGCGCTGGATCCGGGTCACCCGCCGCTTCTACGGCTTCGTGATGGCCGCCGCGATGGGCTTCATGCTCCTGATGGTGGTCAACCTGCTGTTCGCCGTCTTCGGCGGCGGTGACGGCCTCGGCTTCCGCAGCGGCGGCCTCGGCATCCTCTTCGGTGTCATCGGCATCATCCTCGGCGCCTGCTTCCTCGCCCTCAACTTCAAGGAGGTCGAGGACGGCATCGCCTACGGCGCTCCGCGCGAGGAGTCCTGGATCGCGGCCTTCGGTCTCACCGTGACCCTGGTGTGGATCTACCTGGAGATGCTGCGACTGCTGTCGATCCTGCAGGGCGACGACTGACGCGGCACGACCTCATGACGGTCACGGCCGCATGACGAAAGGGCCCGTTCCGGCAGCGCCGGGGCGGGCCCTTCCCGTTGTCGTGATCGGAGGCATGTCCTAGAGCAGCTTGCGGGCCGCGCGCCTCAGGTCGTACTCATGGATGATCGCTTTCGCGTGTCCGTAGGCGAGATCGTGCTCGCTCCGGAGCCAGCTGACCTTCTCCTCGAAACGGAAGAGGGCGGGGCCTTCCTCGACGGTGCGCAGCCAGTCGGCGATTTCACGACCGGTGCAATGGGGGATGCGGGAGAGCAGGTTGCGGTGGGTCTCTTCGGAGAAGACTTGGGACATCGGCGCCTCCGGACGCATTGCGCGTGTGGTCCTTCACGTCACCGTGCCTGAGTGTTCGCGTATTGGCAACAGTCCCGCACCGGCGCATAGGGTCGCGTCGTGCTTGATACGACACCTCTGACCGCCGCCGCTGAGCGGATCGCCGACCGGCTGCGGGCCGCCCCGCAGAGCAGGCTCCAGCGCGGCGCAGCGGCCGAAGGGCTGGCGCTGGCCAGGGAGTTGGCGCTGCGTGCCCAGCGGGTCGAGGCCCCGGACGAGGAGCCGCGGACCATGCCCGACGCGGGCCTCTTCGCGGTCGCGGACCAACTGGTGGTGGCGGCGACGGATTTGGCCGAGGCGCTGCGCACGGCAACGGCCTCGCCGGAGCAGCTGGGCGAGGCCGTGGGCTTCGTGGAGGAGGCGGGGGTGCGGCTGAGGGCGTTGCTCTGACCGGCCCGCCGGTCAGAGCGAGGCGATGACGCGGTCCGCGAGGATGTAGACGTTCTCGCCGGAGCCGCACGAGAACGTCAGGGCGTATGCCCCTGAAACGCCCGAACCGCCCAGCAGTACCGGGGTCTCGCCGTTGCGCAGCGCCTCGGCGAGCCGCTCCGCGGTCTCCCGGTGGCCCGGGGTCATGCAGAGGGTCGTGCCGTCGGCGAAGACGTACACGTCGAGGGTGCCGAGCGGGCCGGGGCGCACGTCGGTGAGGGCGGTGCCGGTCTCGGCGAGCTCCTCCAGGCGGGCCACGGTGCGCTCATGGTCGGTCACGACCGGTGTCTGCACCGGGACGAAGTCGGGGTGCGAGGGGTGCCGTCGGCGGGCGGCGGCGAGTTCGGGGGAGTCTTCGGCGAACTCCGTGGAGGGCTCGCTGATCTCCGCGAGGCTGTCGAGCTCGTCGAGCGCCTCGGCGGCCTCCAGGTCCATCGCGTCGAGCGCCTCCAGGGCCTCCAGCCCGGCGAAGTCGGCCTGGCGCGGTATGAACAGCGGAGGCAGGTCGTCGCCGAGCCCGCCGGAGCCGCCCAGCAGCGACGGGGCGTCCGCGGCGTCACGCGCCTCCTGCGCGGCCCAGAAGGCCCGCGCCTCGGCCAGTTCGCGCTCGCGCTCCTCGGCGAGCGCCTCGGCCACGGCGGCGCGTATCTCTTCGGCGGGGGCGGTGCGGGCCTGCGGGACAGCTGCCGTGAACGGGCCGGTGCCGGCGGTGTGCGCGGCGGCCAGCTCCGAACGCAGGGCCGTGACCTGCTTGCGCAGCCCGTGAGCGGCGTGCAGGGCAGCGGCGCCCACGGCCGTGGCGGCGGCCGCGGTCAGCAGCAGGGCGAGGGACATGGCGCTCACTGACGTACTCCCGATCTCAGACGACTCCCCCGACTTACTACATCAGCTTGTCGTGAGGCGATGCCCGGTGTCAGTGCATTACGTCACGAAATGGACAGGACTTTGGGCTGGATGTTTCCTCGCGGACCCCGTTGACCTGCGCAAAGCCATCTCCCCCAGGAGATAGGTCACATCCTGGGGGAGATTCGGTCACGGCTGGGACGCGGAAGGGTTGGGAAAGCCCTTTCCGAGGGATGGGGAGGGGTTTGGCCGGCCCGGTCGGCGAACGGTCAGCTGAGCCGCTCGATCACCATGGCCATGCCCTGGCCGCCGCCCACGCACATGGTCTCCAGACCGAACTGCTTGTCGTGGAACCGGAGGCTGTTGATCAGCGTGCCGGTGATCCGGGCGCCGGTCATGCCGAAGGGGTGGCCGACGGCGATCGCGCCGCCGTTGACGTTCAGCTTGTCGAGGTCGATGCCGAGGTCGCGGTAGGAGGGGATCACCTGGGCCGCGAAGGCCTCGTTGATCTCGACCAGGTCGATGTCGCCGATGGTGAGCCCGGCCCGCCGGAGCGCCTGCTTGCTCGCCTCGACGGGGCCGTAGCCCATGATCTCGGGGGAGAGGCCGGAGACGCCGGTCGAGACGATCCGGGCCAGCGGGGTCAGGCCCAGCTCGCGCGCCTTGGTGTCGGACATGATCACGAGCGCGGCGGCGCCGTCGTTGAGCGGGCAGCAGTTGCCGGCGGTGACCAGTCCGTCGGGGCGGAAGACCGGCTTCAGGCCCTGGACGCCCTCCAGGGTGACGCCGGCGCGGGGGCCGTCGTCCTTGCTGACGACCGTGCCGTCCGGGAGGGTCACGGGGGTGATCTCGCGCTCCCAGAAGCCGTTCTTGATGGCCTCCTCGGCGAGGTTCTGGGACCGCACGCCGAACTCGTCCATGTCCTGGCGGGTGACGCCCTTGAGCCGGGCCAGGTTCTCGGCGGTCTGGCCCATGGCGATGTACGCGTCCGGCACCAGGCCGTCCTCGCGCGGGTCGTGCCAGCTCGCGCCCTCGCTGGCGGCGACGGCGGCGGTGCGCGCCTCGGCCTCGGCGAAGAGCGGGTTGTGCGTCTCGGGCAGGCCGTCGCTCGTCCCCTTCACGGAGCGGGAGACCATCTCGACGCCGGCCGATATGAAGACGTCGCCCTCACCGGCCTTGATGGCGTGCAGCGCCATCCGGGAGGTCTGGAGGGACGAGGAGCAGTAGCGGGTGATCGTGCAGCCCGGGAGGTGGTCCATGCCCATCTGCACCGCGACGATCCGGCCCAGGTTGTGCCCCTGCTCGCCGCCGGGCAGACCGCAGCCGAGCATCAGGTCGTCGATGTCCCCGGGGTCGAGCTCGGGGACCTTGGCGAGGGCGGCCTGGATGATGGTCGCGGTCAGATCGTCCGGGCGCAGGTCCTTGAGGGAGCCCTTGAAGGCGCGGCCGATGGGTGAGCGGGCGGCAGAGACGATCACGGCTTCGGGCATCACGGCTCCTGGGGTGGTTCGGGGCGGGCGGTCTGGGAGGACTGTCTGGGAAGTTACCCCTACGTATCGCGTGGGTCACCGTACGGACCGTGTGATGCGGGCCTCTTTTCTAAGCGCCCGCTTACGGCGGGTCGGCTCGGGTCGGGCCGGGCCGCGTCCGGAGCGGGTCCGGGCGTCCGGGCCGCGCCCCAGCAGCCCGGCGTCAGTCCGAGCCGCGGATCTCGGCGGGGCTCGCCTCGGGCGCGGGGGCGGGCCCGCGGTCCGGGGTGGGGGCGGGCTCCGCCGTGACCGGGGCCGGCAGACGGCGCCGGCGGCGGTGCTTGAGCAGCGCCCAGGGGGCGCGGGCGCCCGTGACCTCGGTGCCGGCCTCCGCCGCCGCCTCTGCCGCGGCCTTCGCGACCGGCAGCATGCCCTCGTCGCGGTCGGCGTCCAGCCGGTCGGTCTCCGGCCACAGGCCGAGCACGGCGCACAGCGTCGGCAGCATCGCCATCGCCGCCGTCGCATAGCCCTCGGCCGACGGGTGGTAGTTGTCCGCGCCGAACATCTCGCGGGGGTTCGCCTCGAACTCCGGCCCCAGCAGGTCGCCCAGCGACACGGTGCGGCCGCCCTGCTCGACCACGACGATCGTCTGGGCGGCCGCGAGCTGGCGCGACACCCGGCGCGCGAGCCATCGCAGCGGCTGGTACACCGGCTCGATGGTGCCGAGATCGGGGCAGGTGCCCACCACCACCTCCGCGCCCGCCGTGCGCAGCTGCCGCACCGATGCCGACAGATGGCGCACCGACTGGGTCGGCGCCATCCGGTGGGTGACGTCGTTCGCGCCGACCATGATCACGCAGACGTCCGGGGCCCGGCCGGGATCCGTCAGCGCCAGCCCGGTCTGCCGCTCCAGGTCGTCGGACCTGGCGCCGGGCTCGGCCACGATCCGCAGCTCCACCGGCCGTTCCGCCACCGCCGCGAGCCCCGACGCCAGCAGCGCCCCCGGGGTGTGCCCGGCCCGGCGCACGCCCTGGCCGACCGCGGTCGAGTCGCCCAGGAGGGCGAGCCGCAGCGGGTCCGCGAGGCCGTAAGCCGTCCCGTACAGCCCGTCGGGGACGGGCGGCAGCGGGGCCGAGCCGCCGCCCACGGACCGCTTCGCCAGCTGCACCTCGGCCAGCACCACTCCCACCGCCGCCGCTCCGAGCAGGCCGATTCCGCCGCCGCCGTATGCCGCGCCGGCGGCGATACGCCGCGCCACCCTCGCCCTCGACACCGTCTCCGCACCTCCGCGTAGCCGTGCTGCCCTGCTCCCGTACCGACGCCGTCCTGCGACCGCTGCCGTACAAGACGTAACTGCCCCGTAATGGCCGTCGCCCAATCTCACCCCGGATGCGCATACGCTGACGGAACCACTACGGAGATCCCGGAGACTTACGGTGCAATTCCACGACTCGATGATCAGTCTGGTTGGCAATACCCCGCTGGTGAAGCTGAACAGCGTGACCGCGGGCATTCAGGCGACCGTCCTCGCCAAGGTCGAGTACTTCAACCCCGGCGGATCGGTGAAGGACCGCATCGCCCTGCGCATGATCGAGGCGGCCGAGCAGAGCGGACAGCTCCAGCCGGGCGGCACGATCGTGGAGCCGACGAGCGGCAACACGGGTGTCGGCCTCGCCATCGTGGCCCAGCAGAAGGGCTACAAGTGCATCTTCGTCTGCCCCGACAAGGTGTCCACGGACAAGATCAACGTGCTGCGTGCGTACGGCGCCGAGGTCGTGGTCTGCCCGACCGCCGTCGACCCCGAGCACCCGGACTCCTACTACAACGTCTCGGACCGGCTCGTCCGTGAGACGCCGGGCGCCTGGAAGCCGGACCAGTACTCCAACCCGAACAACCCGCGTTCGCACTACGAGACCACCGGTCCCGAACTGTGGAAGCAGACCGACGGGAAAATCACCCATTTCGTCGCGGGTGTCGGCACCGGCGGCACCATCTCCGGCACCGGCCGCTACCTCAGGGAGGTCAGCGGCGACACCGTCCGCATCGTCGGCGCGGACCCCGAGGGCTCCGTCTACTCCGGCGGCTCCGGCCGGCCGTACCTCGTCGAGGGCGTCGGTGAGGACTTCTGGCCGACCGCCTACGACCGGACGGTCACCGACGAGATCGTCGCCGTGTCCGACAAGGACTCCTTCCAGATGACCCGCCGCCTCGCCAAGGAGGAGGGCCTGCTGGTCGGCGGCTCCTGCGGGATGGCGGTCGTCGCCGCGCTGCGCGTGGCCGAGGGGCTCGGCCCGGACGACGTCGTGGTCGTGCTGCTCCCGGACAGCGGCCGCGGCTATCTGTCCAAGATCTTCAACGACGAGTGGATGAACGACTACGGCTTCCTGGAGCAGGCCGGCGACGAGCCGCGGGTCGGCGAGGTGCTCCAGCACAAGGAGGGCGGACTGCCCTCGCTCGTGCACATGCACCCCGACGAGACCGTCGGCCAGGCCATCGACGTCCTGCGCGAGTACGGCGTCTCGCAGATGCCGATCGTCAAGCCGGGCGCAGGGCACCCCGACGTGATGGCCGCCGAGGTCATCGGCTCGGTCGTGGAGCGGGAACTGCTGGACGCGCTGTTCACCCAGCGGGCGTCGCTGGGCGACCCGCTGGAGAAGCACATGAGCCCGCCGCTGCCGCAGGTCGGCTCCGGTGAGCCGGTCGGCGACCTGATGTCCGTGCTCGGCGCGGCGGACGCGGCGATCGTGCTGGTCGAGGGCAAGCCCACGGGCGTGGTGAGCAGGCAGGACCTGCTGTCGTTCCTGGCGAGGACCGCCACCAAGTAGCGGCGGCCCGGGCGAGCCGCAGCACAGGGAGGACGTGGTGCGCGGGGACCGCCGCACCCCCGGTCACCCGGGGGGCGGGACGACGGCGGTCCCCGCGAGGGACGCGGTCCGGGTCAGGGCCGGCCTCGCGTCCGGGCGTCCATGGAGGTCCGGGAGCCGCTCCGGAGGTCCTTGACGCCGACACCCATCAATGTGCCGGACGCGTGTTAAGCGGGTGCTGCGCCAACGTGTCGCGCTCGTACCACTTTCGCGAAGCCGCGGCCGACACCGGCGGCGGAGCGGGCGACCGGCGCTCACTCCTCCCAGTCGGACTGCGGCTTCGGCCGCCTGGAGAAACGGATCCGGTCGCGGAACGCGTGCACCGCGTTGACCCCGACGATGCCCGCCCAGCTGACGACCAGGCCCTCGATGCCGGCGTTGACCGCACCGATCGCCGACAGGGGCACGGCGAGGATCATCGAGACGATCCCGAAGCCGAAGCGGTCACCGAAGCTGTCGCCCCCTTCGCCGCCCGGCCGTCCGGGGCGCCCTCCCCGCGCCGCTGACATCTGCTGCTCGGCCAGATGGCGCCGGACGCGGCGGTCGACCGTGGCGTCCAGGCGCTGCTCGACCTTCTCCAGGAAGGACTCGATGAGCGCGGATTCGTACTCCGTGCCCAGCTCGCGGCGGGCCTGGAGGGTGGCGTCGAGCTCCTTGGTGAGCTCATGGTCGGGGGCTTCCATGCTCCACAGGGTAGGCACGGGGGACGGGACTGTCAGTGGGGCTATCCCCCCTGTTCCCGGTGTTCCGGGTCACCGGCGTCTCAGGCCCTTTTCGTCAGGCCGTTGGCTTCGGCCCAGGCGTTCGCGACGTCCTCCGGGTCCTTCTTGTCCTTGTCGACCTGGCGGTTGAGCTCGGTGAGCGCCTCGGTGGTGAGCGCGTTGCCGAGGCGGGCGAGGGCCTTGCGGACGGTGGAGTCGGCCTTGCGGTCGGCGATCAGCGGGACGACGTGCTGGCCCGGGACGAGGTTCTTGGGGTCCTCCAGGACGACCCAGCCCTCGGCCTTGATGTCGGTGTCGGTGGTGAAGAGGTTCGCGACGTCCACGTCGCCCTTCTTCAGCGCGCCCTTCACCAGCGGTCCGGAGGAGTCGAGGGACTTGAACTCCTTGAACTCGACGCCGTACACGTCCTTCAGCCCGATGACGCCGACGACGCGCTTCTTCACCTCGGGCGCGGCGCCGATGACCAGCTCGCCGTTCTGCCGGGCGAGGTCGGCGAGGGTCCTGAGGCCGTACTTCTCGGCGGTCTCGCGGGTGACCGCGAAGGCGTCGGAGTCCTCGGCGGCGCCGTACGGAAGGACCTGGAGGCCCGCCGGCAGGGCGACAGCGAGGGCGTTCTGCATCTCCCCCTCCTCGGTGGCCTCCGCCTTCGGGTCGAGGTAGTGGAGCAGCGCGCCCTGGTACTCGGGAAGGAGGTCGATGTCGCCGCCCCTGAGGGCGGGGATGAGGATCTCGCGGGTGCCGAGGTTGGGGCGGACCGTCGTCTTCACGCCGGCCGCGCCGAGCACGGCGGCGTACAGGAAGCCGAGTATCTGGTTCTCGGTGAAGTTGGCCGTGCCGATGGTGAGCCCGTCCTTGCTCGATCCGCCGCCGCCGAGGGTGCCGCCCTCGCCTTCGAGGGAGGTGATGCCACTGCTGCACGCGGCGAGCGCGGGGACGGAGGCGGCGGCGAGCAGTCCGCCGAGCAGGGTGCGTCGGTTCATGGGGTGTCCTATCTATTGATGTGGGTCTGAACTGGTCATTCGTAAGATCGGTGAGGCCCAGGGGTCCGGGGTATGGCTGTCATGGGTGAGCCGCTGGATGGCTTGAAGGACATGGCCGCCTCGGGCCTCGCGACGACTCGACCGCCAATTGGGAGACGCGATTCGATCGCTGCATAGGACAACGTCGGCGAGGTCGTCTGCTGGGTTGACGTAACGACGAGCTGGCGGAGGTGACCGTGCCCGAGATCTGGGCCGGAGTGGACATCGGCAAGACGCACCACCATGCGATGGTGATCAACACGGACGGCGAACGGCTGCTGTCCCGCCGCGTCGAGAATGACGAGTCCGAACTGCTGGAGCTGATCGGGGATGTCCTGGCGATATCCACCGACGTGCTGTGGGCGGTCGATCTGAACCACGGCGGCGCCGCCCTGCTGATCGGGCTGCTGCTCTCGCACGACCAGTCCATGACCTACCTCACCGGTCTTGCCGTGCATCGGGCCTCGGCGTCTTACCGGGGTGAGGGAAAGACGGACGAGCGGGATGCCTTCGTCATCGCGGACCAGGCCCGTGTCCGCCGCGATCTGGGGGTGCTGCGGCCCGGGGACGAGCTGGCTGTCGATCTGCGCACGCTGACCACCCGGCGCCTGGACGTCGTCTTTGACCGCACCCGGCAGATCAACCGGCTGAGGGCACAACTTCTGGAGATCTTCCCAGCGTTGGAGCGTTCCGTGGACCTCATGAAGAAGGGACATGTCACGCTGCTGAGGGGCTATCAGACTCCGGCTGCGATCCGCCGTGCAGGCGCTCAGCGGATCGAGACTTGGCTGAAGAACCGCAAGGTCCGCAGTGCCGCCGCCGTCGCAAAGATGGCCGTGGAAGCGGCCCAGGCCCAGATGACCGCACTGCCTGGCGAGGCGCTGGCCGCAGCTATGGTGGCCCGCCTCGCGAAGGGGGTGATGGCCCTCGATGAAGAGATCGCCGAGCTCGACGACCTCATCGAGGTCCGGTTTCGCGAGCATCCCCACGCCGAGGTGATCCTCAGCCTGCCCGGCATGGGGCCCAAACTCGGGGCCGAGTTCATCGCCACGACCGGCGGCGACATGGACGCCTTCGGCAGCGCCGACCGCCTGGCCGGGTTCGCCGGCCTGGCTCCGCAGCCTCGTGACTCCGGCCGTGTCAGCGGCAACCTGCGCAGACCCCGCCGCTATCACCGCGGGCTGCTGCGTGCCATGTACCTCTCGGCGATGGCCAGCCTGCCGGCATGCCCGGCCTCCAAGGCGTACTACCGGCGAAAGCGGAGCGAAGGCAAGGGCCACAAGCAGGCCCTGCTCGCTCTCGCCCGCCGGCGCCTCAACGTCCTGTGGGCCATGATCCGTGACGGAGCGTGCTATCACGCTTCACCTCCCGTCACGTCCGCGCCTTGACAACACGATTGGGATGTCCTTACGCGTCACGGGGTTGTCCTTGCGCGGTTATGCGGTGCGGTGCCGGAAGAGGGCGCGGTGCAGGGCGGAGAGGCCCAGGTCGAGGACGACGGCGACGAGCGCCACGAGAACCGCTCCGCCGAGCACCTGGACGAGGTCGCGCTGGGCGAGCCCGTCGAAGACGTACCGGCCGAGTCCGCCGAAGCTGACGTACGCCGCGATGGTGGCCGTGGCCACGACCTGGATGAGCGCCAGGCGCAGCCCGGTCATGATCAGCGGCAGCGCGAGCGGGAGTTCGACGCGGAGGAGGACCTGGTGGCCGCGCATGCCCTGGCCGCGGGCGGCGTCCTTCACCTCCGGGTCCACGGCGGTCATGCCGGCGTACGTGTTGGTGACGATCGCCGGCACGGCGAGCGCCACCAGCGCCACGTACACCGGGGTCATGGAGAGACCGCCCGCCAGGAAGACCAGCACGACCAGGCCGACGGTGGGCAGCGCACGGCCGAACGAGGCGAGGTTGATGGCGAGGAAGGCGCCGCGGCCGGTGTGTCCGATGAGCAGCCCGACCGGCAGTGCGATCGCGGCGGCGATGAGCGTGGCGAGCAGCGAGTACTGGAGGTGCTCGGCGAGCCGGTGGGCGATTCCGTCGGGGCCCTGCCACTGGGCGCCGCTGGTGAGCCAGGCGCCGAGGTCCTTGAAGAGCTCGTACACGTCAGGCCCGCTTCCTTCGCCAGGGGGTGAGGAGGTGCTGCACGGCGACCAGCAGTGCGTCCGCGGCCAGCGCGAGGAGCAGTGTGAGGACGACTCCGGCGATGACCGGGGTGGGGAAGCCGCGCTGGAAACCGTCGGTGAAGAGCTGTCCGAGGCCGCCGTCGCCGATGTACGTGGCGACGCTGACGAGCGAGATGGACATGACGGTCGCGATCCGCACGCCGGCCATGATCACGGGCAGGGCGAGCGGCAGCTCCACGGTGAGCAAGGTGCGCAGCGGCCGGGTGCCCATGGCCTTTGCCGCCTCCTTGGTCCTCGCCGGGACCGAGTCGAGCCCCTCGACGGTGTTCCGGAGCAGGACCACCAGGGTGTAGATCGTCAGCCCGGTCACGGTGGTGGTGCGGGTGAGTCCGGAGACCGGGAGCAGCAGCACGAACACCGCGATGGACGGGATCGTGAACAGCACGTTCGACAGCCCGAGCAGGAACCCGCGCAGCGGTCGTATCCGGTGGGCCACCACGGCGAGCGGCAGCGAGATGACGAGCCCGAAGAACACGGCGGACAGGGCGGCCTGGAGATGGGTGAGGGTCAGCGTGGCGAGATCGCCGGTGTGGTCGGCGAGCCAGCTCCAGTCGACGGTCATGGCGCTCATGGGGCGACCGCCGCCTTCCCGGCCGCGCCCTTCCCGGCGGCGCCCTTCCCGTCTGCGGCCTTTGCGCCTGCGTCCTTCGCGGCCTTGGCCTTCGCGACCGCCGCCTTCGCGTGGGCCGCGCCCGCGTGGGTGTGGATGTCGTCGCGGGACGTGACGCCGGTGAGGACGCCGTCCGCGTCGACGCGGGCGACGAGGCCCGTCGGGGACGCGACCGACTCGTTCAGCGCGGAGAGCAGCGAGTCGCCGTCGCGCAGCGGGCGCACGGGGCGGGGCGGCGCGTCCTGGATGGCATCGTTGTCGCGCCAGCCGAGCGGGGCGCCGGACTCGTCCAGGACGAGCCGCCAGCGGCCGCCCTCGGGGGCCTCCGCCTGCGGCACACCGGCGAGCGTGCTCAGCGACAGGAGCTTCAGCCCGCGCTCCGCGCCGAGGAAGTCCGCGACGAACTCGTCCGCGGGGCGGGCCAGCAGCTCGGCGGGCTCGGCGTACTGGACGAGGTGGCCGCCGGTGCGGAAGACGGCGATGCGGTCCCCGAGGCGGACGGCCTCGTCGATGTCATGGGTGACGAAGGCGATCGTCTTGTTCAACTCCCGCTGGAGCCGCAGCAGTTCATCCTGGAGCTGGCTGCGTACGACCGGGTCGACCGCGCCGAAGGGCTCGTCCATCAGCAGCACCGGCGGATCCGCGGCCAGCGCCCGCGCCACGCCGACCCGCTGCTGCTGGCCGCCGGAGAGCTGGTGCGGGTAGCGCCTGCCGGTCTCGGCGGCGAGGCCGACGGTCTCCAGGAGCTCCGCCGCCCGGGCGCGCGCCTTGCGGCGGCCCCAGCCCAGCAGCAGCGGCACCGTGGCGATGTTGTCGAGGACCGTGCGGTGCGGGAAGAGGCCCGCCTGCTGGATCACGTACCCGATGGAGCGCCGCAGCAGGGCCGCATCCTGGGACCGGACGTCCACGCCGCCGACGTGGATGGCGCCGGAGGTCGGCTCGACCATGCGGTTGATCATGCGAAGGGTGGTGGTCTTGCCGCACCCGGAGGAGCCGACGAGGACGGTGATCCCGCCCTCCGGCAGCTCCATGGTGAGACCGCTGACCGCCGTGGTGCCGTTGGGGAAGCGCTTGTCCACTGCGTCGAATCTGATCATCGTCGTCCCTTGCCCGGCCTGCATATGGTCATGCAGAGTTCTTGGTGACTGAATAACTTGTCAATGCCCCGGAGTGAATCGCACGTGACGAATGCCCGCAGATCAAGACGGGCTGTCCGGAAAGGAGGGGTACGCGCATGATGTCGTCCCACATGGTGGACGGATCGATCGGCGTCGCCGCCGACGTCGTCGTCCTCGACGGACAGCGCCTCCCCGTCGCCGACATCGTCCGGCTCGCCGACGGAGCCGCCCGCCCCGTGCCCGCCCCCGACGCGATGAAACGCGTCGAGTACGCCTGGGACGCCGCCCGCGAACTCGCCGCATCGGGCCGTGTGTACGGCCGCTCCACGGGCGTCGGCGCCAACCGGAGCGAGGACGTCCCCACCGACGCGGCCGCCGGCCACGGTCTGCGCCTGCTGCGCAGCCACGCCGGCGCCATCGGCGAGCCACTGCCGGCCCGCGAGGTCCGCGCCATGCTCGCCGTGCGCGCCAACCAACTCCTCGCGGGCGGCGCCGGACTGCGCCCCGGCGTGATCACCGCGCTCTGCGGGGCCCTGGAGACCGGCGCGTACCCCCTCGTCCACGAGTACGGCTCCGTCGGCACCGGCGACATCGCGGCGCTCGCCCAGATGGGCCTCGCCCTCGCCGGAGAGCACCCGTGGCGGGGCCCCGGCCCCGCACCCGCCGCCCAGCCCCTCGACAACAACGACGCCCTCGCGCTGATCAGCAGCAACGCGCTCACCCTCGGCCAGTCCGCGCTCGCCCTCGACGAACTGCGCCGCCTCGTCACCGCCACCGAACTCGTCGCAGCGCTCTCCCTCCTGGCCGTCGACGGCTCCTACGAGCCCTACGCCGAGCCCGTCCACGAGGCCCGCCCCCACCCCGGCTCCATCGCGGTCGCCGCGCGGATGCGCGCGGTGCTCGGCGCGCCCGCCCGTCCGACGCCCCCGCTCGGCCGGATCCAGGACCCGTACGGCTTCCGCTGCCTGCCGCAGATCCACGGGCCCGCGCACGACGCGGCGGACGCGCTGGAGAAGGCGCTCACCGTCGAGATCAACGCCGCTGCCGAGAACCCCCTGATCCGCCCCGACGACCACGCCGCCTACCACCACGGTGGCTTCTACCTCGCCGGACTCGCCCTCGCCCTCGACCACTTCAGGCTCTCGCTCACCCAGGTGGCCCGGCTCTCCACCTCCCGGCTCTCCGCGCTCAACGAGCCCGCCTTCACCCGGCTGCGGCCCTTCCTCGCGGACACCGAGCCCGCCTCGTCGGGGGTGATGATCCTCGAATACGCCGCAGGGGCGGCCCTCGGCGATCTTCGCGCCTGTTCCGCCCCCGCGTCCCTCGGCCACGCGGTACTGTCCCGTGGCGTCGAGGAGCAGGCCAGCTTCGCCTCGCTCGCCGCCCGCCAGACCCTTCGGGCGAGCGGCCCCTACCGGCTCGTCGTCGGCTGCGAACTCGTCGCCGCCGTACGGGCGCTGCGCCAGCGCGATCTGCGTCCCGACCCGGAGCTCCCGGTCGGGCGGGCCTTCGCGCTGGCCGAGGCCGTCCTCGACGAGGAAGCCGCCGACCGGCCGCTGACCGATGACGTGACGGCGGCGGCCACACTGATCGACACGCTGGGCACACTCGTTGATCCGGACAGGGGAACGGCATGACCGAGACCACCAACAGCCCTGCCGCGCGGCTGCAGCAGCTGTTCGAGGGGCATCGGCTCACCCCGACCCAGCGCCGCATCGCCCACTGCATGGTGCGCCGCGCCGCCGACGTGGCGTTCCTCTCCAGCGTCGAACTGGCCGAGCTCGCCGGCGTCAGCCAGCCTTCCGTCACCCGCTTCGCCGTCGCGCTCGGCTTCGACGGCTACCCGGCGCTGCGCCGCCATCTGCGCGAGGTCGCGCCCGCCGAACCCGTCGCGGACTCGGGCAAGGACGCCTTCAACGAGTACCAGCAGGCCGTCCACGCCGAGATCGAGAACCTGCGGCACCTCGCCGAGATGCTCGCCGACCCGGGCCCGGTCGAGCAGGCGGGCCGGCTCCTCGCCGCCTCCCGGCCGCTGCCGGTGCTCGGCCTGCGCGCCGCCTCGTCCCAGGCACGCGGCTTCGCCTACTTCGCGGCCAAGGTCCACCCGGACGTCCGCCTCCTCGACGAGGGCGGCACGATGCTCGCCGACCGCATCGACGCCGCCCGGCGCGCGGGCGCGAGCGCGCTGGTCTGCTTCGCACTGCCGCGGCACCCGAAGGAGGTCGTGGAGGCGCTCGCCTACGCCCGCGAGTGCGGGCTGACCGTCGTCACGGTCGCCGACTCGGCCTTCGCCCCGGTCGCCGCCCACAGCGACCTGCTGATCCCGGCCGCCGTCGGCACGGGCCTCGCCTTCGACACGGCCTGTGCGCCGATGCTGCTGGGGCGGGTGCTGCTGGAGTCCATGTGCGACGGCCTGCCGGACGCGCAGGCGCGGCTGGAGGAGTTCGACGCACGGGCGGCGGAGCGGGGCCTGTTCGTGGAGTAGCCCGCCTGCTCCCGCGCCCTTCCCGGACGGTCCTCTCCTCGTTCTCAGGTGGTCCTCAGAAAGGCCCACTACCCTGCGTGCCCGAAGGAGCGTATGCGCGAAGGGAGTACGGATCGTGGGGCGCGGAGGGCAGACGCTGGCCCGGGTGGCGGTGGTCGTACGGGCCGGGTCGGCGCCGATGGTGTGGCTGGGCGTCCTCGCCGCGGGCGCCGGGCTGGTACCGGAGGGCCTGACGGGACGCCGGATCGGGCTGTACGGGGGTGCGGCCCTCTTTCTCGTCGCGGCCGCCGTGGTGGCCTTCACCCGCCAGAGCCGCTACCGGTCCCTGGCCGCGGGGGCCACCAGGGCAGCGCGGGGCGACTTCCTCCAGGACCGCGCCGTGACCGTGCGCAACCGGCGCCGCGCGCACCGCTGGTGGCTGCTGCTCGCCTTCGCCGCGGCGGCGGGCAGCGCGTTCGCCGTCCCGGCGGCGGGCGGCCTGCTGCTGGCGGGAGCGGGCACCGGCCTGTGGCTGAAGGCCCGCCTGATCGGCGGCCGGGAGCGGGCGGCGGAGACCCTGCTGTGGGTGCCCGTCGACCAGGTGCCGCGGGGGCGGCCGGCGGGTCCCCGGATGCGGGCTCTCCGGACGACGGGTCCGGCGGCCGGCGACGCCGCGCCCGGCGGGGCGCGGCGCCGCTGAGGGCGACGGGGTCCGGGGCGTCAGACCTCCAGCTCCGCCTCGATCTTCTTCAACTGGTGGCGGGCCATGGCCAGGTTCGCGCGCTTGGTGTCGAGGGCCAGGTACAGGAACAGCCCGTTGCCACCGCGGGCCTTGAGCAGCCGGATCAAGTGGTACTGCGTGCCGAGCGTGATGAGGATGTCCTCGATCTGGTCCTGGATGCCGAGCATCTCCATCGCGCGCAGCTTCGCCCGCACCACGTCGGTGTTGCCGGCGGCGGCGACGGTCAGGTCGAGTTGCTTGCCGCCTCCCAGCGTGCCGAGCGCCATGCCGCTCGAGTAGTCGACGAGCGCGGCGCCGATGGTCCCCTCGATCGTGGTCATCGCTTCCTTGAGGGCGGTTTCGGTGTTGGCCATGGTGGTGCCTTTCCTTCTCGATGTAATCAGCCGGGAGTTGAGGTGTGGGGGGCACGGCGCTCGTGGCGGTCGGTGCGGTCCGGGCGGTCGGTGCGGTCCTGACGGTCCTGACGGTCGGTGCGGTCCGGGCGGTCGGTGCGGTCGATGGCGCTCTCGACGAGTTCGCCTATGCGCGCTCCGGCGCGGCGGGCTTCGAGGTGCAGCCGCCCGACGTTGACGCGCGGTTCCGCGGTGACGGTGAGCACGGCCGCGGGCCCGGCCGCGTACGTCGCCACGTAGCCGCTGTCGCCGCGCACGAGCAGTTCGCGGAAGCCGCCCTGGCCGGTGGCCTCGGTGAGCCGCACGGCCACGCCGAGGGCCGCCGCGGTCAGCGCGGCGACGCCTTCCGCCTCCGCGTCCGGGGTGTCCCGGGCCAGTACGAGGCCGTCGACGCTGGCCGCGAGGGCGCCGGTGACCTGCGGCAACCGGGCCCTCAACCGGGTGAGTTCGTCGAGGACTCCGGGGCTCGCGGTCATCAGCTGTCTCCTCTCGGCCCGCTGCCTCAGCGTGCGCATCACAGCGTTGCCTCCAGGGCGTCACGGAGTCGGCGGAGCAGGGCGACGTCCGGGTCCACGGACATCTCCATGACGCGGGCGACTTCGGGTGGTGGTTCGGACAAGGTGGTGCCGGTGTCGGTGCGCGGGGTCTCGACGAGCCCGGCCGCGGCGAGCCGGCGGACGTCGATCAGGGTGTGGAAGGCGGGACGGCCGAGGGCCCGGGCGATGTCGGCGGGCGTGCGCACCCCGTCGGCCAGGTCGAGCACGGCGCGCCGGCGCGGTGCGGCGCGTACCCCGGCGGTGCGGCGCGCGGGCACGACGGGTGCGGTGTCCGTCTCGGGATGGGCCCACAGCCGGTCGAGCAGGGCCCGGCGCCGTAACGTCTCCCGCTCGACGGCCTCGGCCGACACGGGCCGCACGGGGCCGATCCAGTGCGCCACCCCGTAGCGGAAGCGGGCGGGGCCGCTGCTGGGCGCGAGCGCGAAGTACGCGGCGTCGTACAGCGCTCCGAGATGGCAGATCTCCAGCTCGCCGCCGCTGAGCCGGCCGCTGTCGACGAGATGGCGGCCGACCCTGCCCTGCGCCCCGGCCTCCCGCAGGGCCTCCTGCCAGCCGTCGGGGCCCAGCCGCCCGCCGGCGGTCAGCAGGACGTCGATACCGGGCGCTGCGGGGCTCTCGGCATGTACCACCTGCCCGTCGACGAGATAGAGCGTTCCCCGGTCGCGTAACAGCGCGCCCGTGGCCCGCTCGGCGGCGAGCCGCAGCAGCATCGGCGAGACGGTCACTCAAGCACCAGCCGCTCGGTGAGGTCCCTCATCCGCAGCCTGGCGAGGGCGAGATTGCCCTCCGCGCGGTCGAGCCAGAGATGCATCAGCACGCTGCTGTCGAAGCTCGTCTCGACGAACCGCAGCACGTGGTAGCAGGTGCGGGTGGTGACGACGAGGTCTTCGACCGGGGTGCGGCCTTCGACCGGGGTGCGGCCTTCGACCGGGGCGCGGCCCTCGGCGGGTCCCACGGGGGCGAAGGTGGGGTGCTCCGCCGCCATGCGCGCCAGCTCCGCGGTCTCGGCCGCCGCCGTCTCGTGGTCGTCGCCCGCCGCGTCCCCGACCGTGCCGAGGGCGAGTCCGCTGGTCCAGTCGACGAGGGCGGCGCCGCGTGCTCCGGGCAGCCGCATGGCGTGCAGCAGACACTCGTCGATTCCGGGCACGCGGAAATCCCCCTCCAGCACATGTGCGAACGGTTCGGACGTACGTCCGTAGTCGTGAGGTTACTCAACGGAATGGTGGCTGGTGGGAGTTCTGGCATTTTCCAGCGGAAAATGCGCAGGACTCGATAAGGTACGCCACGCCCGATTCGTGCAACTGCTTCGCAGGCCCGGCGGGATCGGCGGGCTCAGCGTCGGGACGCCTCTTCCTCGTGCCGCACCTTCATCCACACCTTGTTGACCCCCCACAGCACGATCCCGATCCCGATCAGCACCCCCGCCCGGATGTACACGTCCGTCCCCCGCTCCGACAGCGGGCTGGCCAGGATGAGCGAGGTGATCGCCCCCAGTACCGGCAGGATCGTGGGCGTACGGAAGTGCCGGTGCTCGACATGGTCCTTGCGGAGCACCAGCACCGCGATATTGACCACCGTGAAGACGCAGAGCAGCAGGAACGCCGTGGTGTCGCCGAGCCCTTCGATCCCGCCCGTCGAGACGAGGCCGATGGCGATCAGGGTGACGAAGACGATGCCGGTGACGGGCGTACGGCGGTTGCGCAGCACCCGGCCCATGCCGCGCGGCAGCACCTTCTCGTTGGCGAGTCCGTAGCAGAGCCGCGAGGCCATCATGATGTTGATCAGCGCCGAGTTGGTGACCGCGAAGAGCGCGATGAGCGCGAAGAGCTTCGGCGGGAAGTCGACACCGCCGGCCTTGACGACCTCCAGCAGCGGCCCGCTCGACGTCTCCAGCACCCGGTAGTCCACGAGCAGCGAGGACACCAGCGCGACCAGCACATAGATCGTGCCGGTCACGGCCACTCCCAGGAAGATCGCGCGCGGGAAGGTGCGCACCGGATCCTTGGTCTCCTCCGCCATGTTGACCGAGTCCTCGAAGCCGACGAAGGCGAAGAAGCCCAGCGCGGTGGCGCCCAGCACGCTCGTCAGCAGCGCGAACCCCGTGCCCTCCGCCTGGAACTCGCCCAGCCGGGACGGCTCCCCGCCGCCCGTCAGCACCGCCCACGCGCCGATCGCGAGGATGATCAGCAGTCCGGTCAGTTCGACGAGGGTCAGCACCACGTTGGTCTTCACGGACTCGGAAACACCGCGCAGCGCGAGCGCGGCGAGCGCGAGGATGAAGAGGATCGCGATCAGCGTCGGCGGGACGGCATCGGTGAACTCCAGGAAGTAGTCGCCGCTGAACGCGCGGGCGGCCGCGCTCGCGGACGACAGCCCCGAGCACATCACCATGAAGGCGATGATGAAGGTCAGGAAGGGGAGCTTGAACGCCCTCTGCGTGTAGAGCGCGGCACCGGCCGCCTTCGGGTACTTGCCGACGAGCTCGACGTAGGACGCCGCCGTCATCACCGCGACGACGAAGCCGATCACGAACGGCAGCCACAGCGCGCCGCCGACCTTGCCCGCGACCTTCCCGGTCGTGGCGTAGATGCCGGTGCCCAGGATGTCGCCGATGACGAAGAGGATCAGCAGCTTCGGGCCGATGGCCCGCTTGAGCGACGGCTGGTGTTCCGGTGTGTCCGTGGTTGTGGATGTGGCCATGTGACACCTTTGCCCGCCCGGCCTGGTGTGATGCGTACGGTCGTACGGTTCAGCCGTACGGGCGGAAACACGCGCCGCCGGTCCGCATACTGGCCTCATGCGGCGTGCCTATGTCCACGTGGCGGTCCTCGGCATGCGGCCGGACGCGGATCTGCGGGCGCCGGGCGCGGCGATCACCGCCGCGCTGTGCGGAGACTGGGATCACGAGCCACCGTGCCCGCTCGCCCCGCACCACACACGGGCGGAACGGACGGGGGACCGGGTGCTGCTGCGCACCCTGTTCGCCACCGGGCCGGCCGCGGAGCAGACGGTGCGCGACCGCATCGACCACGCACTGTCCGGGGGCCGCCTCCGGGGCCCGGACGCGACGGTCACCCACTGGAGGCTGCTCACCAGCGGCCCCGCCGACGTGACCCCCGAGGAGGCGGCCCGCGCCGAGCGCCTGGCGTAGCCCCGCTCGCCCGGCACCGGCCACTTCGCGCACCAGCCCGCGGCCTCGGCTTCGAGGGGATCGCGGACGTCCGTCAGGGAAAGCGGGGCCTGATCCGGACGGCAGGCCCTGGGCGCATTCGGCGCGCGGACGTGCCGTCGCGCTCAGCCGCTGCGGCCCTCCACCGACGCGGCCACATCGGCGAGGTCCTTCTCGATCGCCTTGCTCACGGCCCGTGCGCCCACGCCGCCCAGCACCTTGGCGAGCAGCCCCGCGAAGCCGCCCGGCGGCCGGGCCGAGAACGTCATCCGGACCGTCGTCGTCGCCGGCCCGTCCGCCCGCAGCAGGAACTCCGAGACGTAGTGCGCGCCGTGCGACTCGGCCTCCACCACATAGCGCTCGGGCGGCTCGCTCGCGGTCACCCGCATCTCCTCGGTGGCCTCCTTGCCCAGCATCCGCCGGGTCTCGCGCCAGCGTGTGCCGACGCCGAAGCCCCCGTCGGTGAGGACCTCGACCTTCGTCACCCCGCTGAGCACCCGCTCCATGCCCTGCAGGTCGGTGAGGGCCTCCCACACGGGACCCTGGGCGGCGGCGATCCGCCGCTCGACGACAACACTTCTGCTCATGGCTCCATGCAACCACCGGGGTACGACAGTCGCCCGCTACAGCAGCGCATCGGGGCGATCGCCGCCCGACTCGGCGACGATCGCGGCCATGGTCTGCGCCTCCCGTACGGCGGTGAAGGCGACGCCGTCCTGGCCGTCGCGGAAGCCGTGGACGGCGGGGCGCACCAGGCTGTTGTACGCGTAGTGGCTGGTGAAGTAGTACGCGCCGGTGTCCAGGACCGCGATCACGTCACCCTGCTCAAGGAGCGGCAGCGGCCGGGCGGCGGCGAGCAGGTCTCCCGAGAAGCAGGCCGGGCCGGCGATGTCCTGCACGACGTCGGGGCCCGCCTTCGGGCGGCCCTTGGCGTCGTACGCGGTGATCCGGACCGGCCACGAGCCGGGGTCGTAGACGGTGCGGGTGGCGACCTGCACGCCCGCATGGGTGACCGCGATGGGCCGCCCGCCCGCCGACTTGGCGTACTCGACCCGCGCGAGGACCGTGCCGTGCTTGGCGAGGAGCGCCCGGCCGAACTCGGTGACCAGGCCGTACCGCCCGTCGAAGAGGCCCGGCACCTCCCGGCGCAGCAGCCGGGCGTAGTCGGCGAAGGTGGGGGTCTCCTCGTCGGAGGTGAAGTTGACGGGCAGTCCGCCGCCGATGTCGATGGTGTCGATCTGCCGGCGCCGCGCGGCCGCGTTGATCTCCTCGGCGAGCTCGTACACGGCCCGTACGCCGCCGGCCATGAACTCCGGTGCCAGCCCCTGCGAGCCCGAGTGGGTGTGCAGCCGGGTCAGCCACGGCCGGTCGAGGAACGCCCGGACGACGCGCTCGCGGGCGCCCTCGTCGCGCAGCGCGACCCCGAACTTGGAGGTCTCCGTGGCCGTGGACAGCGCCCCGATCGCGCCCGCGCCGATCTGGGCGTTGACCCGCAGGCCGAGCTGTGAGCGCCCGGCGGCCCCCGCCTCGACCAGGGCGTCGATCCGCTCCAGCTCCTGCGGGTTGTCGGCGTTGACGGCGATGCCGAGGCCGAGGGCCTCGCGCAGTTCGGCGTGCGTCTTGGCGGGGGAGTCGAGCACGGTCCGCTCGGGCGGTACGCCCGCGGCGCGGGCCAGTGCCAGCTCACCCGGGCTGGCGACCTCCGCGCCGATGCCCTCGCTGTCCAGCAGCCGGAGCACCGGCACCAGCGGGGCGGCCTTCACGGCGAAGGCGTGCAGCACGGGGGCGTCGGTGACCTCGCGGAAGGCGGCCGTGAGGGCGGCGGCCGAGGCCCGTATGCCGTCGATGTCGAGGAGGGCGGTGACGGGTTCGGCCTCCGTGAGCAGCCCTTGCTCCACGGCGGCGCCCACGGCCTGGTCGCGGCGGTCCGGAAGTGTGCGGTTCGAGGCGTCTGGAGCCATGCAGTCAAGCCAATCACCCACGGCGCCGCCGTGCAGATGTTGACTGAAATTATTCAACACGACAGGATGTGAATAGATGATTCAACGTCGCGAGGAGGCATCGGCATGTCTGGACCCCGCCCGGTACGGGCACCGCGTGGCACGGGACTGAACGCCCTCGGCTGGCAGCAGGAAGCCGCGCTGCGCATGCTCCAGAACAACCTCGACCCGGAGGTCGCCGAGCACCCCGACAAGCTCGTCGTCTACGGCGGCACGGGCAAGGCGGCGCGCGACTGGCGCTCCTTCGACGCCATGGTGCGCACGCTGCGGACGCTGAAGCAGGACGAGACGATGCTCGTCCAGTCCGGCCGCCCGGTCGGCGTCATGCAGACCCACGAGTGGGCGCCGCGCGTGCTCATCGCCAACTCCAACCTGGTCGGCGACTGGGCCAACTGGGAGGAGTTCCGGCGCCTGGAGGCCCTCGGGCTCACCATGTACGGCCAGATGACCGCCGGCTCCTGGATCTACATCGGTACGCAGGGCATCCTCCAGGGCACCTACGAGACCTTCGCGGCGGTCGCGGCCAAGAAGTTCAACGGGACACTGGCCGGGACGATCACGCTGACCGCCGGTCTGGGCGGAATGGGCGGCGCCCAGCCGCTCGCCGTCACCATGAACGACGGCGTCGCGATCTGTATCGACTGCGATCCGCGCGCGATCGAGCGCCGTATCGAGCACCGGTACCTGGACGTGCGGGCCGACAGCCTGGAGCATGCCCTCCAGCTCGCCACCGAGGCCCGCGACCAGCGCAAGCCGCTCTCCATCGGCCTGCTCGGCAACGCCGCCGAACTGCTCCCGCGGATGCTCGCCGAGAGCGCCCCGATCGACATCGTGACCGACCAGACCTCGGCCCACGACCCGCTGTCGTACCTGCCGGTGGGCGTCGACTTCGACGACATGGCGTCGTACGCGGCGAAGGACCCGGCCGGTTTCACCACCCGCGCGCGCGAGTCGATGGCCAGGCACGTCGAGGCGATGGTCGGCTTCATGGACGCGGGCGCCGAGGTCTTCGACTACGGCAACTCCATCCGTGGAGAGGCGCAGCTGGCCGGCTACGACCGGGCGTTCGCGTTCCCCGGCTTCGTGCCCGCCTACATCCGGCCCCTCTTCTGCGAGGGCAAGGGCCCCTTCCGGTGGGCGGCGCTCTCCGGCGACCCCGCCGACATCGCGAAGACCGACCGCGCGATGCTCGACCTCTTCCCGGAGAACGAGTCCCTGGCCCGCTGGATCAAGATGGCCGGCGAGCGCGTCCACTTCCAGGGCCTCCCCGCGCGCATCTGCTGGCTCGGCTACGGCGAGCGCGACCGCGCGGGCGAGCGCTTCAACGACATGGTGGCGGGCGGCGAGCTCGCGGCGCCGCTGGCCATCGGCCGCGACCACCTCGACTGCGGATCGGTCGCCTCCCCCTACCGCGAGACCGAGGCGATGCTCGACGGCTCGGACGCCATCGCCGACTGGCCGCTGCTCAACGCGATGGTGAACGTGGCATCCGGCGCGTCGTGGGTGTCGATCCACCACGGCGGAGGCGTCGGCATGGGCCGCTCGATCCACGCGGGCCAGGTGACGGTGGCCGACGGCACGCCCCTGGCCGGCGAGAAGATCCGCCGCGTACTGACGAACGACCCCGGTATGGGCGTGATCCGCCACGTCGACGCGGGCTACGACATCGCGGACGAGGTCGCCCGGGAGCGGGACGTCCGCATCCCGATGCGGGAGGAGTCGTGACCGCCTCCGGCGGCCCCGGTCCGGGCCGCGCCCCGGCTGCCGGGGCAGCGCCCGCTCACCGGCCCGCACCCGCCCACGCACCGGGCGCTCCGGCCGCGGCAGGCGCGTCCTTCCACCGGATGTGGGCCGAGCTCCGGCCCGTCGGGCGCCATGCGGACACCGGCGGCTACCGCCGCTTCGCCTGGACCGGAGCCGATGCCGACTGCCGCACCTGGTTCCAGGAGCAGGCCGAGGCCCGCGGCCTGACCTACGAGACCGACCGCAACGGCAACCAGTGGGCCTGGCTCGGCGACCCCACCGCGGGGGACGCCGTCGTCACCGGATCCCACCTGGACTCCGTCCCCGACGGCGGCGCCTTCGACGGCCCCCTCGGCGTCGTGTCCTCCTTCGCCGCGCTCGACGAACTACGCCGCAGGGGAGCGGAGTTCGCCAGGCCCGTGGCCGTCACCAACTTCGGTGACGAGGAGGGCGCCCGGTTCGGCCTCGCCTGCGTCGGCTCCCGCCTCACCGCCGGGCAGCTGACCAAGGCCCAGGCGTACGGACTCCGGGACGGGGACGGCGTGAGCCTCCCCCAGGCCATGGAGGCGGCCGGTTACGACCCGGACGCCATCGGCCCCGACCCCGAACGCCTCGCCCGCATCGGCGCGTTCGTCGAACTCCACGTCGAACAGGGGCGGGCCCTCGACCTGTCCGGCGACCCCGTCGGCATCGCGAGCGCCATCTGGCCGCACGGCCGCTGGCGGTTCGACTTCCGCGGCGAGGCCAACCACGCCGGCACGACCCGCCTCGCCGACCGCCGCGACCCGATGCTGACGTACGCCGAGACCGTCCTCGCCGCCCGCCGCGAGGCGGAACTCGCGGGTGCGGTCGCGACCTTCGGCAAGATCTCCGTCGAGCCGAACGGCGTCAACGCCATCCCGTCCCTCGTCCGCGGCTGGCTCGACTCCCGCGCCGCCGACCAGGCCACCCTCGACACGGTCGTCGCCGCGATCGAGCAGGCCGCGAAGGACCGCGCGCAGCGGGACGGCGTGGACCTCGCGGTCGTACGGGAGTCGTTCACACCGGTCGTCGAGTTCGAGCACGCGCTGCGCGACGAGCTCGGCCGGCTGCTCGGCGGGCGGGTCCCGGTGCTCGGCACGGGCGCGGGACACGACGCCGGAATCCTGTCCGGCTCCGTCCCGACCGCCATGCTGTTCGTACGGAACCCGACGGGGGTCTCGCACTCCCCGGCCGAGTACGCGGCGGAGGACGACTGCGTCGCCGGGGTCCTCGCGCTCGCCGACGTACTGGAGGGACTGGCGTGCAGGTGACGACGTACTGGCTGGAACACGCCTGGCTGGGCACGCACGTCGAGCCCGGCGTGGTGCTCGACGTGCGCGAAGGACGGATCGCGGCCGTACGGACCGGGGCGGAGGCGGAGGCCCCGCCGCCGGGCGCCGTGATCCTGCGCGGCCTGACGCTCCCCGGCCTGGCGAACGCCCACTCGCACGCCTTCCACCGGGCCCTGCGCGGCCTCGTCCAGGTCGGGTCGGGGACCTTCTGGACCTGGCGGGAGTTCATGTACCGGGTCGCCGCGCGGCTGACGCCGGAGTCGTACCACGCACTGGCGCGGGCGGTGTACGCGGAGATGGCGCTGGCCGGGGTCACGGCGGTGGGCGAGTTCCACTACGTGCACCATGCGCCGGACGGCACGCCCTACGCCGACCCGAACGCCATGGGCGAGGCGCTGATCGCGGCGGCCGGCGACGCGGGCATCCGGATCACGCTGCTCGACACGGTGTATCTGGCGGCCGCCATCAGGGACAAGCACAGCGGGGAGCCCCCGACCGCGCACCAGCTCCGCTTCTCCGACGGCACGGCGGAGGCGTGGGCGGAGCGGGCGTCGCTCCTGAAGGACGGCGAACTCGTACGGATCGGGGCGGCGATCCACTCCGTACGGGCCGTTCCGGCCGCGCAGCTGTCGACGGTCGCCTCGTGGGCGGCCTCCCGTGAGGCACCCCTCCACGTCCATCTCTCCGAGCAGACCGCCGAGAACGACGCCTGCCTCGCCGCATACGGCTGCACCCCGGCGCGGCTGCTCGCCGACCACGGAGTGCTGGGCCGGCACACGACGGGTGTCCACAACACCCATCTGACGGACGAGGACATCGCGCTGCTCGGCGGCAGCGGTACGGGTACGTGCATGTGCCCGACCACCGAGCGGGACCTGGCCGACGGAATCGGCCCCGCGCTCCCGCTCCAGCAGGCGGGCTCCCCGCTCTCGCTGGGCAGCGACAGCCACGCGGTCATCGACCTCCTGGAGGAGGCGCGGGCCATGGAACTCAACGAGCGCCTGCGCTCCCGCACCCGCGGCCACTGGACCGCGGCGGCGCTGCTGCGCGCGGCGACCGAGGACGGGCACGCGGCGCTCGGCTGGTCCGACGCGGGCCGCCTGGAGGCGGGCGCGCTCGCCGACTTCACGACCGTCGCCCTCGACTCCGTACGGACGGCGGGCCCGGTGCCGAGGCTCGGCGCCGAGACGGCGGTCTTCGCGGCGACGCCGGCGGACATCCGCCACACGGTGGTGGCGGGCCGCCACGTGGTATGGGACGGCGCCCACGCCCTGGTCCCGGACGTCCCGTCGGCACTGGCGGAGTCCATCGCGGCGCTGCGGTCCTGACGCCGCCGCCCGACCCGCCGGCCCGGCGCCCCCACGGAGAGGAACCCATGACCACCACCCTCGTCACCAACATCGCCACCCTCGTCACCAACGATCCCGCCGCGGGCGAGGGCCCGCTCGGCCTGATCCAGGACGCGGCCGTCGTCATGGACGGCGGCACCGTCGCCTGGGTCGGTCCCGCCGCCCACGCCCCCGCCGCCGACACGGCGTACGACGCGGCCGGCCGCGCCGCCGTCCCCGGCTTCGTCGACTCCCACTCCCACCTCGTCTTCGCGGGCGACCGCACCGCCGAGTTCAACGCCCGCATGTCCGGACGCGCCTACTCCGCCGGGGGCATCCGCACCACCGTCGCCGCGACCCGCGCCGCCACCGACGCCGAGCTCGAAGCCAACCTCACCCGCTATCTCGCCGAGGCGCTGCGCCAGGGCACGACGACGTTCGAGACCAAGTCCGGCTACGGGCTCACCGTCGAGGACGAGGCCCGCGCCCTCCGCATCGCCGCACGCCACACCGACGAGGTGACGTACCTCGGCGCCCATGTCGTGTCCCCGGACTACGCCGCCGACCCGGCGGCCTACGTCGCCCTCGTCACCGGCGAGATGCTCGACGCCTGCGCGCCGTACGCCCGCTGGGTCGACGTCTTCTGCGAGAAGGGCGCCTTCGACGGCGACCAGGCCCGCGCGATCCTCACCGCGGGCAAGGCGAAGGGGCTCACCCCGCGCGTCCACGCCAACCAGCTGTCGTACGGCCCCGGGGTCCAGCTCGCCGTCGAACTCGACGCGGCCAGCGCCGACCACTGCACCCACCTCACCGCCGAAGACGTCGACGCCCTCGCGAGCGGCAACACGGTGGCGACGCTCCTGCCCGGCGCCGAGTTCTCCACCCGCGCCGAGTGGCCGGACGCGCGCCGGCTGCTCGACGCGGGCGTGACCGTCGCGCTCTCGACCGACTGCAACCCGGGTTCGTCCTTCACCTCCTCGATGGCGTTCTGCATCGCGCTCGCCGTACGGGACATGGGCATGACCCCGGACGAGGCCCTCTGGTCCGCGACGGCGGGCGGCGCGGCAGCCCTCCGGCGCACGGACATCGGCCGCCTCACCCCCGGCGCCCGCGCCGACCTGGCCCTCCTCGACGCCCCGTCACACGTCCACCTGGCGTACCGGCCCGGGGTGCCGCTCGTCTCCGCCGTGTGGCGGCGGGGCGTTCAGGTGGCCGAGGGAACCAGGTCGGCCGGCTGAACGCACCGGCGGTGCGCGCCGCCCACTCGGCGAAGGTCCGGGGCGGGCGGCCCAGGCCCCGTTCGATGCCGGGGCTCACCCGCCGCCCGCCGGTGTCGCGTCGCGGACCGTTCGCCCTCGCCGCTCCTGCCGCTCCCGCTGCCGTCGCTCCCGCTCGTCCCGCTCCCCGCCCCCGCTCCCGGCTCTGGCGCGCCCACGACGGCCTCCCGAGGACGTCGAGCGTGTCGTCCGCCACGCGGTCCGGCACGAACCGCACCAACCGCGCCCGCGCCCGGCTCTGCTCCACGAACCGCACCGGCCGGCCCAGCGCTGCACCGATGGCCGCCGTCTGCCGCCGGGGCGCACCGGCTCCGGACCCGCCGGCTCGGCGAGCGGGTGCGACAGGCCGGCGACGCCCGGTGGGGGAACCCCGCGCGTAGGCTCCCCCATGCGCGAATACCTCCCGCTCCTCATGCTCGCCGGCGCCCTCGCCGCGGTCCTGGGCTGCTTCGCGTGGCCGGCCTCCCGCGTCCGCCGCCGCGGCACCGCCGGCGCGGCCGTCCGCGCGGCCATGGCCTCGTACGACGAGGTCTTTCGCGTGACCGCCCACGAGTCCTCCTACGAGATCCAGGCCCAACAGGACCGCAAGGCACCGCTGCTCTCACCGGACGACCACTGGCACCCCGGCACCACCGCGACCGGGCGCCCCCCCCGGCCGCGGCCCCGCGAACTCGCCGCGGGCGGGGAGGGCTTCGGCGGCTGCTGCGTCGCCTGCGGTGAGGCTGGGGGCCGGGGAGGGGCTGCTCGGCGCTACCCGGAGCCGAACGGCACCTCGGACCGGGTACGCTCCGCGCTCATGACCGCACCCACCTCGAACGCGCATCTGTTGCCGGCGCGCCGGAACCGCTTGTGGGGCGCCTTCTTCGCATCGCTGTTCGCCGCCTCCCTCGCCTGGTCGCTGAGCTGGGCAAGGGCGTACATGGTCAACGACGACCTGCCGAACTTCTGCGACCAGGTGCGCAGAAGCAGCTTTCCGCCGGAAGTCGCGTGCGTATCCGCTGACGGCACGGTCGTCGGCGAGAACGTCTGGTGGCTCGACTTCCTGTTCATCGCCGCTGTCGTGATGACCGTGGTCTTCGCGATCCTGGCGACGCTCAAGAACGTCGTGGAAGGCGTCACCGCCGGACACGGACCGCAGAGCGGAAGTATGCGCACGGCACTCGCCGAACAGGTGCCTGACGAGGCACCGGCGAGCGGTGATGGACCGCGGCGTCCACCGTGGGTCCCCGGCCTGGTGAACCTGCTGGTGGGTGTGCCGGCGATCGTCCCGCTGTACTGCGCCCAATGGCTGCTCACCAAGTATCTGCCGATGGACTGCCGTGATGCCGGCGACATCGCGGTGGCGACGAACTGCAACTACCACACGCTCGACCACGCCGGCCCGGTGATGGTGGCCCTGGCGCTGTCGGGCGCCTTCGTCCTGGCCCTGATGGTGCTGGTCAACGGCGCACTGCCGCTCGCCCCCGGTCGCCCGCTGAGGACCTGGCTGGGCTCGGCCGCGCTGATCGTCGTCCCGTACGCGGCGCTCTGGGGCGTGTACCTGAGCGGCGTCCGCTGATCAGGGCGGGCGGGGCCCTGCCCCGCGGTCGAAGGCGGTCGAAGGCGACCGCATGCGGCCCCCTCACCTTTCCTCGACACATCTGGCATGTGGATTTCATCTGATCGGATGCGTGTCGGCCTGGAGGCGCGGCGGCGCCGACGATGTACTCCCGTCGGGTTGCCGCCCGCATCTCGCGGGCGGCGGCAACAAGGCTGTCCCGTCGCGAAGTTGAGGATGAAGAATGCCGCTGAAGGAATACGGTGTGCTGGCCGCCAGGGCCGTCGCGCGCCGGCGTGAGGGCGCCGACGACACGCCCCACTACCAGATCCATCTCGTCGACGACGCCGGCACCGACTACCGGGCCGCCGTCAACGTCAAGTCGCAGGAGTCTCCTTCGGAGCTTCTCTACTTCGTGGACGAGGATCTGCGCCACCCGGTGACGGAGCTGCTTCCGGCGGCGGGGAGCGGCTGGTCGCGGCTGGAGTCGCGGGAGGGGGAAGGCGCCCTCGACTACGTCCGGGGCGGGCTCGTCGACTCGGCGTCGATGCGGCCGCTGCCGCCGGACCTCCCCGGTGCGGGCAACGATCTGGCCGACCTTCTCGACAGCCACGTCCAGCAGGCGATCGAGGACGAGACGGCGGCGCTCTACGTGTTCGGCGAGCGCTGGGGGCCCGAGGGCACCCAGGACAAGATCTTCGGCTTCCGGCCGGGGAACGGCGTGCACGACGTGCACATGAACCAGGGGAACAGCGAGCGGTTCAGGTCCCAGGACGGGGTGTGGCAGGACGGCGGGCTGTTCATCCATCTGCCGGCCGAGTCCCGCTGGGTGGCCGTCTTCCTCGCCTTCCAGTCGCAGGCGTGGCAGACCGACGACACCACCGGGCACGCCCTGGCGGCTCCGCCGGAGCGTCCGACCGACCCGCAGGAGCCGGGGCAGCCCGGCGAGCCGGACCGGCCGGGTGAGCCGGACCGGCCCGAGCCGCCGGGTGACGGCGCCGGGGAGTCCGTGCGGATCGTGTCGGCGATGGTCAACCCCGACGGCGGCGCGCCCGAGGCCGAGACGGTCGAGCTGTTCAACGCCTCGGCGGACGCGGTCGATCTCGACGGCTGGCACCTCTCCGACCGGAACGGCCGACGACTGTCCCTCCCCGCCCAGCGCATCGAGCCGGACGCCCGCGTCACGGTCGCCGCACGCGACGGTTTCCAGCTGGGCAACCGGGGCGGCACGATCACGCTCACCGATCCGGCGGGCCGTACCGCGCACGCCGTGTCGTACAGCGCGGGGCAGGCCGGGCGCGAGGGGGAGCCCATCAGCTTCGACGCCTAGCGCCTAGCGCCTAGCGCCTGGCCCCTGGCGCCCAGCCCGTAGCGCGGGCGCGTCGTGCGTACCGCCGGGGCTGGGGCTGGGGCTGGGGCTGGGGGCCGGGTCACAGCTCTCCCTGTTTGCCCCACCCTTCACGGGCTTCACAAGTTATCCACAGCTTGGCCATCTGTCCCTATCCCGCCGCTCTCTCCGCCGGTACCGTCCTGTCCGGGGAAGCTCAGGGGGAGCAAGGGGGAGACCGGGGGGTCGAGTTGAGCGATGTGTGGCGCATTCGTGTCGTGAGGCCGGGGGAGCTGGATGAGGGGGAGCGGGAGTCCTGGCGTGAGCTGCGCGCCAAGTCCGGGGCGCCCGCGAATCCGTTCATGGAGCCGGAGTTCACGCTGGCCGTCGCGGGCGTGCGGCCCGGCGCGCGGGTCGCGGTCATCGAGGAAGGCGGCTCACCGGCCGGCTTCTTCCCGTACGAGAGAGGGGCGTTCGGACACGGCCGGGCCATCGGGCTCGGCGTGTCCGACTGCCAGGGGGCCGTGCTGCGGCCCGGGCTGCGCATAGGGGCGCGAGAGCTGCTGCGCGCGTGCGCGCTGTCGGCGTGGGAGTTCGACAACCTGGAGGCCGGACAGAGCCTCTTCGCGGCGGACGCGGCCGAGGAGTCCGGCTCGCCCGTGATCGACATCGGCGAGGGGTTCGCGGCGTACGAGGCCCGGCTCCGTGCCCGGTCGCCCAAGTTCCACCGGACCACCACCGCCAAGGAGCGCAAGCTCGCACGCCAGGCGGGCGGCATACGGTTCGTGTTCGACGAGCGGGACCCGGCCGCGCTGCGCACGCTCATGGAGTGGAAGTCCGCGCAGTACCGCAGGACGGGCCGTCGCGACCGGTTCGCGCAGGAGTGGATCAGCTCTCTGGTGCGACGGCTGCACGACACCCGCGCGCCCGGCTGTTCCGGAGTCCTGTCCGTGCTGTACGCGGCGGACCGGCCCGTCGCCGCGCACTTCGGGCTGCGCTCGCGCACCGTCCTGTCGTGCTGGTTCCCGGCGTACGACACCGAGTTCGCGAAGTTCTCGCCGGGTCTGGTCCTCCACCTCAGGATGGCCGAGGCCGCCGCCCGCGAGGGCATCGGCATGCTCGACCTCGGCCGGGGTGAAGCGGAGTACAAGGACGCTCTCAAGACCGGTGAACTTCGCGTCCAGGAAGGCTCGTCGACACGTCCGGGCGTCAGGGCGGCGCTCTACTGGCTGAGCCGCGAGCCGGCCCGGCACGCCCACCGGTACGTACGGAGCCGGCCACGGCTCGCCGGGTACGCGCAGAGGACGCTCACCCGGGTCGGGCGGCTTCGCGGCAACTGAACAGGCTCACGCGCCCTTGGGGGGACGCACATGCTCCAGATCGCCGAACTCGACCTCGACACGATCGACTTCGACCGGCGCGGGACCGCGCGCGGCGTCGACCCGATCGACGTCGGCGCACTCGGCCCGGACGGGCCGGGTGGCAGCGACGGGCCAGGGGACGCCGGCGTGCTCGCCCTCCGGCCCGGCCCCGGAGGCCCGCCCCTCACGGCCGGCGCGGTGTACGTCCTCGTGCGTCTGCGCGGGCGCCCCGTCGCCACCCTCACCGGGACGGTCCCCGAGGGCGCCGACCCCGCCTCCGCCCTCGCCGCGCTCGCCCGCGAGCGGCTGCGCGGCACCCGGCCGCCCGCGCCCGAGCGGTACGGCGGGCTGCCGCGTACCAGCGTCGTCGTCGCCACCCGTGAGCGCGCCGGCCGGCTCGCCAGGGCGCTCGACTCGCTCCTCGCCCAGGACCACCCGGACTTCGAGATCGTCGTCGTCGACAACGCACCGGCCACCGACGCCACCCGGGATCTGGTCGAGAAGAAGTACGCGGGCGCCGTGCGGTACGTCCACGAGCCCGTGCCCGGGCTCGCCGTCGCGCACAACCGGGGCATCGCCGCCGCGGACGGTGCCGTGCTCGCCTTCACCGACGACGACGTCATCGCCGACCCGCACTGGCTGACCGCGCTCAGCGCGCCCTTCGCCGACGACCCCCGCATCGGCTGTGCGACCGGGCTGATCCTCCCCGCGCGGCTCACGACACCCGCGCAGATACTGCTCGAAGGCCATGGCGGCTTCGCCAAGGGCTTCGCACCGCGCACCTACGACCCGGCGCGGCCGCCCGCCGACGAGCCGCTGTTCCCGTTCACGGCGGGGCGCTTCGGGTCCGGTGCCAACATGGCGTTCCGGGCCCGGGCGCTCAAGGCGGTCGGTGGATTCGACCCGGCCACCGGCACCGGCACACCCGCCCGCGGCGGCGACGACCTGTACGCGTTCGTGCGGATCCTCGCCGCGGGCCACCGGCTGCGCTACACCCCGGACGCGCTCGTCTGGCATCACCACCGGGAGACCCCGCAGGACCTGCGCAACCAGGCGTACGGCTACGGCGCCGGGCTCACGGCGTATCTCACCGCGGTCCTCGCCCGCAGGCCCGCGCTGCTCCCCGCACTGCTCGCCCGGCTGCCCCGCGGCCTCGCCCACGCCCGTGCGATGACCGCCCGGCGCGAAGGCGGCCACGGCGTCCCCGGGCAGCACGGCGCACACCACCACCCGTGGCCTCGCGGCCTCTCCCGGCTGGAGCGGCGCGGGATGCTGTACGGGCCGCTCGGGTACGCCAGGGCCCGCCGACAGGTGCGCGGACTGCCTCTGCCCTGGGAGGAGCAATGAGCACGACCCCACGACTCCGTGTCCCCGTGCTGCTCTACCACGCCGTGATGGAGGACCCACCGGAGTGGATCGCCGAATTCACGGTGGGGACCAAGGAGTTCGGCGCCCAGCTCGACGCGATCGTCGCCAGCGGCCGGACCCCGGTGACCATCGGCGCGCTCTCCGACCACCTCGCCGGGCGCGGTGAGCTCCCGCCCAGGCCCGTCGTCCTCACCTTCGACGACGGCTTCGCCGATCTGCCGGGCCCGACCGCCGAGGCGCTCGCGTCCCGTGCCCTGCCCGCCACCGCGTATCTCACCACGGGCGCCATCACCCCCGGTGTCCGCAGCCTGCTGCCGCCCGCCCCGATGATGACGCTGGCGCAGGCACCGCTGCTGGAGCGGTACGGCCTGGAGGTCGGGGCGCACACGGTCACGCACCCGCAGCTGGACACCCTGGACCCGCAGCGGCTGCGGCACGAACTGCGCCATGCGAAGGCCGTCCTGGAGGACACCCTCGGCCACGAGGTGCGCCATCTCGCCTATCCGCACGGCTACAACAGCCGCGCCGTGCGCCGGGCCGCCCGCGCGGCCGGATACGAGTCCGCGGTCGCCGTGCGCCACGCACTGAGCTCCGGGACGGACGAGGCGTACCGCATAGCCCGGCTCATCCTGCGCCGCGGCCACACCGTCGCCGATGTCGAGGCATGGATGGAGGGCGAGGGCGCACGGGTCGCTCCGTACCCGGACTCGCTGCCGACGATGGGCTGGCGCCTGTACAGGAGGACGCGGGCCGTGGTGAGGGGGCCGGAGTTCGCCGGCTGAAGCGCTGAAGCTCAAGCGGCCGAATTTCATGATGAGCCGGGTCAAACCCGGTACAGATTCCTATACTTCACCGAAGGGGACAGGGGGAGTCGCACCGTGCCGCAGCAGCGCGTGCCCACACCAGTCACGGGAAGCAGCGTGCTGCCGCCCGCGGCGAGGACCGAGCAGGACGAGCAGGACGAGACGGCGGCGGCAGGGGCGCCACCGCCCGCACCCGCCCGAAGGCGGCTCGGCGCGATCGGCCCGCAGAGCCTCCTCAGTCTGCTGCCGCTGCTCGTCGCCGCCGGTCTGTGGCTCCATGCCCTGCCGCGTACCGGCTTCCGCTCCATCGGCGACTACGGCCTGCTGGACCGCTTCCCGACCGCCTTCTACCTCGCACTCGCCGTGCTCACCGCCGGCTTCCTCGTCACGCTGCGGCGCGCCGGGACCGCGCCCTGGTGGCCTGCCACCTACTGCGCCGCGATGCTCGTGGCGCTCAAGGCGCCGCCCGCGGTGCTGTACGACTCGGTGCGCTACGCCTGGGCGTCCAAGCACGACGCCGTGATCAGCCGTCTGCTCGCCGAAGGCACCGTCCACCCCGGCGCCGAGCTCTCCGGCGGCATGTCCGCCTACGACCAGTGGCCGGGCTTCTTCTCGCTCAACGCGGCCCTGGTGAGAGCCTTCGGCGTCGAGGGCGCTGCGGCGTACGCGAACTGGGCGCCCGTCGCGCTCGGCCTGCTCACGCTTCCCGTCCTGGTGCTGGTCTACCGCACCTTCAGCGACGACTGGCGCCTTGTGTGGACGGCGGTCTGGATCTTCCAGCTCGCCAACTGGGTGGGGCAGGACTACCTCTCCCCGCAGGGCTTCTCGTATCTGCTCTGGCTGACCGTCTTCGCCGTCGTCGTACGGCACTTCGTGCTGCCCCGCTCGGCCGGGCGGCTGCGCGAGCGCGGGGCACTCGACCCGGCAGCGGCCGCCGTGCCGCCGCCCACCAGCACTCGGCAGCGGGCCGTCGCGGTCGTGGTCGCCGCCCCGCTGATCGCCGCCGTCAACGCGTCGCACCAGCTGACGCCGGTGATGCTGTGCGCCACGCTCTTCGCACTGTGCCTCACCCGTCGCTACCGCAACTGGGGGCTGCTGGCCGTCGCCGCCCTGATCATGGTGGCCTGGGACCTGACGATGGGGCGGGTGCTGTTCCTGGAGACGCTCGGCACTCTGCGCGAGTCGGCGGGCGATCTGCTCGCCAACTCCCGTGCGGGATACGCGGGAGAGCCGACCGGCCCAGGGCCCGAGCTCGTCGGGACCGCCAACGTCCTCATGGTGCTGGCCCTGGCCGCGCTCGCCGGCGCGGCGGTGCTGCTGCGGCGCAGACTGACCCGCAGCGCGCTGCCGCTGCTCCTGGCTGCCGTGGCGCCCGTGCCGCTCTTCGCCGTCAACGACTACGGCGGCGAAATGCTCTTCCGCGTCTATCTGTTCGGACTGCCCGGCACCGCGTTCTTCGCCGCCGCGGCGCTGGTCCCGGCGGCGGGGGGCTCGGGACGTGCGCTCAAGGCCGCCCGCCGCACCGCCGCGGTCGCGCTGCCCGTGGCACTGACCGCGCTGCTGGCCGGCTTCCTGCCCTCGTACTACGGCAAGGAGGGCATGCACTACGCGCCGCCCGCCGAGCTCGCCCTCACGAAGCGGGCCTACGACCGGGCCCCGGACGGTGCGCTGATCCTCGCCACCACCGGGTCGTTCCCCGGGGCGTACTACCGCTACGACCACTACGAGCGCTGGTTCTTCACCGAGCAGGAGGTGCCGGAGAACCTGAAGCTGCTCCAGGACCCGGCGGGCCACCTCGCCGACGGCATACCCGAGGGCCGGACCGCGTACGTGATCCTCACCCCCACCCAGGAGAAGGCCGTCACCGGCGAGGGCTATCTGCCGCCCGGCGGCTTCGACGAGCTGACGGCCGGACTCAAGGCGTCCCCGCTCTTCCGCGTCGTGGAGGAGAGCGAGCACGGCCTGGTCCTGGAGTACGCGCCCACCGTCCCCGAGGACACATCCGAAGCCCCGAGCCCCGCCGGCTGACGTGGAGACCACCATGCCCGTGCCACTGGACCGACCCTGGATCAGAGCAGGACTCGCCGCCTCCGGCTGGCTCGCGCTCGCCGCGACCGCGCTGCCCGGCGGAGCGCCGCTGCGCTGGATCCCCGTCCTCGCCTTCGTCTGCCTCGGGCCCGGGCTCGCGCTGCTCCACCCGCAGCCGCGGGCGCTGCGGCCCGGTGCCCGGCTGGAGGCGGTGGCGCTCGCCGCGCCGCTGAGCCTGTCGCTCGCGGCGCTCGCCGCCACCGCCCTCTTCCTGGCCGAGGCGTTCTCGGCGACGGCCTTCCTCGTGGCGCTTGCCGCGTTCGCGACCGTCGCCGCCGCCCTGCCCGGTGTGCCGCTGCCCGCGGCCACCCGAGGGGCCGCCGGGCGTCCCAAGTCCTTATCGAGGAGCGGCCGATGAGGGGGCGGCGGATGAGGGGGCGGACACCGCGGGTGCGGCGCCAGGCCGCGGCGTCGCACGGCACGTACGCCGCGCTCGTCCTGGCCACCGTCGGCGCGCTGCTCGCCGGGCTCGGGGTGTGGTGGATCGCCCGGACCGACGCGGCCGGGAGGGAGGACGACGCCGGGCCCTCGGGCCGCGGTCACGGACTTCCCGGCAACGCGGCCTCGGGCGCGCTCCCCGAAGGACCCTGCGCCCCCACCGAGGAGCTGGAGCCGCGCTGCGGGGCCTGGTGGGGTGCGTACGTCCCGTACGCACCGGGCGGCTCGCTCACCGAGGCCGTGTACGCCTTCGAGAAGAAGATCGGCCGCAGGCTCGATCTCGTCTACAACTACCACGACATGTCGGACACCCCGCTCGACGGCGAACTCCTCACCGCCGACGAGCAGGAGCTCGGCCGGGACCGGCTGCTGATGCTGGCCTGGGAGTCCACCGTGTGGACCGAGCCGCACCACGCCGGCTGGACCGAGACCCAGCTGGGCTGGAAGAACATCGCCTCCGGGCGGTACGACCGCGATGTCATCGATCCGCAGGCCCGCCGCATCAAGGCGTACGGCAAGCGCCTCTTCCTCTCCTTCGACCAGGAGGCCGACTTCCGGATCAAGGAGGGCGCGGGGACCCCGGAGGAGTTCGTCGCCGCCTACCGGCACATCCACGACCGGTTCGAGGAGCTCGGCGTCACCAACGTGGTGTGGGTGTGGACCGTCTCCGGCTATCTCGGCCACGCCGAGCAGATGGAGCGGCTCTATCCGGGAGACGAGTACGTCGACTGGATCGGCATGGACCAGTACAACTACTACCTCTGCCACAAGTCGCCGAACTGGCTGGACTTCGACCGCAGTCAGCGGCCCTCGTACGACTGGCTGCGCGAGCACATATCCGGTGGGAAGCCCGTCATGCTCGCCGAGTTCGCCACCGCGCCCGACCCGCTCCAGCCGCGCCGCCAGCGCGACTGGTACGCGCGGATCCCGGAGACCGCCCCGACCATGCCCCGGGTGAGGGCACTGGTGCAGTGGAACCGTCCGGTGCCGGGCGCGGGTTGTGATCTGACGGTCAACACCGGTCCCGGCCTGGAGGGTTACCGCGAGGCCGGCCGGGCCGCGTACTTCAGACAGCCCGTCCCCGGCCGCTGACGGGCGCGTCCGGCGCGCGGGCGGGGGTGCCGAAGGCGGGGGCCGGGGTGTCATGGACCCCCCGCGGGTACGCCGCGTCAGGGGGCCGCTCGGCGGCCGCACGGGCCCAGGACGTGCCGTACTCGTACTCCTCGCCGGCGGACCGGCGCCGCCGCACGGGGCGCCGCCGCGGCCCGCGTCCCTTCAGCGCCGCACCGATTCCCGGCGCGGAGACGAGGGCCATCACCGTCATCGAGAGCAGCATCGCCAGCCCTGCCCCGGAGATCCCGGCGGGCCCGAGCAGCACCGCCGCGCTGCCCAGCACCAGCGTGCACATCACCCCCTGGAGCGCGGCGAGCACGCCCGTACGCCCCTGGACGCGCAGCACCCCGATGTAGAGCTCGACGACGACGCGGGGCAGCGCGGCGGCCGCGAGCAGCCGCAGGACGGTCGTGCCGTGGGCGGCGTAGTCGGGCCCGAACGGGGCGAGGATCTGCGGCGCGAAGACGATCAGGACGAGGACGACCGGCACGAGCAGCACCGCCATCCGCCGCAGCGCACCGCGCACCCCCTCGGCGAGGGTCTCGGGGCTGTGCGAGGCGTGCGCGGTGAGCGAGGAGGCCATGTTGATGGCCATGAACTCCATCGTCCCGCCGACGGTGTAGGCGATGTAGAAGAAGCCGTTGTGCGCGGCGTCGAAGCGGACGGCGACCATCACCGGCAGCAGGTTGATCATCGCCAGGGAGAAGAGCGCTCCGACCGAGTCCCCGGCCAGGAAGCGGCCGATGTCCCGGAGCCGCGGCGGCTCCCGGTCGTGGTCGGCGGCGGCCTGGCGGGGGATGAGCCGGCGGAAGACCAGCCAGCCGAGGGGCAGTACGGACAGTCCGATGGCCGCCGCCCACGAGACGAACACGCCGAGCACGGGCATGGCGGTGGCGAACGCGGCGAGCAGCAGCAGCTTGCCGACGGAGAACACGGCGTTGCCGACGGGCACCCACACCGCCTTGCGCAGCCCCGTCAGCACCCCGTCCTGGAGGGTCAGCAGCGCCCAGGCGACGCAGGCGGCGGTGAAGACGAGCCCGGCGACCGGCCCGCGCAGCGGTGCGTACGAGGGCCCCCACAGGTCCAGCGTGACCAGGAAGACGGCGCACGCCAGGCAGACGACGGCCGAACTCACCGCGTACGCACGCCACACCAGCGGCCCGGTCGTCCGGCCCGCCCGCGGCACGTACCGCACGACGGCCCCGATCATCGTCGTCGCCGTGACCGACGCGAGCAGCCTCATCGCGGCGATCGCCGCGGAGCCCTGCCCGACGGCCTCCTCGGTGTAGTAGCGGGCGGCCACCAGCCAGAAGCCGAGCCCGAGCCCGGCCGAGACCCCGGTCGAGAGCATCAGCGCGTAGGCGTTGCGGAACATCGAGTCCCCGCCGCCGTCGGGCGGGGAGTCCGCCTCGCCGCCGCGCGGCGCCTCCCCGGCCGCCGGCTCCTCGGCCGCTGCCTCCTCGGCCGCCGCCTCCTCGGGCTCGCGCAGCCGCGACGCCTCAGCCACCGTCCCCGCCGGGCCGGCACTCTGCCGGGACACCCGCCGGGCGCGCCCCCGACTCCCGCAGCACCGCGATGATCCGCTCCGCCCGCAGCGGATCGGCCGGGAGAGCGTGCCGGGCGAACCAGCGGGCGGCTGCGGGGGCGGGCGACGGATCGGTGAAGAGGCCGGACGCGTAGTCGTCGAGGGGCGGGTCGTAGAGGTAGCCCGTGGTGATCCGGTGGCGGGCGAGGGCGGCGATCGCGGCGTCACGGTCCTCGACGAGGAGCGGGACCCGGAACAGCGGCTGCACCGGGCCGGGTCCCGCGGCGGCCCACGGACTCTCCGACAGCCGGCGTGTCCCGGCGAGATGCGCGGCGAGGCGGTCGTCGAGCCGGTCGAGCAGCCGGGCCGTTCGGCTGTGCCGGGCGGCTCCCGGCGCGATCCGGTAGTCGTGCATGTCGACCCGCACCCAGGAGTGGAACGGTCCGAGCGCGGGCGCCTCCGCCATCGCCTGCTTCAGCTCGTCCGCCCGCAGCGGCATGCGGATCTCCTCGCGCTCCGCCATCCCGAGCAGCCGCATCACCGCCCGCGCCGCTCTCACGAGCCGCAGCCCGCGGACACCGGCCTCCGCGTACGGCCGTAAGGCGTAGGTGAGTTCGGAGGCGAGGCGGGACGGTGCGAGGAGGTCGTCGCGCGCCTCCTCCAGCGCACCGCGCAGCGCCGGGTCGGCGACGGTCAGGAAGCCCCCGGTCTTCGCCGCCGTGTGCTTGGAAAGGCTGAAGACCGAGGCGTCGCCGTAGGAACCGACCGGCCGCCCGCCCACCCGCGACCCGATCGCGTGCGCCGCGTCCTCCAGCAGGGGGATGCCCGACGCGTCGCAGCGGGCGCGCAGTTCCGGCGCCGGGTCCGGATTGCCGTACAGATTCGTCGTGAGGACCGCGGACAGTCCGTGCCACACCGCGTCGGGTACGGCGCGCAGGTCGATGGAGCCGTCGCGCGGATCGAGCGGTGCCTGCACGGGACGCAACCCGGCGGCGAGCACCACGAAGAAGATGACGTCGTCGTTGACGGGCGACATCAGCACCCGTCCGCCCGGCCGGCACCAGTGCCGCAGCGCCACGTACAGCCCGAGCCGGCACGACGGCACGTACAGGCATTCCCTGCCGAGGCGGTCGCGCATGCGCGCTTCCAGCGCCTCCCCCATGACCCCACCGTCCCCCCTGAGCCCCCGGCTCAATGTGGCCCATACCGGACCGCACCGTCAATAAGGCGGAAGGGCCCATCCCTTGACGGAATGGACCCTTCTGAACGGACCCTTCGGACGGACCCATGGAGGGGATCCTCGGGTGGGGCCGGGGCGGCCCGGGGCGGCCGGGGGCGGTCACTCCTCGACCGTGAGCCCCTTCCTGAGTCTCCGCAGTGTGCGCGAGAGCAGCCGCGACACATGCATCTGCGAGATGCCGAGCTCCTCGCCGATCTCCGACTGCGTCATGCCGGCGACGAAGCGGAGCGACAGGATCGTGCGGTCGCGCGCGGGAAGCGAGGCGATGAGCGGCTTCAGCGACTCGATGTACTCGATGCCTTCGAGGCCGTGGTCCTCGTACCCGATGCGGTCCGCGAGGGCGCCCTCGGTCTCGTCCTCCTCGGGCTGGGCGTCCAGCGAGCTCGCCGTGTACGCGTTGCTCGCCGCCATGCCCTCGACGACCTCGTCGTTGCTGAGGCCGAGCCGCTCCGCGAGCTCCGCGACCGTCGGCGCGCGGTCGAGCTGCTGGGCCAGCTCGTCGCCCGCCTTCGCGAGGTCGAGGCGGAGCTCCTGGAGCCGCCGTGGCACCCGCACGGACCAGGACGTGTCGCGGAAGAAGCGCTTGATCTCGCCGACGATGGTCGGCATCGCGAAGGTGGGGAACTCGACGCCCCGGCTGAGCTCGAAGCGGTCGATCGCCTTGATCAGGCCGATCGTGCCCACCTGGATGATGTCCTCCATCGGCTCGCTGCGGGAGCGGAACCGGCCGGCGGCGAACTTGACCAGGGCCAGGTTGAGTTCGACGAGCGTGTTGCGGACGTACGCGTACTCGTGGGTGCCTTCCTCGAGGACTTCGAGGCGGGCGAAGAGCGTCTTGGAAAGCGCCCGGGCGTCCACGGGTCCGACCTCGTCGAACGGTGGGATCACCGGGAGTTCGAGCTCACCGAGGTCGGCATGCCCGGCGTGCCCGGCGTGCTCGGTCGGCGTGTGCCCGGGGTGTGCGGGGTCTTCGAGGTGATCGTGCTGACGTGTCGACGGCGCGTGGGGGGTACGCGTTTCGTCGAGCCGGGGTGACATGGTCTCCTCCATGGTTCTCGGCACAAGGCTGCCGATGCCTACCTGTCGCTGCGGTGTGCGGCGCCTCCGAAGCCGGCCGTGTTGGTTGTGTCCCTACTAGCCCTACCCGCTCTTTGCTGATGGTTGCAAGTGTCAAATGTCATAGTTGTCTGATTTGTGGGGGAGTTCGGCTACCGAGAGCCGTAGGGAAGGCGTAATGTTCCTCGGACGTCAACGGCATCGGCGATGAGGCGAAGAGGACGTTCATGGACCGCAAGACGGTCGAAAGCGCGAATCGGGGCCGGCTTCGGGTCGAGGTCCGCACCGAGGGCCGGAGCGAGATCGTGACACCGCGAGGTGAGCTCGATCACCACACGGCCGATTTGTTGCGTGTGCCACTCGACGAAGCGCTGGACCAGGGCCGGACACGGCTTGTGGTCGACTGCTCACACCTCGAGTTCTGCGACTCCACGGGCCTCAATGTGCTGCTCGGTGCCCGGCTCAGGGCCGAGGCGGCCGGGGGAGGGGTCCATCTGGCAGGGATGCTGCCCGTCGTCGCCAGGGTCTTCGAGATCACCGGTGCCGAGGCGGTCTTCACCGTCCATGACTCGCTCGGGGCGGCGCTGGTCGACTGATCGCCCAGGGCTGAAAGGCCGGGGGGTGTTGTCCTGATTCGGCCGGGCAGAAGACCCCCGCGGACCGCACCACCCGCACCCGCACTGCCCCTGTGGAGTCCGTTGTGAAGTCCGTCCAGCACTGTCCGTCCCTGCACTCTCTGTACTGAAGCAATCGCGAACTGGTGAATCGGTGAGGTGAAGCGCTGATGAGCACCACCCGGCAGCATCCGCCGGGCGACCGTGGCCCCGAGCCGGACGGCGCAAGCTCCGATCCGTCGTCCGCCCCCGATGTGTCCGACCTCCGTGTGCGCACGCTCGCCCTGGGCAGCGCCAGCGGCATCGTCCCGCTCGCACGCGACTTCACCCGGCAGGCGCTGTACGACTGGGGCTGGCTGCCCGCCGCCTCCGCCGACCGCCGCGCCGCCGCCGAGGACGTTCTGCTCGTCGTCTCCGAGCTGGTCACCAACGCCTGCCTGCACGCCGAGGGGCCGGAGGAGCTGCGGGTCTCCAGCAGCGCGAAGGTACTGCGGCTGGAGGTCACCGACCGCGGTACGGGCCAGCCGGCGCCGCGCACCCCGCACCGCGCCGGCCGGCCGGGCGGGCACGGGATGTTCATCGTGCAGCGGCTCTGCATGGACTGGGGAGTGATGCGCATCCCGGGAATGCCGGGCAAGACGGTGTGGGCGGAGCTCGCGGCGCCCTCGTAGCGACCGGAACGCCGTGTTTCGAACCGGCATTTGAAGCAGTTGTGGAGCACGGCGATCCGCCGTGCTCTTTGTCTTCCCTCCATCGGGACCCAGGCGTACCTTGAGCGCCCGATCTGATGTGTCGTCAGTAACTTGCGGCGACTTCCCGGCATGAGGGGAATTCGAGGTGTCGTACCAGACGTACCGGAAACGGACAGCTTTCACGCTGGCGGCGGCGCTGGCGGGCTCGGTGGTGCTGATGGCCGCCCCCGCCGCCCATGCCGAAGTGGTGGACGTGGACTACCAGTGCCAGACGCCGATCGGCCCCAAGGGCGCCGTCTCGCCGATCGACATCAAGGCCGTCAAGAGCGGTAGCTCCTACAAGCTCACGATGTCGTTCGAGAAGGGCGTCTCGTCGAGCCCCGTCGAGCTCGGCAAAGGCGCGATGAACCCGAGCGCGCTGATCAAGCTGGGCGGCGCGGACAGCGGGACCGTGCCGGTGTCGGGACCCGCGAACGCCGAGGCGGTCCCCGCCAACACCCCTATCAAGATCAATGACTTGTCGGGTACGTACACCCCGAAGAAGACGGGCAAGGTCACCTTCACGGCGGGCGTGCTCACCATCAAGGCGCTGGGTACGACCACGACGTGCACACCCAAGAACAACCCGAAGCCGTCCCTCGAAATCGACGTCCAGGCGGCGGCCGGCGGAGGCGGCGGTTCGCAGTCGGGCTCGGGCTCCGGGGAGTTGCCCAAGACCGGCCCGCTCGACTCGGCGATCGCGCTCGGCACGCTCGGCGGCACGGTGTTCCTCGCCGGGGTGGCCGGAGTGCTCTGGCTGACCCGCCGCGGCGCGCGGCCCGCGAGCTGACCGTGCTGCCGCGCGCCCTGCTGGCCACCGCCGTCACCGCACTGCTGTGCGGGCCCCTCGGCGTGCCCGCGGCCGCCGCGGGGCCGGGCTGGACGGCGGAGCCGGCGGCGGGCGGCAGACCGTACGTCTATCTGGAGGGACCGCCCGGCACGGTCCTTGAGGACCGGATCTCCGTGACCAATCCGGGCACGGCGCCGCTGACCGTACGGCTGCGGGCGGCCGGGACGAGTTGGATCGCGCTGGCCGGGGACCGGGAACGGGACCCGGGCCGGGTGACCGTGCCGCCCCGCACCCGCGCCGACGTGCCGTTCTCCGTCACCGTGCCGGCGGGCGCCCCGCCCGGCGACCACACGGCGCGGATCGTCGCGACGGCCGGCGGCCGTGACGCGGTCGTACGCGTCCACCTGCGCGTCGGCGGTCCCGCGCTCGCCGCACTGACCGTCGAGGACGTGCGGGTGGACGGCGGGCGCATCCACTACGCCCTGGTCAACCGCGGGAACACGGTCCTCGCCCCGCGCCTCGCCGTCAGCGCCGACGGCCTCACCGGCGCACTGCTGGACCGCCCGGCCCGCCCGCTCCCGCTGGAGCTCCGGCCCGGCCGCCGCGTCGACCTCACGGAACCCTGGTCCGACCCGCCCGCCCTCGACTCCGTCGACGTCACCCTCCGCGTGACGGCCCAGGGCGGCGCCCACGGCGAGGCGACGGCCTCCGCGGTCTACGTCCCGTGGGGCGCCGCGACCGGCGTGGCGCTCGCCCTCGGCGCGGCGGCGGCCGGGGCGGCGGCCCTGCGACTGAAGCGCACCGAACGGCGACTGGCGAAGGTGGGAGACCGACCGTGAACGCCCAATTCAAGCCTCTCCGACGCGGGCGCCTCGGCCTGCTCCTCAGCGCGCTGCTCGCCGCCGCGATCACGCTCACCGGCCCGTCCCCGCTCGCGGCCGCCGCCGTACCCGCCTCCGCACCCCTACCTGCCTCCGTACCCCTAACTGCCTCCGCACCCGCCGCCGACGCGGAGCCCGCCGTCACGCTCTCCGCCCAACAGGCCGGCAAAGGCGGCGACATCACCGTCCGCGGCACCGGCTGGCGCCCGAACGCCCTGCTGATGATGCTGATCTGCGGGCAGTCCGCCCCCGGCCGGGGCGTGATCGGCGGCACCAACTCCTGCGCCAACGCCGACGGCCGGGCCGTCACCACCGACGCCAAGGGCGCCTTCAGCAAGAAGATGCCGGTCGCGGAGCCCCCCAAGCCGTGCCCGTGCGTCGTCCACGTGGCGACGGTCACGGGCGAACAGGCCGCCGTGGACGCCCCGTTCACCGTCGCGGGCCACCCCACCGCCCCCCTCCCACAGCAGACGGGCGACGGCAAGCTCGCCGTCCTCACCGCCGTCGACCTGCGCGGATCGAGCGGCCTGCTCGTGTGGTTCGGCGCCCCGCCCACCCGCGAACTCGTCCTCACCGTCGGCAACCTCGGCTCCGCCCCGGTCAACGACCCCGTCTTCCAGGTCGGCACCGCGCACGGCGTCTTCGCCCCGCAGTGGGAGGAGCGGCAGTGGCGCGGCACCATCCAGCCCGGAAAGAAGGCGCGGGTCACCCTGCCCGTCCAGCTCGCGGCGGGCGCACACGGCGACTACCACGTCTCGGTCAAGTACGGCGCCAAGGTGCTCGCCGAGCAGCCGTGGGGCGTGGGCAGGCCCTGGGGCGTGACGCTCTTCTGGGTGCTGCTGGCCGTGGTCGTACCGGCGGCGCTGTTCCGGATCGGGATGGCGGTCGTGGACCGGGTGCGCCCGCGGCGCACGGTGGGGCGTCCCCGTAGGTCCCGGACCCCCCGTAACGGCCGCCACCGGAACGTACCGCCCGTGACCACGACCACCACCGCCGCGGCGGCGCTGCCGTGGTTCACCCCGGACTCCGCACCGTCAGAGAACCGACCCACGACGAAGGGACACACGTGAGCACGCAACGGAGGATGAGCGCGGCAGGGGTCGCGCTGATGCTCTGCGGCGCGGGGATCCTGCTGACCGCGGGACCGGCCCACGCCGCCGATGTGTCGTACGCGACGGAGTGCATCCCCCCGGCGATCTCCGGGCTGCCGCCCGTCCAGGGCACCACCAAGGTGCAGATCACCGCGCCCGCCGAGGCCAAGGTGGGGGACGAGATCGAGGTGGTCTGGAAGACGGTCGAGGCCGCGTCCAAGAACCCCGACATCCTCGACCTGGAGAAGGACACGGTCAAACCGACCGGCACCGTCAAGGTGGCCGGGGCGCAGACCGGTGACCTCGCGATGGACGGCCCCCGGCAGAACCCGCCGATCCCCAAGAACAGCCCGATGGTGCTGCCCGACATGAAGGGCAAGCTCAAGCTGACGGCGCCGGGCGAGATCACGCTGACGCCGGACGGGTACAACATCAACGTCTCCAAGCCGATCTCGACGGACACCAAGTGCTCGCCGAAGGAGACCGTCCAGCCCGGCACGACGGTCAAGGTGACGGAGGCCGGCGGCAGTTCGGGCGGTACGACCACCGGCGGCCTGCCGACGACCGGCGGTGTCACGACCGGCGGTCTGCCGACGACGGGCGGCACGACGGGCGGGCTGCCCACGACCGGCGGCCTGATCAGCGGCGGCGGCGACTCGGGCGGCACCGACTCGGGCGGCTCCACGGCGGGCGGCACCAGCTCCGGCGGTACGAGCAGCTCCGGCGGTGGCGACTCCGGCGGGACCACCGGGGGCGGCGGCCAGACCGACTTCGAGGGCAAGGAGATCGAGGTCCCCTACTCCTGCAAGACGCCCATCGGCGACAAGGAGGCCGTCTCCCCGGTGCAGATCAACGCCAAGAAGAACGGCGGCGACTTCGACCTCACCGTGAAGTTCAACAAGTCCGTCATGGACAGCCCGGCGGACATCCCCGCCGACTCCGTCAAGCCCTCGATGGAGGTCAAACTCGGCGGCGCCGACACCGGCTTCGTCCATGTCGAAGGGCCCACGAACCCGGAGCCCATCAAGGCCGGCGACCCGATCGAGATCCCGGACCTGAAGGGTACGTACAAGCCGGGCGCCACCGGGAAGACCACCCTCAGCCCGGGCGTCCTCACGGTCATGGCGCTGGGCACGACCACGACGTGCACCCCGCCCGCCGACGTCGAGTTCTCCCTCGAACTCGACACCTCCGCCCAGCCGGGCGGCGCGGCCGGCGGCGGCTCGGCCTCCGGCTCCGCAGGCGGCGGCGACGCCTCGGGCGGCGGCCTCGCCGACACCGGATCCGAGGACACCCCCGTCCTCCGCGCCCTCGCCCTCGCGGCGGGCACGGTGATCCTGCTGGGCGGCGCGGTCTTCACGTTCACCCCATGGGGCCGCCTGCGCGGCGCGCGGTAGTCCGCGATCTCCGAGTCGGGGGCCCATGAGAAAGGGACGGGCCCGGCACGCATCGCGTGCCGGGCCCGTCCCCGTTGCGGTAAGGAGCGTCAGTGGACGTTGCCCATGAGCTCCTGGACCTTCTTGCGGTACATCCAGATCGCCGCACCCGCGACCACGGCGAGGGCGGCCTGAAGGGCGATGATGCCTGTGCCGTTCAGGTCGACGCCGGCGAGCGAGAGCAGACCCGTGGTGCAGTCGCCCGCGGTGACGGCGAGGAACCACACGCCCAGCATCTGGCTGGAGTACTTCTGCGGAGCCATCTTCGTGGTCACCGACAGACCGACGGGGGACAGGCACAGCTCGGCGATCGTCTGGATCATGTAGATCGAGACCAGCCACATCGGGCTGACCTTGGTGCCGTCACTCGCCATGGCCATCGGGACGATGAAGACGAAGAACGAGGCGCCGACCAGGACCAGGGCCATCGCGAACTTCACGATGGTGTTGGGCTCCTTGTTGCGGCGCGCCAGCGCCAGCCACATCCAGGCGAAGACCGGGGCCAGCGCCATGATGAACAGCGGGTTCAGCGACTGGAACCAGGTGGCCGGGAAGCCCATGCCGAACAGGGAGTCGGCGGTCTTGCCGTCGGCGAACAGCGACAGGGTCGAACCACCCTGGTCGTAGATCATCCAGAAGACGGCCGCGGCGACGAAGAACCAGATGTAGCCGGAGACCTTGGACTGCTCGACCTTGTCGAGGTCCTTGTCCCGCTTGATACGGACCAGCACGGCGACCGGAATGATCAGGCCGGCCAGGGTGATCGGGACCAGTGCCCAGTTCAGGGTGTATATGCCCAGGGCGACCACGACGCCGTAGAACGCGGCGATGAGCACGGCGCTGACAGCGACCTTGGTGAGGAGCGTCGTGCGCTCCTGAGGGGTCAGCGGGTTCGGGACGACGTTGCTCTTCGGGCTGAGGCTCTTGGTGAAGGCCAGGAAGCACGCGAGTCCGAGACCCATGCCGACCGCGGCAAGGGCGAAGCCGAGGTGCCAGTTGACCTTCTCGCCGACGGTGCCGACGATGAGCGGTGCCGCGAACGCACCGAGGTTGATGCCGATGTAGAAGATCGTGAAGCCACCGTCACGGCGCGGGTCGTCCGGACCATTGTAGAGGTGGCCGACCATCGTGGAGATGTTGGCCTTCAGCAGACCGGAGCCGACCGCGACGAGCGCGAGGCCGACGAAGAACATCGCCTGGCCGGGCACGGCCAGCGAGGCGTGGCCCGCCATGATGACGAATCCGGCGATGGTGACGGTCTTTCGGGCGCCCCAAACGCGGTCACCGAACCAGCCGCCAGGCATGGCCATCAGGTAGACCATCGAGACGTAGACGGAGTAGATCGCCGTCGCCGTCACCGCGGTCATCGCGAGGCCGCCGCCCTGGCTGCCGGTCGCGGCGTCGGCACCGCCGGAGACCAGGTACAGGACGAGAAGGGCACGCATGCCGTAGTAGGAGAAGCGCTCCCACATCTCGGTGAAGAAGAGGGTGGCCAGACCGCGGGGGTGGCCGAGGAACGTCTTCTCGTTACCGGCGGTGCCGGGCGAGGCGTTCGTCGTCAGGCTGGACGCCATGTCGATCCTTGCTGCTCGGGACGCGTCTCCCGCTTCGTGAGCGGGTTCGCGCCCGGTGGGGGGCGGCCGGCACCGGCGGTGGGCGGTCCCGCCCCACGCCAGAGGGGGCCCGTCTCGCGTAGGCGTACGGAGACGAGGGACACGTCCGCACCGGGATCCACGCCCCGTGCGCGGCGTCGCGCGTGAGGCCCGGCCCACAGGTCATTCACTGTCCCGGGCCGGCGGTGACCGGACCTGGGCAGAAAAGAGACCCTTGGTGCGCGATGCAGCCAAAGGTCCCCGATAGTGCTAAAGGCGTTTCCTCACCATACGACACGACACCTGGGGTTATGGAAGGGTTTGAGACCAGGATCACAGGTGTTCAGGGAACCGCCTGCCCAGTTTCGAAGGTGACTAACAGGATCGCATGCCGAACCCGCAGGGCCTGTGGATCACCTCACGGGGCGTCGCTCTCGCGGACTACCATCAGCCCATGACCCGTGTACTGCTCGCCGAGGACGACGCATCCATCTCCGAGCCGCTGGCGCGTGCCCTGCGCCGGGAGGGGTACGAGGTCGAGGTCCGCGAGGACGGTCCGACCGCGCTCGACGCGGGGCTCCAGGGCGGTGTCGATCTGGTCGTGCTGGACCTCGGACTGCCCGGCATGGACGGGCTGGAGGTCGCCCGCCGGCTGCGCGCCGACGGGCACACGGTGCCGATCCTGGTGCTGACCGCCCGCGCCGACGAAGTGGACACGGTGGTCGGCCTGGACGCCGGCGCCGACGACTATGTGACCAAGCCGTTCCGCCTCGCCGAGCTGCTCGCCCGGGTCCGGGCCCTGCTGCGCCGCGGCGCCACGGAGCCGTCCGCGGCGCCCGCCACGCACGGCGTGCGGATCGACGTCGAGTCGCACCGCGCCTGGATGGGCGACGAGGAGTTGCAGCTCACGGCCAAGGAGTTCGACCTGCTCCGGGTCCTCGTGCGGGACGCGGGCCGGGTGGTCACGCGTGACCAGCTGATGCGCGAGGTCTGGGACACCACGTGGTGGTCCTCCACCAAGACCCTGGACATGCACATCTCCTGGCTCCGCAAGAAGCTCGGCGACGATGCGGCCAACCCGCGGTACATCGCGACGGTCCGCGGCGTCGGCTTCCGCTTCGAGAAGAGCTGAGCGGGCTTCGGGGCTTCGTGCCCGGACCCGCGTCGGGACCGCCGTACGCTCGAAGGCAGCCCCGACATTCGCGAACCCCCGCCCGGAGGGCCTGGCACCGTGCGCCGCCGTCTCATCAGTTCCACGCTCGCCGTGGTGCTCGTCGTCATCGCCGTCTTCGGGGTCTCCCTCGTCATCGTCGAGACGCGCACCATCAGCAACAGCGCCCAGGAGAGCGTCGAGTCCGAGGCGCTGCGCCTGGTCAGCGTCGTCGAGCCCAAGGTTCTGGAGCGGGAGCGGGTCGACGCCGAGGCGCTCGCCGAGCAGATCGGGCCCGACCGTTACGCGCTGATCCGGATCCCCGCCGCCGCCCCCATCGAGATCGGCGAACGACCGTCGGGCAGTGTGATCCGTGCCACCGCGACCGGGGAGCAGGGGGAGAGCGTCACCGTCGAGGAGTCCCGTGCCACCGTCACCCGCGAGGTCGGCCGGACCCTCATGATCATCGGTGCCGTCGCGCTGCTCGCCGTCGTCGCCGCCGTCCTCCTCGCCGTACGGCAGGCGAACAGGCTCGCCTCACCGCTGACCGACCTGGCCGAGACCGCGGAGCGCCTCGGCTCGGGGGACCCGCGCCCACGCCACCGGAGGTACGGCGTCCCGGAACTCGACCGGGTCGCGGACGTCCTGGACTCCAGCGCGGAGCGGATCGCGCGGATGCTCACCGCCGAGCGGCGGCTCGCCGCGGACGCCTCCCATCAGCTGCGTACGCCTCTGACCGCGCTGTCCATGCGGCTGGAGGAGATCTCCGTCACCGACGACCCGGAGACCGTGAAGGAGGAGGCGACCATCGCGCTCGCCCAGGTGGAGCGGCTCACGGACGTCGTCCAGCGGCTGCTCACCAACTCCCGGGACCCGCGCACCGGCTCGGCGGTCGCCTTCGACCTCGACGAGGTCGTCAAGCAGCAGATCGAGGAGTGGCGCCCGGCCTACCGCAGCGCGGGCCGCGCCATCGTCTGCTCGGGCAAGCACGGGCTGCAGGCCGTGGGCACACCGGGCGCGGTCGCCCAGGTGCTGGCCGCACTGATCGAGAACTCGCTGATGCACGGCGGCGGCACCGTCGCCCTGCGGACGAGGGTCACCGGCAACCAGGCGGTCATCGAGGTCACCGACGAGGGGCCGGGCGTACCGGCCGATCTCGGTGCCCGCATCTTCGAGCGGACGATCAGCGGCCGGAACTCGACGGGCATCGGGCTCGCCGTGGCCCGCGATCTGGCGGAGGCGGACGGCGGCCGGCTGGAGCTGCTCCAGCAGCAGCCCCCGGTCTTCGCGCTGTTTCTGAGCCGGGAGTCGCGCCGCCTCAAGGACCGGACGGACCGAGCCGATCGGACGGACCGAGCCGACCGATCGGACAGGACAGACCGAGCCGACCGGCCCGGTGAGCACGAGCGCCCCATCCGCTGAGGCGAAGGTCCGGATTGGCTGAGGCGCGGGCTCAGCCGCGGCCGCCCCGGCCGCTGCCGACGCGGTCCGGCTGCTCCTCGGCCCGCCGCTGCTCCAGGAACGATTCCGCCGTCTGCACGGCCTCGCGCGCCGGCAGCGCCCGGAACACCCAGGTGCGGTACGACCAGAAGCGGAACAGCGTCGCGACGCCGATTCCGAAGAACTTGAAGAAGTTGCTCTGAAGCGAGCTGTCCCAGTCGAAGCCGTACGTCGCCGTGTACAGCACGCCGTTCTCGATCACCGCTCCGACCGCGCTGAACAGCAGGAAGAGCGTCAGCTCCTTCGTGCGGCCGCTCTTGTCGCGGTCGCGGTACGTGAAGTAGCGGAACCCCACGTAGTTGAAGAGGATCGCTATCAAGGTCGCGAGCAGGCTGCACCGGACCACCGGGATGTCGGTGGTGTGCCGCAGCAGATTGAAGGCCGCCATGTTGACAAGCAGCCCCATGGCGCCGACGGCGCCGAACTTGGCGACCTCGCGCGCGAGCCGGTTCAGTCGCACACGCAGCGCGCCCCGTTCGCTCATGGTGATCGCTGGCCCCGTCCGGTCGGCATCTGGTGATCATGCTGATCGTCGACGCTGCTGAACGTCAACGCGACCACTCTAACCAGCACCCCCCTGACTTGCCCTGTGGACGATCGCAAACATCGTCCGGGGCTCTCGCCGGGCCGTCCCCCCGGAGCCTCCTCGACGCCCCCTCGGCATCGTTTCGGCATCGTTTCGACCTCTCCTCGACCGCTCCCCGACGTCTCCCTCACGCCTCCGCGACATCTGCCGGACGCCCTCTGCGGGACTGTGGCATCGCCCAGACGTCGGAGCCGCCCGGTTTGGCGGATACCCTGAGAGGGTGACGTTCCCGGTAGTCGGCATGGTCGGCGGCGGTCAGCTCGCCCGTATGACCCACGAGGCGGGCATCCCCCTCGGCATCAGATTCAAGCTCCTCAGTGACACCCCCCAGGACTCGGCGGCCCAGGTGGTCAGCGATGTCGTCATCGGCGACTACCGCGACCTGGACACGCTGCGTGACTTCGCGCGCGGCTGCGACGTGATCACGTTCGATCACGAGCACGTGCCCGCCGAACACCTGGCGGCCCTGGAGGCGGACGGCATCACCGTCCGCCCGGGTCTCGACGCGCTCGTGCACGCCCAGGACAAGGGGGTGATGCGGGCCAGGCTCGACGCGATCGGCGCGCCCTGCCCCCGCCACCGGATCGTCGCCGACCCGGCGGACGCGGTGGCCTTCGCGGCCGAGGTGGGCGGCTTCCCGGTCATCCTCAAGACCGTGCGCGGCGGCTACGACGGCAAGGGCGTCTGGTTCGTACGAAACGCCAAGGACGCCGAGGAGCCGTTCCGTGCCGGTGTCCCGGTCCTCGCCGAGGAGAAGGTCGAATTCCGGCGCGAGCTGGCGGCGAACATCGTCCGCTCCCCGCACGGCCAGGCGGTCGCCTACCCCGTCGTGGAGTCGCGGCAGGTGGACGGCGTCTGCGACACCGTCATCGCCCCCGCACCCGATCTCGACCCCGAGCTGGCGGGCCGGGCGCAGGAGCTGGCGCTGCGGATAGCCAAGGAGCTCGGCGTCGTCGGGCATCTCGCGGTCGAGCTGTTCGAGACCACCGACGGGCGGATCCTCGTCAACGAGCTCGCGATGCGCCCGCACAACTCCGGTCACTGGACCCAGGACGGTGCGGTCACCTCCCAGTTCGCCAACCATGTGCGGGCCGTGCTCGACCTGCCGCTCGGCGATCCGCGCCCTCGCGCCAGGTGGACCGTGATGTGCAATGTGCTGGGCGGCGACTATCCGGACATGTACGGCGCGTATCTGCACTGCATGGCCCGGGACCCACAGCTCAAGATCCATATGTATGGCAAGGACGTGAAGCCCGGCCGCAAGGTGGGGCACGTCAACACCTATGGCGACGACCTCGACGACGTGCTGGGGCGCGCCCGTCACGCAGCCGACTACCTCAGAGGAACGATCACCGAATGACCAGCGCATCGGACTCGGCACCGCTCATCGGCATCGTCATGGGCTCGGACTCCGACTGGCCCGTCATGGAGGCCGCGGCCCAGGCCCTGGACGAGTTCGAGATCCCGTACGAGGTCGACGTCGTCTCCGCGCACCGCATGCCGCGCGAGATGATCGCGTACGGCGAGGGAGCCGCCGATCGCGGTCTGAAGGCGATCATCGCGGGCGCCGGCGGAGCCGCCCACCTCCCCGGGATGCTCGCCTCGGTCACCCCGCTGCCGGTCATCGGCGTGCCCGTCCCGCTGAAGTACCTCGACGGCATGGACTCGCTGCTCTCGATCGTGCAGATGCCGGCGGGTGTGCCGGTCGCGACGGTCTCGGTCGGCGGCGCCCGTAACGCGGGTCTGCTCGCGGCCCGCATCCTCGCGGCGTACGACGGTGACCTGCTGGCGCGGATGCGCGAGTTCCAGCAGGAGCTGAACGACCAGGCGACGGAGAAGGGCAAGCGGCTGCGGACCAAGGTCGAGGGCGCGGCGGCCTTCGGCTTCGCCAAGTAGCCCCGCAAGTAGCCCCGCAGGCAGCTCCGCAAGGAGTCCGGCACGTGGTTCCGCCGGTGGCCCGGGCCGGGAGCGGCCGCGGCAAGTAGGCTGCGTGCGTGGATTTTCTCGCCGAGGCCCGTTCCCTGCTCGCATCGCACCCCGTCGTCGACGGCCACAACGACCTGCCGTGGGCGCTGCGTGAGCACGTCCGCTACGACCTGGACCGGCTCGACATCGCCGCCGACCAGACCGGCCGGCTGCACACCGACATCCCGCGGCTGCGGGCCGGCGGTGTGGGGGCGCAGTTCTGGTCCGTGTACGTACGCAGCGACATGGCAGGCGACGACGCCGTCAGCGCCACGCTGGAGCAGGTCGACGTCGTCGGCCGGCTGCTCGCCCGCTACCCGGCGGACCTGGCGCGCGCCCTGACCGCGGACGACATGGAGGCGGCGCGCAAGGAGGGCCGGATCGCCTCGCTCATGGGCGCCGAGGGCGGCCACTCCATCAACAACTCGCTCGCCACGCTGCGGGCGCTGCACGCGCTGGGCGTGCGGTACATGACGCTCACGCACAACGACAACAACGACTGGGCGGACTCGGCGACCGACGAGCCCGGCGTCGGCGGTCTGTCGGACTTCGGCCGCGAGGTCGTCCGTGAGATGAACCGCACCGGCATGCTCGTCGACCTCTCGCACGTCGCCGTGACGACGATGCGGGACGCGCTGGACACGACCGAGGCGCCGGTGATCTTCTCGCACTCGTCGGCGCGGGCGATCTGCGACCACCCGCGGAACATCCCGGACGACGTGCTGGAGCGGCTGGCGGGGAACGGCGGCGTGGCGATGGCCACGTTCGTACCGAAGTTCATCCTGCCGGAGGCGGTGGCCTGGACCGCGGCCGCGGACGAGAACATGCGGGCCAACGGGCTGCATCCGCTGGACACGACCGAGGCGGGGATGAAGGTCCAGCGGACGTACGAGGCGGCGCACCCGCGGCCCATGGCGACCGCGTCGACCGTCGCCGACCACCTCGACCACATGCGCGAGGCCGCGGGCATCGACCACATCGGCATCGGCGGCGACTTCGACGGCACGGCCTTCACACCGGCCGGTCTGGAGGACGTGGCGGGCTATCCGAACCTGGTCGCGGAGCTGCTCCGGCGGGGCTGGTCCCGTGCCGACGTGGCGAAGCTGACGTGGGAGAACGCGGTACGGGCGCTCCGGGACGCGGAAGCGGTGGCGCGCGCCCTCCAGACGACGCGTGCCCCGTCGAACGCGACGCTGGACCGGGCCTGAGGTTCCGCCGCTTCGGCGAGGAAGCAGCCCCTCCGGCCTTCGGGAAGCGGGGTCCGGGGGCGGTGCCCCGTGGGCTACCGGGCCTGCCTCGCCCGGTACGCCCGCATCTTCGCGCGGCTGCCGCAGACCGACATCGTGCACCAGCGGCTCCGGCCGGCCGGACTCCGGTCGTAGTACGCCCACCGGCAGTCCTCCGCCTCGCACGCCTTGAGCCGCAGCCATGTGCCCTCCGCCGTCGCCTCCGCGATCGCCACGGCCACGCGCGACGCGAGCGGAACCGGGTCCGCCGGGCGGAGCGATGCCGCGCCCGAGGCGTCCACGGTCAGCAGCAGGGGCGCGGCGGCGAGCAGGCGGTCCAGGTCCAGCGCGGCCGAGTCACCCGGGGGGCCGTGCCCCGCGTGGGCGAGGCAGGCCGCCCGCAGGGCCTCGCGCAGCTCCTTGGCCGCGGCGATGTCGCCGTCCCCGAGGGCGAAGGAGGCGCGGCCGGCCGCCGTGTCGAGGGAGTCGACGCCGGTCTCGACGTCGAGCGTGTTGACCAGGGACTCGATCAGCGCGAGCTCTCCCGGTGCGGGGGCTCTGTCGTTCATGGTTGCAACGTTACCTCTGGTGCGCCACCATGAGGTAACGCGTTACCGGTTCGGGCTTGCAGCCGGTAACTCCGCCGTCGTACGGAAGGAAGCGCCATGGCCATCGCCACCATGGGAGCCGTCGTCCTGGACTGCCCCGACCCCCGCGCACTCGCCGGCTTCTACGCCGAGCTCCTCGGCGCCCGGGTGGAGCCCGCCGACGACCGCTGGGTCGATCTCAAGGGGTACGAGGGCACGCCCCTCGCCTTCCAGGCCGCCGAAGGCCACGTACCACCGCAGTGGCCCGCGCCCGAGGCGTCGCAGCAGTTCCATCTCGACCTGACCGTCGAGGACCTGGACGCGGCCGAGGCCCAGGTGCTGGCGCTCGGCGCCAAGCCGCTGGACACCGACGACCGTTCACGTACCTGGCGGGTCTACGCGGACCCGGCCGGGCACCCGTTCTGTCTCTGCGCCTGCTGACACCTCCGGCCGGCCCCCGGCGCCGCGGGAGCCTCCTGGTCCGCGGTGCCGGTGCCGGGCCGTTCTGTGCGGTCGTGTCGCCGCGGCCAGGCACTGACCCCGGCCCGAAGCCGGGGGAGCGGACTCAGGCGCGGGGGCGGCCCATCGCCCGGTACGTCCACCCGGCCTCGCGCCACTTCGCCCCGTCCAGCGCGTTCCGCCCGTCCAGCACGATCCGGCGGGACGCCACCTCGCCCAGCTCCCCCGGGTCCAGCTCGCGGAACTCCCGCCACTCCGTCAGGTGCAGCACCACATCCGCGCCGCGCACCGCCTCCAGCGCGCTCTTCGCGTAGCCGAGCGTCGGGAAGACCCGGCGGGCGTTGTCCATGCCCTTCGGGTCGTACACCGTCACCTGGCCGCCCTGGAGGTGGATCTGCCCGGCGACGTTCAGCGCCGGGGAGTCCCGCACGTCGTCCGAATCCGGCTTGAACGCGGCGCCGAGCACCGCGACCCGCTTCCCGAGGAAGGAGCCGCCGCCCACGGCCTCGCGCGCGAGCTCCACCATGTGCCCGCGGCGCCGCATGTTGATCGAGTCGACCTCGCGAAGGAACGTCAGCGCCTGGTCCGCGCCCAGCTCGCCGGCGCGCGCCATGAACGCCCGGATGTCCTTCGGCAGACAGCCGCCGCCGAAGCCGATCCCGGCCCGCAGGAACTTCGCGCCGATCCGCTCGTCGTACCCGATCGCCTCGGCCAGCTTCGCGACGTCGCCGCCGGCCGCCTCGCACACCTCGGCCATCGCGTTGATGAAGGAGATCTTCGTGGCCAGGAAGGAGTTCGCGGAGGTCTTCACCAGCTCGGCCGTCGGGAAGTCCGTCACCACGAAGGGAGAACCCTCGGCGACCGGCGTCGCGTACACCTCGCGCAGCACCTTCTCCGCCCGCTCGCTCGCGACGCCGACCACGATCCGGTCCGGGTGCAGCGTGTCCTGGACGGCGAAGCCCTCGCGCAGGAACTCCGGGTTCCAGGCCAGCTCCACGCCCTCGGGCGACCGCTCGGCGAGCACCGACGCGAGCCGGTCCGCCGAGCCCACCGGCACGGTGGACTTGCCGACGACCAGCGAGCCGCTCTTCACGCGCGGAGCGAGCGCGTCGAAGGCGGCGTCGACGTACGACATGTCGCAGGCGTACTCGCCGTGCTTCTGCGGAGTGTTCACGCACACGAAGTGCACATCGCCGCCGAACGCCTCCAGCTCGTCCCACGAGGTCGTGAAGCGCAGCCGGCCGCTGGCCCCCGGGTGCCCCGCGACATGCCGGCCCAGCAGCTCCTCGAGACCGGGCTCGTACATCGGGACCCGGCCCGCGGCCAGCATCTCGATCTTCTCCGGCACGACGTCGAGGCCCAGGACCTCGAAGCCCAGCTCCGCCATGGCCGCTGCGTGTGTGGCGCCGAGGTATCCGGTGCCGACCACGGTGATCTTGAGGGCCATACGGTGCTCCTGACAGATGCGGGGAGGAGTGCGCGCCCGAGCATAGTCGGACGGTGCCGAGGGCATTTTTCCGCTGTCAGGAAGCTCACGTATGCCGGTCCGGACGGGCCCACTAAAATTTGTATTACTTAACGGTAGTTAGCAGGGGCTCAGGGGCGAGACACCTTGGCGCCAAAGGGAGATAAGCACAGTGCCTGACTTCGACCTGTACCGCCCGTCCGAAGAGCACGACATGCTCCGGGAGACGGTCCGCTCGCTCGCCGAGGCGAAGATCGCTCCGTTCGCCGCCGCGGTCGACGAGGAGGCCCGCTTCCCGCAGGAGGCGCTCGACGCGCTCGTCGCCTCCGACCTGCACGCCGTCCACGTCCCCGAGGAGTACGGCGGCGCCGGCGCCGACGCCCTGGCCACCGTGATCGTCATCGAGGAGGTCGCCCGCGCCTGCGCCTCCTCCTCCCTGATCCCGGCCGTGAACAAGCTGGGCTCGCTCCCGGTGATCCTCTCCGGCTCCGAGGAGCTGAAGAAGAAGTACCTGGGCCCGCTCGCCAAGGGCGACGCGATGTTCTCGTACTGCCTCTCCGAGCCGGACGCGGGCTCCGACGCCGCCGGCATGAAGACCAGGGCCGTGCGCGACGGCGACTTCTGGGTGCTCAACGGCGTGAAGCGCTGGATCACCAACGCCGGTGTCTCCGAGTACTACACGGTGATGGCCGTCACCGACCCCGAGAAGCGCTCCAAGGGCATCTCCGCCTTCGTCGTCGAGAAGTCGGACGAGGGCGTCTCCTTCGGCGCCCCGGAGAAGAAGCTCGGCATCAAGGGCTCCCCGACCCGCGAGGTCTACCTCGACAACGTCCGCATCCCCGCCGACCGCATGATCGGCGCCGAGGGCACCGGCTTCGCCACCGCGATGAAGACTCTGGACCACACCCGCATCACCATCGCGGCCCAGGCTCTCGGCATCGCGCAGGGCGCCCTCGACTACGCCAAGGGGTACGTCAAGGAGCGCAAGCAGTTCGGCAAGCCGATCGCCGACTTCCAGGGCATCCAGTTCATGCTCGCCGACATGGCCATGAAGCTGGAGGCCGCGCGCCAGCTCACGTACGCGGCGGCCGCCAAGTCCGAGCGTGTCGATGGCGACCTCACCTTCTTCGGCGCCGCGGCCAAGTGCTTCGCGTCCGACGTCGCGATGGAGGTCACCACGGACGCCGTCCAGCTGCTCGGCGGGTACGGCTACACGCGCGACTACCCGGTGGAGCGCATGATGCGCGATGCCAAGATCACGCAGATCTACGAGGGCACGAACCAGGTCCAGCGCATCGTCATGGCCCGCAACCTGCCGTAGCGGCCCCTGGCGGCACGGGCAGCCCAGCACACACAGCCCAGCACACACAGCCCCCGGCGCGATGCCGGGGGCTGTCGTCGTCGTGGCGGGGCGGCTCGTTAGGATCCGCTGCCGCGCGGCACGCGACCCGCTGCCGCGTGCACAACGGACAAGGGGTGGGGCCATGAGCGCAGACAGCCGGATATCCGCGCTGCTCAAGCAGATCGCGACGCAGGACGTGGTCGTGGTGACGGACGAGTTCGCGCGAGCGGGCAGGGCGGCGACCCTGGCGCACGTCGTCGAGCACTACGGGTTCGAGTACGGCGAGGCCCGGCGTGAGGGGCAGAAGAAGCAGACCATGGTCGTCCGCCTGTACCGGGACCCGGCCCCCGCCGCGCGCGAGCGGGAGGCGGCGACGATCGCCGCGTATCCCGACGCGGGCCGCGGGGGTGCGGCGCCCGGGCTGCAGCCGGGGACGCTCAAGCCCGCCGACGGGGCGCAGGAGGCGGTCGCCCGGCTGAAGGACCGGATCGGGTTCGATGTGATGACCCAGGCGGCCTCGGCCCGGAACATGACGTTCCCCTGGATCTGTGTGGGCGGCATGGTGGTGGCCCTGCTCGTGGCCGGCATGTACGTCGGCGCCCTCGCGGGCGGCGCCGCGCTGGCGGCGGTCCTGCTGGGCGGTGTCAGGATCGGCGAGCTGCGCCGCCGGCGGATCGCCCAGCGGCTCCAGGACGCCGGATTCGTCGCCGTCCAGGACGAGAGCGGCCGGCAGCGCTTCCTGCGGCCCGGGCAGCAGCTGCCCGGGCACGCGAACCCCTTCGCGGCCTGACGGCGGCGGAAGACAGGGCCGGTGTACGACAAGGCCGGCGTACGACAGGGGCCCCGCCGGTGGCGGGGCCCCTGTCATGCGTGCGCGTCAGCGGTCCGAGGTGACCGTGACCTTCTCGTCGTTCTGGATCTGCTGCACGAGCTGCTTGACCTTGTCCTTGTCCCAGACCAGATTGCTGCCGCGGTTGCCGGAGATCGGCATGTTCATGGACTTCCCGTCGCCGCTGCTGATGCCCTTCATCGCGAAGAACATCTCGCCCAGGTCGAACAGGGACATGTCCTTGTCGACGATGAGGGTGTCCAGGCCCGCGCCCAGCGTCGGGTAGAGCGCGAACGGGTTGAGGATCGTGCCCGGGGTCGCCGCCTGGTTCGCGAGGGCCGCGAGGAACTTCTGCTGGTTCTTCGTCCGGTCCAGGTCGCTGCCCGCGAAGGCGTAGCGGGTGCGGACGAAGGCGAGAGCCTGCTCGCCGTTGAGGGTCTGCTTGCCGGCCTGGAAGTCGGCGCCGGACTTCTTGTCCTTGAACGCCTTGGGAATGTCCATCTCGACGCCGCCGAGGGCGTTCACGATGTTCGCGAAGCCGGCGAAGCCGATCTCCGCGTAGTGGTCGATCCGCAGGCCGGTGTTGTACTCGACGGTGCGGACGAGCAGTTCGGGGCCGTCCTCCGCGTACGCCGCGTTGAGCTTGACCCGGCGGCCCTCACCCTTGAACGTCTTGCCGGACTCGGAGCCGACGAAGCTGGGTATCTCCACGTCCGAGTCGCGGGGGAGCGAGATCATCGTGTTGCCGCTGCCGCAGGCGGCGAGGATCATCATCGAGTCGGTGCGCTTGCCGTCGGCCGAGCCGGTGTGCAGCCGCTTCTTGTCCTCGGCGGTCATGCCCTCGCGGCTGTCCGAGCCGACGATCAGATAGGTCGTGCAGTCGCCCTCCTCGGGGCGCTCGATGACCTTGGAGAGGTCGACCTCGCGGCGCATCTTGGAGTCGGCCCAGAAGTACGTGCCTATGGAGACGCCGAGCACGAGGACGAGCACGGTGATGGATCCGACCTTGAGGCGGCGGCGCCAGTCGGGCCCGGGACGTCCGTAGTCCGGCGGCGCGCTGTATCCGTCGCGACCGCCCCCGGCGGGTGCGCCGTAGACCTGGCCCGTGTTGTACCCGCTGTCGTACGGGGCGTCGTAGCCGCCGTAACGGTCGTCGTACCCCTGCGGCTGCTGAGGGATGGGCCGCCGCTGCACATGCCGCATCGCGCGAGCGCCCTCGGGCTCCGCGCCCCGGCTGCCGCGTCCGTATCCGTCGCCTTCGGGCCAGTCATTCATGCGGAACAGTGTGCAGCCCGGGTCCGGGACCCTGACAGGCCGGGTGGGGAATCGGTTCAGTGCTGTTGCGAACCTGATGCAATGCATCGCCTCACAGGCCGCCGCATAGGGTGGACGGCATGACAGACCAGGCCCAGACCCCGGAGGGCGATATTCCGGGTAAGCCCACCGCGGCTTCGCGCACCACCCTCAGCCACATCATGACCCACAACGACACCAACCTCCTCGGGACGGTGCACGGCGGTGTGATCATGAAACTCGTGGACGACGCGGCGGGAGCGGTCGCCGGGCGGCACTCGGGCGGACCCGCCGTCACCGCGTCGATGGACGAGATGGTCTTCCTGGAGCCCGTCAGGGTCGGTGACCTGGTCCATGTGAAGGCACAGGTCAACTGGACCGGGCGGTCCTCCATGGAGGTCGGCGTACGGGTCCTGGCCGAGCGCTGGAACGAGTCGACGCCCGCGACGCAGGTCGGCTCCGCGTATCTGGTCTTCGCGGCGGTCGACGCGGACGGCAAGCCCCGGCAGGTGCCGCCGGTGATCCCGGAGTCGGAGCGCGACAAGCGCCGTTACCAGGAGGCGCAGATCCGGCGTACGCACCGGCTGGCGCGGCGGCGTGCGATCAAGGAGCTCCGCGAGAAGCGCGCGGCGGACGGCTACGAGGACTGACCCCTCGCGCGCCCTGCGGCGAGCGGGCCCCGGGCCGCGCGGGCCCGCGGCGGACGGTCCTCAGGGGGCCTCCCAGGACCTCCTCCCAGGGCCTCATCCCGGGGCCTCAGGGACACACCACCTCGTCGCCCGTCACCGCGTCGAAGACGCCCTTGCCCTTGGGCGGGGTCTCGGCGCGGACGGGGGTGACCTTGGTGAAGTCCGTGCCGGCCAGCACCCGCAGCGTGGGGCCCTGGCCGCGGACCGGGCGGAGCTCACTGCCCGGGAGCGCCGCGGCCAGCGACTTCGCCGAGCGGTCCCAGCGCGGGTCGTACGTCACGACCGTGCGCCGCAGGTCGCGCCGCTCCCCGTTCCGCGGCGCCCTGGTCGTCGCGAAGCCGCTCGCCCGGAGCCCGGCGTCCACGCGGGCGCCGAGGCCGTCGATGGCGGTGGCGTTGTAGACCTGGACGCGGATCCCGCGGGGCGGCACGTCGACGACGACCTTCGCGTCCGACGTCGTCCCCTTGCCCTTGCGCGGCGCATCGGGCATCAGCGGCCGGTCCTCGCGCAGCGCCGCGAAGAGCCGCGTCGACTTCGCCGGATCCCACTTCACCGTCGAGCCGATGCCCGGCACCGGGTGGCTGACGTCACCCACGGGCACCGAGGTGAACTCCGACGACGAGGGGGAGAAGTCCCGCATCGCCTTCCCCAGCGACAGCAGCTGATCGGCCCCGAAACCCCTGTCGGCCCGCACCGAATTCAGCACCGCCCGGCTGACCTCGCGGAACTTCACCGGGTTCAGCAGCGCCCCGCTGCTCGTCGCCTGCTGGATCAGCGCCGCGACGAAGCGCTGCTGCCGCTGCATCCGGCCCAGGTCGGCGGCCCCGTCGACATGGCGCGAGCGTACGTACTGCAACGCCCGTCCACCGTCGAGCTGGTGCGTGCCCGCGGCCAGGTCCAGACCGGTGTAGTTGTCCTTCATCGGCTTGGCCGTGCAGATCCGCACCCCGCCCACCGCGTCCACCGTCTTCATGAAACTGGTGAAGTCGACCTCCAGATAGTGGTCGATCTTCACCTTCGTCATGTGCTCGACGGTCCGCACCGTCAGCGCCGGGCCGCCCTCCGCGTACGCCGCGTTCAGCTTCACCGGGTGGGCCGCGTGGCGCACCCCGGTGGTCGCGTCCGTGTGCGGGGGGATCTCCGCGTACGAGTCACGCGGCAGGCTCACCACGCTCGCCCGCTCCCGGTCCGCCGAGATGTGCACCAGCATGATCGTGTCGGTGCAGCGGCAGGGCGCGCCGCCGAGGCGGTACTTGTGGCGATCCTCACGGGTGATCCGGTCCCGGCCGTCGGTGCCGACGAGCAGGAGGTTCGTCCCGTTCCCGGCCTCGGGGCGGTTCTTCATGTCCTTGAACGGGTCGATCCGTCCGATCCCGCTGTCCAGGCCCGTCACCAGGGCGTGCCCGATCGCCCCCACACCGAGCACCAGCACCGACAGCGTGGTCGCCATCCGCATCCCCCAGTGCGGCCGCCTGACCGGGGCCCGGACCCCGGCCCGGACCTGGGGTCCCCGGCGCGGCTGCTGCGCACGGGCCACGGGCCTCCGAGGGGGCGTGCGGGGCGGTGTGGGCACGAGCGGACCTCCGCGGGGCGCAAGTCGGGGGTGGCATTCGGGGGATCCCCGGAACTGTAGGCCGATACGATCTGCGGCCCCGGGCGGCGCGCACCGGTGTCCCCCGTTCGCGGTAACGTGGCAGGCAATGCCCCCGGACCCCCGAGACTCCTGTCTTCCCGGGGGACGACCCCCGTACCCCCGAGACTCCTGTCTTCCGGGGGACGACCCCCGTACCCCCGAGGAACTCATGCCCGCCCTCCCCGCCGTCTCCGTGATCATGCCGGTCCTCGATGAGGAGCGGCATCTGCGCAGCTCGGTCCGTCACATCCTGGAGCAGGAGTACGACGGCGAGCTGGAGGTGGTGATCGCGCTCGGCCCCTCCGCCGACCGTACGGACGAGATCGCGGCCGAGCTCGTACGGGAGGACCCCCGCGTCCACACCGTGCCGAACCCCACGGGGCGCACGCCCGCGGCGCTGAACGCCGCCATCAAGGCGTCGCGCCACCCGGTCGTGGTGCGGGTCGACGGCCACGGCATGCTTTCGCCGGACTACATCGCCACCGCCGTCCGCCTGCTGGAGGAGACCGGCGCGCAGAACGTCGGCGGCATCATGCACGCCGAGGGCGAGAACGACTGGGAGCACGCCGTCGCGGCCGCGATGACCTCGAAGATAGGAGTGGGCAACGCGGCCTTCCACACGGGCGGCGAAGCCGGCCCCGCCGAGACGGTCTACCTCGGTGTCTTCCGGCGCGCGGCGCTCGAACAGCAGGGCGGTTACAACGAGGAGTTCATCCGCGCCCAGGACTGGGAGCTGAACTTCCGCATCCGCGAGGCGGGCGGACTGATCTGGTTCTCGCCCGAGCTGAAGGTGCAGTACCGGCCCCGCCCGAGCGTCCGTGCCCTCGCCAAGCAGTACAAGAACTACGGCCGCTGGCGCCATGTCGTGGCCCGCTACCACCAGGGCTCGATCAACCTCCGCTACCTCGCCCCGCCGGCCGCGGTCTGCGCGATCGCCGCGGGAGTCGTCGTGGGTGCGGCGCTCACCCCGCTGGGCTTCGTCGTCCCGGCCGGCTATGTCGCGGCTATCGTCGCCGGTTCGGTCCCGGCGGGCCGGGGCCTGCCGCTGAAGGCCCGGCTCCAGATCCCCGTGGCGCTGGCCACGATGCACATGTCGTGGGGCTTCGGCTTCCTGACGAGCCCGCGCTCCCTGGCACGGAAGGTCATCGCCAGCCGCCGCCCGGCGGTGCACACGGCCGCCTGAGCCGGGCCGGCGCGAGTCCGGTCGATGCAAGGGGCCCCGGGTGCACGCACCCGGGGCCCCTTGCGTACCGCCGTCATCACTCCCAGGTGAACCCGGGCTGCACGTCCATACAGGCCGTGTCGTCCCCGCCGTTGAGCGGGCGTGCGGACTCGGGCGCCTTGCCGTCGTCCTGCGTGGCGGCGTCCTTCGGGTACGCGGCGCCCTCGCGCCAGTCGGCGCCGACCACCAGCGTCACCCCCGACACCTCGGTGGACTTCTTCACCGACGCCACCGGTATGCCGAGCGCCTTCGCGACCGCCTGGGCGTCGCCCTCCAGATCGACGCTCGGGTAGTACACGACCGTCCGGTCCTGCGGATCGGACTGCGTGTCGGCCTTCGCCTCCGTGAAGCCCTTGCCGTCGAGTACCTCCGCGACCTCCGTCGCCCGGCCCCGCACCGACCCCAGTTCGGCGGTGTAGGTGCCGTTGCGCACCATCACGCCGATCTCGTCGGCGGGCGCGGCGGCGTCCTTCGTCTCGGCGGCGGGCTTGCGCTTGGACGCCTTGCCGTCCAGCGGGATGTCCTCACGGACCATCCGGAACAGCTGCTCGGCGTCCGGCTGCTTCGGCTCCACCTTGCCCTGGAAACCGGGCCTCGTGGAGTAGAAGTTCGGCATCGTCGTCATGGTGATGCGGTCGGTCGGCACCCTCTGGAGCTCCTCGGCGAGGCCGTAGAGCTTCCCCACGGTGTCCAGGCCGGTGTCCACCGTGAGCGCCGACGTGGCGGCCTCGGCGAGCTTGCGCAGCTTGACGGGGTCCGTGAGCTTGGTGTTCTTGCGCAGCTCCCGGACCATCGAGTTCATGTACATGTGCTGGGCGTGGGTACGGGCCAGGTCGGTGCCGTCCTCGAAGCCGTAGCGGGTACGCAGCCACTGCAGCGCCTGCTCGCCCTTCACGGGGTGCGTGCCCTCGCGCAGCTTGAGACCGGAGCCCTTGCCGTCGGACGTGTGCGAGTGGACGTTGTCCCTCACACAGACGGGGACGCCGCCGATCGCGTCGGCCATCGACACGACGCCCGCGAAGTCGACCATCATGAAGTGGTCGATGGTGATGCCGGTGAGCTCGTACCAGGCGGCCACCGTGCAGCCGGGGCCGCCGCGGTTGAGCGACTCGTTGGTGAGGGTCCAGCCCGTCGCCGGGTAGGTCTTGCCGCTCTCCGGGTCCTGGCACTCGGGGATCTTCAGGACGGTGTCCCGCGGCATGCTGATCACGGAGATGTTGCTGCGGTCCGCGGAGAGATGGACGAGCATCTGGACGTCCGCGAGCGGCGGTCCGTCGAAGGTCTCCCGTGCGCCGCCGAGCTTCTGGTTCGCCTTGGAGTCGCGGGCGTCGGAGCCGATCAGCAGGATGTTGAGCGGGGTCTGGCCGGCGGAGTTCGCCCTGTGCTCGACCATCGCCTGCTTGCCGAGGTTGAGTTCGGCCTTCTTGATGTTGCCGTTGAGATGGCGGTAGTAGAGGTATCCGGCGCCCGCCGTGCCGATTATCAGCAGGGAGAGGACGGACGCGACCCAGCGCAGCACCCGCCGTTTCCCGCGCCGTACGCGCGGGGGCGGGCCGCCGCCGGGCCGTCCGGACCCCGCCGAGCGGGCGGGCGGCACAGCGGCCCGGCCCTTCTCGTCGCGGTCCGCGCCACCGCCCGGCCCCTCCTCGTACAGGCCGTCGTCCCAGCCCCGCTCGTCTGCGTGCCGGACGCGATCCCGCGTTCCCTCCCCACGCACACTGCCTTGTCCCACCCCTAGAACCCCCTGTTGTCAGGCTCTGGCTCTCCCCATGAGCCGCCTTCCGAGCCGTTGTCCGCCGTTACTTGGCGCATACCTGCTTGTCTGCCGTGACCGCGTTCTCCGGAGCCTTCGCCGGCCCGGTGATCGGCACTCCCGCGCCCCGGAAGTCGGGGCCGAGGGTCAGCGTCATCGCTTCGAGGCCCTGGGCGTCCGTGGTGCCGGGCTTCAGCGCCGAAGCCGGCAGGCCCATCAGATCCGCCAGCTTGCGGGCCTGGTCGGCCTGATTGGGTGCGTACTCCAGTTGCGTCCTGGCCACGTCGGCGGGCGCGTTTCCCTTGTTGGTGGACTTGAACACCCCTTCGTCGTTCTGCAGCCAGTCGAGGGTCTTCTGCGCCGAGCCCTGAGGGCCGCCGCCGTTGAAGACGTCGACGCGTATGTCCGACGCCTCTGCCCGCTCGCCCTTGAGCAGCGCCTGCTGCTTGTCCTTGGCCGCCTGCTGGGCGTCCTTCTTCTTCTGCTCGACCTCGGTGAGCGAGACGTCGTTCTTGACCATGGAGAAGAGGGCGTCCGCCTTCTCCGCTTCGAGGACGACGGTGGCCTTGCGGCCCACCGGCTCGTTCGGGTTGTCGACGACGGGCACGGTGGCGAAGGTCAGGTTCTTCATGTCGAACTTGCCCAGCTCCAGTCCGAGATCGCGGAGCTTGGAGATGTCGCTGATCTTGTCATCGACGGTCAGCGCCTCGGTCGCGGCCTCGGCCAGCTTGAACAGCTTGGTGGGGCTCGTGAGGGTGTCGTTCGACTTCAGCTTGCGCATCAGGGAGCTGAGGAACTGCTGCTGGAGCTTGATGCGGTCCAGGTCCCCGCCGAAGCCGACCGCGTGCCGGGTGCGGACGAAGGCGAGCGCCTCCTCGCCCTGGATCTCGTGCTCACCGGCCGGCAGGTCGAGCTTGGAGTCCGTGTCCTTTATGTCCTTGGCGAGGCAGATCGGCACCCCGTCGACAGCGGTCGTCAGCGTCTTGACCGCGTTGAAGTCGGCCACCATGAAGTGGTCCAGCTTGATCCCGGTCATCTCCGTGACCGTGCGCATCGTGCAGCTCGGCGTACGGCCCGACTGGCCGAGGCTCTCGTTGAACCGGCGGCCCGTCTGCCCGGGGATCGTCTCCTTGGTGCCGTCCTCCTGGGTGGTCTCGCAGTCCGGGATGTCCGTGATGAGGTCACGGGGAATGCTCAACGCGGTGGCGTTCGTACGGTCCTTGGAGACGTGCAGCAGCACTGTGGTGTCCGCGTGACCGGGGCTGTTCTTGTCGCCGTACTTCTCGTTGCCCTCGCCCGTGCGCTTGTCCGTGCCGATCAGCAGGATGTTGATCGCCCGGTCCTTGCTGAAGCCGCCGGTGCCCGCGCCGTCGTCGGAGAACGACGTGATGTTGGAGTTCAGGTGCTCGTAGTAGAGGTATCCGGCGGTCGCCGTCCCCATCATGAGCAGCGCGAGCGTGCCGCCGGTCCAGAGCAGCACCTTCCGCTTGCCCGACCTGGCCTGCTTGCGCTTGCGGCGGCCGGCCTGCTGCTGCGCGGCACGGCCCGGCGCCTCACCGCCCCGGCGGCCGCGCTGCACCGGCGCCTCGGCGCCGGACGCTGCCGACCTGCGGCGCGGTGTCGCGGCGCCCTGCTCCGGCCCCGGCTCGGGGGTCCGGGGGGCCGGTGCCCTCCTTGCGCCGGCGCCTCTGGAGGAGGAAGCTGTCGACTGCGGTGCGGAGCGGTCCAGTCGCAGTTCGTAGTTGCCGGTCTGCGGGTTCAGGACCCACTGGTCGGCGGGGTCGATCTCGTCCGCCCGCCCTCGGCTCTGCGCGTCCACGGTTGCTTGAGTCCTCCGTCGGTGCCACGCGAGGCGTCTCCCTCCCCCCGTGAGACGCTCGGTTCGTCCATCCGGTTGTACGGGCCTTGCGGCCGAATTCACCGGATCGCGTCACACTATCCGTCCAGTTCAACGCCGAGCGACGTGCGTGAGAAATTCCACGCACCTTACAACCGGGCAATCAGCGCAAAGGCCGTGGACCGAAGCCTTGACTTCGAGGATCGCTTCAGCCGCACATGCCGGAAGCCGCGTCGGTGCCGGAAAAAGTCGGCGTGGCGCGACGGTCCGAGGCGCCCGATCCGTCCGCGTTCTCGTCCCGCTCCGTCGCCGTACCGGTGCTCGCTGTCGCATCCGGCCTGGCCACGGCCACCGGTTCGTCCTTGCGCAGCCGCTCGAAGAGCGCGCTCGCCTTGGGCTCGGACAGTTCGTCGCGGTTCGGGTCCGGCGGGTACGGCTTGCGGGGCACTGTGAGGAAGCGCACGTTCTCCGGTGGCACGCCGCGCATCGAGCGGGTGAGGTCGTAGAGGTCCTTCAGCGAGGCGAGACCCGGGTCCGTGGTGATCGATCTGGTCGCCGCGTCGAGCACCGGGTAGAGCCTGGTCGGATTCAGCAGGACGCCGTTGCTCTGCACCTTGTTGAAGAGTGCGCCGAGGAACTGCTGCTGCCGGCCCATGCGGTCGGTGTCGCTGCCGTTGCCGAGCGACTTGCGGGCGCGCACGAAACCGAGGGCCTGCTCGCCGTCCAGGGTCTGGCGGCCCGCCTTCAGCTTCAGATGGGCGGCCTTGTCGTCGATCGGCTCCCGCAGGCAGACCTCGACCCCGTCCACGGCGTCGACCATGTCCTTGAAGCCGTGGAAGTCGATCACCATGTGGTGGTCGATCCGCACCCCGGTCAGCTGCTCGACGGTACGGATGGTGCAGGCGGCGCCGCCGTACTGGTAGGCGACGTTGAACTGGGTGTACGCCTCCGGGGTGCGGGCCCCCTGCGCCGTACGGCAGCTGGGGATGTCCACCAGCAGGTCGCGCGGGATGGACACCGCCGTCGTGCTGCGCCGGTCACCGGCGAGATGCAGCAGGATGGTGGTGTCGGAGCGCTGCCCCTGCGCGCGGCCGTACTTGCGGTTCTCGGCCCCCGCGCGGGTGTCGGATCCGATCAGCAGGACGTTCATGGCGCCGTGCGGCGCGGGGTGCGGACGTTCCCTCTCGTACCGCTCCAGCTCCTCGGCGGTGGTGATGTCCGTGGTGATGTTGTCGTCGAGCTTCCGGTAGAGCCACCAGCTGACCCCGGCGACGGCGAGGAGCAGGACCGAGACCCCGAGCGCGGCCCAGCGCAGCCAGCGGCGCCGCCGGGGCGGGACGACGGAGTCGGCGCGGCCCGCCGGGGCGCCCGGTCCGGCGGGCGTGCCAGCGCTGTCGGTCACTTCTGGGTCCGTCCTCGCGGTGGGTGCAGAGGTACCGCTGTACCGCGATGATCTCCCGGAGTCCGGACTCGGGCCTGAGGGGTGGGCCCTCAGTGGGCCGAACGGGTGGACGCCGGCGGGCCCGTCACGGCGCGCTGCCGGTGACCCGCTCGCTCGCGACGCGCTTCTCCAGGCCCTCCGGGGACAGTTGGTCCAGATTGCGGCAGAGGACGACCGAGCCACCGGAGGCGAGCGGGGCGTACAGCCCGGCCGACAACCCGTCCCAGGTCTCGTACGCACGCCCCGACAGCAGCCGTGACCCGGCGGCCAGGCCCAGCGCGGCGGCGTCGGCGCGAGCGCGGTCGACGAGCTGGGCGCCCGTCAGCTCGGTACCCGCGACGGCGAGCGCCGGGTCGTCCGGGCCGACCGGCACGTACGGGGCGAAGCGGTCGCCCTGGCCCGGGACCTCCACCGCGTAGTCGGCGAACCCCTCGGGCGGCTGCGGGAACCGGCCGCCGAGCGGGCGCAGCGCGAGCGCGATCCGCTCACCGGAGCAGGCGCGCGCCGCATCCAGCGTGTCCGGGCCGCTCACCACGAGGTCCGCCGCCGCCGGGTCGCCACCGACGTCCGCCACGACCCCCACCGAGGAGCAGGCGAGCAGCCACACCGCGGTCTGCCAGTGCGCCGGCAGCAGCAGCGCGAGCCGGTCGCCGGGCTCGGCGGACAGCCCGTCCTGGAGGAGGTTGGCCGTTTTGGCCACCCAATTGGCGAAGGTCGCGACGGACAATTCGACGCGCTCACCGGTGGCGTCGTCGTAGAAGGTGACCAAGGGGCGGGCCGGGTCCGCGGCGAGCGCGGATCGCAGCAGGTCGGCAGGGGTGCGGTCGCTGGCGTTCACCCGCGCAAGGGTACGCCGCGGGGGCGGCGCGGACGCGGCCGTACCGGTGACGGCGTCGCCCGGTCGGCTCGATGGACCGTCACTTTTCCGGGTGGGCGCATACGGCCCACACCGCCGACGATCCTTGCATGCGTGCTCTTCTCGCCTCCTCGGTCAGCGCCGCGTGCACAGCCGCACTCGTCATCCCCGTACTCGGCCTGCCGAGGGCATCCGCCTCGGCCGCGCCGTCCCAGCCGTCCACGCCGTCGAAACCTTATGTGCCATATGTGCCGGATCTTTCAGGCATGTCGACTGTCCCGGGTGAACCGGATGCAACGGATGCGCCGGATGTCCCGGGCTCCACGCAGTCGCTCGCGCTGGAGCCGCTGCCCGGGTTGTACCGGGCCGGAGGCGGATCCGGGGTCCAGGGCCTCGCGCCGCGCGAGGTCGGTGCCTTCTCGCTCGTCGGCGTGGTCTGGGACGACGTGGACGCCGCACTGCACGGAACGGTCCAGGTGCGCACCCGCGCCGCCGGCTCCGGCGCCTGGTCGGCGTGGCAGGACGTGGAGACCCACAACGACGAGCACGGCGCCGACCCGGACTCGGCCGAGCGGGCCGAGGGCGGCCCGGTGCGCGGCTCGACCGCGCCGCTGTGGGTCGGTGCGTCGGACGCCGTGGAGGTGCGCGTACGGCCGGAGGCGCCCGGCGGCGAGGAGCTGCGCGGTGTGACGCCGCCCCTGCCGCAGGGGCTGCGACTGGAGCTCGTCGACCCGGGCAAGGCCGAGGAGGCGGAGGTTCAGGGGCCTGGAGAGGGCGACGGTTCCGAAGAGCCGGATGTACTCGAAGAGTCGGCAGAGCCCGACGTGCTCGAAGAAGAGGTGGAGGTGGAAGAGGCCGAAGGGTCCGAAGACCCCCAGGACTCCGAAGACCCCCAGGACTCCGAAGAGCCCGACGGAGACGGAGCCGACGCACCCGAGGGCGCCGAGGGCCCCGCGGCCTCTCCCGGCGACGGGGAACTCCCGGCGGGCGGTGCCCGGTCGGACGCCGGCCCCGCCCAGGCCGCCGCGCTGACGGCCGAGTCCGCCGCCGCCTCCGCCGTGAACGCCGACCTCGCGCCGCTCGGCGCCGATGTCATCGCCGCCCAGACGAAGGCGCAGACCGAGGGCGAGGCCGGGCTGTACGGAGTCCGCAAGCCGTACATCGGCGCACGGCCGCGCATCATCACGCGCAAGGGCTGGGGCGCGGACGAGACGCTGCGCGAGAAGCAGTTCGTGTACACGAACGGGATCAAAGCGGCGTTCGTGCACCACAGCGCCACGGGCAACCGCTACACCTGCGCGCAGGCTCCCTCCGTTCTGCGCAGTATCTACCGCTACCACGTGGAGAGCAGCGGCTGGCGCGACTTCGGCTACAACTTCGCCGTCGACAAGTGCGGAAACATCTACGAAGGCCGTGCGGGGGGCGTGGCCAAGGCGGTGCTGGGCGCACACACGCGCGGTTTCAACAGCAACAGCATGGGCATCGCGGTCCTCGGAACGTACAGTGCGACGACCCCGCCGGCCGCCGTGCTGACCGCCGTGGCCAGGCTCACCGCCTGGAAGCTCGGCATGTACGGCGTGGATCCGACGACGACGACGTATCTGACGTCCGCAGGCGGCAACAAGTTCACGAAGGGCACACAGGCCAGGCTCAACACCATCTCCGGGCACCGCGACGGATTCGAGACCGACTGCCCCGGAAGCCGCCTCTACAGCAAGCTCGGCGCGACGCGCAGCGCCTCGGCCAAGTTCCAGGGCCGCTGAGCCCCGTCGCACCGGTGCCCGTTCCGCATACGCCCATACCGCATACGTCCGTACGAACGGGCTGCATACACTGGCCGGTCATACGCACGATTCGTCCCGGCCCCAGCAGGAAGCAGAGAAGGCATTGACTCAGGACCGGACTCAGGCCCAAGAAGCGATCCTCCTGGTCGGCGGCAAGGGCACGCGGCTGCGCCCGCTCACGGTGAACACGCCCAAGCCGATGGTCCCCGCGGCGGGCGTGCCGTTCCTCACCCACCAGCTGGCGCGAGCGCGTGCGGCCGGCGTCGAGCACATCGTGCTCGCGACGTCGTACCTCGCGGAGGTCTTCGAGCCGCACTTCGGCGACGGCTCCTCGATGGGGCTGCACCTGGAGTACGTGACGGAGGAGGAGCCGCTCGGCACGGGCGGGGCGATCCGGAACGTGGCGTCGCGGCTGAGGTCCGGTTCCGACGATCCGGTACTGATCTTCAACGGCGACATTCTGACGGGCCTGGACATCCGGGGCCTCGTCACCACGCACGCGCGCTCCGGCGCCGATGTCTCGCTGCACCTCACCCGGGTCGAGGACCCGCGCGCCTTCGGCCTCGTCCCGACGGACGAGCACGGCCGTGTGACGGCCTTCCTGGAGAAGCCGCAGACCCCCGAGGAGATCGTCACCGACCAGATCAACGCCGGGGCGTACGTCTTCCGCCGCTCGGTGATCGACAGCATCCCGGCGGGCCGGCCGGTCTCGGTCGAGCGGGAGACGTTCCCGGACCTGCTGGCGGCCGGTGCGCATCTGCAGGGCATGGTCGACTCCACGTACTGGCTGGACCTCGGCACGCCGCACGCGTTCGTCCGCGGCTCCGCCGATCTCGTGCTCGGCCGCGCCCCGTCCCCGGCGGTGCCGGGCCGCTGCGGCGACCGCCTCGTACTGCCCACCGCCACCGTCGCCGCCGACGCCAAGCTGACCGGCGGCACGGTCGTCGGCGCGGGCGCGGTGATCGGCGCGGGCGCCCGTGTCTCGGGCAGCACGATCCTGGACGGCGCGGTCGTCGCGGCCGGTGCGGTCGTCACCGACTCGCTGGTCGGCGCCCGAGCCCGGGTGGGCGAGCGCACGGTCCTGTCCCACGCGGTGATCGGCGACGACGCGGTGATCGGCGCGGACAACGAGCTGCGGGACGGTGTCCGGGTGTGGTGCGAGGCGACGCTGCCGGCCGGGTCGATCCGCTTCTCCTCCGACCAGTAAGAGGACCGGCAGCAGGAACCGGCAGCAGGAACCGGCAGCCGGAACCGGCAGCTGGGCAGGCGCGAATCGGGGGAGGGCTCGGGGCGGGGTTCGCGTACGGGCGTACGGCGCGGGCCCTACTCTCGAAGAGACCCCGAACCCCCGAGGACCCCACTGTGGCCGGACGCTTCGCACCCCGCCCCGCCGTCACCCGCACGACCACGCGCGGCGGCGAGGTCGCCGTACCCGCGCCCCGCGCGGCGGCGCGCGCCCAGGGCGGCGGTCAGGAGCGGCGTTACGCGCCGCCCGGCCCGCTCGACCTCGGGCTGGTGCTCGGGCCGCTGCGCCGCGGCCCCGCGGACCCCACGTTCCGTACGACGCCGGACGGCTCCGTGTGGCGGGCCACCCGCACCCCCGCAGGCCCCGGAACGCTCCGGGTCGCCGCGCACGACGGAGCCGTGCACGCCCAGGCATGGGGGCCCGGCGCCGAGTGGCTGCTGGAGCAGCTGCCCGCGCTGCTCGGCGACGCCGACGACCCGGACGCCTTCGCGCCCCGCCACCGGCTCGTCGCCGCGACCCACCGCCGCCGCCCCGGCCTGCGACTGACGCGGACCGGGCTGGTCATGGAGTCCCTGATCCCCTCCGTCCTGGAGCAGAAGGTCACCACGGACGAGGCGTACCGCGCCTGGCGGCTCCTGGTGCGCAGGTACGGAGAGCCCGCCCCCGGCCCGTGCCCCGAGCGGATGTGCGTCATGCCCGAGCCCCGCGCCTGGGCGCTCATCCCGTCCTGGGAGTGGCACCGTGCGGGCGTCGACAACAAGCGCGCCTCGACGATCCTGCGCGCCGTCCGGGTGGCACGCCGCCTGGAGGAGGCCGCGGCGATGGAGCCCGAGGCGGCCATGGCCCGCCTGGAACTGATCCCCGGCATCGGCCCCTGGACCTCGGCCGAGACGGTCCAGCGCAGCAACGGCGCCCCCGACGCCGTCACCGTCGGCGACCTCCACCTCCCCGGCATCGTCGGCTACGCCCTCGCCGGCGACCGGGACGCCGACGACGCCGCGATGCTCGAACTCCTGGAGCCGTACGCGGGCCAGCGCCACCGCGCCGCCCGGCTGATCCTGCTGAGCGGCCGGGTGCCGGCGAGGCGGCAGCCGAAGATGCCGAGGCACGACATCTCGGCGCTCTGAGCCGCCGCGGCCGAGGACGCCGAGCCCCGCCGGGACCGGCACGTCCCGGGCGGTCAGCGCACCCTGACCCAACGCATGCGGGCTCGACCCGCTGCCGTTCGACCCGTCTCGGGGTCGGCCCACCTCGGGCTCGACCCGTCTCGGCTTGGCCTGCCGCGGGCTCGGCTCGTCTTGGCTCGACCTGTCTCGGGCTCGACCCGTCTCGGCTTGACCTGTCTCGGGCTCGACCCGTCTCGGCTTGACCTGTCTCGGGCTCGGCTCGCCTTGGCTCGACCTGCCTCGGGCTCGGCCCACCTCGGGCTCGGCCCACCTCGGCTCGGCCCGCCTCCGCTCGTCGCGGCACGGCTGGCTTGGGCCCACCTCGGCTCGTCGTGGCACGGCTGGTCTGGGCTCGTCTCGGCTCAGCGCACCTCGATGAACGTCGACGCCTCCCGTGCCGGGCGCTCCTTCGGCGGAGCCGCCGGCCGGCCCACCGCCACCGCGCCCATCGGGTCCCACGCCTCCGGCAGCCCGAGCACCTCGCGCACGACCTCGCGGCAGAACATCGTCGACGACACCCACGCCGACCCGAGCCGTTCGCCCGCCAGCGCCACCAGGAAGTTCTGGACGCCCGCGCCCGTGGCGACCACGAACATCTCGCGCTCCGCCGCGTCGCGCCGGGCGTCGCCGTAGGTGTGCGAGCCGTCCATCACCAGGCACGGCACCACCAGGTAGGGCGCGTTGCGCAGCACGTCGCCGCGCCTGACCCGCTTCGCGATGGACTCTTCGGACTTGCCGTCGCGCCGCAGGTCGGCGATCCACGCCTCGCGCATCGCGTCCAGCAGGTGCACCCGCGACTCCTCGGACTCCAGGAGCACGAACCGCCAGGGGGTGGTGTGGTGAGGAGCCGGTGCGGTCACCGCGGCCGCGACCGCGCGGCGCACCGCGCCGGGGTCGACCGGGTCGTCCGTGAACTCCCGCACCGTCCGCCGCAGCGTCACCGCTTCCCGTACGGCCTCCGACGTGCCGAGCCGGAACATGTCGTCCGCGGCCGGCCGTGCCAGCGCCCGCGCCCCCTCGGCCCCGTCGGCCACCACATGCCCGAGCCCGCGCACCACCGCGACGGGCAGCCCGGCCGCCTTGCCCTTGACCAGGTCGCCGGCTCCGGCCAGTTCGTCGGCGGTGGCGACGACCGTGGCGCTCAGCGGATTCCCGTACCTGTCGGTGCCGCCGCGCAGATCGTCCAGGACCCGCACCCCCGCCGCGCCGATCGCGACGTCGGTGAGGCCGTTCCGCCAGGGCCGCCCGAAGGTGTCCGTGACGACGACGCCCACCTCGACGCCGAGCGTGTCCCGCAGCCCCTCGCGGATCCGGGCCGCCGACGCGTCCGGGTCCTCGGGCAGCAACAGCACGGTGCCGGCAGGGGTGTTGGAGGCGTCGACTCCGGCTGCCGCCATGATCAGGCCCTGCCGGTTCTCGACGATGCGCAGGGCGCCGCGGCGCGCCACGACCCGTACCGTCTCCGCGTCGATGGCCTCCTCGCGGTCGTCGGCCGTGACGATCCGCCCCTCGGCCTTGCTCACGATCTTCGAGGTGACCAGCAGGACGTCACCGTCCACCAGGCCCGGTTCGGTGGCCGCGATCAGCTTGGCGATGTCGTCGCCGGGCCGGACCTCGGGCAGCCCGGGCAGCGCCCACACGCGGTACGACGGCGAGCTCTCCGCGCCCGTCACGCCCTTACCTCCTCCGCGAGCGCCAGCGCCTCACGCGCCATCGCCGCGGCGGCCTCGACGTCGGTCATCATCAGCGGCACGGCCTTGCAGCGGATCCCCGCCTCCTCGATCTCCGGCACCGCGGCCGCGTCGACGCCGTCGACGAGCCAGCCGTCCAGCAGCCCCGAGCCGTAGTGCTGCGCGACGGCCGCCGCGGTCGACTCGACACCGACCGCCGCCAGCACCTTGTCCGCCATGCCGCGCACCGGTGCGTCGCCGACGATGGGGGAGAGGCCGACGACCGGCACGCCCGCTTCCGCGATCGCCTCCCGGATACCGGGGACCGCGAGGATCGTCCCGATGCTCACCACCGGGTTCGACGGCGGGAAGAGGATCACGTCCGCGGCGGCGATCGCCTCCAGCACACCGGGTGCGGGCTTGGCCTGCTCGGCCCCCACGGGGACGACGGCGTGGGCGTCGACGGAGGCCCGCAGCCGGACCCAGTACTCCTGGAAGTGGACGGCCTTGCGCTCGCCCTCCACGGTGATGGCGACATGGGTCTCGACCCGGTCGTCGGACATCGGCAGCAGCCGCACCCCGGGCTGCCATCGCGCACACAGCGCCTCGGTGACGGCGCTCAGCGGATAGCCGGCGCCCAGCATCTGCGTCCGCACGATGTGCGTGGCGAAGTCGCGGTCACCGAGGCCGAACCAGTCGGGCCCCACGCCGTACGCCGCGAGCTCGCTCTTGACCTGGAAGGTCTCGTCGGTACGTCCCCAGCCCTGCTCCTCGTTGATGCCGCCGCCGAGCGTGTACATCACCGTGTCCAGGTCCGGGCAGACCTTCAGCCCGAACAGATGGATGTCGTCACCGGTGTTGCCGATGACCGTGATGTCGGCGTCGGGGGCGGCCGTCTTGAGGCCACGCAGAAAACGAGCACCGCCGATGCCTCCGGCCAGAACCACAATGCGCATAAGGACAGTCTGTCAGCCGAAGGCTGATCGTTGAGGGGCGGTGGTCGGGCGACGGGCGGGCCTGTCAGCCGAAGGCTGATCGTTGAGGGGCGGTGGTCGGGCGACGGCAGGGCGACGGGTGGGCGACCGGTGAGCCCGTCAGGCGGTGACGGCTGCCCGCCGGGCCGGGGAGCAGTGCGAGGCGTGCATCGGCATCTCGGTCAGGCCCGGGAAGTAGATGTGCAGGCTCACGGCCGGTTCGAGCGAGTCGTTGACCACCTCGTGCACATATCCGGGGGCGAATACGCGCTGGGCGCCGGGGCCGAGGGAGCGGGCCGCGGTGGCCGTCCGCTCCGTCAACTCGCCTTCCAGGACGGTCAGTACGCCGGAGGAACGGCCGTGGTCGTGGAGGCCGCTGCCCTGTCCCGGCACCCAGGAGAGCAGCCACACCTCGTAGCCGGGGCCGGTGCGCAGCCGGTGGTACCAGCGGGAGGTGGCGTCGTACTGGACGAGGTGCGCCCACTGGGCGCGGTCGTCGGCGAGGGCGCGGGCGAGGCCGGCGAACTCGGCCACGGTCGCGGGGTGCTCACGGGCGGGCTGGAGGAGGTGCTGGACCTCGAGGATGTCGCCGGCGATCTGGAGGTCGCTGTCGCTGTTCATGGGTGCGGTGGTTCCTCGGCAGAAACAGAAAGGTCAGTGCTGGGGTGTCGCGAGTTCCCGCCCGGTGGGCGGAGGGGGAGAGCTGGAGCGCGACGGCATCAACAGCTGGAACAGCAACAGCAGCAGCGAGTGAGGAGGACAGCACTGCGGAACCCACGGATGGGTGTCGCGGAAGGCGCTGTGGTCGCTGGCATGCCTTCAAAGGTGACCAATGCGCTCCCGGATGTCAACTCAATGGCCGATTTGGACCAAATGTTTCACCTCATCCGGTTACTCCGGTCGGAGAAAGGTTTGTGCGACCGGGGGGCAGGAGACATGGCGCAGCAACCGCGCTCTCAAACGCCGTTGTGCTCTCGTGATCGGACTGTGATCCGGATCGCTTGTATGGCCGGATCGCAACAAGATCGAGCCGCGCGGCGTCCTTCCTCGGTGAAGACCGGTGGCCGCCGGGGCCGCACCGGAGAGGGGAGGGCGCGGGGAGCTTCGCGGGCGGGTCGGTGGCATGTGTCGCGTTTTTAGTGATTTGAACACTTTCCACACAGCCTTGGTCCCGCAGAGTGAATACCAGGCCCAATAGCAGATCTCGGCTTGACTGGCCCGGATCCACGCACTTGTAATTTCACTCGTGTCGTTCGGCCGAAAACGGTAACGGCTACATCACGGGGACGCAAAAGACAGACGAGGGGCGCACATGACCGAGCTGTTCCAGCAACTGCTGGTCGAGGACGCGGAAGAGGAACTCGGCTGGCAGGAGCGCGCGTTGTGCGCCCAGACCGACCCCGAGTCCTTCTTTCCGGAGAAGGGCGGTTCCACTCGCGAAGCCAAGAAGGTCTGCCTCGCCTGCGAAGTGCGCTCCGAATGCCTCGAGTACGCGCTCGCCAACGACGAGCGTTTCGGAATCTGGGGCGGTCTGTCCGAGCGTGAGCGCCGCCGTCTCAAGAAGGCCGCCGTCTGACCGGTTCCTCACACCGAACCGTCCGCTGCCCGATCCGGCTGTCCGACCAAACAGCACACACCTGTACGTAAGAAGCGGTCCGTTGCCTGGCTCTGTCCACAGGCGGCGGACCGTTCCCATGTCAGCCGTTAGTGTGGGGCCCCGTCCCAGACGCTCCAGCGCCCCCTCGCAGGGGTGACCCCGGCCGGAGGGCCCGTACCTCGATGTCCGCCACCACCGCCGTGTTCGACCCGGCCACCGCCGGCGGGTTCGCTCCCGCCAACCCGCCCGAGTTCCCGCGGCATGTCGTCACCGCCGTCATCGTCTCCCACGACGGTGCCCGCTGGCTGCCGCACGCGCTCGCCGGGCTGCTCGGCCAGGAGCGCCCCGTGCAGAACGTCATCGCGGCCGACACCGGCAGCGCCGACGACTCCGCGCGGCTCGTCACCGACGCCCTCGGCGCCGACCGGGTCCTGCACCTCGCCCGCCGCACCGGCTTCGGCGCCGCCGTCGACGAGGCCGCACGCACCGCGGGTGTCCTCACCCCCGACGACCTGCCGTATCTGAAGCGGCCCAGCGGCTGGGACCCCGTCACCAGGACCTGGCGCGACGAGGCGTACGAGATGCCGGAACTGCCGTACGGCGAACCGGTCCAGTGGCTCTGGCTGCTCCACGACGACTGCGCACCCGCCCCCGACGCCCTCGCCGAACTGCTGCGCGTCGCCGACTCCGACGCGTACGCGGCGATCATCGGCCCCAAGCTGCGCGGCTGGTACGACCGCAAGCAGCTCCTCGAAGCCGGCGTCTCCATCGCCAACAGCGGCCGCCGCTGGACCGGACTCGACCGCCGCGAGCAGGACCAGGGCCAGCACGACCAGGTCCGCTCCGTCCTCTCCGTCTCCTCCGCCGGCATGCTCGTCCGCCGCGACGTCTGGGAGGAGCTCGGCGGCTTCGACCGCCGGCTGCCCCTCATGCGCGACGACGTCGACCTGTGCTGGCGCGCCCACGCCGCCGGACACCGCGTCCTCGTCGCGCCCGGCGCCGTCCTGAGGCACGCCGAGGCCGCCGCCCGCGAGCGCCGCACCGTCGACTGCGCCGGCCGCTCCGTCGCGTCCCCGCACCGCGTCGACAAGGCCGGCGCGGTCTACACACTGCTCGCCAACGCCCGCGGCCGCGCCCTGCCTTGGGTCTTCCTCCGGCTCGTCCTCGGCACTCTGCTGCGCACCCTCGCCTATCTCGTCGGCAAGGCGCCGGGCCAGGCCGTCGACGAGGTCATGGGGCTCTTCGGCGTCCTCCTGCGCCCCGAGCGGATCCTCGCCGCCCGCCGCAGGCGCAAGGGCTCCGCCGTCGAGGCGAGCGAACTGCGACCGCTCTTCCCGCCGCCCGGCGCCACCGTCCGCGCCACGGTCGAGCAGATCGCGAGCAGCCTCGGCGCCGGGACGGACTCCGACGCCGGCGGCTCACGCCACGGCGTCGCCGAATCGGGACCGGGCGGCGACGACGCCGAGTACCTGGAGATCGAGCAGTTCGCCCGGCTCAAGCGGATCGCCCGCAAGCCGGGCCCCGTCCTCTTCGCGCTCCTGCTCGTCGTCTCGCTCGTCGCCTGCCGCGGACTCCTCACGGGCGGCGCACTCGCGGGGGGCGCACTGCTGCCCGCCCCCGAATCCATCTCCGGCCTCTGGGGGCGGTACGCCGACGCATGGCACCCCCTCGGCACCGGCGGCACCCAGACCGCACCGCCCTATCTCGCGGTCCTGTCCGTCCTCTCCGTCCTGTTCCTCGGCTCCACCGGCTTCGCGCTCACCCTGCTGCTCGTCTGCTCCGTGCCGCTCGCCGGCCTGACGGCGTACTTCGTCTCCCGGCCGCTCGTCGAGTCCCGGCTGCTGCGCGCCTGGGCGAGCATCGCGTACGCCTTCCTGCCCGCGGCGACCGGCGCGCTGGCCACCGGCCGGCTCGGCACCGCCGTCCTCGCGATCGTCCTGCCGCTGATCGCCCGCGCGGCGGTCGCGGCGTACGGACTCGGCCGGCCGGAAGGCGCAGCTCCCGTGCGCGGCAGCTGGCGCGCCACCTGGGCGTACACACTGCTGCTGACCTTCGCGATGGCCTTCACCCCGATCGTGTGGCCGCTCGCGGTCGTCCTCGGCGTCGCCGCGCTCGTGCTGCGACGTGACGACCTCACCGCGTACGGGCTGCGCGTGCTCGTCGCCGTCGGCACCCCGCTGCTGGTCCTCGCCCCCTGGTCGCTGTCGCTGCTGAGCAGCCCGTCCCGCTTCTTCCGCGAGGCGGGCCTCGACTTCGGCCCGGGCGCGGCCTCCGCGCTCGACCTGCTCGGCATCAGCCCCGGCGGCCCGAAGGCCCTGGGCGGACTCGTGCTCATCGGAGTCGTCCTCGCGGCGCTCGCCGCCCTGCTGCGCGGCGAGCGGCAGTTCGCCATCCGCATCGCCTGGGCGGTCGCGCTCACCGCTCTCGCCTTCGCGGCCCTCACGAACGGCTCGGGCTGGGCGGGACCCGCCACCCTCGTCTACGGCATCGCACTGCTCGCCGCCGCCGTGCTCGGAGCCGAAGGCGCCCGCGAGCGGGTCGCCGCCCAGTCCTTCGGCTGGCGCCAGCCCGTCGCCGCGCTCATCGCCGTCGCGGCGGCCGCGGCGCCGCTGCTCGCCGCCGCCAACTGGATGATCAGCGGGGCCACGGGTCCGCTGGAGCGCCGGGACCCGGTGCAGGTGCCGGCGTTCGTCGCCGAGGAGAGCGACACCCGCGACCAGCCGCGCACCCTCGTCCTCGGCGGCAGCGACCCGGCCACCGTGGAGTACAGCCTGGTCCGCGGCTCCGGCGCGCGCCTCGGCGACGCCGAGTTGACCGAGACCGGCGGCAGCGACCCCCGCCTCGACAAGGTCGTCGCCAATCTCGTCGCCGGCTCCGGCGCCGACCAGACCAGCCAGCTCAGCGGCTTCGCGATCCGGTACGTGCTCGTACGGGACGGGGCGCCGCGCCAGATGAGCCGCGTCCTCGACGCCACCCCCGGGCTGTCCCGCCTGAGCCAGCTCGACGGCACCTCCCTGTGGCGCGTCGACCGCCAGGTCGCCCGCGCGGTCATCGTGGACGGCAAGGAGGATCCGCTGCCCGTGGCCTCCGGACCCGTCGAGGCACACACCGAGATCCCGGCGGGCGGCTCCGGGCGCGTGCTGCGCATCGCGGACCGCGCGGACGACGGCTGGCAGGCCACGCTCGACGGCCGCGCACTTCCGACGACCACGGTCGACGGCTGGGCCCAGGGCTTCGAGCTTCCCGCCGAGGGCGGCAAGCTCGACCTGACGTACGAGGAGCCCGTCAGCCACACCGCCTGGATCTGGGCTCAGGCCCTGCTCGCCGTCGTCGTGCTGGTCCTCGCCCTGCCGGGCCGGCGCCGCGAGATCGACGACGACCTGCCGGACGAGGAGGCCGCGATCCCGGCCCAGCCCGTGGAGGGCGAGGGGCGCAGGGCCCGCAGGCTGCGCGCGGCGGCGCAGGCGGAGGCCGATGCGGCCGACGCTGCCGAGGCGGATGCCCCCGAGCATGAGCATGCCCCCGAGCACGAGCACGAGCAGGAGCCCGACTCGCAGCACGAGCCGGGCCCGGAGCCCTACGCGTCGGTGCCGGAGCAGCAGCAGTACCCGCAGCAGTACGGATACGAGGGCTACGGCGAGCAGCAGTACCCGTCGGCGGAGCAGCCGTACGGGTACGACGGGTACGGCGACCAGCAGTACGCCGGCCGGCAGCCGTACGCCCAGGGGGCGTACGGCCAGGACCAGTACGGACAGGAGGCGTACGGGCAGCAGCAGTACGCCCAGGACTCGTACCAGGACCAGTACGGGCAGGACCAGCAGGCGCAGGAGCAGCACGCGCAGGACCAGTACGGACAGCAGTACGACCCGTACCGCACGGGCCAGTACGACCCCTACGGCTACGAGACCGAGCAGCGTCCCGACGGGAGCAGCAACCAGTGAACCGCACCACCCTCTCCCTCCTCGCGGCCGCCACCGCCCTCGCCGCCGTCACGGGATTCGCCGCGCTCACCGCCCCCGACGGCGGGGAGGCCCGGTCGGCGAGCGCCCCGGCCCGGCTTCCCGTCGAGCGCTCCAGCCTGCTCTGCCCGGCGCCCAGTACCTCCGACATCGCGGACACGGAGTACACGTCGTACACCCCGGCGCGCAGCGGCGCCGCCGCCGGCACGGACACGAAGTCGGCGGCCGAGCTCCGGCCGACCGCGGCGACGCTGACGGACCCCGACGAGGGCGCCGCGGGCGACGACAAGAAGTCCGCGGACGAGAAGAAGGACGAGAAGAAGAAGGGCGAAGAGGCCAAGGACGGTGCGAAGGCGGACGCGGCGAAGCAGCCCGCGCCGGAGAAGCCCTTCCTCGCCCTGAAGACGCCCGGCAAGCCCGTCGGCGGGAAGGAGTCCGGCAGCGACTCACCCGCGCTCGTCGGCTCCGCCGACGGCGGGCTCGCCCCCGGCTGGACGACCCAGCAGACCACGGTGGTCCCGGCGGGCAGCGGCCGCGGCGTGCTCGGCGTCAGCTGCACCGCGCCCGACACCGACTTCTGGTTCCCCGGCGCCAGCCTTGCAGCGGACCGCCAGGACTACGTCCACCTCACCAACCCCGACGACACCGCCGCGGTCGCCGACATCGAGATCTACGGCACGGACGGCGCCCTCAAGTCCCAGCTCACCGAGGGCATTCCGGTGCCGGCCGGAGCGAGCGTCCCCGTCCTCCTCCCGACGCTGACGAGCGACAAGGCCGAGGACGTGACGGTCCACGTCACCACCCGCACGGGACGGGTCGGTGCCGTCGTGCGCGGCGCGGGTGACGAGACGGGAAGCGACTGGCTGCCCGCCTCCGCCGACCCGTCCGGCACGCTCGTCCTGCCCGGAATCCCGGCGGACGCCACGTCCGTGCGGCTCGTGGCCTTCGCCCCCGGCGACGCCGACGCCGACCTGAAGCTGAGGCTGGCGACCCCGTCCGGCACCATCACCCCGGCCGCCGCGGAGACCTTGCGGGTCAAGTCGGGCATGACAGCGGCGCTCGACCTGAAGGACGTCACCAAGGGCGAGGTCGGCTCCCTGCTGCTCAGCCCGGCGGAGGGCGGCCAGGCGACCCCGGTCGTCGCCGCGCTCGAGGTCACCCGGGGCACGGGCGCCAAGCAGGAGTTCGCGTTCATCCCCGCGACGGCTCCGGTGACGGAGCGCGCGACGGCCGCCGACAACCGCGCCAAGGGCTCGGTCCTCTCCCTGACCGCGCCGGGCGCCTCGGCCGAGGTGAAGGTGACGGCATCGGCCGGCACCGAGGGCGGCGAGCCGGTCGTCAAGACGTTCGAGGTGAAGGGCGGCACGACCCTGGCGGTCACCGGCCCGCCCGTCCCGGCCGGGCTGAAGGGCTCGTATGCGCTGACCGTCGAGCCCGTCTCCGGCGGACCGGTCCACGCCTCGCGCACGCTGCTGCTGCCGCAGGACGGGATCCAGATGTTCACGGTCCAGACGCTCCCCGACGACCGCGGCACGGTCGAGGTCCCGACGGCCCGGCAGGATCTGTCGGTGCTCGGCGACTAGGGGGTGTCCTCGGGGGGACACCCCCGAGGACCTGCCCTCAGGGAGGACGACCCCGGGACGGCCCCCCCGGGCAAACCCGCGTCAGTCCCCGGGCAAACCCGGGTCAGTCCCCGGGCAAACCCGGGTCAGTCCCCCGGGTTCAAACCCGGGTCAGTCCTGCCCGTACCGCGGATCGACGGACTCCGGCGACAGGCCCAGCAGGTCCGCGACCTGCTCCACGACCACCTCGTGGACGAGCAGCGCCCGCTCCTCCCGGTTCTTGGTGCGGATCTCGACCGGGCGCCGGTAGACGACGATCCGGGCAGGCCGGCCCTTGCCCGCCGGGACCGAGTCGCCCAGCGGCACGGTCTCGTCGAGCGTCCCCGGCACCTCCAGGACCAGGAACTCCACCTCGGTGAGCTGCGGCCAGCGCCGCTCCAGCCGTTCGACCGAGTCCTGCACGAGGTCCCGGAAGGTGTCCGCCCGGCTGGCGGAGAGCGGCACCTGGGGCGGGGCGACGGGCCCGCGCATCCCGCGGCCGTGCCGGTCGCGGCGGCGGGGCCGCGGCTCCTTGGAATCCCTCGGCTCGGTCGGGCGGGGCGGTACGGGCGGCACAGGACTGTCCATCACTGACGCAGGGTAGCTCCCCGGGGCGTGCCCGCACCGGGGCCGCACGCCCACCGCGCGGCACGTCACCCCTCCCCGGAGGGCATGTCGCTTATTGAGCATTCCGGCCATCCTTGGGCTCGATTCGGTACCTCCGCGCGATCGCCGCTCTCATCGCGATTGGCGCGATTTGTATCGAGCCGTGACCGGATCCCCGGCGGCGGCCGACCGGGTGACGCCGCTCCCGTGCAGGTCAGCGCCGCCGTCCCGAAACTGCCTGTGCCGGACGTCACATGACGACACGGTGGAGTGACCTGGTGGAGAGTCGTCGCGGCCCGCTCAAGAGTGCGGTACCGTCCAACGTCGTGAGCCCTGTACGTCGCTGTTCGCGCACCGCGTGCGGCCGCCCTGCCGTCGCGACACTGACGTACGTCTATGCCGATTCGACCGCGGTCCTCGGCCCGCTCGCCACCTACGCCGAGCCCCACTGCTACGACCTGTGCGCCGAGCACAGCGAGCGCCTCACGGCCCCGCGCGGCTGGGAGGTCGTACGGCTCGCGGACTGCTCCGCTCCCGCCAGGCCCAGCGGCGACGACCTCGAAGCCCTCGCCAACGCGGTCCGGGAAGCGGCCCGCCCCCAGGAGCGCGCCGCAGAGGCGGGCGGCGCGGGCGCCGGTCCCCGCCGAGCGGATCCGATGGAGGTCGCACGCCGCGGCCACCTTCGGGTACTGCGTTCGCCCGACTCCTGAGCGTTCCTCACGGCGCCCCGTACGGGGCCGCGCCCGGCCCCGGCCCCGGCCCCTCGATTCCTGAGCGGTTGCCCCGCCCCTGCGTCTCCCTTGGGCCCGCTGCGGGGTAGTTTGTGCTGACCGCAGGGACTTCAGGAGGGTGGGCCGTGGCTGCAACTGCTGCTGATCTGTCGCAGATCGTGAAGGCGTACGACATCCGCGGGGTGGTGCCGGATCAGTGGGACGAGGAGCTCGCCGAGCTGCTCGGCGCCTCCTTCGTCGAGGTGACGGGCGCGGACGCGATCGCCATCGGCCATGACATGCGCCCTTCGTCGCCGGGACTGTCGGCGGCCTTCGCGCGCGGCGCCTGCGCCCGCGGCGCGGACGTCACGCTGATCGGACTCTGCTCCACCGACCAGCTGTACTTCGCCTCCGGCCACCTCGGGCTGCCGGGCGCCATGTTCACGGCCTCGCACAACCCCGCGCAGTACAACGGCATCAAGCTGTGCCGGGCCGGCGCGACCCCGGTGGGCCAGGACAGCGGGCTCGGCGAGATCCGCGCCCTGGTCGAGTCCTGGCGCAAGTCGGGCGCCCTCGCACCGGTCGCGACCCCGGGCACCGTGAGCGAGCGCGACACGCTCGCCGAGTACGGGGCCCACCTCCGCTCCCTCGTGGAGCTCGGCTCCCTGCGCCCCCTCAAGGTCGTCGTGGACGCGGGCAACGGAATGGGCGGCCACACGGTCCCCACGGTCCTCGCCGGGCTGCCCGTCGAGCTCGTCCCGATGTACTTCGAGCTGGACGGCACCTTCCCGAACCACGAGGCCAACCCGCTCGACCCGAAGAACCTCGTCGACCTCCAGGCCCGCGTGCGCGCCGAGGGCGCCGACATCGGCATCGCCTTCGACGGCGACGCCGACCGCTGCTTCGTCGTGGACGAACAGGGCGAGCCGGTCTCGCCGTCGGCGATCACCGCACTGGTCGCGGCGCGCGAGCTGGAGAAGCACCCCGGCGGCACGGTCATCCACAACCTGATCACCTCGTGGTCGGTGCCGGAGGTCGTACGCGAGCACGGCGGCACGCCGGTCCGCACCCGCGTCGGCCACTCCTTCATCAAGGAGGAGATGGCCCGCACGGGGGCGATCTTCGGCGGGGAGCACTCCGCCCACTACTACTTCCGCGACTTCTGGAACGCCGACACGGGCATGCTCGCCGCCCTCCATGTGCTGGCCGCCCTCGGCACCCAGGACCGCCCGCTGTCCGCGCTGGTCGCCCGCTACGACCGCTACCGCGGATCCGGCGAGATCAACTCCACGGTCGCCGACCAGACCGCCCGCACGGCGTTCGTCCGGGCCGCCTTCGAGGGCCGCGAGGACGTCACCGTCGACACCCTCGACGGCCTGACGATCGCGACCGACACCTGGTGGTTCAACCTCCGCCCCTCCAACACGGAGCCGCTCCTGCGCCTCAACGTCGAGGCCCGGGACGAGACCGTCCTGATCGCCGTGCGCGACGAGGTCCTGGGCCTGGTGCGGGGCGAGTGACCGGAACACCGCGGGGGCGCGGGCCCGGAGACCGCCGTACGGATCCGGCAGGGCTGAAGTCGGCGGGGCTGAAGCCGGCAGGGCGGATCCGGCAGGGCTGATCCGAACGACGGTCCCTGGCCGCGCCGTGCGCCCCCCGGCGGTAGGCTGACCAGGCCCAAGCCGCATGTTCGAAGGGACATCCCATGCCGCTCGAAGCCGGTCTCCTGGAGATCCTCGCCTGCCCGGCCTGCCACGCCCCGCTCACCGACGAGACGGCGGCCGACACGCCCGAGCTGATCTGCACCGGTAAGGACTGCGGCCTGGGTTACCCCGTACGTGACGGGATCCCGGTCCTCCTCGTCGACGAGGCCCGCCGCCCCGCGTAAGCGCCGTACCCCCGTATCCGCAGCTCTACGGCGTACCCGCAGCCCATACGGCGAATCGGAGGCACACCACCATGCTCGACGAGTCACTCCTCGATGCGCCGGAAGCCCTCGCCCGCGCCGACCGCCGCGGTCTGCTCCGCGGCGCCGCGGAGGCCGGGGCGCGCGTCCGTACCGCCGCCCGGCACGCCGCCGAGGCCGGTATCGCCGAGCTGACGCCCGAAGGCCGCCCCCGCGTCGTCCTCATCGCGGGCCCCGGCACCGCCGCCAACGGCGTCGCGGACCTCGTCGCCGCACTCGCCGGACCCACCGCACCGGTCACCCGGCTGGACCCCACCGGCGTGGCACCCGCCGCCGGCGCCCTGCGCTGGACGCTCCCCGGCTGGGCCGGCTCGGTGGACCTGCTGCTCGTCGTCACCACCGACGGCTCCGAGCCGGGCCTCGCCCTCCTTGCCGAGCAGGCGTACCGCCGCGGCTGCACCGTCGTCGCCGTCGCCCCGCAGCGCTCCCCGTTGTCCGAGGCCGTCGACGGCGTCCACGGGCTCGTCGTCCCGATGGCGACCGCCCCGTACGAGCTGTACGAGGAGACCCAGGCCGCGGCCAGCCCCGGCGCGCTCTGGGCGCTGTTCACGCCGCTGCTCGCGCTCCTGGACCGTGTCGGCCTGCTCACCGCGCCCCCCGACGCCCTCCAGAGCGTCGCCGACCGCCTCGACAGCACCGCCGAGCGCTGCGGCCCGGCCATCGCGACCTACAGCAACCCCGCCAAGACGCTCGCCGCGGAGCTCGCCGACACCCTCCCGCTCATCTGGACCGAGGGCACCGCGGCCCCCGTGGGCCGCCGGTTCGCCGCCGTACTGGCCGAACTCGCCGGCCTTCCCGCCCTTTCCGCCCAGCTCCCCGAGGCGCTTCCGGCCCACGGCGTGCTGCTCGCGGGGGACTTCGCGGCGGGCGCCGACCCCGATGACTTCTTCCGGGACCGCGTGGAGGAACCCCAGGCCCTGCGCGCCCGCGTCCTGCTGCTGCGCGACCGCTCCGACGGCGGCCTCACCGCGGCCCCGGCCGCCCGCGAGCTGGCCCTCAGCCACGACACGGCCATCAGCGAGCTGGGGCCGGAAGAGGGCAGCAGCGAGCTGGAGACCCTGGCCGAACTCCTCGCCGTGACCGACTTCGCCGCGGGCTATCTGGCCCTGGCGACCAGCGGCCACGCCTGACGCGACCGACCGACCGCACCGCACCGCACCGGACGGGGCGGGGCGGGGCGGCCGCCCCGGCGCCGACCGGCGGACGGCGTTCCGCAGCCCGCGACGCACCCTGCAGAACGCCACCCGCAGTCAGCAACCGCGATCAGCAACCGCGGTCAGCAACCGGCAAACCGCAACCCTCCCGCCACCCACCAGCCATCCACCCGCCACACACCGAGCTCAGGATCACCCCTCATGGACCGCCTCTCCAACACCGTGCGCCCCTACGCCTGGGGTTCCACGACCCTCATCCCGGAACTCCTCGGCACCGCCCCCACCGGCGAACCGCAGGCCGAGATGTGGATGGGCGCCCACCCAGGGGCGCCCTCCGGAACCGACCGCGGTGCCCTGCACCACCTCATCGCCGCCGACCCCGTGGGCGAACTCGGCGCGGACTCCGCCGGCAAGTTCGGCCCCCGCCTCCCGTTCCTGCTCAAGCTGCTCGCGGCCGGCGCCCCGCTCTCCCTCCAGGTCCACCCGGACCTCGCCCAGGCGAAGGAGGGGTACGCCGCCGAGGAGCGCGCAGGCATCCCGATCGACGCGCCCCACCGCAACTACAAGGACGACAACCACAAGCCCGAGCTGGTCTGCGCCCTCACCCCGTTCGACGGCCTGTGCGGCTTCCGTGCGCCCGTCGAGGCCGCCGACTTCCTCGACGGCCTCGGCATCGACTCGCTCAAGCCGTACGCCGACCTCCTCCACGCCCACCCCGAGGAGGCCGCCCTCCGCGAGGTCCTCACCGCCCTCCTCGGCGCCGACCGCGAGGAGATGGCCCACACCGTCACCGAGGCCGCGGTCGCCGCGGAACGCCTCGGCGGCGCGTACGCCCCGTACGCGGCCATCGCGCACCACTTCCCCGGTGACCCGGGCGTCATCGCCGCCATGCTGCTCAACCACGTACGCCTCCAGCCCGGAGAGGCCCTCTTCCTCGGCGCCGGCGTCCCGCACGCGTACCTCGGCGGCCTCGGCGTCGAGATCATGGCCAACTCCGACAACGTGCTGCGCTGCGGACTGACCCCCAAGCACGTCGACGTGCCCGAACTCCTGCGCATCGTCCGCTTCGAGGCGTCCGACCCGGGAGTGCTGCGCCCGGAGGCGTCCCCCTCCGGCGAGGAGGTGTACGAGACGCCGATCGACGAGTTCCGGCTCTCCCGCTACGTACGGGCGGAGGGCGCGGCTCCCACCGACGTCACCGCACCCACGCCCCAGATCCTGCTGGCGACGGCGGGCCGGCCGAAGGCATCCGGTCCCACGGGCGAATTCACGCTCGCCCCCGGCGAGTCGGTCTTCGTCCCGGCGGGCGAAACGGCCGAACTGTCCGGTACGGGCACCGTCTTCCGCGCCACCGTGGTGGCCTGAGGGCAGTCCGAGGGCGGTCCGGGCCGCCAGGGGCTCCGCCTGCTGCAACAATGTCCCGCCGTAACACAGGAGCATCAACCGAGCATCCTCCAAGGAACGAAGGGACACCCCGCACCCATGAGCGCGTCAGGCGGAACCAAGGCCATCGTGGCGGCACTTGCCGCGAACCTCGCGATCGCTGTAGCCAAGTTCGTGGCGTTCCTCTTCAGCGGCTCCTCGTCGATGCTCGCGGAGAGCGTCCACTCGCTCGCCGACTCGGGCAACCAGGGCCTGCTGCTCCTCGGCGGCAAGAAGGCGCAGCGCGTGGCCACGCCGGAGCACCCCTTCGGCTACGGCCGTGAGCGCTACATCTACGCCTTCCTCGTCTCGATCGTCCTCTTCTCGGTCGGCGGCATGTTCGCCATCTACGAGGGCTACGAGAAGATCAACCACCCGCACGCGATCGAGGACTGGTACTGGCCCATCGGCGTGCTCGTCTTCGCGATCATCGCCGAGACGTTCTCGTTCCGTACGGCCATCAAGGAGTCCAACGTCCTGCGTGGCAGGCGCTCCTGGAAGGAGTTCGTCCGCCATGCGAAGGCCCCCGAGCTCCCCGTCGTCCTCCTGGAGGACCTCGGCGCGCTCGTCGGTCTGATCCTCGCGCTCGGCGGTGTCGGGCTCGCGCTCCTCACCGGCAACGGCGTCTGGGACGGCATCGGCACGCTCTGCATCGGCGTCCTGCTCATCCTGATCGCCCTCGTCCTCGCGGCCGAGACCAAGTCGCTGCTCCTCGGCGAGGCCGCCGGCCTGGAGGACGTCGAGAAGATCAAGGCGGCGGTCGTCGACGGCGACAACGTCACCGGCATCATCCACATGCGCACGCTCCACCTCGGCCCGGAGGAGCTGCTCGTCGCCGCCAAGGTCGCCGTACGGCACGACAACACGGCCGCCCAGGTCGCCGAGGCCATCAACGCCGCCGAGGACCGCATCCGCAGCGCCGTCCCGATCGCCCGCGTCATCTACCTGGAGCCGGACGTCTACAGCGAGACCGCGGCCGCGGCCGGCCCCGACCCGGCCAAGACCCCGGGCGGCCCGGGGCCGGGCACGGCGCACTGACGCACGGCGCACTGACACACGGCGTGTGAGCGCGGGCGTGTGGCGCTGAGCACAGCGGAAGGGGCCCTGACCGATCGACTCGGCCAGGGCCCCTTTCCCGTTTCCCGTACGGCTACGGGGACACCGCTAACCGCTACCGGGCTACTGGATCTCCGCCAGCACCCTCATGACCGCGGGCTCGTCCGGCGCGTCCATCAGCCGCTCCCGGAAGTCCGCGTCCATCAGCTTGCGCGACAGCATCGCCAGGATCCGCAGGTGCTCGTCGCCCGCGGCGGCCTCCGGCACCGTGATCATGAAGATCAGCCGGGCCTTCGTGCCGTCGAGCGAGCCCCACTCCACGCCCTCGGTCGAGCGGGCGAAGCCGACGACAGGGGCGGTCACCGCGTCCGTCTTGGCGTGCGGGATGGCGATCTCCTCGCCGAGGCCGGTCGTCCCCTGCTCCTCGCGGGCGAACGCGGCCCGCACCAGCTCCTCCGGGTCCGCGACCCTGCCGGTCGTCGCGAGCATTGCCGCCATCTCGCGGATGGCGGCGTCCTTCTCGTGGGCGTCGAGCCGCACCTTCACGGTCTGCCTGGTGAGGTAACCGGAGAGCACCTCGGCCTCGGGCGCGGCTTCGGTCTCGTTGCCGGGCTCGGCCTCGGCGGCAGGGACTGCGACGGGGGCAGCGGGCGCGGGTGTACGGGCGCCACCGGCACCCACACCCGCGAACACCGGCTCCGCCATGGCCGCAACCGGCACCCCGGCGGGAACCGGCACCGGCGAGATGGCCGGGGCGCGTCCGGCACCGCGCTCCTTGATGCTGATCAGCGCGTTCGTGGTGATCGCCGTGACCACGGTGCCGGCCGCGATCGCCAGGAAGAACATCGGCACGCCGCCGACAGCGCCCAGCACGGCCACGATGGGACCGCCGTGCGGCACCGCGTCCTTGACACCCGCGAGCCCTGCGAGGGCACCTGCCACCGCGCCGCCCAGCATGTTCGCCGGGATCACCTGCGCGGGCCGCGCCGCGGCGAACGGGATCGCACCCTCGGATATCCCGAAGAAGCCCATGAACAGCGCCGCCATGCCGGTCTCGCGCTCCTGCTCGGAGTACAGCTTGCGCCGGATCAGCGTCGCGAGCCCCTGGCCGAGCGGCATGACCGGGATGGCCGCCGCGCACATGCCCATGACCGTCTGGTTGCCGGTCGCGATGAGCCCCGCACCGAAGAGGAACGCCGTCTTGTTGACCGGTCCGCCCATGTCGAAGGCGATCATGAGGCCCAGGATCGCGCCGAGCAGGATCGCGCTCGTGCCGGTCATCCCGCTCAGCCAGCCGGTCAGATGCTCGAAGACCCAGGCGATCGGCTTGCCGATGACGTAGATGAAGAAGAGCCCGAGCGCCGACGTCGCCACGATCGGGATCACGATGATCGGCATGATCGGCTGGGCGAACTTCGGGACCTTGACCTTCTTGATCCACAGGACCAGGTAGCCGGCGAGGAAGCCGGTGACGATCGCGCCGATGAATCCGGCGCCCGCCTCGGAGTCGTACAGCGCCCCGGTGTTCGCGATCCAGCCGCCGATCATTCCGGGGACCAGCGCCGGCCGGTCCGCGATGGCGTACGCGATGTACCCGGACAGGATCGGCACCATCAGCTGGAAGCCGATCTCACCGATCTTGAAGACGCTCTCCCAGAACGAGCCCTCCGGGATCGCGTAGCCCTCCGGGGTCGCGTGCCCGCCGAGCGCCAGCGAGATGGCGATCAGCAGCCCGCCGACCACGACGAACGGGATCATGTACGAGACACCGTTCATCAGCGCCTTGTACGCGACGCTCCGCTCCCGGCCGGCGCCGCCGCCCGTGCCGACCGGCTCGACGGCACCGCTGCCGCTGCCGCCGTCAGCCGCCCCGGCCGCCCCGTGCACGGGCGCGCTCTGTACCTGCTCGATCAGCCGCTCCGGGTGACGGATGCCCTCGGCCACCCCGACGGCCAGCACCCGCTTCCCGACGAAGCGGCTGCGGTCGACGTCCTTGTCGGCGGCGATGATGACGCCGTCCGCGTTTCTGACATCGTTGTCGGAGAGAACATTCTCGGCCCCGATGGACCCTTGGGTCTCCACCTTGATATCGACGCCGAGCGCGTCCGCAGCCTGCGCGAGTTTCTCCGCGGCCATGTAGGTGTGGGCGATGCCTGTCGGGCAGGCCGTCACCGCGAGCAGCTTCACCTTCCGCTGCTGCTCGCTCGCCGGACTGGTCACGTAGTTCTCCTAACGATGGTGGCGCAGATCGCGCAGACACATGCGATCCCGCAGCATCGTGCAACACATCTGCACCACGTCAAAAAGGCTGAGGTCCGTGCTCGCAGGGACTCTTGCCCCTGATTTCGGCCGGAACGCGTCCGCGACACGGTCGGGATCCGGCCAGAGCCCCGGTGGACTCCGGCCGGACCGCCATCGAACTGCCACCGGACCGGGGCTGGATCCCGGCCCGGGCGCACTGTGGGCGCCTGCGGCGATCGGTGTAGATTCGTGACCAGAGCCAGACGTCGCTGCTGATGGCGGTCGGGCGGTCCGCGACTGCGGACCGGCCGAGGGAGAGAGGGCCTCCGACGGACTGCGCTGCGGGCGTCTGCGCGCGTCCCGGGCATGCGTGTGTTCGTACGCGTATGCCCGTGCCGCCGTGGCGACCGCAGCTGTCAGCAAGCCCACATGAGCCCCATCCATCCCTCGACCCATTTGAGGAGCAGCTCGCAATGACGACTGTCGCCGCCGGTCAGGACTTCAAGGTCGCCGACCTTTCCCTCGCCGACTTCGGCCGCAAGGAGATCACCCTCGCCGAGCACGAGATGCCCGGTCTGATGGCGATCCGCAAGGAGTACGCGGCATCGCAGCCGCTCGCCGGCGCCCGTGTCACCGGCTCCCTGCACATGACAGTGCAGACCGCCGTCCTCATCGAGACCCTGGTCGCCCTGGGCGCCGAGGTCCGCTGGGCGTCCTGCAACATCTTCTCCACCCAGGACCACGCCGCGGCCGCCATCGCCGTCGGCCCGAACGGCACGCCGGACAACCCTCAGGGCGTCCCGGTCTTCGCCTGGAAGGGCGAGACCCTCGAAGAGTACTGGTGGTGCACCGAGCAGGCCCTGACCTGGCCGAACTCGTCCACCGGCGGCCCGAACATGATCCTGGACGACGGCGGCGACGCCACGCTCCTGGTCCACAAGGGCGTCGAGTTCGAGAAGGCCGGCGAGGCCCCGGACCCGGCGACGGCGGACAGCGAGGAGTACGGCTACATCCTCCGCCTGCTCAACCGCACCCTCTCGGAGAACCCGCAGAAGTGGACGCTCCTGGCGTCCGAGATCCGCGGTGTCACCGAGGAGACCACGACCGGTGTCCACCGTCTCTACGAGATGCAGCGCGAAGGCACCCTCCTCTTCCCGGCGATCAACGTCAACGACGCGGTCACCAAGTCCAAGTTCGACAACAAGTACGGCTGCCGCCACTCGCTCGTCGACGGCATCAACCGCGCCACCGACGTCCTGATCGGCGGCAAGACCGTGGTCGTCTGCGGCTACGGCGATGTCGGCAAGGGCTGTGCGGAGTCCCTGCGCGGCCAGGGCGCCCGCGTGATCATCACCGAGATCGACCCGATCTGCGCACTGCAGGCGGCGATGGACGGCTACCAGGTCACGACCCTCGACGAGGTCATCGACAAGGCCGACATCTTCGTCACGGCGACGGGCAACAAGGACATCATCATGGCCACGGACATGGCCAAGATGAAGCACCAGGCGATCGTCGGCAACATCGGTCACTTCGACAACGAGATCGACATGGCCGGCCTCGCCAAGCTCCCGGGCATCGTCAAGGACGAGGTGAAGCCGCAGGTCCACACCTGGACCTTCCCGGACGGCAAGGTGATCATCGTGCTGTCCGAGGGCCGCCTGCTGAACCTGGGCAACGCGACCGGTCACCCCTCCTTCGTGATGTCGAACTCGTTCGCGGACCAGACCCTGGCCCAGATCGAGCTGTTCACCAAGCCGGAGGAGTACCCGACCGACGTCTACGTGCTGCCCAAGCACCTGGACGAGAAGGTCGCCCGCCTCCACCTCGACTCGCTCGGCGTGAAGCTCACCACGCTCCGCCCCGAGCAGGCCACCTACATCGGCGTCGAGGTCGAGGGTCCGTACAAGCCGGACCACTACCGTTACTGATCGACCGCCAGGCCGGTCTCCGATCAGCCCGACCGGAGACCGACGGGCCGGCACCGGCAGTGGCACCAGCGCACCAGGCAGGCCCCCGCACCCCCGTGCCGGGGGCCTGCCCCGTACCCGGAGAAGTCAGGCACCCCATGCCCCGCGGCCGCTATTCGCTCCATGATCCGCACGATCACACCCCCCTCGGAGAAGAGCATTTCCACTGCGCACCCGGTCCTTCCGGCTGGCGCTATGTGTCCCAGACGACCACGCCCTCAGGAGACCACGCGGGCTCCGTCGATCTGGCCCTCGACGAGCTCGGCCGCCCTATTCGTCTCGAACTCCACGCCGCGAGCTGGCAGGTCCGCGGCGCCGCCATCGACGGCGTCACCTGGGTCCGCACCGACCCCACCGGCGCCCATGCCACTGAAGGCAACGTCCGCGCCCACGCCTTCACCGGAACCTCCCCCGCTTTCCTCGTCGCGACCTCACGGCTGCTCCGCCTCACCCCCGGAGCCCCCGCGACCCGCGTCCGCCTCGTCGCTTTCACGGACCCGGTGCTCGCCCCCCGCACGATCGACCAGTCCTGGGCCCTGGTGAAGAGTGAAGCGCACGCCACTGACAACGGCCCCCTGACCGTGGACGAATACCAGGTCAGCGCCCTCGACACAGGGGAGCAGCACACCGTCCACATCGCCGGCGACGTGGTCCTCTCAGCCCCCGGCGTCGAGCTCGAGGACCTCGAAACCCCGCCGTCGGTATTCCCTGAACCCTGAGTCTGAGTGCCCGGGCCGAGGAGAACGAGAGTTCGCTCCTCCCGGGTCAGGCGGGCGGCGCGAATCCGGTCGCGGGCGGCGGCACAGGGGCAGGTTCGGCCGGCGAAGCGGGAACGGCGCCCTGACGCAGACCCGCGGCAGTACCAGGCCCCGGGTGAGGGGCGGTGTGAGCGACGGGATCGGCGTGACCCACCGGCTTGGTGTGACCGACCTGCTTGGCGTGACCGGCGGCCGAATCGGCGGGTCGTGCCTGTGGCACGGCGTGGGCCGGCCCCGCCGAAACCGCGGCAACCGCTCTGCGCGCGTCCCGTGCCTGCCGCTCATTCACCACGGCCGCCAGATAGGCCGCGGCGGGTACCCCCTCAGGCGCCGGTGCCCCGGTCCGCGCCGCCAGATCACCGGCCAGCCGCCCCGCCAGCGACCAGCTCACCTCCGCGTCGAGCTGGTGCATGCGTGTCAGGTACTGCCGTATCGCCAGCCACAGATCGTCCGGCACCCCGGAAAGATCCAGCCCTGCGAAGCGTCCCACCAGCCAAGGCGGCGGAGGAGGCACCGCAGCGGCCCGCGCCGCAGGCACCCGTTCCCGCACGACGAGCGTCCCCGCGAACACATCGCCGATGCGCCGCCCCCGCGCGGACACCAGCGAAGCGATGCACGCGACGACCCCGAACGTCAGGAGGATCTCCACCACGCCCATCGCCCCTCGCACGAGCGCGTGCCGGAACCGGATCGGCCCCCCGTCGTCACGTACCACCCTCAACCCGCAGGCCAGTTTCCCCAGCGAGCGCCCCCGGCTGAGCGTCTCCACCGCGATCGGCGCCCCCACGAGCACCAGCACGAACGTCGCGATCGACACCGCCATGACCGCGGCCTCGTCCAGCGACGCCGTGGCGATCGCGAGGCCGAGGGATATCAGCAGGTACGCCGTCCACACCACGGCGAGATCGATCGCGAGCGCCAGCGCCCGACTGGGCAGCCTCGCCGGGCGAAGCCCCAGTACGACCGCGTCCCCCGTCACAACCCCGCTCACGCGCCCACCCTCTTCCCTGACGGCTCTCACGCCAGTCTGCCAAGCTGACCGGAAACGTGTCGCAGCAGTACGAGCAGTTGTGCGAAACAGTCCGTACGAAACGAAAAATCCGTACGGTACGGACCAACGACGGACCTACCACGGACCACTCACGGACCCAGTGCCTGGAGCAGCAGCCGACCATGGACCTCGACGTCTTCGTCATGACCCACCGCGCGGAGTGGGACCGCCTGGACCACCTCCTGCGCCGCGGCCGTCGGCTCACCGGCGCCGAGGCGGACGAACTCGTCGCCCTCTACCAGCGCACTGCCACGCACCTCTCCCTTATTCAGTCCAGCGCGCCCGACCCCATGATCACGGGCCGTCTCACCCAGCTCGTCGCACGCGCCCGCTCCACGGTCACCGGCACCCGGCGCGCCACCTGGCGCGACGTCGCCCACTTCCTGACCGCCGGTTTCCCGGCAGCGATATACCGCTCCCGCCACTGGTGGGTCCCGACCGCCGTCCTCTCCACCCTCGTCGCCGCGATCATCGGCTGGTGGATCGGCACGCATCCCGAGGTCCAGTCGGCCATCGCCGCCCCGGGCGAGCTGCGTGAGCTCACACGCCCGGGTGGCGAGTACGAGACGTACTACTCGAGCCACCCCGCGGCCTCCTTCGCCGCCCAGGTATGGACGAACAACGCGCAGGCCGCCGCCATGTGCCTGGTCCTCGGCGCGTTCCTCTGCCTCCCTGTCCTCTGGATCCTCTTCCTCAACATGGCCAACCTGGGCATAGGCATCGGCCTCATGTCCTCGGCCGACCGCCTCGACACCTTCCTCGGCCTCGTCCTCCCGCACGGCCTGCTCGAACTGACGGCCGTGTTTGTCGCCGCCGGTACGGGACTCCGCCTCGGCTGGACCCTCATCGACCCCGGCCCGCAATCCCGCCGTACGGCCATGGCCCAGCAGGGCCGCGCCGCCCTCGGCATGGCCATGGGCCTCGCCCTGGTCCTCTTCGTCGCCGGTGTGATCGAAGGCTTCGTCACCCCGTCCGGACTCCCCACCTGGGCTCGCATCGCCATCGGCATCGTCGCCGAGCTCGCCTTCCTCGCGTACGTCTACGTCCTCGGCCGCCGCGCGGCTGTTGCCGGGGACGTGGGCGACCTCGACGCCTCGGAACGCAGCGCGGAGCTCCCGACGGCCGCCTGATGTGCGAGCAGCCCCCGTGAGCTGCTACTGTCCTCTTCGCCCGCCGGACCATTGACACGGCCCAAGCGGGGAGGTAGATTCAAACGGTTGCCTCGGACTGGACAGGTCCGAGTGTCACAACCTAGAATCTCTCTCGCTCTCATCGGAAATAGAGTTTCCGTGGGAGCCACTCGATTCCTCAATTCGGATCGCGAAGCCGATTAGGTCGGCCGAAAAGAATCTGATAACGTCGGAATCCGCCGAAAGGCAAAAGGCTCTCCAACGGCCACTGGAAACAGAATCCGAACCGGGAACGGAACGGAAAATGAATCTGGTAAGGTTGGAAACACCGAAGGGAAGCGCCTGGAGGAAAGCCCGAGAGGGTGAGTACGAAGGAAGCGTCCGTTCCTTGAGAACTCAACAGCGTGCCAAAAATCAACGCCAGATTAGTTGATACCCCGTCCATCTTCGGATGGTCGTGGTTCCTTTGAAGTCCTACCGGCCTGTGTGGCGGGTAGGCGTATACACAGCGAGGACGCTGTGTGCGATCGGGATTATTCCTCCTGGTTGCACCGCTCTCGTGTGTGTCGACCGGATGACCGGTAAACATTCACGGAGAGTTTGATCCTGGCTCAGGACGAACGCTGGCGGCGTGCTTAACACATGCAAGTCGAACGATGAAGCCTTTCGGGGTGGATTAGTGGCGAACGGGTGAGTAACACGTGGGCAATCTGCCCTTCACTCTGGGACAAGCCCTGGAAACGGGGTCTAATACCGGATAATACTGCGGACTGCATGGTCTGTGGTTGAAAGCTCCGGCGGTGAAGGATGAGCCCGCGGCCTATCAGCTTGTTGGTGGGGTGATGGCCCACCAAGGCGACGACGGGTAGCCGGCCTGAGAGGGCGACCGGCCACACTGGGACTGAGACACGGCCCAGACTCCTACGGGAGGCAGCAGTGGGGAATATTGCACAATGGGCGAAAGCCTGATGCAGCGACGCCGCGTGAGGGATGACGGCCTTCGGGTTGTAAACCTCTTTCAGCAGGGAAGAAGCGAAAGTGACGGTACCTGCAGAAGAAGCGCCGGCTAACTACGTGCCAGCAGCCGCGGTAATACGTAGGGCGCAAGCGTTGTCCGGAATTATTGGGCGTAAAGAGCTCGTAGGCGGCTTGTCGCGTCGGATGTGAAAGCCCGGGGCTTAACCCCGGGTCTGCATTCGATACGGGCAGGCTAGAGTGTGGTAGGGGAGATCGGAATTCCTGGTGTAGCGGTGAAATGCGCAGATATCAGGAGGAACACCGGTGGCGAAGGCGGATCTCTGGGCCATTACTGACGCTGAGGAGCGAAAGCGTGGGGAGCGAACAGGATTAGATACCCTGGTAGTCCACGCCGTAAACGTTGGGAACTAGGTGTTGGCGACATTCCACGTCGTCGGTGCCGCAGCTAACGCATTAAGTTCCCCGCCTGGGGAGTACGGCCGCAAGGCTAAAACTCAAAGGAATTGACGGGGGCCCGCACAAGCAGCGGAGCATGTGGCTTAATTCGACGCAACGCGAAGAACCTTACCAAGGCTTGACATATACCGGAAACGGCCAGAGATGGTCGCCCCCTTGTGGTCGGTATACAGGTGGTGCATGGCTGTCGTCAGCTCGTGTCGTGAGATGTTGGGTTAAGTCCCGCAACGAGCGCAACCCTTGTCCTGTGTTGCCAGCATGCCCTTCGGGGTGATGGGGACTCACAGGAGACCGCCGGGGTCAACTCGGAGGAAGGTGGGGACGACGTCAAGTCATCATGCCCCTTATGTCTTGGGCTGCACACGTGCTACAATGGCCGGTACAATGAGCTGCGATGCCGTGAGGCGGAGCGAATCTCAAAAAGCCGGTCTCAGTTCGGATTGGGGTCTGCAACTCGACCCCATGAAGTCGGAGTTGCTAGTAATCGCAGATCAGCATTGCTGCGGTGAATACGTTCCCGGGCCTTGTACACACCGCCCGTCACGTCACGAAAGTCGGTAACACCCGAAGCCGGTGGCCCAACCCCTTGTGGGAGGGAGCTGTCGAAGGTGGGACTGGCGATTGGGACGAAGTCGTAACAAGGTAGCCGTACCGGAAGGTGCGGCTGGATCACCTCCTTTCTAAGGAGCTTCTAGGCCGCCGGGCTTGCCCGGGGGTCCAGAGCCACTACGTCGGCGAGTGTCCGACGGTGGTTTGCTCATGGGTGGAACGTTGATTATTCGGCACGGTTGTCTTGATGGATCGCTAGTACTGCTTCGGCGTGGAACGTGATCGGGTCAAGTGGCCGTGTTGGGCGCGCTGTTGGGTGTCTGAGGGTAGCGGGCTATGGTCTGGACCTTCGCGATGCCGGCCCCGGTGAACTCCGATCTTTTGGTTGGGGGTGGTGGGTGGCTGGTCGTTGCTTGAGAACTGCACAGTGGACGCGAGCATCTGTGGCCAAGTTTTTAAGGGCGCACGGTGGATGCCTTGGCACCAGGAACCGATGAAGGACGTGGGAGGCCACGATAGTCCCCGGGGAGTCGTCAACCAGGCTTTGATCCGGGGGTTTCCGAATGGGGAAACCCGGCAGTCGTCATGGGCTGTCACCCGCTGCTGAACACATAGGCAGTGTGGAGGGAACGAGGGGAAGTGAAACATCTCAGTACCCTCAGGAAGAGAAAACAACCGTGATTCCGGGAGTAGTGGCGAGCGAAACTGGATGAGGCTAAACCTTGTACGTGTGAGACCCGGCAGGGGTTGCGTGCAGGGGGTTGTGGGAGTGTGTTTGATCGGTCTGCCGGCTGGTCGGAGAGTCAGAAACCGTTGGTGTAGTCGAAGGACATGCGAAAGGTCCGGCGTAGAGGGTAAGACCCCCGTAGACGAAATATCAGCGGCTCTCTTGCGTATTTCCCAAGTAGCACGGGGCCCGAGAAATCCCGTGTGAATCTGGCGGGACCACCCGCTAAGCCTAAATATTCCCTGGTGACCGATAGCGGATAGTACCGTGAGGGAATGGTGAAAAGTACCGCGGGAGCGGAGTGAAATAGTACCTGAAACCGTGTGCCTACAAGCCGTGGGAGCGTCGGGATCTTTTGGATCCTCGTGACTGCGTGCCTTTTGAAGAATGAGCCTGCGAGTTTGCGGTGTGTTGCGAGGTTAACCCGTGTGGGGAAGCCGTAGCGAAAGCGAGTCCGAATAGGGCGGTTTAGTAGCGCGCTCAAGACCCGAAGCGGAGTGATCTAGCCATGGGCAGGTTGAAGCGGAGGTAAGACTTCGTGGAGGACCGAACCCACCAGGGTTGAAAACCTGGGGGATGACCTGTGGTTAGGGGTGAAAGGCCAATCAAACTCCGTGATAGCTGGTTCTCCCCGAAATGCATTTAGGTGCAGCGTCGTGTGTTTCTTGCCGGAGGTAGAGCACTGGATAGGCGATGGGCCCTACCGGGTTACTGACCTTAGCCAAACTCCGAATGCCGGTAAGTGAGAGCGCGGCAGTGAGACTGTGGGGGATAAGCTCCATGGTCGAGAGGGAAACAGCCCAGAGCATCGACTAAGGCCCCTAAGCGTACGCTAAGTGGGAAAGGATGTGGAGTCGCAGAGACAACCAGGAGGTTGGCTTAGAAGCAGCCACCCTTGAAAGAGTGCGTAATAGCTCACTGGTCAAGTGATTCCGCGCCGACAATGTAGCGGGGCTCAAGCGTACCGCCGAAGTCGTGTCATTGCAGTACATACCCCCAACGGGGACTGTGATGGGTAGGGGAGCGTCGTGTGCCGGGTGAAGCAGCCGTGGAAGCGAGTTGTGGACGGTTCACGAGTGAGAATGCAGGCATGAGTAGCGATACACACGTGGGAAACGTGTGCGCCGATTGACTAAGGGTTCCTGGGTCAAGCTGATCTGCCCAGGGTAAGTCGGGACCTAAGGCGAGGCCGACAGGCGTAGTCGATGGACAACCGGTTGATATTCCGGTACCCGCTTTGAAACGCCCAATATCGAGCCCATTAATGCTAAGGCCGTGAAGCCGTCGGGTGCGTCTTCGGACAATCTCGGAGTGGTGGAGCCGCCGGTCCAAGGTGGTAGTAGGTAAGTGATGGGGTGACGCAGGAAGGTAGTCCAGCCCGGGCGGTGGTTGTCCCGGGGTAAGGGTGTAGGCCGTGTGGTAGGTAAATCCGTCACACATTGAGGCTGAGACCTGATGCCGAGCCGATTGTGGTGAAGTGGATGATCCTATGCTGTCGAGAAAAGCCTCTAGCGAGTTTCATGGCGGCCCGTACCCTAAACCGACTCAGGTGGTCAGGTAGAGAATACCGAGGCGTTCGGGTGAACTATGGTTAAGGAACTCGGCAAAATGCCCCCGTAACTTCGGGAGAAGGGGGGCCACGTCTGGTGAGGGAATTTACTTCCTGAGCTGGGGGTGGCCGCAGAGACCAGCGAGAAGCGACTGTTTACTAAAAACACAGGTCCGTGCGAAGCCGTAAGGCGATGTATACGGACTGACGCCTGCCCGGTGCTGGAACGTTAAGGGGACCGGTTAGCTTGGATTCGTCCAGGCGAAGCTGAGAACTTAAGCGCCAGTAAACGGCGGTGGTAACTATAACCATCCTAAGGTAGCGAAATTCCTTGTCGGGTAAGTTCCGACCTGCACGAATGGCGTAACGACTTCTCGACTGTCTCAACCATAGGCCCGGTGAAATTGCACTACGAGTAAAGATGCTCGTTTCGCGCAGCAGGACGGAAAGACCCCGGGACCTTTACTACAGTTTGATATTGGTGTTCGGTTCGGCTTGTGTAGGATAGGTGGGAGACTGTGAAGCGGCCACGCCAGTGGTTGTGGAGTCGTCGTTGAAATACCACTCTGGTCGTGCTGGATGTCTAACCTGGGTCCGTGATCCGGATCAGGGACAGTGTCTGATGGGTAGTTTAACTGGGGCGGTTGCCTCCTAAAGAGTAACGGAGGCGCCCAAAGGTTCCCTCAGCCTGGTTGGCAATCAGGTGTTGAGTGTAAGTGCACAAGGGAGCTTGACTGTGAGACCGACGGGTCGAGCAGGGACGAAAGTCGGGACTAGTGATCCGGCGGTGGCTTGTGGAAGCGCCGTCGCTCAACGGATAAAAGGTACCCCGGGGATAACAGGCTGATCTTCCCCAAGAGTCCATATCGACGGGATGGTTTGGCACCTCGATGTCGGCTCGTCGCATCCTGGGGCTGGAGTCGGTCCCAAGGGTTGGGCTGTTCGCCCATTAAAGCGGTACGCGAGCTGGGTTTAGAACGTCGTGAGACAGTTCGGTCCCTATCCGCTGTGCGCGTAGGAGTCTTGAGAAGGGCTGTCCCTAGTACGAGAGGACCGGGACGGACGAACCTCTGGTGTGCCAGTTGTTCTGCCAAGGGCATGGCTGGTTGGCTACGTTCGGGAGGGATAACCGCTGAAAGCATCTAAGCGGGAAGCCTGCTTCGAGATGAGGACTCCCACCTCCTAGAGAGGGTAAGGCTCCCAGTAGACGACTGGGTTGATAGGCCGGATATGGAAGCCAGGTAACTGGTGGAGTTGACCGGTACTAATAGGCCGAGGGCTTGTCCTCAGTTGCTCGCGTCCACTGTGTTAGTTCTGAAGTAACGAACTCGCCTTTTGCTGGCTGGTAGTTCGGTATCTTCATAGTGTTTCGGTGGTCATAGCGTTAGGGAAACGCCCGGTTACATTTCGAACCCGGAAGCTAAGCCTTTCAGCGCCGATGGTACTGCAGGGGGGACCCTGTGGGAGAGTAGGACGCCGCCGAACAATCATTCAGGAAAGCCCTGGACCGTCACGGTCCGGGGCTTTCCTGCGTTTAAGGCCCTGCCTCGCTGCTCGTCGCTCTTCGCAGCTAGAGCCGGCCCGCCGCCTTCAAGGCCAAATAGGCATCGGCAAGGGCCGGTGCCAGATTTTCCGGTGTGGCATCGACGACGGTGACGCCGTGACGCTGGAGCTGTTCCGCCGTCCGGCGGCGTTGAATCCCGGTCTGGGTGCCGGCCGCAGCGTCGTACACAGCGTCCAGGGAGCCTCCGGCGCTCGCCATTTCCTCGATATGCGGATCGGCGACGGCGGCAACGAGCACCGTGTGGCGCTGGGTGAGTTGAGGGAGGACCGGCAACAGGCCCTCCTCGATCGGAGCAGCGTCCAGACTGGTCAGCAGGACGATGAGGGAGCGCTGCGGGGCGTGCTTCAGCGCGGCGGCGCTGAGACCTCGGGCGTCGGTTTCCACGAGCTCGGGTTCGAGCGGGGCAAGCGCGTTGACCATGGCCGGGAGCACTTCGCCGGCGGCGCGGCGCTGGACCTGGGCGCGCGTGCGCCGGTCGTAGGCCAGGAGGTCCACCCGGTCACCGGCGCGCGTCGCGAGTGCCGTGAGGAGGAGCGCCGCGTCCATCGAGGCGTCCAGGCGCGGGACGTTGCCCACCCGTCCGGCCGAGGTCCGACCGGTGTCGAGGACGATGAGGATGTGGCGGTCCCGCTCAGGTCGCCAGGTGCGCACGGCGACGGTTGTCTGGCGGGCCGTGGCGCGCCAGTCGATGGACCGGGTGTCGTCGCCGGGCACGTACTCGCGGAGGCTGTCGAACTCGGTTCCTTCGCCGCGGATCAGGACACTGGTGCGGCCGTCGAGTTCGCGCAGGCGGGCGAGGCGGGACGGGAGATGCTTTCGGCTGGTGAAGGGGGGCAGGACACGCACGGTCCACGGCACCTCGTGATTCCCCTGGCGGGCCGCGAGGCCGAGCGGGCCGTAGGAACGGACTGTGACGCGTGCCGCCTGGCGGTCACCACGGCGGGTGGGGCGCAGAGTAGTGGAGATCCGGCGGCGCTCACCCGCCGGGATCGTCAGCGTGTGGCGTGAGGATGCCTGTTCCGTTCCGGGCAGCCAGCTGCTGGGGGGCCAGGCATCGCGCAGCCGGGCGCGCAGCCGACGGGCAGACGGATTGGTGATGGTGAGCTGGACTTCGGCGCTGTCACCGAGTCGAACCGATGTGTCACCGCTTCGGGTGAACTGTAGCTTTCGCACTGGTGCAGCCATGGCGTAGTCGCACAGAATTGCTACTGAGAGTGGTGCGTTGACGGCAAGGATCCCTGCCCAGCTGGGTTCGAGGATGCCGACGGGCAGGGAGCCGAGGGCTGCGAGGAGGGTTGTTCGTCCGGTGAGGGCCATGGCGCACCGCCTCAGCGGGGAACGGGGACGTGGGCGAGGATCGCGGTGATGACGGAGTCTGCGGTGACTCCTTCCATCTCTGCTTCGGGGCGCAGCTGGATGCGGTGCCGGAGGGTGGGAAGGGCCAGGGCCTTCACATCGTCCGGGATGACGTAGTCGCGGCCGGTCAGCCAGGCCCAGGCCCGCGCGGTGGAGAGCAGTGCGGTGGCGCCTCGGGGGGAGACACCGAGGGTGAGCGAGGGGGATTCACGCGTGGCACGACAGATATCGACGACATAGCCGGCGATCTCGGGGGACACCGAGGTCTTTGCGACGGCGGCACGGGCGGCTTCGAGCGCGGCCGGCCCGGCGACGGGACGGATGCCCGCGGCGTGGAGGTCGCGGGGGTTGAACCCTTCGGCGTGCCGGGACAGCACGTTGATCTCGTCCTGGCGTGAGGGCAGCGGCACGGTCAGCTTCAGCAGGAAGCGGTCGAGCTGTGCTTCCGGGAGGGGGTACGTGCCTTCGTACTCGACCGGATTCTGGGTCGCGGCGACCAGGAACGGGTCGGGCAGTGGGCGGGGCGTGCCGTCGACGGTGACCTGGCGTTCCTCCATGGCCTCGAGCAGCGACGCCTGGGTCTTGGGCGGTGTCCGGTTGATCTCGTCGGCGAGCAGCAGATTTGTGAAGACGGGCCCCTGCTGGAAGGAGAACTCCGCGGTCCGCGCGTCGTAGACGAGTGAGCCCGTGACATCGCTCGGCATGAGGTCGGGGGTGAACTGGACGCGCTTGGTGTCGAGTTCGAGGGATGCGGCGAGGGCTCGGACGAGGAGCGTCTTGGCCACGCCGGGCACTCCCTCGAGCAGGACGTGGCCGCGGCAGAGCAGGGCGACGACGAGTCCGGTGACTGCGGAGTCCTGGCCGACCACGGCCTTCGCGATCTCGGTCCGCAGGGCCTCGAGGGAGGCGCGTGCGCTGTCCGAGTGCTCTGGGGTCTCGGGGGTCGGGGCGCTCATGAAGTGCGTACCTCTCTTTCGAGGGCGTCGAGTTGGTCAGCCAGGCGGATGAGAGCGGCGTCGTCGGTGGGCGCCGGGCCGAAGAGCAGAGCACGGAGGTCCCGGTCGTCGGCGGTGAGGCGCGTGGAGACGGAGGGGAGCAGAACATCGGGGGTGTGGGCGTGTGCCGAGGCGATGCCGAGGAGAAGGGCGAGCCGGGTGCGGGTGGCCGAGCGGAGGGTGGAGGCGGCGCGATCGCGGGCGTTGGCCTTGCGGTAGAGGCGGGCCCGGCCCTCGGTGGCTTCGGAGGCGCGAATGGCGACGGGCAGCCGTTCGGTGACCAGCGGTCCGAGCCGGCGGGCACGCCAGACAGCCGCGAGCAGGGCGGCGATGAACAGTTGGAGCGTGCCCCACAGCCAGCCGGAGGGGATCAGCTCGCCGAGGCTGCTCTCCCCGCCTTCTTCGCCGCTGCCGTCGGCGGCGGATTCATCACTGAGTGAGGGGAGGTACCAGACCAGATGAGGCCGGGAGCCCAGGAGTTGGAGCGCGAGGGAGGCGTTGCCTTCCTTGTCCAGGCGCTCGTTGTAGAGGATGTCGGGGGAGCCCAGGAGGACGGTGTCGCCGTCGCCGGGGTCCTTGACCGTGAGAAGGGTGGGCAGACCCTTGCTGGGGTAGCAGCCGACGGTGTCGAGCGGGCCCTTGGAGGCGTAGCGCTCGCCGCCGATGTCGGCCTTGCCGGCGCGCTCGGCGGCGGGGAGGGCGCACTGGGGGGCGCGGGCGGAGATCGGAGCGGGCGAGTCCGCGCGTACGCCGGGGGCGAGGATGCCGAGGGAGGGCGGGCCTGGGGTGATCAGGACCGTCCGGCCGCCGGAGGGGACCATCGCCGTGCGCAGAGCCTCCTGCTGGCGCGGGGTCAGCAGGTCCGGGGTGACCACGAGCAGGGTGGTGTCGGGGCCGGTGGCGGCGGTGGCCTCGTCGAGGGTGGTGACCACGCGTGTGTCGATCCCCTGGCCCTTGAGGAGCTCGGCGACGGCCCGGCTGCCCGGGCCGTCCGCGGAGCGGGGGTCGAGGCGTCCGTGCTGCTGGCCGGAGCGGACCGCGGCGATGGCGACCCCGGCGGCGATGAGAACGACGAGGAAGAGCAGTACCCCTCGGCTCCGCGTCCAGATCTGGCGGGAGGTCGGGGAGGTCGACGTGGTGTCCGTGGTGTCCGTGGTCATCCGGCCGCTCCCCGTGCCGCGCTGCCCAGTTGGGGCTTGGAGCGTTCCAGCCGGTCGTCGAGGTCCTTCAGACGCAGGTATGTCTGCTGGTCGGCGGTACGGCCGCCGTATGTGACGTCGTCGAAGGAGCGTGCTGCGGCGCGCAGGGCGTCGGCGTGGTCGGGCATGGGACCGCCTGCCTCCGCTGCGGCTTCGTCGGCGGTCCGCCCCGGACGCGGGTCGAGGAGGGCCCGCTCCTCCAGGGAGCGGACGATGGCACGCATCCGCTCCTGGACGGCCTGGGCGAAACGGCCCGCGGCGGCGTGTGCCTCGGCGGTGGTGCGGTGGTCGGCGGCGGTGCGGGGGCTGTCGTCGAAGAGGGCATCTCCGCCTGTGGGGGTGCGGCGGGGGGTGCCCAGCCGCCACCAGAGGGCGGCGGTCAGGGCGATGACGAGCACGATGATGACGAGGAGTCCGAGCAGGCCGCCGGGGGTGGCATGGGACGCGGAGCTGAAGATGCCGTCGACCCACTCCCAGAAGCGGTCGAGGGCGCGCTCGAGGAGGTTCGGATCGTTCTCGTGGTACATCGGCTTGGACAGTTCACGCTCGGCCGCCTCGCGGGCCGGGACGCGCGGGATGTCCACCGGTGCGTCGTCGGCACGGATCAAGAACCGTGCCGTGGTCGTGCCCCCCGTGACCGACACCGCATCAGCCCCTGGAAGTGTCGGTGCCGGATGCCGGGGAGTCGTGGCCGGGGACGCCTGCGGCACGGGCCAGTTCGAGGTCGAGTGCCTCCCGGCGGATGCGCTGGTCCACGTAGAGGAGGACTGTCACGCCGGCCGAGATCGGGTAGGTGATGGCCGATGCGATCACCGCTCCGATGCCGGTGATGATCAGGAACGGCCAGCCGAACTCGGGGGTGCTGCCGCTGAACAGCCCGCTGAGACCGTCGCCGTCGGCCGCGTAGGCGAGCAGGCCGAACGGCATGCCGATGATCATCGAGACGATGATGGTGAGGACCAGCACCAGCAGCAGGATGCCGAACGTCCGCCACCAGGCGCCGCGGACGAGTTTGGCGGAGCGGCGCATCGACTGTGCGATGCCCGCACGCTCCAGCATCAGCGCGGGCGAGGCGAGCGCGTAGCGGACCCAGAGCCAGATCCCGACGAGGCCGCCTGCGAATCCGCCCAGCACACCGAGGGCACCGGAGCCGAGCAGTGCTCCGGGGAGCGTGCCGACGGCGATGGCGCCGGCGGTCATCACGGTGATGAGCAGGGTCAGTCCGAGGAGCTTCGGCAGCCGCGTCCGGGCCTCGTTCCAGGCGTCGGCGAGAGTGACGGGTCGGCCGAGGACCGAGCGGCTGACCACGATGGTGAGCAGCGCTGTGCTGACGATGGTGGCGATCAACGTGATGAGCAGCGTCGGCACCATGGCGATCATGCTCGACTGCATGGCGTCGACGGTCTGGACGAGCGCCACCTCGGGGCTTGCTTCCGGATCGATCTCCGGGGCCCGGGGAAGCAGATAGCGCTGGATGAGGATGTCGGTGATCTGGGAGATGACCGAGACGGTGATCGTGACGCCCAGCACCGTCCGCCAGTGCTCGCGCAGCGTCGACACCGCACCGTCGAGGATCTCGCCGACGCCCAGAGGACGCAGCGGGATGACACCGGGCTTGGCGGCCGGCGGCCGGCCCCAGTCTCCGCTCCACTGGGGCTGGTTGCCCCAGGCGGGCTGGACGGCCGGCGGCACGGGACCGCCACCCGGTGCGGTAGGGGGAGTCCACTGACCGGCAGGCGGCTGCTGCTTGGACCACTTCGCATCGGACCCGGCCGAGTCGGCGGGCCGCGGAACTCCGGAGCCCTGGCTGTCGGAGGGCTCGGATCCGGGCGAGGCCCAGCCCGAAGTGTCGTTCACAGTCGTCCACCTCGTGGAGTGATCAGGCGGTCGGCTCGGCGAGCCGGCGCTGTCCCGGTGCCTGTCCGCGCGGATCGGCGGGAGGCTGGCAGCCATCGTGCCACGCGGCGCCCGGCGGTGGACCGGGCACCGGATCACGTTCTCACCTTCATTGTGGCTGCCGTAACGGGCAGACTGGGCGGATGGTTGATCAGCATGCTCGGCCTCCGGCCGGCGAGGGCTCCCCGCCGCTGCCGTCGCTGCGCTGGGACGAGCCGCTCGGAGGCCCCGTACTGGTGCTTCTCGATCAGACCCGGCTGCCGGCCGAGGAGGTCGAGCTGGTCTGTGCGGACGTTCCGACGCTGGTGCGGGCGATCCGGACGCTCGCCGTGCGCGGGGCGCCCCTGCTCGGGATCACCGGGGCGTACGGGGTGGCGCTGGCGGCCGCCCGAGGCGACGACGTCGCGGAGGCGGCGGCCCAGCTTGAGGGGGCGCGGCCCACCGCGGTCAACCTCGGGTACGGGGTGCGGCGGGCGGCCGCGGCGTATCGGGAGGCGGTCGGCGGGGGCGCCGGTGCGGAAGAGGCGGCCGGGGCGGTGCTGCGCGAGGCGAAGGAGCTGCATCGGGAAGATGCGGCAGCCAGCGAGCGAATGGCGCACCACGGGCTCGCGCTCCTCGATGAGCTGCTGCCCGGCGGCGGTCACCGGATCCTGACGCACTGCAACACGGGGCGGCTGGTGTCGGGCGGGGAAGGCACGGCGTTCGCCGTGGCGCTCGCGGCGCACCGGGCGGGACGGCTGCGCACGCTCTGGGTGGACGAGACGCGGCCTCTGCTGCAAGGCTCCCGGCTCACCGCGTACGAGGCGGCGGTGAACGGGCTGCCGTACACGCTGCTGACGGACAATGCCGCAGGCTCGCTGTTCGCGGCGGGGCAGGTGGACGCGGTGCTGATCGGCGCCGACCGGATCGCGGCGGACGGCTCCGTGGCGAACAAGGTGGGGAGCTATCCGCTGGCGGTGCTCGCCAAGTACCACCATGTGCCGTTCATCGTGGTGGCGCCGACCACCACGGTGGATCTGCGGACCGAGGACGGGGTGTCGATCGAGGTCGAGCAGAGGTCGGGACGGGAGGTGACGGAGGTCACAGGGCTGCGGGTGGGAGCGGGCGGACCTGTCGACGGGCTGCCGGTGGCGCCGCCGGGAACCGTTGTGTACAACCCCGCGTTCGACATCACGCCGCCGGAACTCGTGACGGCCGTCGTGACGGAAGAAGGAGCGGTGTCCCCGGTCACCGGGGGCGGAATAGCCGAGCTGTGTGCCAGGTCACGCCAGGTAACGATTAGCTAATGGGATGATGTCGATTATGAAGGGACGCGTCCTTGTCGTCGACGACGACACCGCACTGGCCGAGATGCTCGGGATTGTGCTGCGTGGAGAAGGGTTCGAGCCGTCGTTCGTAGCGGACGGCGACAAGGCTCTCGCTGCATTCCGGGAGGCCAAGCCGGACCTGGTGCTGCTGGATCTCATGCTGCCCGGACGGGACGGCATCGAGGTGTGCCGGCTCATCAGGGCCGAGTCGGGTGTGCCGATCGTCATGCTCACGGCCAAGAGCGACACCGTGGATGTGGTCGTCGGGCTGGAGTCCGGTGCCGATGACTACATCGTCAAGCCGTTCAAGCCGAAGGAGCTGGTGGCCCGTATCCGGGCGCGGCTGCGGAGGTCCGAGGAGCCCGCTCCCGAGCAGCTCACGATCGGGGACCTGGTCATCGATGTCGCCGGTCACTCCGTGAAGCGGGACGGTCAGTCGATCGCACTGACCCCGCTGGAGTTCGATCTGCTCGTCGCGCTGGCCCGTAAGCCGTGGCAGGTCTTCACCCGTGAGGTGCTGCTCGAGCAGGTGTGGGGCTACCGCCATGCCGCCGACACCCGGCTGGTCAACGTGCATGTGCAGCGGCTCCGCTCCAAGGTCGAGAAGGACCCGGAGCGGCCGGAGATCGTGGTGACCGTCCGCGGCGTCGGCTACAAGGCCGGACCGAGCTGACATGTCTGTGGGCAGCGCTGCTCCGAAACCCGGGGGGCCGGGAGTCCGTACGGGGCGGGCTGCCGGGCCGGGGCGTGCATCCTCGCGGGTGCGCCGGGCTTTCCAGGACGGGGCACCAGGTGCGCTGGTGCTCCGGATGGTCGCGCGGTGGTTTCGGCGACCTCTGCTGCCCGCAGTACGGCTGTGGCGGCGGAACATCCAGCTGCGGGTGGTCGCCAGCACACTGCTGATGTCGCTCGGTGTGGTGCTGCTGCTCGGACTCGTCGTCATCGGCCAGGTCCGCAACGGTCTGCTGGACGCGAAGGAGCAGGCGGCGCTGAGCCAGGCCGCGGGCGGTTTCGCGGCGGCGCAGGACAAGGCGAGCGGACCGGTCGCCCTCGGCGGCCCCGACGGTGACGCGACCGACGGCCTGCCCGGCCGGGGCGCCGTCAACTGGCGGTCCGAACTCGTCAAGCAGCTGGCCAGTGGCGGCCAGGGGGCGTACCACGTGGTGGCGCTCAGCCCGGACTCCGACGACGCCGGCACCAGCCGGAGCCCGCGTGCCTCCGGTGACGTGGACGTGACCAGCATTCCCGAGGCGCTGCGCGGCTCCGTCGCGCAGGGGACGGGGACCTTCCAGACGTACGCCGGCATCAGGTACTCGGTTGCGAAGGATTCGGAAGCCGGGTTGGTCGTCGGCAAGCGCCTCAACGACGTCGAGGGCAATGCGTACGAGCTGTACTACCTCTTCCCGCTGACGCAGGAGGAGGAGTCGCTGAACCTGGTCAAGGGGACGCTGGCGACGGCCGGGCTGTTCGTGGTCGTCCTGCTCGGGGCGATCGCATGGCTCGTGGTGCGGCAGGTCGTCACACCCGTGCGGATGGCCGCCGGAATCGCCGAGCGGCTGTCGGCCGGCTCGCTGCACGAGCGGATGAAGGTCACCGGCGAGGACGACATCGCCAGGCTGGGCGAGGCGTTCAACAAGATGGCGCAGAACCTCCAGCACAAGATCCAGCAGCTGGAGGAGCTCTCCAGGATGCAGCGGCGCTTCGTCTCGGACGTCTCGCACGAGCTGCGCACCCCGCTGACGACCGTACGGATGGCGGCCGACGTCATTCACGAGGCGCGCAGCGACTTCGATCCGGTGACGGCGCGCTCGGCGGAGCTGCTCGGAGACCAGCTGGACCGCTTCGAGTCGCTGCTCTCGGATCTGCTGGAGATCAGCAGGTTCGACGCGGGCGCGGCGGCGCTGGAGGCCGAGCCGATAGATCTCCGAGAGGTCGTGCGCAGGGTGATCGGCGGGGCCGAGCCGCTTGCCGAGTGCAAGGGCACCCGGATCCGGGTGGTCGGCGACGAGCAGCCCGTGGTCGCCGAGGCCGATGCCCGCCGGATCGAGCGTGTGCTGCGCAACCTCGTCGTCAACGCCGTGGAGCACGGCGAGGGGCGCGACGTGGTGGTGCAGCTGGCCGCGGCGCGCGGAGCGGTCGCCGTGGCCGTGCGGGACTACGGCGTGGGTCTGAAGCCGGGGGAGGCGACGCGGGTGTTCAACCGCTTCTGGCGGGCCGACCCGGCGCGGGCGCGCACCACGGGCGGTACGGGCCTGGGCCTGTCCATCGCCGTCGAGGACGCGCGGCTGCACGGGGGCTGGCTGCAGGCGTGGGGCGAGGCGGGCGGCGGCTCGCAGTTCCGGCTGACCCTGCCGCGCACCGCCGGCGAGCCGCTGCGCGGATCGCCGATACCGCTGGAGCCCGAGGACTCCCGGCGCGCCCGTCAGAGGGCCGCTGCCGACATGGCGAACGAGGGCGCGCTGCGACTGGCGACCGTGCCGGCCCAGCCCGGCGCGGACCGCTCGCCGCTGCCTGCGAGGGCACCCCTGCCGCCGCACACCCCGCCCTCGGCGACGGTGGACCCGGCCGCACTGCCGGGCAGTGGTGCCCGGGTGGTGGCGCGTCGGGCGGGCGAGCGACCGGGCGAGGGTGAGACGACGACACCGGGCAGGATCCCGGAGCGGGAGGACACGACTCGTGGGCGCTGAGCGTCGCCGGTACGGGCGGGGGCGGGCGGCGCGGGCGTTCGCTCTGCCCACTTGTGCCGTCGTGGTCCTGGGCGGGTGTGCGTCGATGCCCGACAGCGGGGACGTCGAGCAGGTCAAGGCCACCAAGGGCGCCGACTCGCAGGTGCGGGTCCTTGCGGTGCCGCCCCGCGATGGAGCGGCGCCCGAGGAGATCGTCGTGGGCTTCCTCGAGGCCATGACCAGTGACGATCCGAGTTTCGCGACGGCTCGCAAGTATCTGACGAAGCGGGCCGCCAAGGAGTGGAGGCCCGAGCAGCTGACGACGGTCCTCACCGAGGCGCCCGACGCCGGGCTGTCGGAGGCCGGTGACGGGGAGGAGAGCCGCAGCTATCCCCTCTCCGGTGAGCTGATCGCGACCGTGGAGCGGCACGCCTACCAGGCGGCGGCGCCCGCCGGGTACAACGGGACGCTGCGGCTGGTGCGGCAGAGCGGTCCGGAGGGCAAGGACAAGGAGTGGCGCATCGACTCCGCTCCGCAGGGCCTTGTGCTCGGGGAGAGCGACTTTCTGCGGAACTACGGCTCCGTCAACAGGTACTACTTCGCGCCGGGGCAGCAGTCCGTGGTCGCCGACCCGGTGTACATCCGGCAGCGCCAGGACCCGGTGACCCGGATGGACCCGGTCGCCCAGACCGTGTCGGCGCTGTTCGAGGGCCCGACGGACTGGCTGAGGCCGGTGGTGGGCTCGCCGTTCCCGACGGGTACGGCACTCAAGGCGGGCGTGACGTCACTGACGCCCGACGACCAGAACCAGCTGAAGGTGCCGCTCAACGACAAGGCGTCCAACGTCGGGCGGACGGTGTGCAAGAAGATGGCGACCCAGCTGCTGCTCACCCTGCGTGATCTGGCGTCGCCGCGTGTCGACCAGGTGGAGCTGCAGCGCACGGACGGCTCGCCGCTGTGCGTGCTCAGCGCCGACCAGGCCGAAGCCGAAGCGTCCGTCCCGGTGCGGGTGTCGGCGAGCCCGGGCAATGTGTACTTCGTCAACGCCACCGGCCGCATGGCCGTCGTCGGGGCGGATGCCAAGACCGTCGATGAGCCGACCCTGGTGCGCGGACCGTTCGGGGACGGCACGCTGCGGCTGGGCACGGTTGCCGTGGCGCGCAACGGACAGCGCGCGGCTGCCGTCTCGCAGGACGGGCAGCACCTGTACGCCGCGTCGATCATGTCCGACGAGGAGCTCGCCGACCCGCTCGCGGGCAGCAACGGTGCCAAGCCCGCGGACCGGCTTTCGGCTCCCAGCTGGGACCGGAACGATCTGTGGGTGGCCGACCGCGACCCGCGTCGGCCGAGGCTGCTGAGGCTGGCCGGGGGCGAGGGCCCGCCTCAGGCGGTGGCGGTCGACGGGCTCGACGGGGCCCGGATCGAGTCGCTGCGGCTGTCGGCGGACGGCGTACGGATAGCGCTGCTGCTCTCCGAGGACGGCAAGAGCACGTTGAAGATCGGCCGGATCGAGCGGCGGACGACTCCCGAGGGGGTGACGTCGGTCTCCGTGGTGGAGCTGCAGTCCGCGGCGCCCCGGCTGGATTCGGTGACCGCGGTGTCCTGGGCGGGGCCGAGCCGGCTCGTGGTGGTGGGCAAGGAGGCCGGAGGCGTGCAGCAGGTCCGCTACATCCAGACCGACGGCTCCCTCTCGCCCGCCGGCGGGGTGCCGGGGCTGAACAAGGTGTCCGCCGTGGCGGCCACGGAGGACGACGACCAGCCGCTGGTGGCCGTGTCCGATGACGGGCTGGTGCGGCTCGCCCCCTCCGCGAACTGGCAGACCATGACCGACAAGGGGTTGTCCCCCGTCTATCCGGGATAGCGCCGCCGGCCGGCCTCTGCCGACACGTCGTCCACAGCGCGTTGTCCACAGGCCGGGCCGAGCCGGCGCAGGCGTTGTCCACAGCAGTGGCGGGGCGTCCCCCGCAGCGGCACAGTGATGGTCATGCGGGGCTGGTGGCGCGAGATGGCCGGGCTGGTGCTGCCTCTCGCATGCGGTGGTTGCGGACGTCCTCGTACGCCCCTGTGCGAGGAGTGCGCATGGCAGCTCGGCGGTCGCGGGCCGCGGCGGGCGCGGCCGTGTCCCGAGCCGGCGGGGCTGCCGGTGGTGTTCGCGGCGGCGGAGTACGAGGACGCGGTGCGTGCCCTCCTGCTGGCGCACAAGGAGCGGGGGGTGCTGGGGCTGGCGGGGCCGCTCGGGGCGGCGCTGGCCGGGGCCGTGGTGGCAGCGGCACCGGAGGCGCTCGACGGGGCGGAGCCGCTGCTGCTCGTACCGGTGCCGTCGGCGCGGCGGGCCGTGCGGGCACGCGGCCACGACGCGGCACGCCGTGTCGCGGTGGCCGCCGCTGGGGCGCTCCGCCGGTCGGGGGCCCGCGCGAGTGCGGTCCCGGTGCTGCGCCAGTGCCGGAAGGTCGCCGACCAGTCGGGCCTCACGGCCCGCGAGCGGGTGCTGAACATGACGGGAGCACTGGGGGTGGTCAAGGGTGCCGAGCGGCTGCTGGAGGGCCGCAGAGCGGTTCTGGTGGACGACTTGATGACGACGGGCGCTTCGCTTGTCGAGGCGGCGCGGGCACTGTGTGCCGCAACGGCCGCGGGCCCTTCCGGATGCGTCCGAACGAGTGCCGCGGTGATCGCCGCACCGCCCCTGTCGTTCGGCGTGGACCACGGCTGAAGGGGAAGCGGCAATGTCGCAGGTGGCGCGAGGGGAAATGCACCTGAACGGACGTACGCGCTGGTAGCGGGTGCCGACAACCGTCCGGGGGAGCTATGTTCGGTTGTGAGGAATGGTGAACGCTGCTCTTCGTCGAATACATGGCCGGGTTAAGGCCAGATGTTCATGAAGGGATCAAGAACCTCGAAGTTGGTGGGGTGGGGATCTTGCCGATGGGGGAGGAGGAGGTGAAAGTCGCCAAGTCCGAGGCCCCCGTGCTCACTGGGGCCTGGTGCAGCAAAAGGGAGATGCTCCGCGACGTATGCGGAGCAATCCGGGAACGGAGTTCTGCGTGGACATCGTCGTCAAGGGCCGCAAGACCGAGGTGCCCGAGCGGTTCCGCAAGCACGTGGCCGAGAAGCTGAAGCTGGAGAAGATCCAGAAGCTCGACGGCAAGGTGATCAGCCTCGACGTCGAGGTGTCCAAGGAGCACAACCCGCGGCAGGCCGACCGTTCCGACCGCGTGGAGATCACCCTTCTTTCGCGCGGGCCGGTGATCCGTGCGGAAGCAGCGGCCGCCGACCCGTACGCAGCGCTCGACCTTGCCACCGCGAAGCTCGAGGCCCGGCTGCGCAAGCAGCACGACAAGCGCCACACCCGGCGTGGCAACGGCCGGCTGTCGGCAGCGGAGGTCGCCGATGTCGTCCCCGGCGTCGCCCAGTTGAACCAGAATGGCGAGCCCGTCTCCGAAGAGACCCCGGAATCCGTTCCCACCACCAGGATCGGCTCGCTCGAGGTGCAGGGCGAAGGACCGCTCGTGGTCCGGGAGAAGAACCACGTAGCCGCCCCGATGACGCTCGACCAGGCGCTCTACGAGATGGAGTTGGTCGGGCACGACTTCTATCTGTTCGTCGACTCCGAGACCAAGGAGCCCAGTGTCGTCTACCGGCGACACGCCTACGACTACGGCGTCATCCACCTGCAGACCGACCCGCTGGCCGGGCATGAGCCCGGCGGCGCGAGTGGTGCGCTCGGCGGCTGATCCCGTTCTTCGGTGGTGCCCCCTGGAGCGCCCTGTGCGCCCCCGGGGGCACCACCGTGCCACCACGGGAGCACCCCTCCGTCACACGGGCATGGAATCATGGCGACCCGAGCCAACCGGTGCGCTGTGGACTGCGGTTGGCAGACCGCAGATGAACCAGGGCCACGGCCTCAGGGGGAGGAACGATGGCGGACAGCTTCGGGCCCGTGCAGGACGCGGATGGCGCCGAGGGCGCGGACGGCGCGGGGACAGGTGTCTCCGGGAAGGAACCGATCCGGGTTCTCGTGGTCGACGACCACGCCCTCTTCCGCCGCGGGCTGGAGATCGTCCTCGCCCAGGAGGAGGACATCCAGGTCGTCGGTGAGGCCGGGGACGGCGCGGAGGCGGTCGACAAGGCCGCCGATCTGCTGCCGGACATCGTGCTGATGGACGTGCGTATGCCGAAGCGCGGGGGGATCGAGGCGTGCACCTCGATCAAGGAGGTGGCCCCCAGCGCGAAGATCATCATGCTGACGATCAGCGACGAGGAGGCCGACCTCTACGACGCGATCAAGGCCGGGGCGACGGGATATCTCCTGAAGGAGATCTCCACGGACGAGGTGGCCACCGCGATCCGCGCCGTGGCCGACGGCCAGTCGCAGATCAGCCCTTCGATGGCGTCGAAGCTGCTCACCGAGTTCAAGTCGATGATCCAGCGCACCGACGAGCGCCGTCTGGTGCCCGCGCCCAGGCTGACCGAGCGGGAGCTGGAGGTGCTCAAGCTGGTCGCCACGGGGATGAACAACCGGGACATCGCCAAGGAGTTGTTCATCTCCGAGAACACGGTGAAGAACCACGTCCGCAACATCCTGGAGAAGCTCCAGCTCCACTCGCGGATGGAGGCGGTCGTGTACGCGATGCGGGAGAAGATCCTCGAGATCCGCTAGCGAGCTCCGCTTGCCCGCCGGCCAGGCACGCCCGCTCAGGCCGGCCCGATCAGCTGAGGGCCGCCACCAGGGGGGCCATCAGTTCCGGCCGGTCGACGCGCTCGACGCGGACGGTGTCGCAGCCCACCCACTCGGCCGCCTCCAGCAGCGCCTGGGCCATCGGGCGGACCGCCTTCGGGGTGTCGAGGGAGACCTGCCGGGCGACCAGTGTGGTGCCCTCACGGGCCGGGTCCACACGGCCCAGGAGCCTGCCGCCCGAGAGCAGCGGCATCGCGAAGTAGCCGTGCACCCGCTTCGCCTTCGGGACGTACGCCTCGAGGCGGTGGGTGAAGCCGAAGAGCCGCTCGGTGCGCGCCCGCTCCCAGATCAGTGAGTCGAACGGCGACAGCAGCGTCGTGCGGTGCCGGCCGCGCGGCTCGCTCGCCAGGGCTTCGGGGTCCGCCCAGGCGGGCTTTGACCAGCCCTCGACACGGACGGGCACGAGACCGGAGTCGGCGACCACCTCGTCGAACTGCTCGCCCTTGAGCCGGTGGTAGTCCGCGATGTCCGCGCGGGTGCCCACACCCAGCGACTGCCCGGCCAGCCGCACCAGCCGCCGCAGGCACTCGCGGTCGTCCAGCTCGTCATGGAGGAACTGGTCCGGGATCGCCCGCTCGGCGAGGTCGTACACCCGCTTCCAGCCGCGCCGCTCGGTGCACACCACCTCGCCGTACATAAGGGCCCGCTCGACGGCGACCTTCGACTCGGACCAGTCCCACCACTCGCCCTTGTTCTTCGCGCCGCCCAGCTCCGTGGCGGTCAGCGGTCCCTCCGCGCGCAGCTGCTTGATCACCGTGTCGTAGGCACCGTCGGGCAGGTCGTGGTACCAGTGCGGGCGGGACCGGTAGGCGCGGCGCCGGAAGGCGAAGTGCGGCCACTCCTCGACGGGGAGGATGCAGGCCGCGTGCGACCAGTACTCGAAGGCGTGGCCGTCCGTCCAGTACGCCTCCTCGACCGTCCTGCGGCCCACCGCTCCGAGGCGGGCGTACGGGATCAGCTCGTGGGAGCGGGCCAGCACCGAGATGGTGTCCAGCTGGACGGCGCCGAGGTGGCGCAGCACACCGCGCACGCCGCCCCGCCGGTCGGGCGCGCCGAGGAACCCCTGGGCCCGCAGAGCTATCCGGCGGGCCTCGTCGGCGGAGAGTCCGGCAGCAGCGGGTCCGGCAGCGGGGGGCGGCTCAGTCGTCATGTCCCGCACCTTAGAGGGCGCCACTGACAGCCGGGCCCCGGCCGGGAGGATCAGGCATCGGCCCTGGCCGGCAGGTAGGGGACCGCCGGTATCAGCCCCAGGTCCGACGGCAGCAGCGAGGCGACCCAGCAGTCCCGCAGTGTCCCGCGGCTCCGGATCCCCGACCGCAGGGCGCCCTCGACCGTGAAGCCGGCCTTCTCGGCGACCGAGCGCGACCCCGTGTTCCCCACCTCGGCGCGCCACTCCAGGCGGACGCACCCCAGGTCGGTGAAGGCCCAGCGGGCGAGCGCGAGCACGGTCTCCGTGGCGTAACCGCGGCCACGATGCTCCTTGGCCGTCCAGAAGCCGATCTCCCACGCGCCCTCGAGCGGATGGTGCAGGCTCGTCGAGGCGATGAGCGGGCCACCGCCCAGGGGACGTACGCAGAAGGTGTAGGCCGTGTCGCTGCGCCAGCCGTCCGGAACGATCAGTCCGACGAACTCCTCCGCGTCCTGCTGCTCGTACGGCGAGGGAATGGCCGGGATCCAGCGCTGGATGTCGGGGTCCTGACAGGCCGCGTGGACCTCCGCGGCGTCGTCCGGGGCGAACGTGCGCAGTTCCAGCCGCTCGGTGGTGAGAGTGATGGGCTCCATGACGTGATTCTGGTGACTGTGTGTCTGCCGTGCGAACACTTTTCGGGAAGGGCGGCACCTTCCGCGTCCCCCGTGCGTTCACCAGATACGCGGCAGCCGGCCCGCGTGGCGGTCCACGTGACGCCGGACCTCCCGAGGCGGCGGGGTCCTCGCTTACGATGGCCGTTGCGGTGGGGTCCACCTGCCGTGCCCGCGCCAGTGTCCAACACACGACCCAGTGCCAGGCCCGATCGGCAAGGAGACCCGCCTCAGTGTCCGTCTTCAACAAGCTCATGCGTGCAGGCGAAGGCAAGATCCTGCGCAAACTGCACCGCATCGCGGACCAGGTCAGCTCCATCGAAGAGGATTTCGTCAGCCTCTCCGACGCCGAGTTGCGGGCGCTCACCGAGGAGTACAAGGAGCGCTACGCCGCCGGCGAGAGCCTCGACGACCTGCTGCCCGAGGCCTTCGCGACCGTCCGCGAGGCCGCCAAGCGCGTCCTCGGCCAGCGCCACTACGACGTCCAGATGATGGGTGGCGCCGCGCTGCACCTCGGCTATGTCGCCGAGATGAAGACCGGTGAGGGCAAGACCCTCGTCGGCACGCTCCCGGCGTATCTCAACGCGCTCTCGGGCAAGGGCGTCCACCTGATCACCGTCAACGACTACCTGGCCGAGCGCGACTCCGAGATGATGGGCCGGGTGCACAAATTCCTCGGCCTGAGCGTCGGCTGCATCCTGGCCAACATGTCGCCGGCCCAGCGCCGCGAGCAGTACGCGTGCGACATCACCTACGGAACGAACAACGAGTTCGGCTTCGACTACCTGCGCGACAACATGGCGTGGTCCCAGGAGGAGCTCGTCCAGCGCGGTCACAACTTCGCGATCGTCGACGAGGTCGACTCGATCCTCGTCGACGAGGCCCGTACGCCGCTGATCATCTCCGGCCCCGCCGACCAGGCCACCAAGTGGTACGGCGACTTCGCCAAGCTGGTGACCCGCCTCACCAAGGGTGAGCCCGGCAACCACCTGAAGGGCATCGAGGAGACCGGCGACTACGAGGTCGACGAGAAGAAGCGGACCGTCGCCATCCATGAGTCGGGTGTCTCGAAGGTCGAGGACTGGCTGGGCATCGACAACCTCTACGAGTCGGTGAACACGCCGCTCGTGGGTTACCTGAACAACGCCATCAAGGCCAAGGAACTCTTCAAGAAGGACAAGGACTACGTCGTCATCGACGGCGAAGTCATGATCGTCGACGAGCACACCGGCCGTATCCTCGCCGGCCGCCGCTACAACGAGGGCATGCACCAGGCGATCGAGGCGAAGGAAGGGGTGGACATCAAGGACGAGAACCAGACGCTCGCCACGATCACCCTGCAGAACTTCTTCCTCCTCTACGGCAAGCTGTCCGGAATGACCGGTACGGCCATGACCGAGGCCGCCGAGTTCCACCAGATCTACAAGCTCGGCGTCGTCCCGATCCCGACCAACCGGCCGATGGTCCGCAAGGACCAGTCGGACCTGATCTACCGGACCGAGGTCGCCAAGTTCGCGGCCGTTGTCGACGACATCGCCGAGAAGCACGACCAGGGCCAGCCGATCCTCGTCGGCACGACGTCCGTCGAGAAGTCCGAGTACCTCTCGCAGCAGCTGAACAAGCGGGGCATCCAGCACGAGGTGCTCAACGCCAAGCAGCACGACCGTGAGGCGATCATCGTCGCCCAGGCCGGCCGCAAGGGCGCGGTCACCGTCGCCACGAACATGGCCGGCCGCGGTACGGACATCAAGCTCGGCGGCAACCCCGACGACCTGGCGGAGGCCGAGCTGCGCCAGCGCGGCCTGGACCCCGTCGAGCACGTCGAGGAGTGGGCCGCCGCCCTCCCGGACGCGCTGAAGCGCGCCGAGTCGGCCGTGAAGGCGGAGTTCGAGGAGGTCAAGGCGCTCGGCGGGCTGTATGTGCTGGGCACGGAGCGCCACGAGTCGCGCCGTATCGACAACCAGCTGCGCGGTCGTTCCGGCCGTCAGGGCGACCCGGGCGAGTCCCGCTTCTATCTGTCGCTCGGCGACGACCTGATGCGGCTGTTCAAGGCGCAGATGGTGGAGCGGGTCATGTCCATGGCCAACGTTCCGGACGACGTCCCGATCGAGAACAAGATGGTGACGCGCGCGATCGCGTCCGCCCAGTCGCAGGTCGAGCAGCAGAACTTCGAGACGCGTAAGAACGTCCTGAAGTACGACGACGTGCTCAACCGGCAGCGCAAGGTCATCTACGCCGAGCGCCGCCGCGTCCTGGAGGGCGAGGACCTGCACGAGCAGATCCGCCACTTCATGGACGACACCATCGACGCGTACATCCAGGCGGAGACCGTCGAGGGCTTCGCGGAGGAGTGGGACCTCGACCGGCTGTGGGGCGCCTTCAAGCAGCTCTACCCGGTCAAGGTGACCGTCGACGAGCTGGAGGAGGCGGCCGGCGACCGGGCCGGGATCACCGCCGAGTTCATCGCCGAGACCATCAAGGACGACATCCACGACCAGTACGACGAGCGCGAGAAGCAGCTCGGCTCGGACATCATGCGCGAGCTGGAGCGGCGCGTGGTGCTCTCCGTGCTGGACCGCAAGTGGCGCGAGCACCTGTACGAGATGGACTACCTCCAGGAGGGCATCGGCCTGCGGGCGATGGCCCAGAAGGACCCGCTGGTCGAGTACCAGCGCGAGGGCTTCGACATGTTCACCGCGATGATGGAGGGCATCAAGGAGGAGTCCGTCGGCTACCTGTTCAACCTGGAGGTCCAGGTCGAGCAGCAGGTCGAGGAGGTCCCGGTGCAGGACTCGGCCGAGCGCACGTCCCTGGCGAAGGAGGACGCGGTGCCGGCGGGTGCCGCCCGTCCGGAGATCCGTGCGAAGGGTCTCGACGCTCCGCAGCGTCCTGACCGGCTGCACTTCACCGCGCCGAAGGTCGACGGCGAGGGCAGCATCGTCGAGGGCGAGTTCGCGAACGGCGAGGGGCCGGCGCGGTCCGAGTCGGACGGGATGACGCGGGCGGAGCGCCGCAAGGCGCAGAAGAGTGCGGGTGGGCGCCGCCGCAAGAAGTAGGCACCGCCTGTGGCCCAGCGGGGCCGGACAGCGTGCGGTGTCCGGCCCCGTCGGCGTGTGCGGGGCGGCGCGGCCCTCCTGCCGGTCCGTCGGACGCTGAGCCCGGCGGCTGGCCCGCCGGGCGACGGCCCGCGCACGGTCACGCGCCCGCGCCCGCGTACGGTCACACGGCCGCACACGACCACGCGCCGTACGTCGTCACGCGTTCGCAGACCATCAGGCGTGCGAGGCGACCGCCGTGCGTTCGCCGCCGAGTTCCACCGCCGCGCAGCGCCAGCGCAGGTCCGGGCCCTGCTCCAGGCGGAAGGCCATGGCGCTGACACGGTCGCCCGTGCTGATGCGGGCGAACGCCTCGATGACGCCGGGGCGGGGGACGTACTCGTCGCAGTGGCGCACGACGGGTCGCAGCCCGTTCACCGCGAGCGGTGCGCCCGGAGCGAGCTGGATCAGGTGCTCGTAGGCGTCTCCGATGGTGTGGCCGAGCATCCAGTGGACCGGGCGGGCGCCGCTGAGGACCGAGAGCAGGCGTTCGGCGAACCAGTAGCGGGGGAGGCGGGACCTCCCTCTGGTCGTGGCCGGCGGGGTGCGGCCCGGGCCGCGGCTGTCGTGGCGGCCGCCGGGCTTTGTACGCGTCCTGGCCGAGGCGTGGTCCATGGCTGTTGCCCCTTCATACCCAACCCACAAGTAACTTCCGGTGGGGATCTTGTACGGGCGGGACGGGAGCGGTCGCAAGGGCCGACAGGCCGTGCGGTGAGGGTTCCGGAGTTCACCTATCAGGGTGGCGGCCCCTACACGGAGCCCGCGAAAGGGCGGGTGGAGGCGCGCCGGAGCGACGGGGGAAGAGGGCTCGAGAGCAGCCCGATGGGGGACTCCGCACGTATCCTTAGGTGTTCACCCGACGACGAAAGCGGCCAGCCATGCGCGTCTACGTACCCCTGACCCTCCCCGGTCTCGCAGAGGCGCACAAGGCGGGCGAACTGGGTCCCGGGCCCCTCACGGCGTACGCCGTGACGCCCGCGCTGCGCGAGTGGTACGTGTCCGACGACATCGAGGAGCTCGAGTACGCCGCGCTGAGCCGGGCCGCGGCGGCATCGCTGCGGCTGCTCGCCGGGGACCCCGGAGCGCTCCGGCGCCGGGTCGTCGTCGCCGTCGATGTGCCGGACGGGGCCGCGGTCGCCGATCCCGGGCAGGGGCTCGGTTCCGCGTCGCTCGGCGAGGTGCGGATCGCGTCCGGTGTGCCGCTGGCCAAGGCGGCGGCGGTGCATGTGGATTCCGACGACGCGGACGCCGATGTGGCCGCGGCGGCGGACGCGCTCGGCGCGGCGGATCACGGGGACGACGACGCGCAGTTCGTCGTGGACGGCGCGGAGGACCACGAACTGCTGTGGTTCGGGGTGCAGGAGATCCCCGGGCTCATCGGCTGAGGCCCGCGGGCGAGCCGTCGGCCGAACTGCCGGCCAAGGTGCCATGCCGAGCCGTCGTGCCGAGCCGTCGTGCCGAACTGTGGTGCCGAGCCGTCGGCCGAGTCGGAGTGTCAGACCCTGCCGGTAACGTTTCCTGGCATGGGGAAGCACAGCGCGCATCTGGTCTGGGACTGGAACGGCACACTGCTCGACGACATCCACGCGGTCATCGAGGCGACGAACGCATCGTTCGCGGAGATAGGGCTTGAGCCGATCACGCTCGAGCGGTACCGGGACCTGTACTGCGTGCCCGTCCCGCTGTTCTACGAGCGGCTCATGGGCCGGCTGCCCACGGACGAGGAGTGGGCGGTCATGGACGAGGTGTTCCACCGGCACTACTGGCTGCGGGCTGATGCGTGCGGACTGACGGCGGGTGCGGCCCAGTTGCTCGCGGAGCGGCAGGCGTCGGGGAGTACGCAGTCGCTGCTGTCCCTCGCGCCGCACGAGCGGCTGGTGCCGATCGTGCGGAGCCATGGGATCGAGGACCGCTTCGTGCGGGTGGACGGGCGCATAGGCGCGTCGCACGCCGGCAAGACGGAGCACATGGTGCGGCATCTGTCCGCGCTGGCCGGCGTCGAGGCGGAGCGGGTCGTGGTGATCGGTGACGCGGTGGACGACGCGGTGGCGGCGGCGCACGTCGGGGCGAAGGCGGTGCTGTACACCGGGGGGTCGCACAGCCGGGTGAGCCTGGCGGCGGCGGGGGTGCCGGTGGTGGACTCGCTGGCGGAGGCGGTCGCGGTGGCGGAGGAGCTGGCGGCGTAGCGCGGAGGAGTCGGTGCCACGGCACCGGGGCGCGCCGCGGGCTGGGCCGGCCCTGTGGGCGTCGGCTGCTGTCCGCGGTCCCGGCGTCCGGGCACGCCCCCGCGTGCCGGCACGGCTGCCCCGCGTCCGGGTGCCCTCGTCCGCCTCAGCTCAGGGGGGCCTTCGCGCGCAGGACCGTGAGGAATTCGCGCATCCATGCGGGGTGGTCCGGCCAGGCGCGGGAGGAGACCAGGGTGCCGTCGACGACCGCTTCGGTGTCCCGGAAGGACGCTCCGGCGGCCTGCATGTCGAGTTCGAGGGCGGGATAGGCCGTCACTCTGCGGCCCGTGAGGCCGCCGGTGGCGGCGGTGAGGAGGGGGCCGTGGCAGATCTGGGCCACCGGCTTGTCCGCGTCGAAGAAGGACTTGAGGATCTTGCGGAGCTCGGGGTCGTTGCGGAGGTACTCGGGCGCCCGGCCGCCGGGGATGACGACCGCTGCGTAGTCGCCCGGGTCGACCTCCGAGAAGGCCAGGTCGGCGGGCCAGGTGTAGCCCGGCTTCTCCGTATACGTGTCGAAGCCCGGCTCGAAGTCATGGACCACGAACTGGAGCTTCTTGCGGGCGGGGGCCGCGATGTGCACCTCGTACCCCTCCTCGCGGAGCCGCTGGTACGGATAAAGGACCTCGAGGGACTCGGCCGCATCGCCGGTGACGATCAGGATCTGCACAGTCATGGCTACCGCTCCTGTCGATTGATGCCGATTTGTCGGGCTTCAGGACATGAGGTCAACCTGCCTCTCCCGCAGCCGTTTGCCAAGAGGCGGGGCGCGTGTCGCTGTCCAGAGTGTCAAACTTCGGGCCCCGCTTTTGTACACATACGGCTCATGACGGGTCAGGGGTGCGGGGCGATAGCCTTGACCCCGTGATCAGCGCTATACGCCGAGGGGGCAGCGAAGCCCCCGGCCTGCGCCCGGTACGCCACAGCGGCCGGGTGCGAGCTGATCTTCCGTGCGGCCGGTGTCAAGGCCGCCTGCCGGACTCCCCGGCGGAATTGGCCGGTTACGGTCCGGACATCTCTCATCACGGCATAGCGTCGCCCCTGACCGGACACCCCGCGTCGTGGCGTTGTGCCAACTTTCCTACCTACGTCACGCAACGGCGCGCGACAGGAGCCAGAGGACATGCAGACCAAGCTGGACGAAGCCAAGGCCGAGCTGCTCGAGAGGGCCGCCCGGGTAGCTGAGCACAGCCCGGGCGGGGGGCAACTTCCGACTGGGTCCGACAGCGGGAAGCGTCCCGACCAGGACACCCTCCTCGCGTACCTCCAGCGCTACTACCTGCACACCGCCCCCGAGGACCTCACCGACCGGGACCCGGTCGACATCTTCGGCGCAGCTCTTTCGCACTACCGGCTGGCGGAGAACCGCCCGCAGGGCACCGCCAACGTTCGCGTGCACACCCCGACCGTCGAGGAGAACGGCTGGACGTGCAGCCACTCCGTCGTCGAGGTCGTCACCGACGACATGCCGTTCCTGGTCGACTCGGTCACCAATGAGCTCACTCGCCAGGGCCGCGGCATCCACCTCGTGATCCACCCCCAGGTCGTCGTCCGCCGCGACGTCACCGGCAAGCTCATCGAGGTGCTCAGTAACGAGCCCAACGGCCGCTCCGGCGCCGACGGGACCGCCGTGACCGCCCCCGCCAAGCTGCCCCACGACGCCCTCACCGAGTCATGGATCCACGTCGAGATCGACCGCGAGACCGACCGCGCCGACCTCAAGCAGATCACCGCCGACCTGCTGCGCGTCCTGTCCGACGTCCGCGAGGCCGTCGAGGACTGGGAGAAGATGCGCGACGCCGCGCTGCGCATCGCCGACGACCTGCCGAGCGAGCCCATCGCCGACGACCTCGCCGACGAGGAGGTCGAAGAGGCCCGTGAGCTGCTGCGCTGGCTCTCCAGCGACCACTTCACCTTCCTCGGCTACCGCGAATACACCCTGGTCGACGGCGACGCCCTGGCCGCCGTCCCGGGCACCGGCCTTGGCATCCTCCGCTCCGACCCGCACCACAGCGGAGACGACGCCCACGGCCACCCCGTCTCGCCGTCCTTCAACCGGCTGCCGGCCGACGCCCGCGCCAAGGCCCGCGAGCACAAGCTGCTCATCCTCACCAAGGCCAACAGCCGTGCGACCGTGCACCGTCCCTCGTACCTCGACTACGTGGGCGTGAAGAAGTTCGACACCGACGGCAACGTGATCGGTGAGCGGCGCTTCCTCGGCCTGTTCTCCTCGGCCGCCTACACCGAGTCGGTGCGCCGTGTCCCCGTCATCCGCCGCAAGGTCATCGAGGTCCTGGAGCGCGCGGGCTTCTCGCCGAACAGCCATGACGGCCGCGACCTGCTGCAGATCCTGGAGACGTACCCGCGCGACGAGCTGTTCCAGACGCCCGTCGACGAGCTCCGCTCCATCGTGACGAGCGTGCTCTACCTCCAGGAGCGCCGCCGGCTGCGGCTGTACCTGCGCCAGGAGGAGTACGGCCGCTACTACTCGGCCCTCGTCTACCTGCCGCGCGACCGCTTCAACACCACCGTCCGCGAGCGCCTGACCGGCATCCTCAAGGAGGAGCTCGGCGGCACCAGCGTCGACTTCACCCTCATGAGCACCGAGTCGGTGCTCACCCGCCTCCACTTCGTCATCCGCGTCCCGTCCGGCACCGAGCTCACGCACCTGACCGACGCCGACAAGGACCGCATCGAGGCCCGGCTGGCCGAGGCCGCCCGCTCCTGGGACGACGGCTTCGCCGAGGCGCTCAACGCGGAGACCGGCGAGGAGCGCGCCGCCGAGCTGCTGCGCAAGTACGGCAACTCCTTCACCGAGGGCTACAAGGCCGACCACTCGCCGCGCGCCGCCGTCGCCGACCTCGTCCACCTGGAGCAGCTCAGCCACACCGGCAAGGACTTCGCCCTCTCCCTCTACGAGCCGGTCGGAGCCGCCCCCGGCGAGCGCCGCTTCAAGATCTACCGGCCGGGCGAGCAGGTCTCCCTCTCCTCCGTGCTGCCCGTCCTCAACCGCCTCGGCGTCGAGGTCATCGACGAGCGTCCGTACGAGCTGCGCTGCGCGGACCGTACGCACGCGTGGATCTACGACTTCGGTCTGCGGATGCCCACCCCCACGGGCAACGGCGGGGACTACCTCGGAGACGACGCCCGCGAGCGCTTCCAGGACGCCTTCTCGGCGGTCTGGACCGGTGCCGCGGAGAACGACACCTTCAACTCGCTCGTGCTGCGCGCCGGGCTCAACTGGCGCGAGGCCGTCGTGCTGCGCGCCTACGCCAAGTACCTGCGCCAGGCCGGGTCGACCTTCAGCCAGGACTACATGGAGGACACCCTCCTCAACAACGTCCACACCACCCGGCTGCTGATCAACCTCTTCGAGGCCCGGATGGCGCCGGACCGCCAGCGCGCCGGCACCGAGCTGATCGACGCCCTCCTCGAGGAGCTGGACGCCGCCCTGGACCAGGTCGCCTCGCTCGACGAGGACCGGATCCTGCGCTCCTTCCTCACCGTCATCAAGGCCACCCTGCGCACCAACTTCTTCCAGGAGGCGGCGGGCGGCCAGTGGCACGGCTATGTGTCGATGAAGTTCGACCCGCAGGCCATCCCGGACCTGCCGGCGCCCCGCCCGGCGTACGAGATCTGGGTGTACTCGCCGCGCGTCGAGGGTGTCCACCTGCGCTTCGGCAAGGTCGCGCGCGGCGGTCTGCGCTGGTCCGACCGGCGTGAGGACTTCCGTACGGAGATCCTCGGTCTGGTCAAGGCGCAGATGGTGAAGAACACGGTCATCGTGCCGGTCGGCGCCAAGGGCGGCTTCGTCGCCAAGCAGCTGCCGGACCCGTCCGTCGACCGCGACGCATGGCTCGCCGAGGGCATCGCCTGCTACAAGACCTTCATCTCGGCGCTGCTCGACATCACCGACAACCTGGTGGCCGGCGAGGTCGTGCCGCCGCACGACGTCGTGCGCCACGACGAGGACGACACGTACCTCGTCGTCGCCGCCGACAAGGGCACCGCGACCTTCTCGGACATCGCCAACGAGGTCGCCATCGCCTACAACTTCTGGCTGGGCGACGCCTTCGCCTCCGGCGGCTCGGCCGGTTACGACCACAAGGGCATGGGCATCACGGCCCGCGGCGCCTGGGAGTCCGTCAAGCGGCACTTCCGCGAGCTCGACCACGACACCCAGACCGAGGACTTCACGGTCGTCGGCGTCGGCGACATGTCCGGTGACGTGTTCGGCAACGGCATGCTGCTCTCCGAGCACATCCGGCTGGTCGCGGCCTTCGACCACCGCCACATCTTCATCGACCCGGAGCCGGACGCGGCCGTCTCGTACGCCGAGCGCCGCCGCCTGTTCGAGCTGCCCCGCTCGTCCTGGGCCGACTACAACCAGGAGCTGCTGTCGGCCGGCGGCGGCATCCACCCCCGTACGGCCAAGTCGATCCCCGTCAACGCGCATGTCCGGGCGGCCCTCGGTATCGAGGCGGGGGTCACCAAGCTGACCCCGGCCGAGCTGATGAAGGCGGTCCTCAAGGCCCCGGTGGACCTGCTGTGGAACGGCGGCATCGGTACGTACGTCAAGTCCTCCGCCGAGTCCAACGCCGACGTCGGTGACAAGGCCAACGACGTCATCCGGGTCGACGGCGCGGACCTGCGGGTCCAGGTCGTCGGCGAGGGCGGCAACCTGGGCCTGACCCAGCTGGGCCGGATCGAGTTCGCCCGCCACGGCGGCCGGATCAACACCGACGCCATCGACAACAGCGCGGGCGTGGACACCTCCGACCACGAGGTGAACATCAAGATCCTGCTGAACGGTCTGGTGGCCGAGGGCGACATGACCGTCAAGCAGCGCAACAAGCTGCTCGCCGAGATGACCGACGAGGTCGGCCGGCTGGTGCTGCGCAACAACTACGCGCAGAACGTGGCCCTGGCCAACGCGGTCGCCCAGTCGCCGAGCCTCCTCCACGCCCACCAGCGCTTCATGCGCAGGCTGGGCCGAGAGGGCGCGCTCGACCGGGCCCTGGAGTTCCTGCCGAACGACCGCCAGATCCGCGAGCTGCTCAACAACAAGCAGGGGCTGTCCCAGCCCGAGCTGGCCGTCCTGCTCGCCTACACCAAGATCACGACGGCCGAGGAGCTGATCCGGACCACGCTGCCGGACGACCCGTACCTGTGCGGTCTGCTGCACGCGTACTTCCCGAAGCCGCTGCGGGAGAAGTTCCCCGAGGCGGTCGACGGCCACGCGCTGCGCCGCGAGATCGTCACCACCGTCCTGGTCAACGACACCGTCAACACGGGCGGTTCGACCTTCCTGCACCGGCTGCGCGAGGAGACCGGGGCGTCGATCGAGGAGATCGTGCGCGCCCAGACCGCCGCGCGGGCGATCTTCGGACTCGGCGATGTGTGGGACGCCGTCGAGGGGCTCGACACCCAGGTCGCGGCCGCCGTCCAGACCCGGATGCGGCTGCATTCCCGCCGGCTCGTCGAGCGCGGTACGCGCTGGCTGCTGGGCAACCGGCCGCAGCCGCTGGAGCTGACGGAGACGATCGAGTTCTTCGCGGCGGGCGTCGAGCAGGTCTGGGCCGAGCTGCCGAAGCTGCTGCGCGGCGCCGACCTGGACTGGTACCAGGGACTCCTGGAGGAGTTCACGGCCGCGGGCGTCCCGGAGGGGCTGGCCCTGCGCGTCGCCGGATTCTCGTCCGCGTTCCCGACGCTCGACATCGTCGCGATCGCCGACCGGACCGGCAAGGACCCGATGGCCGTCGCCGAGATCTACTACGACCTGGCCGACCGGCTGCGGATCACCGAGCTGATGGACCGCATCATCGAGCTGCCGCGGGCCGACCGCTGGCAGTCCATGGCCCGCGCGTCCATCCGCGAGGACCTGTACGCGGCGCACGCGGCGCTCACGTCGGACGTGCTGTCGGTGGGCAACGGCGCCTCGACTCCGGAGCAGCGCTTCCAGGCGTGGGAGGAGAAGAACGCGGCGATCCTGGGCCGGGCGCGGACGACGCTGGAGGAGATCCAGGGCTCGGACACGTTCGACCTGGCGAACCTGTCGGTGGCGATGCGGACGATGCGGCAGCTGCTGCGCACGCACAGCTGACGGCCGTGGAGTGAGCCGAGGGGGCGCCCGCCGTACAGGTGGGCGCCCCCTCAGGTGTTTGACGCGGCGGTCGTCGCCCGCCACAGTCCGCGGCAGGAGAGCCAGGCTGCCGCCAGCAGCAGACCGTTGCGCAGGACGAGCACGGTGCAGCCGGCCGGGGTGCTCGCGATGACGTCCTCGTAGAGCAGCGGATAGCCGAGGGAGCTGAGCGCCGCCGCGGGCAGGAGCAGCAGCGCGGCCGGGCGCTGGGTGGTGCGGCGGGTGGTGAGGCAGACCGCGGCCAGGCCGAGCAGCCAGATCAGGTACTGCGGGCTGATGACGCGGCTGGTGACGGTGAAGAGGAGCACGGCGCACAGCGCCGCGTCGCAAGGGGTCGCCGGGGTCCAGCGCCTCGCGTGCACCCGCCACAGCAGCAGCCAGCCGAAGGCGGCGGCGGTCAGCAGCAGCGACAGCCGGGCCACGGCCGGCACCTGCGGGCCGAGGAACTCGAAGGCTCCGTAACGGTATTCGACGTGGTACGGCAGGCCGGCGAGCCGGGCCAGATGGAGGGCGGTGCCGCCGAGGGACTCGATCTGCACGCCGCGGTCGCCCTGCTGCCGCAGGAAGTCCAGGGTGTGCGGGAAGCCCAGGGCGAGGCCGGCGAGCAGGGCGGCGGCGGCCGCGGCCGCCGAGGTCCAGGCGGCGCGGGTGGGGCGCCCGCGGGGGGTGCCCAGCAGGGTGAGCAGCGGCCACAGCTTGACCGTCGCGCCGAGTCCGGCGAGCGCGCCGCCGAGGCGGGGGCGGGGACGTGGACGCAGCAGGGCGAGGAGGGCGAGCACGGCGAGCGCGGTGGTCTGGACGTCGTAACGGGCCAGCGGGATGTGGAGGAGGAGGGGGAGGCCGCAGGTCCACAGCCAGGCCCCGGCGGTCCCGGCGTCGCGGCCGCCGGCCCGGGCGAGGGCGAGGGCGACGGCCGCGTCGGCCAGCAGCGCCAGGGCGACGAACGCCTGGAAGTAGCTGAGCCAGGGGAGGAGTCCGGGGGAGAGGAACACCGCTGCCGCCCCCGGGGGGTACTGCCACGTGGTGTCGCCGTACGGGAAGACCCCGCGGGCGAGCTGCTCGTACCAGCCGGCGTAGAGGACGTACACCTCGCGGGAGACGCCGCCGACGCCGAGGTCGTCGCGTACGAGGAGGACGAGCATCCCGAGCCGGGTGACCGCCCAGACGGCGGCGAGAGTGCGGTGCCGGTGGGTGGCGGTGGCGTCCGAGCGGGAGAGGAGGGGGAGGGGCGTCTGCTGGGGTGCCTGATGGGTCGTCATCGACCGGCACCCTAGCCCGTTATGTCATGTGTTCCGGCTATTTCTTCTTGGTGAAGGACTCGTACGCCGCGACGACCTCCTTCGCCGGGCCGTCCATCCGCAGCGTCCCGGACTCCAGCCAGAGCGCCCGGTCGCACGTCGATGTGATCGTGGAGTTGCTGTGGCTGACCAGGAAGACCGTTCCGGCCTCCTTGCGGAGTTCGGCGATCCGCTCCTGGCTGCGGCGCTGGAACTTGGCGTCGCCCGTCGCCAGCGCCTCGTCGATCAGCAGGACGTCATGGCTCTTGGCGGCGGCGATCGAGAAGCGCAGCCGGGCGCCCATGCCGGAGGAGTACGTCCGCATCGGGAGGGAGATGAAGTCGTCCTTCTCGTTGATGCCGGAGAAGTCGACGATCTCCTGGTAGCGATCGCGGATCTCCTGGCGCGTCATGCCCATCGCGAGCCCGCCGAGGATGACGTTGCGCTCGCCCGTCAGGTCGGCCATGAGGGCGGCGTTCACGCCGAGGAGGGAGGGCTGCCCCTGGGTGTAGATCCGGCCCTCGGCCGTCGGCAGCAGGCCCGCGATCGCCTTCAGCAGCGTGGACTTGCCCGAGCCGTTGGAGCCGATCAGGCCGATCGCCTCGCCCTTGTGCGCGGCGAAGCTGACGCCCTTGACGGCGTGGACCTCGCGGCCCCCGCCGCGCTTGTCCTTGCGGCGGGACAGTATCCGGCTCAGCGCGGCGGTCGCGGCGCCGCGACCGGTCTTGGCGCCGTTGACCTGGTACGTGATGTGGACGCCGTCGACGACGACGGTGGGCTCCGCGCTCCGCGCGCTCTGCTCGTCCCGCGTGCCCTGCATGTCCTGCTGGTTGTGGTCAGCCACGGCCGTACTGCTCCTCTGCCTTCCAGAAGTACACGAATCCGCCCACTCCGAAGAGCACGGCCCAGCCGAGGGCGACCGCCCAGACATGCGCCGGGAGTTGGGCCGAGGTGAAGCTGTCGATGAGCGCGAAGCGCATCAGGTCGATGTAGACGGCGGCCGGGTTGCACTGGAGGGCCACGGTCACCCAGTCCGGCAGGTCCCGGCCCTTGAGGACCGTCGAGATGCTGAACATCACCCCGGAGGCGTACATCCACGTGCGCAGCAGGAACGGCATCAGCTGCGAGACGTCGGGTGTGTGGGCGGCGATACGGGCCATGGCCATCGACAGGCCGGTGTTGAAGACGGTCTGGAGCAGCAGTGCCGGGACGGCGAGCGGCCATGACGCCGTCGGGAACTGCCCGAAGGCCATCACGATCAGGAGCAGCGCCCCCATGGAGAAGAGGAGCTGCTGAAGCTGTTGCAGGGCGAGCGCGATGGGAAGCGCGGCGCGCGGGAAGTGCAGTGCCCGGACGAGCCCGATGTTCCCGGAGATGGCCTTGGTCCCCGCCATCACCGAGTTGGCCGTGAAGGTCCAGATGAAGACGCCGGTGACCAGGAACGGCACGAAGTCCGGGACATGGTGGCTGGTCTGGAGCAGAACCCCGAAGATGAGGTAGTAGACGGCGGCGTTGAGCAGCGGGGTCATCAGCTGCCACAGCTGGCCGAGCTTCGCCTGGCTGTACTGCGCTGTGAGCCGGGCCGTGGCGAACGCGGCGATGAAGTGGCGGCGCGACCAGAGCTGCCTGATGTACGCGCCGAGCGGGGGGCGGGCCCCGCTGACCGTCAGCCCGTGCCGGGCGGCCAGCTCGCTGAGGTTCTCCCGCTGGGCCGGTGGCGCCGGCCTGGTGATCGTCTGGCTGCTCACGCTCGCGCTCATCGCTTTCGCCGGGGGCGGGGGGATCGCTGGCGATGGGACGGACCCGTATCGTCGCTACGGGGAGAGTAGGACGGAACGACGTCGCAACGCAACCGTCTCGTCGTGACGGGTATGCTCCTGCGCATGACCACGGACCCGGGAACCCCACGACGCGCCCCCGCGGGAGCCGCAGTGCTCCGGGAGGACGTGACCGAAGCCATCCGCGCCGCCGTCTTCGAGGAACTGGCCGCGGTCGGCTTCGCCCGCATGTCGATCGAGGGCATCGCGCGGCGGGCGGGCGTCGGCAAGACCGCGGTCTACCGGCGCTGGAAGTCCAAGCTGTCGCTCGTGCTCGACCTGCTGGCGGCCTTCGCCGTACAAGGGCTGCCGGCGCCGGCGACGGGTTCGCTGTACGGGGACGTCCGCGCGCTCCTCGAAGTGGCCTCGCACGCCCTGCGCCATCCGGTCGCCTCCCAGGTGATCCCCGACCTGCTGGTCGAGTCCGCCCGCCACCCGGAGATCTCCGACGCGATCAAGGCGGCCCTGCTCGACAGCCAGCAGGGCGTGGCCGCGCTGGTGATCCGCGACGCCGTCGCCCGCGGTGAACTCCCCGAGTCGGCGGACCCGGACCGCGCGCTGGACCTGATCATCGGGCCGCTCTACTGGCGGCTGGTCGTGGTGCGCAGCGATCTGCCGAAGGGGTACCTGGACGAACTGGCGGCGTCGGCGGTGGCGGGGCTGACGCGCGGCTGACGTGTGTGCGCGTGTGTGCGCGTATGCGTGATGGCGGTCCGGCGGTCCGGCGGTCCGGCGGTGCGGGCGTGCGGGTCGTGCAGTCCCGCGGGTGCCTACGGCTTGCGACGGTGGGTGGTGGGGCGGCGCCCCGGGCTCACATTCCTCGGGGCCGCCGACTGCTGCGGGGCCGACTCTCAACGGCACGGCACGGCACGGCATGGCACGGCCCCGACTCGGCGCGTTGCCGACTGCGGATGGTCGTACCAGCCATGGGTCGCTGCCTGCTGTCACCCACGCAGCGGGCAAGGGCGGGGGCGGTGGACCAGTGGGCCCGCCGCAGGTGCCCGATAGCCGCCGGAGCGGGTCGGCGTGCGTCCGAAGCGGGCCGATTCATGGGCCGGACGGGTGAACGGGCCGCGTGGCGCGTAGCCACGGGCGACTCGTTTCGTTCCCCCGGAAGGGCGCGCGGACGGCACGCCCGAGGGGAGTGGAGGCCACCCCATGAGCGCATCGGGCACCACCGGCACACCCGACGTCACCGTCGTCCTCTCGGCCCGCGGGCCGGAGCCGCGCCTCACCCGGTCCCTCGACTCGCTCGCCGGGCAGACACTCGAGCTGGACCGCATCGAGGTCCTCCTCGTCGGCGACGGCCCCGCCGGTGACAGCCCGGTCGGCGACAGCTTGGCCGGCGGGGGCCTGGTCGGTGACGGTCCGGCCGGCGACGAGGCGTTCCGGGACGCCTGCGCCGCCGAGCAGCTGGAACGGTTCTCCGCCAGCCATCCTGCCACCGTCGGCGCGGCCGTCGCCCGTGCCCGCGGGCGCTATCTCCTCTTCCTCCGCTCCGGCGACTTCCTCGGCCGCGAGGCACTCACCCGACTCGTCGACGCGGCCGACATCCACGGCTCCGACGTCGTCTACGCCAAGACCGCCGGTGCGACCGGCGCGCTCTTCGCTCGCACCGGACACCGCGTCCCCCACGACGCCTCCGGGCTGCCCTGGGAGCTGTCCGGCACCAAGTTGTTCCGCCGGGAGCCGGTCGAACGGCACGGGCTGCGCTTCGCCGACGAAATCCCGGCCGCCTTCGCGGTACAGGCGTTCACGCTCGAAGCGCTGTTCCGGGCCCGGGGCATCTCCGTACTGGCCGACTACGACTACTGCTTCGCCTCCCGCGCGAGCAACACCGACACCGACACCGACCCGGCCCCCGGAATCGAGGACCTGCTGCGCGGCACCGCCGCGGCGATGGCCGTCACCGCCCGCTTCACCGAGCCCGGTCGGCTCCGCGACGGCTTCCACCACCGCCACTTCGCCCGGGAGCTGGACCCGTTGACCGGCCCCGCCCTCCTGGACGTGGCCGAGCCGGTCCGCCGCAGGGTCTTCGCCGGGCTGCGCAGGCTGGTCACGGACCACCTCAGCGACGCGGTGCTGACCAGGCTGCCGCCGGGACTACGGCTGCGCCTGTCGTACGTACGCGCGGGAGACCTGCCGGGTCTGGTCTCGGTCGTCCGGTACGAGGCCGGGCACGGCGTGCCGCCCCTGCGTACCGACCTCGTCTCCGCCGGCTGGCGGCGCACCGGGCCCGCCCGCCACACCCTCGTCCTCACCGCCCGCAGCCCGCTGCCCGGCCTCGGCGCGCTCGCCGAGGCCCCGGTCCGGCTCACCGGCACCCGGCCGGGCGCAGGCCGGATCGTGCTGCGGCCGGCGCCCGACGGCTGCGGTACGGAGATCGAGGTACGAATCCCCGCCGACGCGTTCCCGCCCGGCCGCACCCGCTTCGGCCTGCGCACCGCCCTCCTCGGCACCGAGCACCAGGCCACCGTCCCCGCCGGAGCCCCGCCCCGGCGGGCCCACGGCCTGCGTGGCCTGCGCCCGTACCGGCTGCACGTCGCCGCGGACGGCACCCGCGGACTCGTCGTCGCCGTCGCCCCGCTGGGCCGCCGGCAGCAGCCCCGCAGCGCCCCGGCTACTTGACCGCGCCCGCCATCACCCCGGACACGAACTGCCGCTGGAACGCGAAGAACACGGCGAGCGGAATCACCATCGAGACGAACGCGCCGGGCGCGAGCACATCGATGTTGTTGCCGAACTGCCGTACCTGCTGCTGGAGTGCGACCGTGATCGGCGGGGAGTCCGAGTCCGCGAAGATCAGCGCGACCAGCATGTCGTTCCAGACCCAGAGGAACTGGAAGATGCCGAGCGAGGCGATCGCGGGCGCGCCGAGCGGCATCACGACCCTGGTGAACAGCCGGATCTCGCCCGCCCCGTCGAGCCGGGCCGCCTCCAGCAGCTCCCTCGGGATCTCCGCGAAGAAGTTGCGCAGCAGGAAGATCGCGAAGGGGAGACCGAAGGCGACGTGGAAGAGCACGACCCCGGCCGTCGTCTCGAAGATCCCGATCTCGCCGAAGAGCTTCGACACCGGCACGAGGGCCACCTGTACGGGGACGACGAGCAGCCCGACGACCACCAGGAACCACCAGTCGCGGCCCGGGAACTCCATCCACGCGAAGGCGTATCCGGCGAGCGAGCCGATCACGACGACCAGGACCGTGGCCGGGACGGTGATCAGGACCGTGGAGACGAGCGAGCCGGTGATGGTGTCGTTCTGCAGCAGCCGGGTGTAGTTCTCGGTGGTGAGCTGCGCGGGGGCGGTGAACACCTCCCACCAGCCGCTCGCGGTGATGTCCGCGGGCGAGCGGAGCGAGGAGAGCAGCAGTCCGACGGTCGGCATCAGCCAGAACAGCCCGACCAGGACGAGGAGGACCCGCATGGCCCCGCCGCCGGTACGGGCGGCGATGCGCGAGGCGAGCGACGCCCTCGCCTTAACGGCGCTGTCGGCGCTCATCGGCGCGTCTCCCTTCGCATCCGCCGGATGTTGCTGTGTTCTTCCGGGGGGCGACCCCCGGACCCCCGGCGGGGTGCGGGGCGGAGGCCGTGTCGTGGCGTCATCGGCGCGTCTCCCTTCGCATCCGCCGGATGTTGAACAGCATCACCGGGATCACCAGCAGCAACAGCAGTACGGCGATGGCGCTGCCCACGCCGAGATCCGCGTCGGTGCCGAACGACGAGCGGTAGAGCTGGAGCGCCAGGACGTTCGCGTCGTCCTGTGCCGAGCCGGGCGCGATGATGAAGACCAGGTCGAAGATCTTCAGGACGTTGATCATCAGGGTGACCAGGACGACCGCGAGGACCGGCGCGAGGAGCGGGACGGTCACCTTGCGGAAGACCTGCCACTCGTTCGCCCCGTCCACCCGGGCGGCCTCCAGCAGTTCGCGTGGCACGGCCGCGAGGCCGGCGGCGATCAGCACCATCGCGAAGCCCGCCCACATCCAGACGTAACTGCCGATGATGGCCGGTGTCACGAGCGAGGGGCCGAGCCAGTCGACTCCGTTGTACGGCTCGCGGAAGTTGCTCGCGGGCAGCCGGAGCAGTGAGCCCTCCGCCTCGGCGGGGAGCGAGAAGGTGCCGTCGGCCGCCGCCGTGGCCGTGGCGACGACCTTGCCGTCCTTCACCGCCTCGACCTTGATGCCCTTGAGGCCCAGCTCCTTGGTGTCGATGGTGTTGGGTTTCCCGCCGCCGCCGCGGGTGAAGTCCAGCCAGGCCGTGCCGTTGATCCTGCCGGGGTCCGCCGCCGGGGCCTTCGCGGGTACCGCGTCCCCCGGCATCTTGGCGGGCGCGACCCCGACGAGCGGCAGCCGGACCGCCGTCCCCGCGGTGACCGGCTCCTTGGTGACGAAGGCCCCGCCGCCCGCCGTGCGCAGCGGGTGGGCGGGCAGCGGATGCGCCTTGGGGAAGCCGGCCGACTCGGCGAAGGTGTCGTGGACCCCGACCCAGACCGCGTTGGCGACGCCGCGCTCGGGGTCCTGCTCGTACACGAGGCGGAAGATGATGCCCGCGGCGAGCATGGAGATGGCCATGGGCATGAAGACGACGAGTTTGAACGCCGTGCCCCAGCGGACCCGTTCGGTGAGTACGGCGAAGACCAGGCCGAGGGCGGTCGCGACGGCCGGGGCGACGAGCACCCACACCGCGTTGTTCTTGACGGCCGTGAGGATGGTGTCGTCGGTGAAGATCTCGACGTAGTTGCCGAGCCCGGCGAAGCCGTCGCCGGACTTGTCGAAGAAGGACCGGTAGAGCGAGTAGCCGATCGGGTAGACCACGAGCGCGCCGAGCAGCACGAGCGCCGGCAGCAGAAAGCCGGCGGCGGCGAGCCGACGGGTGCCGGTCACGCTCCTGCCGCGTCGCCCGTGCGCGGTTCCGCCCTCGCCCTCCGGTACCCGGGACGGGGCTTCGGGGGCCGTCATCGCGGCCTCAGTTCCCGTACGCCTTGGCCGCGTCGGCCTCCAGCCGTGCCTGCGTGCCCGCGATGTCCTTCGGGTTCTTGAGGAAGTCCTGGAGCGCCTTCCACTCGCCCTTGCCGGGCGTACCGCCGAACGACTGCGGCATCTGGTCCGACATGTCGAAGCGGAAGTCGTCGCCCGCGGCGATCAGCGCCTTGGCGATGTCACGCTGGATGTCGTTCGGATACGCGGCCACGTCAAGGGACTTGTTCGGGGAGATGAAGCCGCCGGCCCCGGCCCAGATCTTCGCCGCGTCGGGCGAGGCCAGGAACGTCAGCAGGGCCTGGGCGCCCTTGGAGTCGGTCAGCGCGACGGCGGCGTCCCCGCCGGTGACCACCGGGGGCTCGGCGCCGACCGCCGGGAAGGGGAAGACCTTCGCGTCCGTGCCGATCTTCGCCTCGGTCTGCGCGATGTTGACGGTGACGAAGTCGCCCTCGAAGACCATCGCGCCCTTGGGCTGGTCGCCGCCGGTGAAGGTCTGGGTGACGGACGCGGGGAACTCCGTCTGCAGTGCGCCGTCGGCGCCGCCCGCGATCAGGGCCGGCTTGCCGAACAGCTCGGCGAGGGTGGTGAGCGCCTGCGTGACGGACGGGTCCGTCCACTTGATCTCGTGCTTGGCCAGCTGGTCGTACTTCTCCGGGCCGGCCTGCGAGAGATAGACGTTCTCGAACCAGTCGGTGAGCGTCCAGCCGTCCGCGCCGCCGACCGAGACCGGGGTGACGCCGGACGCGGAGATCGTCTCGGCCGTCGTGAGGAATTCCTTCCAGGTCTTGGGCTCGGTGGCGCCCGCGTTCTCGAAGACCGCGTTGTTGTACCAGACGAGGGACTTGCTGGCGGCCTTGAAGTACACGCCGTACGGGGTGCCGTCGACCGAGCCGAGGTCCTGCCAGCCCTTGGCGTAGTTCTTGGCCAGCTCCGCCTTGGCCTCCGGGCCGAGCGGCTTGGCCCACTTCTTGGCCACCGTCTCCTTGATCGCGCCCACCTGCGGCAGCATCGCGACATCGGGCGGGCTGCCGCCGGCGATCTTCGTGCCGAGGAAGTTGACGATCGGGTCCTGCGCCGGGACGAAGGTGACGGTCGCGCCGGTGCGCTTCTCGAACTCCTTGAGGACCTTGGTGAAGTTCTCCTGCTCGGGGCCGGTCCAGACCGCCGCGACCTCGATCTTCTCGCCGTTCAGCTTGGGCAGTCGGACGGTGGGCGCGGAGTCGCTGCCGCTGGTGCTGTCCGGTGTGCTTCCGCCGCCGCCATCGTTGTCACCGCCGCAGCCGGTGAGTGCCAGGAGTGCACCGGCGGCCGCGAGCCCGATGGCGGCCCTGCTCCGAGTCGTGCATGTGCGAGTACGAGTACGAGTGATGCGCATGTCAGCCCCGTCTCTCCCGTGCGCTGTGGAGGGCGCAGCCGGCCGTGACGCAGGCAGCACCGCTCCCGTCCCGTGCGGTCAGGTCTACGCCCGGGGCGGGAGTGAGGCAATACCGCCTTCCCTGTCAACTGGGTGATCGTGATGGGCTCGTGACGTGCAGTCAGCGGCCGGACGCGGTCCGTGGAGGTCAGCGGTGCAGTGGGAGGGGCGGGAGGGGGGCGGCGCCGACCGAGCGGGCGGCGCGGTCGAGGGCGCTGGCGAGGAGGGCCAGGTCCGTGGGGCCGTTGCCCAGCTCACGGACCGGGCGGCGGGTGGGCGGGTCGCCCATGCGCTCCCACTCCACCTCGACGACGGTGGGCCGGAGCGTCGCCGTCCGGGGGATGCGGCCGGTCACGCGGCCGCCCTGGAAGGCGGTCACGCGCCCGTCCGGATGCCCCAGCCTGCCGCGCCCGGGAGCGGGGTCGTCCGGGCCGGGGGACACGGGCGGGGGATCGAGCACGACACGCAGCCGTGCACGGCGCGCCAGCTCGGTGTCCTCGGTGCGGTCGGGCCGGGCGGACGTCGCGACGAGATGGACGCCGAGCCGCTCGCCGTCCCTGGCCACCGCCTCCAGCGCCCGTACGACGGAACCGGCGGCAGGGCGGCCCGGGCTGCCGAGCGCGGGGGCGACCAGGGCGTCGTAGTCGTCGGCGAGGACGACCAGGCGGGCCAGCGGGGGCGGTGCACCCGTCCCCGCAGCTGCCGTCGCGGGGGTGGTCGTACGGGCACCGGCGGGGCCGGGGCCGCCGTCCGGGCCGGCCGGGGCGGCGCCGGTCGTGCCCGGCCGGGACCCGCGGGGTACGGCCGAGGAGCCGGGGGGTACGGCTGAGGAGCCGCGCCCGGTGGATCCGCCGGCTCCGGCAGCTTCCGCGGCTCGGGCGGCTTCGGCGGCGGGGTCCTGCCTGGCCGGGTCTGCCGGGCTCGCGTGCCCTTCGGTGGCATCAGCCGCGGGCGCGGCGGGGCGCGTCCGCTGTGGCGCCGATGCCACGGCCTCGCCCGCCATCGAGCCTCCCGCACCCGACGCCGTGTGCCGCGTGGCGGCTCCCGCGGCGAGGGCCGCCCGCGCCCGCAGCCGCAGCGAGCCCGACTCCGGCGAGTCGACATCGCCGCGGTCTGCGCGATCGCCCCGCGCGGAAGCGGACGGGGACGGGGAAGGGGAGGCGGAAGGGGAGGCCGCCGTGAACGCGGACTCGGCGGACGGGGCGGAGCGCTGGCCCACCAGGCGGTCCGCGACCGTGCGCCGGGCGTGCCACTCCGCGAAGCTCTCCCGGCCCAGCAGCTCGGAACGCCGCTTCAGCTCGGCACCGAGCGCCTGTGCGAACTCACGCATCCGGACCGGGTCCGACGCGACCAGATGGCCGATGACATGGGGGAGCTCCGTACAGGCCGCGAGCCCCTCGCCGCGCTCGCCGCCCGCGCCGTCGACCAGCAGCAGCCCGAGCCGGTCGGGGCGGTCGGCCGCGGCCAGCGAGGCGGCGATCGCGCGGAGCAGCTCCGTGCGCCCGCTGCCTGCGGGGCCCTCGACCAGCAGATGCGGTCCCTCGCCGGTGAGGTCGACGGAGAGCGGGCCGCGCGGGCCCGCACCCAGCACCGCCGTACCGTCCGGTGCGGAGGCCCAGCGGGACATCAGCGACGCGGGTGTGGCCCGGGCCAGCCCCAACTCGTCCAGCAGCCGGGCCGACCGGGGCAGCGGCGACGCCACGGCCGCCACCCCGCCGCGCGCCGGGCCGGAGCGCGCGCCGTCGCCGTCCACCGCCGTACGCAGCGGCGCCAGGGCCCGGCCGAAGCGCTCCGCCCACGCCGCGGAGACCGCGTCCAGCGCGGCGACAGTGCCGTGTCCTGCGGGCTGTCCTGCCGCCGTGCGCAGCAGTCGCAGCGCCGTCGCCACGTCGCCGCTCAGCAGCGCCACCGCCCCGCACTCGCGGAACGCGAGCGACGCCGCGCACGCCTCCTCGTACGTCGCCGCCACCGGGGAGCGCGGCGAGGCGGCCGGGGTCTCGGCCAGGCAGACGACGTGGATGCCCCCGGCCGCGCCCGCGGAGGCGAGCCGCGCCGTGGCCTCGCGGAGCGCCGCCGAGCCGGGGTCGCCGTCCAGGATCAGCACGGTCCGCGGGCCCGTGTGGCGGGCCGCCGCGTCCTCGACCGTGCGGCGGTCCGCGCTGGGCCAGCCGGGCCCGAGCGGGCCGTCGTCGAGCCGCCGGGTCAGCTCGGCGGCGCGGGCCGCGGCCTGGTCCCGGTCGTAGGCGAGCAGGAGCCGGCAGTCCTGGCCGTGCGCCGGCCGCAGGTGCGGGAGCCAGCCGAGCCAGGCCCAGTCGTCCTTGCGCCGCTCCACGGGCCGCGCGCGGTCCGCGCTGATCAGCACGATCTCCAGGTCGGCGGGCGAGTGCAGCGCCGCGAGCTGCGCCACGACCGACCTGGCGAGCCCTGTCAGGCGCTCGCGCGGCCCGGCGAGCCCGAGCGCTCCGGCCTCGTGCAGCCCGACGGTGACGGGCACGGCGGAAGTGCCGGCCCGCTCCGCGGTGCCGAGCCTGACGACGAGGTCCTCGGGGTGTCCAGGTCCGCGCTCCCACAACCGGGGGCCCGGCCCGAGGGCGGTCAGCAGCACGGCGGCGGGGTCGGGCCAGGTCTCGGCGAAGGGCTCGGTGACGGCCCCGGAGGGCTCCCCCCACTCGTGCTCCGCGTCACCGGCGGCGTCCCGTGCTCCGGCCAGCCGCCGTGCCCAGGCGCCTATGCCGCGCTTCCGCGAGCGTCGCCCCGGGCTGTCGCCCGAGGCCCGCTCTCCGTCATCGGGGGCACCGGGACCGCCCGCGGCCCCGCCCCCGCCCGGCCCGTCCGCGGCGGCGTCCCCGGGCAGGTAAGCGCCCAGCCCGTGCGTGGTGCCGCTGTGCGTAGTCCCGCTGTGCGTGGTGTCCGAGCCGTGTCCCGCGGGGCCGCCGTGGGTGTGGCCACCCAGGCCGTGCGTGGTCGCCCCCCGGACGGTGTAGCGGCCGTGCCGGTGCATCCCGTCCTGCGCGGTGGAGTCGTGATCCCCCCGGACCCACGAGGGCCCGCGCTGCCCGGGGATCTCCGGCAGCTGGCCGGGGAGCCGCGGCGTCGCGCGGTCGTCCCTGGGTTCGTACGGACCCGGTGCGTCCGGGCCCGGTGCGCCCGGGGCCGGAGCGTGCGGGTCCGAAGCGTCCGGGTCCCGTGCGTCGCTGCGGGCGTGATCCGTGGAGGCGGCGCCGAGGCGCAGGTGGCCCTCGCCGTCCGGTGTCGTCGCCAGCCGCTCGGGGGCGGCCGGAGGCGCCAGACGGAGGGTGGATTCACCTATACGGAGGAGCGCGCCCACGGGAAGTCGCACGGGGCGGGGGCCGACGTCGGCTCCGTCCAGCGTCGTGCCGTTCGTGGAGCCGAGGTCCGCGACCGTGACCCCGCCGTCTTCAGCGACGGTCACCGCGCAGTGGAGCCGCGACACATCGGGATCGTCGAGCGGAACATCCGCCTCCACTGCGCGTCCGACGCGGATCTGCCCGCCGTGCAGCAGATGGACCCCGCCCGCGTCAGGGCCCGCGACCACATGGAGCCGGGCCTGGGCCCCGGCCTCCCCGTCCTCCGCCTCGTCATCGGCGGGTGTCTGGAGCGAGAGCACCGCGCCGTCGACCAGCGGGGGCTCGCCCAGCGCGCACCGCTGGGCGTCGAGCCGCTCGCGCCCGGCGAACAGCACGACCGGGCCCGGTGCCGCTTCCGCGCCGGACACGGCCGCGGCGAGAGCGGAGGACACCGCCGCGAGCGCCGTGCCCGCGGGGGCCGTGACCAGCACGTCGCATGCGCGCGCCGGCGTGGACAGGCCGCTGCGCGGCGCGAGGACGGTCAGCCGGATCTGCATCGCCGTCAGCGGTCCCTTCTGCGCGGGGTGCCCGGCAGGGGAGCCGCCCTGTGATTCCCCCCACCCGGCAGGTCTGCACGGCCGAGGGGCTCTCCCGACCCCACGACGCCGTGCTGGAGGCATCCTCGCACCTGCCACCGACAACGCGCCCGCCCCCTACCCGGAAGTGATCTTGATTGGCCGACACGGGACCCGGCCTGGGCGGAAAAGTGCCTGGTTGGGCTCGTCTGCCCCACCCTCAGCACATCCGTTCGGCAACCAATGGCCCGTCGGGGACGTCTTAACCGCCAATCCGGCGGCCACCCCGGTGACGCGGTCGGCGGCACTACAGTGGGTCGGACACACGGACGGGTCCGCGCTCGTACCGGGGACCACCAGAACGACGATCCGATGACGATCAGCAGGGAGCGCATGACGTGCGGCCGGTAGGCAGCAAGTACCTGCTCGAGGAACCGCTCGGCCGCGGTGCCACGGGCACCGTCTGGCGGGCCCGCCAGCGGGAGACCGCCGGGGCCGAGGCGGCCGTGCCCGGCCAGCCGGGCGAGACCGTCGCGATCAAGGTCCTCAAGGAGGAGCTGGCGAACGACGCGGACGTGGTGATGCGTTTCCTGCGCGAGCGCTCCGTCCTGCTCCGCCTGACCCACCCGAACATCGTCCGCACCCGCGACCTGGTCGTCGAGGGCGACCTGCTCGCCCTGGTCATGGACCTGGTCGAGGGCCCCGACCTGCACCGCTACCTCCGCGACAACGGCCCCTTCACCCCGGTCGCCGCCGCTCTGCTCACCGCCCAGATCGCGGACGCCCTCGCCGCGAGCCACGCCGACGGCGTCGTCCACCGCGACCTCAAGCCCGCCAACGTCCTGCTGGCCGAGCGCGGCGGTGAGATGCACCCGATGCTCACCGACTTCGGCATCGCCCGCCTCGCCGACTCCCCGGGCCTGACCCGTACGCACGAGTTCGTCGGCACGCCGGCCTATGTCGCGCCGGAGTCCGCCGAGGGCCGCCCGCAGACCTCCGCCGTCGACATCTACGGCGCCGGAATCCTGCTGTACGAGCTGGTCACCGGCCGTCCCCCGTTCGCCGGCGGCACCGCCCTCGAGGTGCTGCACCGCCACCTCAGCGAGGAGCCCCGCCGCCCGTCCACCGTGCCGGGGCCGCTGTGGACGGTGATAGAGCGCTGCCTGCGCAAGGAGCCCGGCGAGCGGCCGAGTGCCGAGAACCTCGCCCGCGGTCTGCGTACGGTCGCCGCCGGGGTCGGCGTCCACTCCACGCCCGCCCAGATCGAGGCCGCGGAGGGCGTCGGCGCGCTGCTCGCACCCGACCCGGCGCCCGCCACCGTCCCCGGCATGCCCGGGGCCTCCGACCCCACGCAGGTGCTCCAGGGCAACGCCTCGCACCAGTACGACCCGTCCGCCGCGACCAGCGTGATGCCCCAGACCGGCATGCCCGGTGCGGCCGACCCCACCGCCGTACTGCAGAACAGGGGCGCCGCCGACCCGACCGCGGTCATGCCGCCCCTGCCGCCGCGCCCCGACGGCCCGCCGCAGCCCGGTCCGGAGGACCCGCACCCCTGGCAGTCCCAGCTCCAGGCGGCCCGCGACCGCAACGAGCAGACCCAGGTCCAGTACCTGGACCCGAGCCAGGACCCGCTGCGCCGGCGTCCGCAGCGGCAGCCGGCCCCGAGGCCGCAGCAGCCGCCCCAGCGCCAGCAGCAGCGCCCCCAGCCGCAACGGCAGCCCCAGCAGCAGCCTCAGCAGCAGTGGGCTCCCCAGCCCCCGCAGCGGCAGCAGTATGCTCCGCCGCCGCAGCAGCAGTACGCGCCCCCGCAGCCACCGCCGCAGCAGCCCGCACCGCGCCCGCCCCGGCAGCGCAGCGCGAACCCGATGCGGATCCCGGGCCTCGGCTGCCTCAAGGGCTGCCTCTTCACGCTGGTCCTGTTCTTCGTGGCGGGCTGGCTGATCTGGGAGCTGACCCCGCTCCAGGACTGGATCGGCCAGGGCCAGAGCTATTTCAAGGCGATCGGCGACGGGATCTCGAGCATCAGCAGGTTCATCGAGGACCTCACCGCCTCCGACCCGGGCTCCGGTACGACATCGGGCACCGGCAGCGGTGGCGGCACGGGGCAGTAGCGAGCGATCAGTCTGTCGTTATGTCGACTTCTGCGGGGGAAAAAGCCCCGCAGAAGTGACGGTTGGCGCCATCCGGGGCACGAGACACCCGGACGCCCGCGTACTTTGATGGGCAACGCCAGCCGCTGAGGGAGCAGTCTTGGCACGGAACATCGGCAGCCGGTACACCGCCCACCAGATCCTCGGGAGGGGCAGCGCGGGCACGGTGTGGCTAGGCGAGGGCCCCGAAGGCCCCGTCGCCATCAAGCTGTTGCGCGAGGACCTCGCGTCCGACCAGGAGCTGGTCGGACGCTTCGTCCAGGAGCGCACGGCCCTTCTCGGACTCGACCACCCGCGCGTCGTCGGCGTCCGTGACCTGGTCGTGGACGGAAACGACCTCGCCCTGGTGATGGACCTCGTCCGCGGCACCGACCTGCGCACCCGTCTCGACCGCGAGCGCCGGCTCGCCCCCGAGGCGGCCGTCGCCATCATCGCCGACGTCGCCGACGGCCTCGCCGCGGCCCACGCGGCCGGAGTCGTCCACCGCGACGTCAAGCCGGAGAACATCCTGCTCGACATGCAGGGCCCGCTCGGGCCCGGCGGCGCCCACCCCGCGCTGCTCACCGACTTCGGCGTCGCCAAGCTCATCGACACCCCGCGCCGCACCCGGGCCACCAAGATCATCGGCACGCCGGACTACCTCGCCCCGGAGATCGTCGAGGGCCTCCCGCCGCGCGCGGCCGTCGACATCTACGCCCTCGCGACCGTGCTGTACGAGCTCCTCGCCGGCTTCACCCCCTTCGGAGGCGGCCATCCGGGCGCGGTGCTGCGCCGCCACGTCACCGAGACGGTGGTCCCGCTGCCCGGCATCCCGGACGAGCTGTGGCAGCTGATCGTCCAGTGCCTGGCCAAGGCGCCCGCGTCCCGGCTGCGCGCCTCCGAGCTCGCCGCACGCCTCCACCACGTGCTGCCGCTGCTGGCGGGCCTGCCCCCGCTGGACGTGGACGAGCCCGACGCGGAGCCCTCGTCCGAGCCGTACGAGGAACCGGACCACGCGACCCTCCCCACCGGCCCCCGCAGGGCCGCCGTGCCCCTCGTCCGCGGCTCCGCGACCGACTCCAACCGGGACACCCACACCTCGATGCGCGTTCCGGCCCCCGACGAGCTGGAGGGCGGCGCCCGCGGCACGGCCCGCGCCCCGCGCTCCCCGGGCCAGCGCCGCCCCGGCTCCGCCCGGCACAAGTCCTCGGACGCGGTGCGCAGGCGCCGCATCACACTGGGTGTCGCGGGGCTGGTGCTTGCCGCGGCGGTAGGGGTCGGCGGCTGGCTGGCGGCGGGCGGCGACGACGGTTCCGTACCGCCCGAGGACAACAGGCAGTCGGCTCCCTCGCAGCCGTAGGGCCTGCCGTTCGGTCCTTGCCGTCCACAGGCGCGATGGCGTGTCGCGCGATGCCGTTACCCTTGGGGGCGTGGCAGTCGTCGATGTATCCGAAGAGCTGAAGTCCCTCTCCTCGACCATGGGGTCGATCGAGGCCGTCCTGGACCTCGACAGGATGAGGGCAGACATCGCCGTGCTCGAGGAGCAGGCGGCGGCGCCGTCCCTCTGGGACGATCCCGAGGCGGCGCAGAAGATCACCAGCAAGCTCTCGCACCTGCAGGCCGAGGTCCGCAAGGCAGAGGCGCTGCGCGGGCGGATCGACGACCTCGAGGTGCTCTTCGAGCTCGCCGAGGCCGAGGACGACCCGGACACCCGCGCCGAGGCCGAGTCCGAGCTGGAGTCGGTCCGCAAGGCGCTGGACGAGATGGAGGTCCGCACGCTCCTCTCCGGCGAGTACGACGAGCGCGAGGCGCTCGTCAACATCCGCGCGGAGGCCGGTGGCGTCGACGCCGCGGACTTCGCCGAGCAGCTCCAGCGCATGTACCTGCGCTGGGCCGAGCGGCACGGCTACGGCACGGAGGTCTACGAGACGTCGTACGCGGAAGAGGCCGGCATCAAGTCGACCACCTTCGTCGTCAAGGCGCCGTACGCCTACGGCACGCTCTCGGTCGAGCAGGGCACGCACCGCCTGGTGCGTATCTCCCCCTTCGACAACCAGGGCCGCCGCCAGACGTCCTTCGCGGGCGTCGAGATCCTCCCGGTCGTCGAGCAGTCCGACCACGTCGAGATCGACGAGTCCGATCTGCGCGTGGACGTCTACCGCGCGTCGGGCCCGGGCGGCCAGGGTGTCAACACGACCGACTCCGCGGTCCGTATCACCCACATCCCGACCGGCATCGTGGTCTCCTGCCAGAACGAGCGCTCCCAGATCCAGAACAAGGCGAGCGCGATGAACGTCCTCCAGGCCAAGCTCCTGGAGCGTCAGCGCCAGGAGGAGCGGGCGAGGATGGACGCCCTCAAGGGCGACGGCGGCAGCTCCTGGGGCAACCAGATGCGTTCGTATGTCCTCCACCCGTACCAGATGGTCAAGGACCTTCGTACGGAGTTCGAGGTCGGCAACCCGCAGTCGGTGCTGGACGGCGAGATCGACGGCTTCCTGGAAGCGGGAATTCGCTGGCGCAAGCAGCAGGACAAGTAAGACCTCGCTTTGTCGACAAGGGAACTGCCGCCCCGTGGGCGGCAGTTCCCTTTTTCGTCACAGTCCTGTGTGCGCCTCGGTCAACTGCCCTTATTTCGGGCATCGCAGACGCAATGAAACTTGACGCGTCCGCGAAAACTGGGGGAGGCTGGCGCGCGGCATGCGTGTTACTTGGGGCGCGTGTGAGCGGGGGAAACGGAAGAACGACCCTCAGCGGCTGCTGCCCCATGGCGCTGCACACTGACGATTTCAGCTACTGGGGGTAGCAGCAGATGACCAACAAGACGCGGATCCGTGTGGCGCGGATAGCCGCCGGCGCGCTGATCGCCGCCGGCGCGTCCCTGACCGCCGCGGGTGCCGCTCAGGCCGTCGGTATCGACGTGAACGTTGCGGGTATCGGCGCGAGCGCCGAGCTCACCGAGCAGGGTGCGGAACTGAACGCCATCGGTGGCGTGGACGGTGGCGCCGGCCCGGGTGGCGTTGACGGCGGCGTTGACGGTGGTACCACCACTGACGGTGGGACCACGACTGACGGCGGTACGACCACGGACGGTGGCACCACCACTGACGGTGGCACCACGACCGACGGCGGTACGACCACGGACGGTGGCACCACGACCGACGGCGGGACCACGACCGACGGCGGTACGACCACGGACGGTGGCACCACCACTGACGGCGGTACGACCACTGACGGTGGCACCACCACTGACGGCGGTACGACCACGGACGGTGGCACCACTACGGATGGTGGCACCACGACCGACGGCGGCACCACCAACGGCGGTAGCGGCAACGGCGGTAACGGCAACAACGGCGGCAACGGCAACGCCGGCGGTAACCAGGGCGGCACCGCCGCCACCGGTGGCTCCACCACCTCCACCGGCGGCACCGCCGCCACGGGTGGCTCCACCGGCGGCAGCACCACCGACGGTGGCGCCGGGACCTGCACCGTGGACCTCGACGGGGCCGAGTGCGGCGACAACACCGACACCGACAACGCCGGCTCGCAGCCGGTCGAGCAGGGTGCGGCCAAGGAGGAGCTCGCCGAGACCGGCGCCGCCGAGACCACGTTCCTGCTGGTCGGCGCCGCGACGATGATCGCCGGTGGCATCGGCTTCCGGATGCTGCCGCGCCTCGTCGGCGGCGGCCGTACCGTTGCGTGAGTGACAGCTAGGCAAAAGTAACAGCGCGTGACAAGGGCCCGGAGTGCTTCTCAGCACTCCGGGCCCTTGTTTCGACTCTGTACGGCGGCTACGCGGTCGCGGTCTGTCGCGGTCCTGCGGGGGGCCTACACGGTCTGGTGCGCCAGCAGCGCCACCGCGGCCACCAGGACCACAAGCAGCGTCAGCAGCGCCACAGGGCTCAGGCCCGCCAGGGGGCCCTCCTGCTGCTGGAGCCGCTCGCGATTGGCGCGGCAGACGGGGCACCGGCCTTCGGTGACAGGCGCCGCGCAGTTCGCGCACACCAGTCGGTCATAGGTCATGCGCTCTCCTCCTCCCGCGCGGCGGAGTCGCCGGCTGGGGCTTCTCTCCGCTCAACGCTCCGGGGAACGCGTCCGTTCCCCCTACCACTGTGCCAGCTCCCGCGCGTTTCGGCGCGCCTCGCCGGAATACGCCCATTCCGGTATCGGACAAAACGCGCAACTCCGGACGGCAACTGCGCGCGCCGTCCGCAGTCGCGTAAGGTCACGCACACCTACTCCCGGCCGACCGTGGTGCACCCGTGATCCGATTCAACAACGTCTCCAAGAGCTACCCCAAGCAGAACCGCCCCGCCCTGCGCGAAGTCTCCCTGGAGATCGAGAAGGGGGAGTTCGTCTTCCTCGTGGGCTCGTCCGGTTCCGGAAAGTCGACCTTTCTGCGGCTGATCCTGCGCGAGGAGCGCGCCAGCCACGGCATGGTGCATGTCCTGGGCAAGGACCTCGCCCGGCTTTCGAACTGGAAGGTGCCGCACATGCGCCGCCAGCTCGGCACCGTCTTCCAGGACTTCCGCCTGCTGCCCAACAAGACCGTCGCGGAGAACGTGGCCTTCGCGCAGGAGGTCATCGGCAAGCCGCGCGGTGAGATCCGCAAGGCGGTCCCGCAGGTCCTCGACCTCGTCGGGCTCGGCGGCAAGGAGGACCGGATGCCCGGTGAGCTCTCCGGTGGTGAGCAGCAGCGCGTCGCGATCGCGCGGGCCTTCGTCAACCGCCCGATGCTGCTGATCGCGGACGAGCCGACCGGCAACCTCGACCCGCAGACCTCCGTCGGCATCATGAAGCTGCTGGACCGGATCAACAGGACCGGCACCACAGTGGTGATGGCGACCCACGACCAGAACATCGTCGACCAGATGCGCAAGCGCGTCATCGAGCTCGAGCAGGGCCGTCTCGTACGAGACCAGGCGCGCGGCGTCTACGGCTACCAGCACTGAGCACGTAGAGCGACAAGACGGAAAGGCTGAAAGACTCGCCATGCGCGCCCAGTTCGTACTCTCGGAGATCGGAGTCGGTCTCCGTCGCAATCTCACGATGACCTTCGCGGTCATCGTCTCCGTGGCCCTCTCGCTCGCCCTCTTCGGCGGTGCGCTGCTCATGCGCGAGCAGGTCAGCACCATGAAGGACTTCTGGTACGACAAGGTCAACGTCTCCATCTTCCTCTGCAACAAGAACGACGCGGAGACCGACGAGAAGTGCTCCAAGGGAGCCGTCACCGCCCAGCAGAAAGAGGAGATCGAGGCCGATCTCGGCGACATGGCCGTCGTGGAGAAGGTCCACCACGAGTCGGCCGACGAGGCGTACAAGCACTACCGGGAGCAGTACGGCGACACCCCGATCGCCGCGACCATCACCCCGGACCAGATGCAGGAGTCGTTCCGGGTCAAGCTGAAGGACCCGGAGAAGTACCAGGTGGTGGCCACCGCCTTCGCGGGACGGGACGGTGTGCAGTCCGTCCAGGACCAGCGCAACATCCTGCAGAACCTCTTCGACCTGATGAACGGCATGAACGTCGCGGCGCTGTTCGTCATGGGCCTGATGCTGATCATTGCTCTGATGCTGATCGTCAACACGGTGCGCGTGTCGGCGTTCAGCCGTCGGCGTGAGACCGGCATCATGCGGCTCGTCGGGGCGTCCAGCTTCTACATCCAGATGCCGTTCATCATGGAGGCCGCCTTCGCGGGGCTGCTGGGCGGCGGTGTCGCGTGTGTCCTGCTGCTCCTCGGCCGGTACTTCCTGATCGACAACGGTCTGGCGCTCGCGAACAAGATGCAGTTGGTCAACTTCATCGGCTGGGAGGCCGTGATCACCAAGCTGCCGCTGGTGCTCGCGATCGGTCTGCTGATGCCCGCCCTTGCGGCTTTCATCGCGTTGCGCAAGTACCTCAAGGTGTGACAAGCGCCCCGGGCGTCGTACGGCCAACCGCCGTACGACGCCCTTCGCTTGTCCTAGAGTGGGCGCCATGTCGGGCCCTGAATCTCCCTTGATGCCCCGTGGATTCCGCCGCGGGGCGGCCCTCACCTTGCTTTTCGCCAGCGTCCTCGTGACCGCGTCCGCCCGGGGGCTGCTGCCCGACGGGGACGGGGAGCTGTCCTCCGCCGGCTCCGCCGCCACGGCCGTCGACAACGGCGGGTCCGACCGTGCCGAGGCCGACCGTGACGCGGTCGCCCGCGCCGCCGCCGAGGCCATGGCCGACGGCAAGTCCGCGGCGGCCGCAGCCGAGGAGGTCGTCAGCCGCAGCGGCGACCGCTGGGGCGCCGTGTACGACAAGAGGGAGTACGAGGAGTTCGCCCAGGCCCTCGACGGCTCGTACACCGGCGTCGGGCTGTGGGCCAAGCGCGCCGCCGACGGGCGGGTCGAGGTCTCCCGCGTACAGCGCGGCGGACCCGCAGAGCGGGCCGGGATCCGGGTCGGCGACCGGATCCGCGCGATCGACGGGAAGCCCATAGACGGCCGGCCGGTCAGCCAGGTCGTCGCGCTGCTGCGCGGCGATGGAAAGGGTGCGGAGCGCGGCGCGACCGCCAAGGTCGGCTCCACCGTCGCCCTCGGCCTCCAGCGCGGCGCGCACACCTGGACCGAGACGCTGCGCCGCGCCCGGCTCGCCACCGAGGCCGTGACGGTGCACCGGCTCGCCGACCACGCGGTCATGATCAAGGTGGCCGCCTTCACCAAGGGCAGCGGCGAGCGGGTGCGGGAGGCCGTCCGCAGGGCCCCCGCGGGCGCCGGTGTCCTGCTCGACCTGCGGGGCAACAGCGGCGGCCTGGTCACCGAGGCCGTCACCGCCGCCTCCGCGTTCCTCGACGGCGGCCTCGTCGCCACCTATGACGTGCACGGCGAGCAGAAGGCCCTGTACGCGGGGCCCGGCGGGGACACCGAGCGGCCCGTCGTCGCGCTCGTCGACGGCGGCACCATGAGCGCCGCCGAGCTCGTGACGGGCGCACTCCAGGACCGCGGCCGGGCGGTGACGGTCGGTTCGCGCACCTTCGGGAAGGCGTCCGTGCAGATGCCGGAGCCGCTGCCCGACGGCTCCGTCGCCGAGCTCACCGTCGGTCACTACCGCACCCCCGCCGGTCACGATCTGGACGGAAAGGGCATCACTCCCGACCTCGCGGTCAGCGAGCGGGCCGAGGAACGGGCCCGGACGGTATTGAGTGGCCTCGGCACCGGGTCGTAGTGCGAAAATGACCGCACTATGGCTAAGGAAAAAGGGCGCAAGCTGATCGCGCAGAACAAGAAGGCGCGGCACGACTACCACATCCTCGACACCTACGAGTGCGGTCTCGTGCTGATGGGGACGGAAGTGAAGTCGCTGCGTCAGGGGCGGGCCTCGCTGGCGGACGGGTTCGTCCAGATCGACGGCCACGAGGCGTGGCTACACAACGTGCACGTGCCGGAGTACAGCCAGGGCACCTGGACCAACCACAGCGCCCGGCGCAAGCGGAAGCTGCTGATGCACCGCGCCGAGATCGACAAGCTGGAGTCCAAGTCCCAGGAGACGGGGCACACGATCGTGCCGCTGGCCCTGTACTTCAAGGACGGCCGGGCGAAGGTCGAGATCGCCCTCGCCAGGGGCAAGAAGGAGTACGACAAGCGGCAGACCCTGCGGGAGAAGCAGGACCGGCGCGAGTCGGACCGGGCGATGTCGGCGGCGCGGCGGCGCCAGCGGGCCTGACCTGCCGGCCTCGCCTGGGCGCGACGCCCGGGAATAGGCTGGCACCGTCGTGCGTTGGTCACGTACGATGGGACTGCCCTCCCAGAGGGGGCACGTTTGTCAACTCAACATGGGGATGATCGGTTTCGACAGCGGATGTCGAAGCAGGGGAAGCGTGTCGAGGAAGCGGCAATGATCTCGTTAACCATATGTCGCAACCAATAATCGCCAACACCAAGCGCGATTCCTTCGCCCTCGCTGCCTAAGTAGCGACTTGCGAAGTGTCAGCCCGGGGCTGTTCCCGACCCGGATCCTGGCATCAGCTAGGGAACTAAACCTCTAGACCCGGTCACGGGGTGTAGAGGGAAATCAAACAGTGGCTGAGCCCGTCGGAGACTTGTCCGCGTGATCTCCGGGGCCGAGAAAATCGCAGCGGACTGCACACGGAGAAGCCCTGATTCCGCACCGTTGGACGCGGGTTCGATTCCCGCCATCTCCACCAGCAGTGGTCCCTGGGGGGTTACGGCCCCCAGCCCGCTCACCCCATGTGGGCGAAGGCCCGGCAGCCGTCACGGCAGCCGGGCCTTCGTCATGCCCGGCTCCGGAGTGTTCGGGCTCTTGTCGGATTGGTATGGGCCTGCGACGCTGCGTGGCGCCATCCCCCGCTTCCCATCGGCCGCTCCCTCCTCGGAGGCATGTATGCGCCACAGATTCGTCGCGGTACTCGGGCTCCTGATCGGCCTTCTCGTCCCCACCACTGCCACCACGCCGCAGGCCGCGGCCGCCACACCGCTCCAGGTGTACGGCGCCTGGCACTGCGGCGACGACTTCTGCCCTGGGGGCGCGTGCGCAGCGTCGCCGAGTTCGACTCGATGAACCACTGGCTGATCGACCGCGGTGACGGAAGGCCCTCCGTCAACCTCGTCGTCCTCAGCTTCGTCGAGCCGCTGAAGCTCCTGCACCGCACGAACGACGCCACCACGGTGAACGGGATCCCGCGGGGCATGACACCCGAGATCGTGCAGTACTTCACCTCGCACGGCATCCGCGTGATGCTCTCGGTCGGAGGCATCACCTACACCGACGAATGGGACGCGGCCCTCGCCGAGAACCCCACCCAGCTCGGGCTGAACGCGGCGGCCGTCGCCGACGAGCTCGGTGTCGGCATCGAGATCGACTACGAGCAGAACACCGACCCCGACCTGGCCGGGCTGCAGTCCTTCATCGACGCCTACCGCTCCCAGCACCCGTACGACGCCACCGGGAGCGATCCCGCGGCGCGGCTGACCATCGACACGGCGCCCGGCGACCGCTGGCTGATCGACATCAACCGCAAGGCGACCGCCGACTGGCTGCGCACGGACGCTCCCGTGCTCGACTACGCCAACGCGATGGTCCCGGCGCGCCAGCCCTCCCTCAGCAGCGCGACCGCCAACTGGCAGGAGCACGTGGACGGCAAGCCGCAGTACGCCCCGCCGGTGCCGCCGCTGGCGCCGGCCAAGTTCACGGGCGGGCTGTACATCGCCTACGGGCGCAGCCCGCTGCCCGAGTGCACGGACTTCGCGAACTCGCTGCAGAAGGCGACCGGGCCGTTGGTGCAGAACCTCGCGCCGAACGGGGCCGGGGGCGACGGCGGGGATGCTCGGCTACATGTTCTGGGCCGCCGAGAAGCCGTCCGACCGAGGGCTCGGCACCCAGCCGCCGGACAGCTGCGAGGGCGGGGGCGGCGCGGGCGCGACGGCGTACTCGGTGCCGGTCCCGATGCCGCCGCTCAGGCAGAACTAGCCGCTCGGGCAGAGTTAGCCGCTCGGGCGGAGCCAAGGGCGTGTCCGGTGCGACGCTGCCGCCGTGAGCAGGGCCACGGCGGCAGCGGTCACCGGGAGCACGTACCCGTACGCCGGGTCCGCGTGGTCCGCCGCCCAGCCGCCGGCCGCCGAGCCGGCAGCGATGCCCGCGAGCAGGGCCGTGACGGCCAGGGTCATGCCCTCGTTCAACCGGCCCGCAGGGGTGAGGCGCTGGATCACGGACATGCCCGTCACCATCGTCGGGGCCGTCGCCATCCCCGCGACCAGGAGCGCGCCCGCGAGGGCGAGCAGCGAGCCGGCCGTGGTCGCGGCGAGCAGCGGCAGGGCCATCAGGGCCGTCATCGCGGCGAGGCAGCTGCGCAGTCCCGCGCGGCGGCGGGCTCTTCCGTACACCAGTCCCGCGAGGCACGAGCCCGCGGCCTGCAACGCGAGTACGGGCCCCGCGAGGGGACCGTCCGCGAACGCGATCGTGACGACCTCCATCGCCCCGAAGACCGCGCCGGTCGCGAGGAAGACGGCGAGCATCGGGGCCATCCCGGGCGTACGGAGCGGGGAGTGCGACCGCCCCGGGGCCGGGGCGGACACCGGTGGCTCGGTGGCGCGCTGGGCGGCGAAGACCAGAACGCCCGCCAGCAGCAGGAGCGCCCCGGCGAGCGTGCCCGCCTCGGGGAAGAGCGCCGAGCACAGCAGCGCCGCAAGCACCGGGCCGAGCATGAAGCACAGCTCGTCGGCGGCCTGCTCGAAGGCGTTGGCCGTGTGGAGCGCGGCGGGGTCGCCCTTGAGGAGATGCGCCCAGCGGGCCCGGGACATCCCGCCCGTGTTGGGGATGGTGGCGGTCGCGGCGTACGCGGCGAAGAGCGTCCAGTCCGGTGCGCCGTGCCGGACGCACAGCAGCAGCGCCAGCTCGCCGAGGACGGCGACGACGGTGGCGGGGACGGCGACGCGGGCCTGGCCGTGGCGGTCGACGAGCCGGGCGGTCCACGGGGCGACGAGGGCGGTGGCCGCGAGCCCGGTCGCGGTGACGGCTCCGGCGAGCGCGTACGAATCGCGGGTACCCGCGATCATGATGAGGGCGCTCACGCCGAACATCCCCATGGGGAGACGGGCGATGAGGTTCCCGGCGGTGAAGGCCCGGGCGCCGGGGATGCGGAAGAGACGGGCGTACGGGCCGGGCGGGCGAACGGGGCCCGGCTCCTCGAATCCGGGCGCCAGGACCAGCGTCCCGCCGGACGTGGTCATCTGCGAAGTCGTCTGCGGCATGGATCAAGGTTCGGTGCCGGCGCCCGCACCGGTCCAACACCTGTTCGGCACCGATTGACGCACCCCTGTTGTAAATTCGGCGCCATGCCCCCGGTCCAGGACATCGAGCCCCGGCTGCTGCGCGCCTTCGCCACCGTCGCCGCCGAGCTCCACTTCACCCGCGCCGCCGCCCGGCTGTTCGTGGCCCAGCAGGCGCTCAGCCGCGACATCCGCCGCCTTGAGCGGGAGTTGGGCGCCGAGCTGTTCGTGCGGACCACCCGGCAGGTGACGCTCACGGCGGACGGCCGGCGGCTGCTGCCGTACGCGCGCCGGGTCCTGGACGCCCAGGACGAGCTGGCCGCGGCCTTCGCGGACACGGACCGGCCGCTGCTCGTCGACATCGGCGCCCCCGTCGGCACCGGTCACCGGGTGCTGGTGGAGACCCGACGGGCGGCCCCCGCCCTGGAGTTCGTCGCCCGCTACCTCAGCGGTCTCACCGGCGCCGCCGCCGAGCTCGTCGCCGGACGGCTCGATGTCTCCTACGGCCGGATCGCCGGTCTCGACCCGGCGCTGCGCGACGGTCTGGCCCATCAGCCGGTCCGCCACGAGCGGATGGCCGTGCTGCTGAGGGACGACCATCCCCTCGCCCCGCTGCCGGAAGTGCCGCTTCACGCCCTGGCGGGGGAGACCCTCTACGCGGGCGCGGGCAACGCGGCCACCGCCGAGTGGACGGACCTGGCCGCCCGGCTCTTCGCGGGCCGGGGGATCGCCATGGCCGCCCCCTTCCCGGAGATCACCGGCGAGGCGGAGTTCGTCCGGGTGGTGCGCAAGCAGCGCTGGTCGGTGCTGGCGAGCACGGAGTTCATCGCGGTGCCGGGCATGGTCGTACGGCCCCTGGTCGACCCCGTACCGCTGTCACCGGTCTCGCTGGTGTGGCGGCGCGGGCTGCGGCACCCCGGTCTGGACGCGCTGCGGGCGTGCGCCGCGGGGCTCGCGGCGGCGGAGGGATGGCTGGAAATCCCCCCGGGCAGCTGGCTCCCGGAGACCGACAGGGAGCTCATGCCGGACAACTGCTGATACACGCGTACGGCTCTGGTTGGCGTGCGCTACATTCGTGCTCCGGGTGCAGCGTGGTAGGGGGCGCTCGGACAGGGGTGGGGACCCGGTCCGACGGCACGTATCCGGTCGGTCGACGCGCACCCGCTTCTCCGTTCAGTGGGGGATGTGCGTACAGCAGTGGAAAATTGGCGAGAAAACGCCCGGACAGGGCACACCCATGACCCCAACGAGGTCACGGTCCAGATCGACGGCCTCGGGCGGCAGCTCTCGGAGCTCCGCACCCAGCCGAACGCCCAAGAAGGCTCCGACGGCCCCGTGTTCGTCGACGAGAGCGGCCGCCGCAGCAAGAAGTTCCGGCGCATCGGATGGATCCTGGCGCTCGCCTGCGCCGGTTACGCCGTCACCCTCGTCATCGCCCTCATCGGCGGCAACTCCAACGCGCCGTCGCTGCTGATACCCGGCGGGGCGGACGAGGAGGCCACCACGGTCGAGGTGTCGCCGGCACCGGTCTCGGATGCCTCCGCCACCGCGGCACCCGCGGAGGTCACCGGCGCCCCGTCCCCCAGCGGTGCCGCCGACCTGCCCTCGGGGGATCCGGCCGCCGCTGCGGGCGAGCCGGGCACGGACGCCCGGCCCAGCGCCTCCGCGGACGCGGCCGCCGGAGCGGACACCTCCACCGGCGCCGGGAACACGGGCGGGGCCACCGACGGCCCCCAGACCACCGCGTCCAGCACGCCCGGCACCTCCGCGGGCGACGCGGGCGGCACCGACGCAACCGGCGGTACGGGCGCGTCCGGCGGCTCCGGCGGCGAGCAGCCGTCCACCAGCCCCGCCCCCTCGACGACCCCCACGGAGACAGGGCCACCCATCGACATCCCGGGACTGCCGGGCGGCCGGCAGCTCGCCGGGGAAGGCACACCGTAAATGAGTTCCTCCGGCAGACCGGCCCGTCAGCGGCCGCGCGGCGGGCAGCCCGCCGTGCGGCGCAGACTGCCCATGCGCTATCTGCTGCCCTCGCTCTTCCTCGTCGCGCTGCTCGTGATGCTGATGCTGCGCGGGTACGTGCACAGCGAGATCCTCGCCGACCACCGCGTACGGCCCCCGGCCCCGACCGACCTGGTCCCCGAGGACATCCTGGGCGGCGGCCCGGTCGTCGACGCCCGCATCCCGGGCGCGCCCAAGGCGCTGAGCGTCCCCGACCGGAACCTGGTGCTGACCTTCGACGACGGCCCCGACCCGGTGTGGACACCGAAGGTCCTCGACAAGCTGAAGCAGTACGAGGCGCACGCCGTCTTCTTCGTGACCGGCACCATGGCCTCCCGCCACCCCGATCTGGTGGAGCGGATGGTCAGGGAGGGCCACGAGGTGGGGCTGCACACCTTCAACCACCCCGATCTGGCCTTCCAGACGCAGCGCCGCATCGACTGGGAGCTCTCGCAGAACCAGCTGGCGCTCGCCGGGGCCGCAGGCATCCGGACCTCCCTGTTCCGCCCGCCGTACTCGTCGTTCTCGGCCGCGCTGGACAACAAGTCCTGGCCGGTCACGGAGTACATCGGCAGCCGCGGCTACATCACGGCGTTCAACGACACCGACAGCGAGGACTGGAAGCGCCCCGGAGCCGAGGCGATCATCAAGCGCGCGACGCCGCAGGGCACCAAGGGCTCGATCGTGCTGATGCACGACTCCGGCGGCGACCGCTCGCAGACCGTGGCCGCGCTGGACCGCTTCCTGCCGCAGATGCAGCAGCGCGGCTACCGGTTCGTCCATCTCACCGAGGCGCTCGGCGCCCCCAGCGCCCACACCCCCGTCACCGGGGTCGAACTGTGGAAGGGCAGGGCCTGGGTCGCGGCGGTCGCCGTGTCGGAGAAGACCACCAGTGCCCTGACCGTCGGCCTCGCCGTGATCGGCGTCCTCGTCCTCGCCCGCTTCGGACTGATGCTGCTGCTCTCCTTCGGGCACGCGCGCAAGGTACGCGGCCGCCGCTTCCGCTGGGGTCCGGCGGTCACCGAACCGGTGACGGTGCTCGTGCCCGCGTACAACGAGAAGGAGTGCATCGAGAACACGGTGCGCTCGCTCATGGAGAGCGACCATCCGATCGAGGTCATCGTCATCGACGACGGCTCGACCGACGGCACCGCGGACCTCGTCGACGACATGTGGCTGCCCAGCGTCCGGGTCGTCCGGCAGACCAACGGGGGCAAGCCCGCCGCCCTCAACAACGGGATCCGCAACGCCCGTCACGACATCATCGTGATGATGGACGGCGACACGGTCTTCGAGCCGTCCACCGTCCGCGAGCTCGTCCAGCCCTTCGGCGACCCGAGCGTCGGCGCGGTCGCCGGAAACGCCAAGGTCGGCAACCGCGACTCCCTCATCGGGGCCTGGCAGCACATCGAGTACGTGATGGGCTTCAACCTCGACCGCCGGATGTACGACGTGCTGCGCTGCATGCCCACCATCCCGGGCGCGGTCGGCGCCTTCAGGCGCCAGGCGCTGGACCGGGTCGGCGGCATGAGCGACGACACCCTCGCCGAGGACACCGACATCACCATGGCGATCCACCGCGACGGCTGGCGCGTCGTCTACGCGGAGCGGGCGCGCGCCTGGACCGAGGCTCCCGAGTCCGTGCAGCAGCTGTGGTCCCAGCGCTACCGCTGGTCGTACGGCACCATGCAGGCCATTTGGAAGCACCGCAGGTCCCTGATCGAGAGCGGCCCTTCCGGCCGCTTCGGCCGGGTCGGACTGCCGCTGGTCTCCCTCTTCATGGTGCTGTTCCCGCTGCTCGCCCCGCTGATCGACGTCTTCCTCCTGTACGGACTGGTCTTCGGACCCACCCAGAAGACCGTCGCGGCCTGGCTCGGCGTCCTCGCCGTCCAGGCGGTGTGCGCCGCGTACGCGTTCCGGCTCGACAAGGAGCGCATGGTGCACCTGATCTCGCTGCCCCTCCAGCAGATCCTCTACCGCCAGCTCATGTACGTGGTGCTGCTCCAGTCCTGGATCACCGCGCTCACCGGCGGCCGGCTGCGCTGGCAGAAGCTGCGCAGGACGGGCGTGGTCGAGGCGCCCGGGGCGATACCGGCTCCGCGGCGCGGCAGCGATGACCGGAGGCCCGTCGCGTGACGACCGGAACGACCGCAGCCCCCTCCGCCCGTCACAGGGCGGAGCCTCCCGAGCCCGGTCCCGCCCCGGGCCGGGACCGCTACTTCGACCTGCTGCGCGCGATCGCGCTCTTCCGGGTCGTCCTCTACCACCTGGTCGGCTGGGCCTGGCTGCCGCTGGTCTTCCCGTCCATGGGCGTCATGTTCGCGCTGGCGGGCAATCTGATGGCCCGCTCCCTCAAGCGCCCCGCGGTCCAGGTGGTCCGGGGCCGGATGCGGCGACTGCTGCCGCCGCTGTGGGTGCTCGGCGCGGTCGGTGTGACGGGCATGGTGCTCCAGGGCTGGGGGCCCGACGCGGAAGGCCACCCCGGCTGGTGGTGGACGCATCTGCTGTTCTGGATCGTCCCGGTCAGCGACCCGCCCTACGCCGCCGAGGGGCTCACGGGCGTACCGGGCCTGCTGGGCGGAGCCTGGGCCGAGGACCTCGCGGGCCCGCTCTGGTACATCCGCGCGTACCTCTGGTACGTCCTGCTCTCCCCGTTCCTGCTGCGGGCCCTGCGGAAGGCGCCCCTGGTGACGCTCGTGGCGCCGCTCGCGCTCTCCGCCGTCCTCGCCGCCGAGGTCCTGTCCCTGCCCGAGCGGATCGACTCCGCCCTCACCGACTTCAGCACCTTCGGCGCCTGCTGGCTCCTCGGCATGGCCCACCAGGAAGGCGTCCTGCGCCGTCTGCCGCGCTACATCGTCCCGTCGGTCGCCCCCGTGGTCATGGCCGGCGGCCTGTGGTGGGCCGTGCACGAGGGCTTCCGCACCGGCTTCGACCTCGACAGCATCCCGGTGGCACAGGCCCTGTGGTCGTTCGGGGCCGTGCTCCTGCTGCTCCACCTCAGCCCCTCCTGGTCCGCATGGCCGCCGCGGCTGCGCGCCTGGGACAGCACCGTCACCCTGCTCAACTCGCGGGCGGTCACGGTCTATCTGTGGAGCAACGTGTGCATCCTCATGGCCGCGACGCTCTGGGACCAGCTCTGGGACATCGGGTTCCTGGAGGACCGGTTCTCCTGGCTGCTGGACAGCTGGGTGCCGGTGCTGGTGCTCGCCTGGGCGCTGATCGCGGGGTGCATCGTGCTCTTCGGCTGGGCGGAGGACCTCGCCGCCAGGCGCAGGCCCCGGCTGTGGCCGAACGGCGACGCACCGCGTGCGAAGAGGCGCTCACAGCAGCCCTGACCCCCGGGTGAGAGCAAGGTTCCACGCCGGTCACGTCGCACCACAGGGCTGAAACCCGTCGTCCCTAGCGTCGGCCGCACTACCCGACGCAGCTAGGGAGGCGGCCATGGCCGGCAGGTGGATCGAGCGGTGGGACCCGGAGGACGAACTCTTCTGGAAGGAGCAGGGGGAGCGGATCGCCCGGCGGAATCTGGCCTTCTCCGTCCTGTCCGAGCACATCGGGTTCTCGGTCTGGACCCTGTGGTCGGTCATGGTCCTGTTCATGGGGCCGGAGTACGGGGTGGACCCGGCCGGGAAGTTCTTCCTCATCGGCACCGCGACCCTGGTCGGCGCGGTCATCCGGGTGCCGTACACCTTCGCCGTCGCGCGGTTCGGCGGGCGGAACTGGACCGTCTTCAGCGCGCTGCTCCTGCTCCTGCCGACCGGGGCCGCGTACCTGGTGATGGAGCCCGGCACCTCGTACGGGACGTTCCTGGCGGTCGCGGCGCTCACCGGGGTCGGCGGCGGGAACTTCGCCTCGTCCATGACGAACATCAACTCCTTCTTCCCGCTGCGGAAGAAGGGCTGGGCGCTGGGGCTCAACGCGGGCGGCGGCAACATCGGCGTGCCCGTGGTGCAGCTCGTCGGACTGCTGGTCATCGGTGTCGCGGGCGCCGCGCACCCGCGGGTCGTGCTCGGGGTCTACATCCCGCTGATCGCGATCGCCGCGCTCTGCGCCGCGCTGTTCATGGACAACCTCGCACCCGTGAGGAACGACACCGGGGCGGCGAAGGAGGCCGTCAGGGACGCACACACCTGGATCATGTCGTTCCTCTACATCGGGACGTTCGGGTCCTTCATCGGCTACAGCTTCGCCTTCGGGCTGGTGCTCCAGACCCAGTTCGGACGCACCCCGCTGCAGGCCGCGTCGCTCACCTTCGCCGGGCCGCTGCTCGGCTCGCTCATCAGGCCGGTCGGCGGATGGCTGGCGGACCGCTTCGGCGGGGCGAGGATCACGCTGTGGACGTTCGCCGCGATGGCCGGGGCCACGGGCGTCGTCGTCCACGCGTCCATGGCCGAATCGCTCACGGTGTTCCTCGTCGGCTTCATCGCCCTGTTCGTCCTCAGCGGCCTCGGCAACGGGTCCACGTACAAGATGATCCCCGGCATCTTCCAGGCCAAGGCGCTGGCCAAGGGCATGATGGGCGAGACGGCGGAGGCGTACGGACGCAGGCTGTCCGGCGCCTCGATGGGGCTGATCGGCGCGGTCGGCGCGCTCGGCGGACTCGCCATCAACCTGGCCTTCCGGCAGTCGTTCCTGACGGCCGGGACGGGGACGAGCGCGTTCGTCGCCTTCCTCCTCTGCTACGGGGTGTGCTTCGCGGTCACCTGGGCGGTATACCTTCGCCGCCCCGGGGCCGCCCCCGCACCGGCCGCCACCTCCGAGACGAAGCCGCAGCTCAGCTATGCCGAAGTGTGATGCGCTCATGCCGAACTGTGATGCGCTGTGAGCCGGCGCGCCTCCCGTAACGACGAGGAAACGCACGCGAACCGAGCCCGTCATGCTCCCTTGCCAGGCTCGGACGGCATGTACGACGAACAGCACGGCACCCCCACCGTCGGCCCGCTCTCCGGCTTCACCGTGGGGGTCACGGCGGCCCGGCGCGCCGACGAACTGGGCGCGCTGCTCCAGCGACGCGGCGCGGCCGTGCTGCACGCCCCCGCCCTGCGGATCGTGCCGCTCGCGGACGACGGCGAACTCCTCGCGGCGACCAAGGAGCTCATCGCCCAGGCCCCGGACGTCGTCGTCGCCACGACGGCGATCGGCTTCCGCGGGTGGGTGGAGGCGGCGGACGGCTGGGGCTGCGGCGAAGAACTCCTCGCCTGCCTGCGCGGCGTCGAACTCCTCGCGCGCGGGCCCAAGGTGAAGGGCGCGATCAGGGCGGCCGGGCTGACCGAGGAGTGGTCGCCGGCCTCCGAGTCGATGGCGGAGGTGCTGGACCGGCTCCTCGCGGAGGGCGTTGCAGGCCGGCGCATCGCCCTCCAGCTGCACGGGGAGCCGCTGCCGGGCTTCGTGGAGGCGCTGCGGGCCGGGGGCGCGGAGGTCGTCGTCGTACCGGTCTACCGCTGGATGCCGCCTGAGGACGTGGCCCCGCTGGACCGGCTGCTGGACGCGACGGTGGCGCGCTCGCTCGACGCGCTGACCTTCACCAGCGCACCGGCCGCGGCGTCGCTGTTCTCGCGCGCCGAGCAACGCGGGATGCTCCCGCGGCTGCTGGACGCGCTCGGACACGACGTCATGGCCGCGTGCGTCGGCCCGGTGACCGCGCTGCCGCTCCAGTCGCGCGGCCTCGACACGATCCAGCCGGAGCGCTTCCGGCTGGGCCCGCTCGTCCAGCTGCTGTGCGTCGAACTCCCCTCGCGCGCCCGCAGCCTGCCGCTCGCGGGCCGGCGGGTGGAGATCCGGGGCCACGCGGTCCTCGTCGACGGTGAGCTGCGCCCCGTCCCGCCCGCCGGCATGTCCCTCCTCAACGCCCTGGCCCGCCGCCCCGGCTGGGTCGTCTCCCGTGCCGACCTGCTCCGCGCGCTGCCGGGCGCGGGCCGCGACGAGCACGCCGTGGAGACGGCGATGGCCCGGCTCCGTGCGGCACTCGGCGCGCCGAACCTCATCCAGACCGTGGTGAAGCGGGGCTACCGGCTGGCGCTGGACCCGGCGGTGGACACGAAGTACGCGGACGCGTAGAGCGGTTGGGGACCCTGCCGTCAGGCGAGGACCTCGATGGTGCAGCGTGCGGCCTTGCAGCGGCTGAGCCGGGCGTCGCCCGTGATCAGCGGGCAGCTGAAGGTCTCGGCTGCCGCGATGTACGCGGCGTCGTAGCCGGAGACGTTCTGACGCAGCTCCCACATGCGGGGCAGCAGCCGCTGCACGGCGACCGTCTCCAGCGCGACCTGGCACAGGGCTTCAACCGCCGCGTCCGCGCGCGAGGGCGTGATCTTGCCGCCGAGCAGCCGTCCCCGGACTGAGTGAAAGGTCTCGACGACGAGGTGGTCCGGCGCCGCCCAGTGAGTGTCCCGCATGAGCCGCGCGCGGGTGGCCTTGCCTGCTGTGCCGTCACCGGTCAGGGCTTCGGTGAGTGCGGAGGCGTCGACGACGATCAACGTTCGCGCTGCGCTCGTGCGGCCTCGATCTCCGCGGCGGTCTCGGCCGCCGTGCTGCAGGCGCCGTCGGCGCGGTTCTCGAAGCTGCGAAGCAAGGCGATGTTGTTCGCCCGCTGCGCCTCGGCCGTGACGAGCGACAGGAGATATGCCTGCAAGGACTGGCCCAGCTGCTGGGCTCGACCGGCCAGTATGTCGCGGACTTCGACCGGTACATCACGAATCTGCAATGCCACCATGCATGCATTGTGCATGTGCGAGGTGTCGAGGGCAAGCCGGAGGGGTTCCGGTCGCCCGGCCGCACGGGCACTCTGAACCCATGGCCATGGGTATGGGCGCGTACGAGTGGCGGGAGTGGCGGTTCGAGGCCGGGCGGGTCTGCCTGGATCTCGTGGCGGCGGCGCCGGAGCGGCCGGAGCTGCTCGCCGGCTGGTTGAAGGGATCCGGGCTGCTGCCTCCCGGCACGCCCCTCGACGCGGTGGCCGTGAGCTGGATTCCGCCATTTCGCGAACTCGGCGACTGCGTGGCCCGGTTGGTCCACGCGGAGCTGGAGGGCAGGACCGACGACGGCGCCCTGGTCCGGCTCAACCGCCTTGCCGCCGAGGCCGCTCCGCCCGCCCCTCGCGCCGTACGCGGCGACGACGGCACCCTCGTGCGCGCCCCGCTCGACCCGCCCCGCCGCGACGAACTCCTCGCCGCCGTCGCGCGCGACGCCGTGGAGCTGCTCACCGACCCCGTCACCCGCGCCAGGCTGCGTCGTTGCGAGGGCGACAACTGCCCGCGCGTGTACGTCGACACCTCGCGGGGGCGGCGGCGCCGCTGGTGCTCCAGCGAGGTGTGCGGCAACCGCGAACGGGTGGCCAGGCACCGGCGCCGCGCCGGAACTCGCCGCTCCGGATAAAGGATTCCGAAAGTTTTCCCGGCCGCGTTGAGCACAACGGCGCGCGCCTCCGTACTGATGCGAGACAGGGAAGCAGTCAGACATCAGACAGGGTCTCGACCGGGAGGTTCAGGTGCGCAAGGATGCCGCCGTGGCCGATGACCGTTCAGGGCAGGCCCGGCATCGAGCCGTTGCACCGCGCACCAGCACTCCCGTCCCGGACGAGGAGCTGATGCGCGCGCTGTATCAGGAGCACGCCGGACCCCTCCTCGCCTACGTTCTGCGCCTCGTCGCCGGTGACCGCCAGCGGGCCGAGGACGTGGTTCAGGAGACGCTCATCCGTGCCTGGAAGAACGCCGGTCAGCTCAATCGGGCCACCGGTTCTGTCCGACCCTGGCTGGTGACGGTCGCACGCCGCATCGTCATCGACGGTCACCGCAGCCGGCAGGCCCGGCCGCAGGAGGTCGATCCGTCGCCGCTGGAGGTCATGCCCGCGGAGGACGAGATCGACAAGGCGTTGTGGCTGATGACGCTTTCGGATGCGCTCGACGATTTGACCCCGGCGCACAGGGAAGTACTCGTCGAGACGTACTTCAAGGGGCGTACGGTCAATGAGGCCGCCGAAACGCTCGGCATACCCAGCGGGACCGTGCGGTCCCGTGTTTTCTACGCACTGCGTTCCATGAAGCTCGCTCTGGAGGAGAGGGGGGTCACGGCATGAACAGGCAGGATCCGTACGGGCAGTTCGGACAGTACGGACAGCCCGAGGAAGGTTCCGTCCACGAAACCGTCGGGGCGTACGTCCTCGGCATCCTGGACGATGCGGAAGCCACCGCCTTCGAGGCGCACCTCGCGGGCTGCGACATCTGCGCGGCCCACCTCGAGGAGTTCGCGGGCATGGAACCGATGCTCGCCATGCTCGCCGAGCCCTCCGCGGAGCAGGTGCCGGGACAGCAGGCGCCCGGACAGCAGGTGCCGGGGCAGCGGTCAGGACCGCCGGTGCCGGGCGCCCTGCCGTTCGAGAGCAGGATCATGGAACCCCCGCCCCGGACGGCTGCCGCCGCCGCTGCCGCGCCGGTGACCCCGACCCCGACCGCGTCCAGCCCGCAGCTGCTGGACCGGCTCGTCGGCGAGGTCGCCGTCAAGCGCGCCCGCAAGCGCCGCCGCAGCATGTACATGATCGCGGCATCCGCGGTGCTGATCATCGGCGGCCCGGCCGTCGCGGTGGTCGTCACCCAGGACGACGCCAGCGCGGGCAATGTCGCGGGGCCTCACCCGACCAGCCCCGCCGAGGACGCCTTCTTCCACCATATGGAGGAGAAGGTCCAGGCCACGGACGCGACCACCAAGGTCAGCGCGACCGTCGGGATGGAGCGCAAGGGCTGGGGCACCCACACGGTCCTGGAGCTCAAGAACGTCACGGGCCCGCTCAAGTGCAACCTGATCGCCGTCTCCAAGACCGGCGAGGAGGAGGTCGTCACCTCCTGGGCGGTCCCCAAGTGGGGTTACGGCATCCCGAACAGCACGCACGAGTCGGCGAAGAACCCGCTGTACGTGCACGGCGGCGCGGCCATGGAGCGGAACGACATCGATCACTTCGAGGTCCGCACCTTCGACGGCAGGCGGCTGGTGGAGGTCGACGCCTGACACTCCCCGCCACCGGTCGGGCACGGACCGATCACGCCGCCTGACACGAGCGGCCCCCTTCGCGTACGGTTGACGGCTGCCCAGTGCACGTCAGAAGGGGGCCCCGGTGGCCGCGCAGGAAGCCGCTGTCGACACGGTCCGGGACCGTGAGATCGGCGTCGAGCAGGAACATCTGGACCAGGTGTACCGACGTCTCGAGGAGAAGATCCACGAGGCGGAGTTCCTGATGGAGGACGCCGCCAAACGCGGTCAGGTCGGCACGCCCGGCGCGCTCGCCGAACGGGACGCCCAGGTGTTCCGGGCGGGGGTCCACCTCAACCGGCTCAACAACGAGTTCGAGGACTTCCTCTTCGGCCGTATCGACCTGCTGCGCGGCAAGGACGGTGTGAAGGGCCCCGACGGGGCGTACACCTCGGTCGAGCCCGCCGACGACGCCGTACGGGACGACAACACCGCCGAGATCGCGGAGACCCTCCACATCGGCCGCATCGGCGTCCTCGACGCCGACTACGCGCCGCTGGTCATCGACTGGCGTGCGCCGGCCGCCGCGCCCTTCTACCGCTCGACCCCGGTCGACCCCGGCCGGGTGGTGCGCCGCCGGGTCATCCGCTCCAAGGGCCGCAGGGTCCTCGGCGTCGAGGACGACCTGATGCGCCCGGAGCTGACGGCCCGCCTCGGCGGCGCCGAGCTGCCCGTCATCGGCGACGGCGCGCTGATGGCCGCGCTCGGCCAGGCCCGTACCCACACCATGCGGGACATCGTGGCCTCCATCCAGGCCGAGCAGGACGTCGTCATCCGAGCCCCCGCCGCCTCCGTGACCTACGTCGAGGGCGGCCCCGGCACCGGGAAGACGGCGGTCGCCCTGCACCGCGCCGCGTACCTGCTCTACCAGGACCGGCGGCGGTACGCGGGCGGCATCCTCGTCGTCTCGCCCACGCCACTGCTCGTCGCGTACACCGAGGGGGTCCTGCCGTCCCTCGGCGAGGAGGGCCAGGTCGCGATCCGCGCGGTCGGCTCCCTGGTCGACGGCGCGGAGGCGACGGCGTACGACGATCCGGCCGTCGCCCGGATCAAGGGCTCCTCGCGGATGCTGAAGGTGCTGCGCAAGGCCGCGCGCGGTGCCCTGGAGCTGGGGGAGGCGCCCGAGCGGCTGAGGGTCGTGGCCTTCGGGCGGCGTCTGGAGCTGGAGAGCGAGGAGCTCCAGCGGATCCGCCATGCCGTGCTGGGCGGCACCACGCCCGTGAACCTGCTGCGGCCGCGCGCCCGCCGGCTGCTGCTGGACGCGCTGTACGCGCAGTCCGGCGCCGCGACCCGGCACACCGACCCCGAGCTCGCCGCCGAGCTGCGGTCGTCCTTCGACGAGGACGTGGCGTCCGAGGACCCGTTCATCGTGTTCCTCGACGCCTGGTGGCCCGAGCTCACGCCACGGGGTGTCCTCGAGGCGATGGCCGACGAGCGGCGGCTCGGCCGCTGGGCGCGGCGGATCCTCAACCCCGGCGAGGTGCGCAGAGTCGCCCGCAGCCTCAGACGCGAGGGCCTGACCGTGCACGATGTGGCGCTCCTCGACGAGCTGCAGATGCTGCTCGGCACCCCGGCGCGCCCGAGGAGGAAGCGCGAGCTCGACCCGCTGGACCAGCTCACCGGTCTGGAGGAGCTGATGCCGCAGCGCGAGGAGACCCAGCGGGAGCGGGCCGAGCGGCTGGCGGCGGAGCGCGTCGAGTACGCCCACGTGATCGTCGACGAGGCCCAGGACCTCACCCCCATGCAGTGGCGCATGGTGGGCCGGCGCGGCCGCCACGCCACCTGGACGGTCGTGGGCGACCCGGCCCAGTCCTCCTGGCCCGACCCGGACGAGGCGGCGGAGGCCCGCGACGAGGCGCTGGGCACCCGTCCGCGGCGCCGTTTCGAGCTGACCGTGAACTACCGCAACCCCTCCGAGATCGCCGAGCTCGCCTCCCGCGTCCTCGCCCTGGCGATGCCCGGGATGCGGGCCCCGCACGCGGTCCGGTCGACCGGCGTACGGCCGCGGTTCACGGTCGTACGGGACGACCTCGAGCTGACGGTCCGGGAGGAGGCCAGACGGCTGCTGGACCAGGTCGACGGGACGGTCGGCGTCGTGGTCGCGATGCGCCGGCGCGCCGAGGCGGCGCGCTGGCTGGCGGGGCTCGGCGACCGGGTGGTGGCGCTGGGTTCGCTGGAGGCCAAGGGCCTGGAGTACGACGCGACCGTCGTCGTGTCGCCCGCGGAGATCGCCGACGAAAGTTCCGCAGGACTGCGGGTGCTGTACGTGGCGCTGACCCGTGCGACCCGGCAGCTCACGGTGGTCTCGGGCAAGGCGGACGAGCCGGACGCCGGCGGCGTTCCCGATCTGCTGAGAAGCTGACTCCATGGACGAGGAGACGGAGCGGGTGCCGGCGGCCGCCGACGCGCACGTCGCCGAGCTGGGACGCAGGACCTGCGCGCTGCTTCTGGCCGAGTTCCCGGACGCGGTCGTCACGGCGGACGAGGACCGTGTCGGCTTCGGCACCGACGCCGGATCCAAGGGGCTGCCGCCCGACGACCTGGACCGTCCCGGTCTGCGGCGGCTCGTCGCGGCGGCGCCGGCCGCCCGCGGCAGCTGAGAACAGGTCCGTTCGGGGTCAACTCGCCGTACGGGGAATCACCTTCCAGGACTCTTTGTTAGCCTGGCTGTGGCACCGGCTCGATCCAAGCCCCCGGGCCCAACCTTCGTCCCTCAGAGGGACCACTTGCCGCGAGGCGAGCATGGCGGGTCGGTGCCACTCAGTTCGTGCGGCAGAGGTCCGTGTCACCCCTTGGGTGGCACGGACCTCTTCTGTTTTCCGGCAGGTTCTCGTATGGTGGAAAAAGTTTTCCGAAACCAAAACGACCACTATTACCAGCTACTGGCTGGTAGGTGCGACCATCGGATGGCCCCGCCCGGCCGCTGCCGGGCGATGCAGCAATGAAGCTAGGGAAAGCAGAGGAACTCGGCCATGGCAACGGCGCCCAGCGTCTCGTACTCGATGACGGTCCGGCTGGAGGTGCCCGCGAGCGGAACCGCGGTGTCCCAGCTCACCACGGCTGTCGAGTCCTCCGGCGGTTCGGTCACCGGTCTCGACGTCACGGCGTCCGGCCACGAGAAGCTGCGTATCGACGTCACCATCGCGGCCACGTCGACGACGCACGCCGACGAGATCGTCGGAAAGCTCAGCTCCATCGAGGGCGTCGTCCTCGGCAAGGTCTCCGACCGTACGTTCCTGATGCACCTCGGCGGCAAGATCGAGATGCAGTCCAAGCACCCCATCCGCAACCGTGACGACCTCTCCATGGTCTACACGCCGGGTGTGGCCCGCGTCTGCATGGCGATCGCCGAGAACCCCGAGGACGCCCGCCGCCTCACCATCAAACGCAACTCCGTCGCAGTCGTGACGGACGGCTCCGCCGTCCTCGGCCTCGGCAACATCGGCCCGAAGGCCGCACTGCCCGTCATGGAGGGCAAGGCGGCCCTCTTCAAGCGCTTCGCCGGTATCGACGCCTGGCCGCTGTGCCTGGACACCCAGGACACCGACGCGATCGTCGAGATCGTCAAGGCGATCGCCCCCGGCTTCGCCGGCATCAATCTGGAGGACATCTCCGCGCCCCGCTGCTTCGAGATCGAGGCGCGGCTCCGCGAGGCCCTCGACATCCCCGTCTTCCACGACGACCAGCACGGCACCGCGATCGTCGTGCTCGCCGCGCTCACCAACGCGCTCCGCGTGGTGGGCAAGGCAGTTGGGGACGTACGCGTCGTCATGTCCGGCGCCGGCGCCGCCGGTACGGCCATCCTGAAGCTGCTCCTGGCTGCGGGCGTCAAGCACGCCGTCGTCGCCGACATCCACGGCGTCGTGCACGCGGGGCGCGCCGACCTCGTGGACGCCGCGCCCGGCACGCCACTGCGCTGGATCGCCGACAACACCAACCCCGAGGGCGTCACCGGCACCCTCAAGGAGGCCGTGCGCGGCGCCGACGTCTTCATCGGTGTCTCCGCGCCGAACGTGCTCGGCGCGGAGGACGTCGCGGCGATGGCGGAGGACGCCATCGTGTTCGCGCTCGCGAATCCGGACCCCGAGGTGGACCCGGCAATCGCTCGCCAGACGGCCGCAGTTGTCGCCACCGGCCGCTCCGACTTCCCCAACCAGATCAACAACGTGCTGGTCTTCCCGGGTGTCTTCCGCGGGCTCCTCGACGCACAGTCCCGTACGGTGAACACGGAAATGATGCTCGCGGCGGCCACGGCCCTCGCGGACGTCGTCACCGAGGACGAGCTCAACCCGAACTACATCATTCCGTCCGTCTTCAACGACAAGGTGGCGGGTGCGGTCGCGGGTGCCGTGCGCGACGCCGCGAGGGCGGCCGGCGCGGGCGTGACGGTGAACACGTCGGTCTGACCCCGGCGCGTCGCAAGTCGCGGGCTCAGGAATGCCCCTCTAGGGTGGCCGTCATATGAGCCCGCGACCGGCCCCATGGCTCCGCGGCGTCTCCGCCGAGTCGACGGAACGTCACCAGAAGATGCCAGTGGCGCTTTTCGTGTGACTCCGGAGGGTGCCGGATTGGCTTTCCCGCCGCTGGTGGGGGCAGGATGCTCAATTGGGCGCGAGGGTCTGACAGCAGACCCGGGTCCGGGGACTGTCCGAGGGCCCTGGCAGCATCGGCTTCGATCTCACGCCTCACAGGCAAGAAGAACACGGGAGTAACAACATGAACCGCAGTGAGCTGGTGGCCGCGCTGGCCGACCGCGCCGAGGTGACCCGCAAGGACGCCGACGCCGTGCTGGCCGCTCTCGCCGAGACGGTCGGCGAGGTCGTCGCCAAGGGCGACGAGAAGGTCACCATCCCCGGCTTCCTGACCTTCGAGCGCACCCACCGTGCCGCTCGCACCGCTCGTAACCCGCAGACCGGCGACCCGATCCAGATCCCGGCCGGCTACAGCGTGAAGGTCTCCGCGGGCTCCAAGCTCAAGGAAGCCGCCAAGGGCAAGTAAGAGCCCCTGAGCGACAGGGCGGCCACCCCGGGACGGGGGTGGCCGCCCTTTGCTGTTCGCACAGGCCGTGGCAGGGCCTCGTGGCCCGGAAACGCGAGGGCGCCGGTCGGCTGGATCCAGCCGACCGGCGCCCTCGCGGACAGGACCCCGGGCCTCAGACCGTCGCCCCCCGCGGCAGCTCCACCTTGGCGCCCAGCTCCACGAGCTTCTCCATGAAGTTCTCGTAGCCCCGGTTGATCAGGTCGATCCCGTGCACCCGCGACGTCCCCTGCGCCGCCAGCGCCGCGATCAGGTACGAGAAGCCGCCCCGCAGGTCGGGGATGACCAGATCCGCGCCCTGGAGCTTCGTCGGGCCGGACACGACCGCCGAGTGCAGGAAGTTCCGCTGGCCGAAGCGGCAGTCCGAGCCGCCCAGGCACTCCCGGTACAGCTGGATGTGGGCACCCATCTGGTTGAGCGCGGACGTGAAGCCGAGGCGCGACTCGTACACCGTCTCGTGGACGATCGACAGCCCCGCCGCCTGCGTCAGCGCCACCACCAGCGGCTGCTGCCAGTCGGTCTGGAAACCGGGGTGCACGTCCGTCTCCAGCGCGATCGCGTTGAGGGAGCCGCCCGGGTGCCAGAAGCGGATGCCCTCGTCGTCGATCTCGAAGGCGCCGCCGACCTTGCGGTAGGTGTTCAGGAAGGTCATCATCGAGCGCTGCTGCGCGCCGCGCACGTAGATGTTGCCCTCGGTCGCCAGCGCAGCCGACGCCCAGGACGCCGCCTCCAGGCGGTCCGACAGCGCCTTGTGGTTGTAGCCGCCCAGCTTGTCGACGCCGGTGATCCGGATCGTCCGGTCGGTGTCCATCGCGATGATCGCGCCCATCTTCTGCAGCACGCAGATGAGGTCCTCGATCTCCGGCTCGACGGCCGCGTTGGACAGCTCGGTGACACCCTCCGCCAGCACCGCCGTCAGCAGCACCTGCTCGGTCGCGCCGACCGACGGGTACGGCAGCCGGATCTTGGTACCGCGAAGCCGCTGCGGCGCCTCCAGGTACTGTCCGTCTGCCCGCTTGTCGATCTTCGCGCCGAACTGCCGCAGCACGTCGAAGTGGAAGTCGATCGGCCGGCCGCCGATGTCGCAGCCGCCCAGACCCGGGATGAAGGCATGGCCGAGCCGGTGCAGCAGCGGGCCGCAGAAGAGGATCGGGATCCGCGAGGAGCCCGCGTGGGCATCGATGTCAGCGACGTTCGCGCTCTCGACGTGCGTCGGGTCGAGCACCAGCTCGCCGGGCTCGTCGCCGGGTCGTACGGTCACACCGTGCAGCTGCAGCAGTCCGCGCACCACCCGCACGTCGCGGATGTCGGGCACATTGCGCAGCCGGCTCGGCTCGCTGCCGAGCAGCGCGGCGACCATAGCCTTCGGCACCAGGTTCTTGGCGCCGCGGACGCGGATCTCGCCCTCCAGCGGGGTTCCGCCGTGGACAAGCAGTACATCGTCTGTGCCGGTCATGAATCTCGCGTTCCGGAGGGTCCCCCCAGCGGAGGCGAGGGGGAGGTCGGGCAGGGCCAGGGAAAAGGTTAAGGCCCACCTACCCCTGCTGGGTAAGGCCAAGGGGGGCAGCCATGCGTAATGAATTCGGCACAATACGTTCCGTTCCGGCGCGCTTGCGGACGGTTACCGTCCGTTTGCTGTCGGTCCCGCGCCCTCCCGCCGCCGCAGTGCGCCCTGAGCTGCGCCGGTTCACACTCCGCCGCTCGCGCCCCGCGGAGGGCGAAGATGCGGGATCATGTCTCCCATGACCGAGGTGTCCTCCCTCACAGGGCGGCTGCTCGTCGCCACTCCGGCCCTCGCGGATCCGAACTTCGACCGCGCGGTGGTGCTCCTCCTCGACCACGACGAGGAGGGCTCTCTCGGCGTGGTCCTCAACCGGCCCACCCCGGTCGGTGTCGGCGACATCCTGGAGCCCTGGGCGGGCCTGGCCGGGGAGCCCGGCGTGGTCTTCCAGGGCGGCCCCGTCTCGCTCGACTCCGCCCTCGGCCTCGCCGTCATCCCCGGCGACGAGGGCCCGCTCGGCTGGCGGCGGGTGTACGGGGCGATCGGCCTCGTCGACCTGGAGGCGCCGCCCGAGCTGCTCGCGGCCGCCCTCGGCTCCCTGCGGATCTTCGCCGGGTACGCGGGCTGGGGCCCCGGCCAGCTGGAGGACGAGCTCGGCGAGGGTGCGTGGTACGTGGTCGAGTCGGAGCCCGGTGACGTGTCCTCGCCGAGCCCCGAGAACCTGTGGCGGGCGGTCCTGCGGCGCCAGCGGAACGAGCTCGCGATGGTCGCCACGTACCCGGACGACCCTTCGCTCAATTGAGAGGGCACAGCAGTGGGCGGGGCGGCGTCGCGGGCCCATGGCCGTCGCCCGGCTGCGTTGTCGTCAGTCGCCATGGCTCCGCCATGGCTCCTTTCTCTGCCTTGCCGTGCTCGGCCCTGGCCCCGCTCCTTTTCCCGCCCCGCCCGCTGCCGTGCCCTCACCCGTCGCCCTTCAGTACCCTTGGCACTTATGAGCACTCTCGAGCCCGAGCGCGGGGCAGGTACGGGCACCCTCGTAGAGCCGACACCGCAGGTGTCGCACGGCGACGGTGACCACGAGCGCTTCGCCCATTACGTCCAGAAGGACAAGATCATGGCGAGCGCCCTCGACGGCACTCCCGTGGTGGCACTGTGCGGAAAGGTCTGGGTGCCGGGGCGCGACCCCAAGAAGTACCCGGTCTGTCCGATGTGCAAGGAGATCTACGAGTCCATGGGCCCCGGCGGCGACAAGGACAAGGGCGGCAAGGACAAGTAACCCGGTCAGCCGGTCCTTTCCGTATCCGGACGGCCCCCGAGGTGCGCTGCGGCGCGCCCCGGGGGCCGTCCGCCGTTGCACGGGCTGCACCGGCCGGTCACAGAGTGGTTGAGACCTCTTGTCGGTGTGTTGGGGCGGCCCTAACCTCCTGCGTGTCGCGCCTGTTGTGCAGTGCGAAACGAACGTTGCACATGCTGCAACGCCAAGTGGGAGGGGTCCCGTCCTGTGAAGCTCTCTGCCCGAATAGCAGCCCCGGTCACCGCACTTGCCCTGGCCGGTCTCACCGCCACCGCGTGCGCCCCGCAGACCTCCGACAACAGCGCCAGGGCCGACGAGAAGAGCGGCACGCTCCGCGTATGGCTCTTCCAGGAGGTCAGCAACAAGCCCAAGGAACAGGTCGTCGACGCGGCGATCGCCTCCTTCCGCGCCCGGCACAAGGACACCGAGGTCGAGGTCGAGTACATCCCCGTCGACACCCGCGCCCAGCGGATCAAGGCGGCCTTCAACGACCCCGCGAGCGCGCCCGACCTCATCGAGTACGGCAACACCGACACCGCCGGATACGTCAAGGACGGCGGACTCGCCGACATCAGCGCGGAGTTCAGCGCCTGGGACGAGGCGAAGGACACCGACCCGACCGCGAAGCGGTCCGTCACGGTGGACGGCAAGGTCTACGGCGCCCCGCTCCTCGTCGGCATCCGCGCGCTGTACTACCGGACCGACGTCTTCGAGGAGCTCGGCGTCCAGCCCCCCAAGACCCAGGCCGAGCTCGCCTCCACCGCCAGGAAGATCCACAAGGCGAAGCCGGAGCTGTACGGGATCGCCGTCGGCGGCGCGTACACGTACGGCGCGATGCCGTTCATCTGGGCGAACGGCGGCGAACTCGCCACGGAGGGCGGCGGTACGTACAAGGCGGCCGTCAACAGCCCCGAGGCGCGCAAGGGCATCGAGGCGTACACCTCGCTCTTCGGCGACGACAACTGCCCGGCCGCCAAGTGCGCGTCGATGGGCGGCAACGCGACCGTGACGGCGTTCGCCTCCGGCAAGGCGGCGATGGCGATCGGCGGTGACTTCAGCCACGCGGCGGTCGAGGCGGGTTCGGTGAAGGGCAAGTACGCCGTCGTCCCGCTGCCCGGCAACACGCCCGGCTCCATCGCCCCGGCCTTCGCGGGCGGCAACAACATCGGCGTCCTCAAGAGCAGTTCGCACCGCACGCTCGCCGTGGACCTGATGAAGTCGCTGACCGGCAAGGAGACCCAGGGCAAGCTGTTCGACGCGATGGGCTTCCTGCCCACGTACACCGACGTGCGGGCGCAGGCGGCCACGAAGGAGCCCTTCGTGAAGCCCTTCATCGACACCCTCGCCGCCGGCACCAGGTTCGTCCCGGCATCCCCCGGCTGGGGCCAGATCGACGCGTCCCTCGTCCTGCCGACGATGTTCCAGGAGATCGTCAGCGGCAAGAAGGACGTGGCCGCTGCCTCGGACGAAGCGGCGAAGAAGATGGACGCGGCGTTCGCGTCAGCGAGCTGAGCGATGACGCACCGCACGCCGGGGGCCGCCGCCCCCGAGCCCGCCGGACCGGAGCCCGCCGGACCGGAGCCCGCCACCCCCGAGCCCGCCGGACCGGAGGCCGCGCGTTCCGGCCCGCGCGGCCGGGCCGTGCCCGAGCCGGATGTGCCGCCCTCCCGGGCGGAAGACCGGAGCCTGCCCGCACCCCGACCGGAACCGGCGTCGCCCGGTGACCCGCCTGCGAGCCTGTCCGGCGCTGCGGAAGCCCTGCGGCCGGAGCACCGGGCCCTTGCAGCACCCGGGAACGCGCGTGGTGCCCGGCGGGCGGGGGCGCCGGGGCGCCGCGCGGGACTGACGCCGTGGCTCTACCTGGCCCCCGCCCTGGCCGTGCTGGGCGGGCTGCTCGTGTACCCCATCTACCAGCTCGGGCTGATCTCCTTCCTGGAGTACACCCAGGCCCAGGTCAGCGGTGGTGAGCCCACCTCGTTCCAGGGCTTCGGCAACTACACCGCCCTCTTCGGCGACGGCCGGTTCTGGCAGGTCCTCCTCGCCACCGTCCTCTTCGCCGCCGCGTGCGTCGCCGCCACGCTCGCCGTCGGCTGCGCCCTCGCCGTACTGCTCACCCGGATCCGCGCCCTGCCCCGGCTCGCCCTCATGCTCGCCGCGCTCGGGGCCTGGGCGACGCCCGCGGTCACCGGGTCGACCGTCTGGGTCTTCCTCTTCGACCCCGACTTCGGGCCCGTCAACAAGGTGCTCGGACTCGGCGACTTCTCCTGGACGTACGGCCGCTACAGCGCCTTCGCCCTCGTCCTCCTCGAGGTCGTCTGGTGCTCGTTCCCGTTCGTGATGGTCACCGTCTACGCCGGCATCAGGGCCGTTCCCGGCGAGGTCGTCGAAGCGGCCTCGCTCGACGGCGCCTCGCAGTGGCGGATCTGGCGCTCCGTGCTGGCGCCGATGCTGAGGCCCATCCTCGTCGTCGTGACGATCCAGTCCGTCATCTGGGACTTCAAGGTCTTCACACAGATCTATGTGATGACCAACGGCGGCGGAATCGCCGGCCAGAACCTCGTCCTCAACGTCTACGCCTACCAAAAGGCGTTCGCGTCCTCGCAGTACAGCCTGGGTTCCGCCATCGGCGTCGTCATGCTGCTGATTCTGCTCGCCGTCACACTCGTCTATCTGCGGCTGCTGCGCCGTCAGGGGGAGGAACTGTGAACGCGCTTTCCCCGCGTTTCCGCATTCGCCGACCATGGCGTCTGGCCGCCGAGGCGACCGCCCTCGCCGTCGCGGCCGCCGTCGCCTTCCCGCTCTACTGGATGGTCCTCTCCGCGCTCAAACCGGCAGGTGAGATCCAGTCCACCGAGCCCCGCCCCTGGACGCTCGCCCCGTCCCTCGACTCCTTCCGCCGCGTCTTCGAACAGCAGGAATTCGGCCGCTACTTCCTCAACAGCCTCTTCGTCGCCGGCTCGGTCGTGCTCGCCTCCGCGCTCATCGCCTTTCTCGCGGCGACGGCGGTGACGCGATTCCGATTCCGGTTCCGCACCACACTGCTGATCATGTTCCTGGTCGCCCAGATGGTGCCGGTCGAGGCGCTGACCATCCCGCTCTTCTTCCTGATGCGGGACTTCGGTCAGCTCAACACCCTCGGCGCGCTGATCCTGCCGCACATCGCCTTCTCCCTGCCGTTCGCGATCTGGATGCTCCGCGGATTCGTCAAAGCGGTGCCGGAAGCCCTGGAGGAGGCCGCGTACATCGACGGCGCGAGCCGGTCCCGTTTCCTCTGGCAGATCCTCTTCCCGCTGGTCTTCCCCGGCCTGGTCGCGACGAGCGTCTTCTCGTTCATCTCGGCCTGGAACGACTTCCTCTTCGCGAAGTCGTTCATCATCAGCGACACCTCGCAGTCCACGCTGCCGATGGCCCTGCTGGTCTTCTTCAAGCCGGACGAGAACGACTGGGGCGGCATCATGGCGGCGTCCACCGTGATGACGATCCCGGTGCTCGTCTTCTTCGTCCTCGTCCAACGACGCCTGGTTTCGGGGCTGGGCGGAGCGGTGAAAGACTGACGCCATGACCTCCATGGATCTGATCCCGGCGCCGAACGCGGTCCAGTGGCGGGCCGGCGGCCCCGGTCGCCTCGCGCTCGACGGGGACACCAGGCTGGACGCACGGCCGGGCACCGAAGGCGTGGCGCGCTGGCTGCGCACCGCGCTCGGCGCGGCAACGGGGCTGCCCCTCGCCGACGGCGAGGGCCCGCGCAGCATTCTGCTGCGTGTCAGCGCGGACGTGGAGCGGGAGCTCGGCCCGGAGGGCTACCGGCTGTCCACGGACGGATCCGTCGAGGACGTCGCCGTCGTCGTCGAAGGAGGCAGCCCCGCAGGGGTGTTCTGGGGTGCCCAGACGCTCCGGCAGCTGCTGGGGCCCGACGCCTACCGCAGGGCGCCCATCGGCCCGGCCGGCCAGGACCGGGACGTCCCGATGGTCACCGTCGAGGACTCACCCCGCTTCCGCTGGCGTGGTCTCATGCTCGACGTCGCCCGCCACTTCCTCCCCAAGGACGACGTCCTCCGCTATCTCGACCTCCTCGCCGCCCACAAGCTCAACGTCTTCCACTTCCATCTCACCGACGACCAGGGCTGGCGCATCGAGATCAAGCGCTTTCCCCGTCTCACCGAAGCGGGCGCCTGGCGCTCGCGGACGAAATGGGGTCACGGGGCGTCGGAGCTCTGGGACGAGACACCGCACGGCGGTTACTACACCCAGGACGACATCCGCGAGATCGTCGCCTACGCCGCCGAGCGGCACATCTCCGTCGTCCCCGAGATCGACATCCCGGGCCACTCGCAGGCCGCCATCGCGGCGTACCCGGAGCTGGGCAACACCGACGTCGTCGACACGGCCTCCCTTTCGACAAGGGACTCCTGGGGCGTCAGCGCGAACGTGCTCGCCCCGACCGACACCACCCTCCGCTTCTACGAAGGCGTCTTCGAGGAGGTCCTCGACCTCTTCCCGGCCGACACCTCCCCGTTCGTCCACATCGGCGGCGACGAGTGCCTCAAGGACCAGTGGAAGCAGTCACCGGCCGCCCAGGCACGCATCAAGGAACTCGGCCTCGCCGACGAGGACGAGCTCCAGTCCTGGTTCATCCGCCACTTCGACGGCTGGCTGACCGCCCGCGGCCGCCGCCTCATCGGCTGGGACGAGATCCTCGAAGGCGGCCTTGCCCCCGGCGCCGCGGTCTCGTCATGGCGCGGCTATGCCGGCGGGATCGCCGCCGCACGGGCCGGACACGACGTCGTCATGTGCCCCGAGCAGCAGGTCTACTTCGACCACCGGCAGGCACCCGGCGACGACGAGCCGATGCCCATCGGATACGTCCGCACACTGGAGGACGTCTACCGCTTCGAACCCGTTCCGCCCGAGCTGGCAGGAACTCCCGCGGGCGCACACGTCCTCGGCACCCAGGCCAACGTCTGGACCGAGGTCATGCAGGACCGCACCCGCGTCGACTACCAGGTCTTCCCGCGCCTCGCGGCCTTCGCCGAGGTCGCCTGGTCCGCGCTCCCCGCCCCCGCCGAGCGCGACTTCGCGGATTTCGACCGGCGAATGGCGGCCCACTACCGGCGCCTTGACGCGCTCGGCGTCGACTACCGGCCGCCCGGTGGCCCCTTGCCGTGGCAGCGGCGCCCCGGGGTGCTCGGACGCCCGATCGAGGGGGCGCCCCCAATCGTGTGAGCCCGCCCCCGAGAGGGGTGTCACGCGTACGGGTCCCTGCGACTGTGGAGGGCCTTCGGACCGACGGGCCCCCTCGGGGCGTCCGGGGCCGAGGGCCACCACGAGGAAAGTCGTACAAGCCGCACCGAGCAGCGCCAATCCGCATGTGAGGGCAAGGGTGCGGCAAAGGTGCGACAAAACCGGACGATTCCCCTTCCGTGGGAGCTCCGGGACGGATGTGCCCTTCGTGGACCCTCGCGTCGGACCGGTCGGAAGATGTGCCAGAGTTGCCACGTCCGGGCTGTGAGCACGTACGGTACGGCAACACAGGCGGACAGCCGGGACACCGGGAAGGGGCAGCTGGGTTGACCACGCACGCACCGCAGGCGGCGCAGTCCGTGACGCTGCCGGTCTCGCTCGATGAGGCCGTGGCGGCGCTCACCGCCATGCCCGCCGCCGTGCCGGTCGCGGGCGGTACGGACCTGATGGCGGCCGTCAACAAGGGCCGGCTGCGGCCCGCCGGCCTCGTCGGTCTCGGCCGTATCAACGAGATCCGCGGCTGGCAGTACCAGGACGGCCACGCACTGCTCGGCGCCGGTCTCACCCACGCCCGGATGGGCCGCCCCGACTTCGCCGCGCTCATCCCCGCCCTCGCCGCCTCCGCGCGCGCCGCCGGCCCCCCGCAGATCCGCAACGCGGGCACCCTCGGCGGCAATATCGCCACCGCCGCCCCCACCGGCGACACCCTGCCCGTGCTCGCCGCCCTGGAGGCGGACCTGGTCATCGCGGGCCCGGGCGGCGCCCGCCGCGAGATCCCCGTCTCCCATCTGCTCGCGGGCCGCGAGATGCTCGGCCCGGCCGAGCTGATCGGCTTCGTCCGCGTACCGCTCCTGCACGCCCCGCAGGTCTTCCTCAAGGCCACCGGCCGCACCGGCCCCGGCCGCGCGACGGCGTCCGTCGCCGTCGTCCTCGACCCGGCCAGACGCGGGGTGCGCTGCGCGGTCGGCGCGATCGCCCCCATGCCGCTGCGCCCGCTGGAGGCCGAGCGGTGGATCGCCTCGCTGATCGACTGGGACGGCGAGCGCGGCCTCGCGGCCGAGGCGCTCGCGGCGTTCGGGGAGTATGTGGCCGCTGCCTGCATCCCGGATCCGCAGGGCGACGATCAGATGCCGCCCGCGATCCAGCACCTGCGGCGCACGGTCGCCGCGCTGGCCCGACGAGCACTGGGGAGGGCGCTGTCGTGAGCACCGAAGAGAACGGCCCGGCCCCTTCGCGGCAGCAGTACGAGGGCGGCTGGCAGCCCATCCCGCAGGGCGAGTACGACGCCGACGCCACGGCCTTCGTCCAGCTGCCCCCGGACGGCGCCCTGGACACACCGCTCGCGGCACCCGGCCACGGGTACGTACCGCCGCAGTTCACGCCGCACGCCCAGCAGGCTCCGGGTGCGGGCACGGACCCGGCGGCGGTGGGCTCCTGGACGGTGCCGCCGCAGCACGAGCCAGTGCCCGAGCCTGCCGGGCAGCAGGACCAGGACCCGCACGCCACGGGTCACTGGAGCTTCCCCGAGGCCGAAGCGGCGGCCGGCGGGCCGAGCGAGCTGACCGGCCAGTGGACGATCCCGGTGGCCCAGGGGGATCTTCCGGACGAGTCGGGCGAGTTCACGACATCGGTGCTGGCCTCCCAGTGGGGCGGCGGCGCCCCTCCGGCCACGCTGCCGGGCGGCGCGCCGGCGCCCTGGGCGACGGCGCCCGAGACCCCGGAACCGCCCGCGGAGCCCTCCGCTCCGCCGGCCTACCCGGCGACGCTGCCCGGCGGGGCGCCCGCGCCCTGGGCGACGGCGCCCGAGACGCCCGAACCGGCGCCGGTGCCTGTGCCGGTGCCGGTGCCGGACGAGCCTGCCGGGGCGGGGTCGCCCGAGGCCGCCGCCGGACCGGAAGCGGTCGTACCGGAACAGGCCGCCGGTCCCGAGGCGGCCGAGGCCGACGCCGGGGAAGCGGCCGGGCCCGAGGAGCCCGCCGCACCCACCGCCCGCGCCGTCAACGACGAGCACCCCCACACCTCGTACGTCCTCCGCGTGAACGGAGCGGACCGCCCCGTCACGGACGCCTGGGTCGGCGAGTCCCTCCTCTACGTGCTGCGCGAGCGCCTCGGCCTCGCCGGCGCCAAGGACGGCTGCTCGCAGGGCGAGTGCGGCGCGTGCAACGTCCAGGTCGACGGCCGCCTCGTCGCCTCCTGCCTCGTACCCGCCGCCACGGCGGCCGGCTCCGAGGTCCGCACCGTCGAGGGCCTCGCCACCGACGGCGAGCCCTCCGACGTCCAGCGCGCCCTCGCCAAGTGCGGCGCCGTCCAGTGCGGCTACTGCATCCCGGGCATGGCCATGACCGTCCACGACCTGCTGGAGGGCAACCACGCCCCCACGGAGCTGGAGACCCGCCAGGCGCTCTGCGGCAACCTGTGCCGCTGCTCCGGATACCGCGGCGTTCTCGAAGCCGTGCGCGAGGTCGTCACCGAGCGCGAGGCGAGCGCCGCGGCGGCGGCAGCGGCGGCCGAGTCCGACGACGAGCAGACCGCCGAGCAGGCCCGTATCCCGCACCAGGCGCCCCCGGGTGCGGGTAGTGTGCAGCCCCACCCGCACGACGGAGGCATGGCGTGAGCAAGGACGCGGCCACCACCCTGACGACGCCCCAGGCGGGCGACGGCACCCAGCAGGACCCCCGGCAGGAGCCGCCCACCCACGGCCTCGGCGCATCGCTCCCGCAGGCCGACGCCCGCGCCAAGACCGAGGGCACCTTCCCCTACGCCTCCGACCTGTGGGCCGAGGGCCTGCTGTGGGCGGCGATCCTGCGCTCTCCGCACCCCCACGCCCGTATCACCTCCCTCGACACCAGCGGCGCCACCGACATGCCGGGCGTGCACGCGGTCATCACGCACGAGGACGTCCCGGGCGACACCGCGTACGGCCGGCGGATCGCCGACCGGCCCGTCTTCGCCTCCGAGACCGTCCGCCACCACGGCGAGGCCATCGCCGCCGTCGCGGCCGACCACCCCGACACGGCCCGGCTCGCCGCCGCCGCGATCACCGTCGAGTACGAGGTGCTCGAACCGGTCACCGACCCCGAGAAGGCGTTCGCCGCCGACCCCCTGCACCCCGACGGCAACCTGATCCGGCACATCCCGCTCAGCTTCGGCGACCCCGAGGCGGCAGGCGAGACGGTCGTCGAAGGGCTGTACCGGATCGGCCGCCAGGACCCGGCCCCCATCGGCGCCGAGGCGGGCCTCGCCGTCCCGCGCCCCGACGGCGGCGTCGAGCTGTACACCGCGTCCACCGACCCCCACACCGACCGCGACCTGGCCGCCGCCTGCTTCGGACTGCCGCCGGAGCAGGTGAAGGTGGTCGTCACCGGCGTCCCCGGCGCGACGGGCGACCGCGAGGACCCCGGCTTCCAGATCCCCCTCGGCCTGCTGGCGCTGAGAACCGGCTGCCCGGTCAAGCTCACGGCCACCCGCGAGGAGTCCTTCCTCGGCCACGCCCACCGCCACCCCACCCTGCTCCGCTACCGCCACCACGCGGACGCCGACGGCCGCCTGGTGAAGGTGGAGGCCCAGATCCTGCTGGACGCGGGCGCGTACGCCGACGCCTCCTCGGAGTCGCTCGCCGCGGCCGTCGCCTTCGCCTGCGGCCCGTACGTCGTCCCGCACGCCTTCATCGAGGGCTGGGCCGTCCGCACCAACAACCCGCCCTCCGGCCATGTGCGCGGCGAGGGCGCGATGCAGGTGTGCGCCGCGTACGAGGCCCAGATGGACAAGCTCGCCGCGAAACTGGGCCTCGACCCCGTCGAGCTCCGCCTCCGCAACGCCCTCGCGACCGGCGACATCCTGCCCACCGGCCAGACCGTCACCTGCCCCGCCCCGGTGGCCGAACTGCTCGCCGCCGTACGGGACTTCCCCCTCCCGGACCTCCCCATGGACACCCCCGAGGAAGCCTGGCTCCTCCCCGGCGGCCCCGAAGGCGCGGGCGAACCGGGCGCGGTGCGCCGCGGCGTCGGCTACGCGCTCGGCATGGTCCACATGCTAGGCGCCGAGGGCGCCGACGAGGTCGCCACCGCGACCGTCAGGGTCCGGGACGGCGTCGCGACGGTCATCTGCGCGGCCGTCGAGACCGGCCAGGGCTTCTCCACCCTCGCCCGCCAGGTCGTCCAGGAGACCCTGGGCATCGACGAGGTCCACGTCGCCCCGGTCGACACCGACCAGCCCCCGGCGGGCCCGGCCGCGCACGGCCGCCACACCTGGGTCTCGGGCGGAGCGGTGGAGCGCGCGGCCAAGATGGTCCGCACGCAGCTTCTGCAGCCGCTGGCCCACAAGTTCGGCATGTCCACCGAGCTGCTCCAGATCACCGACGGCAAGATCACCTCGTACGACGGCGTCCTGTCCACCACGGTCACCGAGGCCATGGACGGCAAGGAACTCTGGGCCACCGCCCAGTGCCGCCCCCACCCCACCGAACCCCTCGACGACCACGGCCAGGGCGACGCCTTCGTCGGCCTCGCCTTCTGCGCGATCCGCGCGGTCGTCGACGTCGACATCGAACTCGGCTCCGTCCGCGTCGTCGAGGTCGCCGTCGCCCAGGACGTCGGCCGCGTCCTCAACCCCGCCCAGCTGGCGGCCCGTATCGAGGCCGGCATCACCCAGGGCGTCGGCACGGCCCTCACCGAGAACCTCCGCACCGCCCGCGGCCTCGTCCGCCACCCCGACCTGACCGGCTACGCCCTCCCCACCTCCCTCGACGCCCCCGACATCCGCATCGTCAAACTCGTCGAGGAACGTGACGTGGTGGCCCCCTTCGGCGCCAAGGCCGCCAGCGCGGTCCCGGTCGTCACCACCCCGTCCGCCATCGCCTCCGCGGTCCGCGCGGCCACGGGCCGCCCGGTCAACCGCCTCCCGATCCGGCCGCAGGCGGCGGTGGCGGTTCCGTCCAACTCGTAAGCGGTTTGGGTCAATTCGTCTCCGTGTGATCCACGTTGCACCTGCAATGCCGAGGTGCGCGGTGTCAGTGCTGGTGACTACAGTGATCCCCGAAGACTTGTGTGTTGAACGGGGAGGGGTCGTTGCGCATGGCGACGGACTGGGATGCGATGTCGGGTGAGGAGCGTTCGCTACGGGCGGTCAATCCGGCGATGGCGTCGGCGCTGTACGACCCGGAGTCGATGGTGTCGTTCAAGAAGCGGGTCGACAAACTGCTCACCAACCTCCGCGATTCCCCCGCCGGCCCCAAGCAGGTGGAGTCGGATGCCGCCAGCCCGGAACACTTCGGCGGCGGGGGCGGCAAGTGGACCGAGGCCGCCGGCCTGTCCGGCGCGTACGGGACCGTCATCGAGCAGCTGACGAAGCTCTCCCAGCTCCTCTCCGACTCCATGGAGGGCATGGGCATCGCCGTCGTCGCGTCCAAGGACGGCTTCGAGGCCATGGACGAGGACGTCCGTCGCCGCATGGTGGCCATCAGCACGCGCACGAAGGCCGAATACGACTTCGACAAGGACCCGGTGGCCCAGCAGCTGGCACGGGAGCGGGCCCAGGAAGCGGCCCGGCGCAAGCACGAACAACCGGCCGCGGAAGGCCAGCAAGGGGACACCGCCGGCGCCGGCGGTATGCAGTAACCGGTCGGGAACCACGGGGATAGAAGGCGACGAAGCAATGGCCCAGAAAGACGGCGGCGGTGGCGGGGGCAGGACCAACTTCTCCAGCATGTCCCACGAGGAGATGCTCGAGTGGCTCGACCAGGCCAGCAGTTTCCAAGTACAGGCAGCGTCCGACCGCTTGGCCGCGGCGTCGTTCGAGCTCGGCGAGATCGCTCAGCAACTGAAGTTCCGCCCCGAGCGGGTGGAGTGGAAGGGCGAGGGCCAGCAGGCGTTCATCGACTGGGGCGCGAGCCTCGCGAGCGCCACCCAGCGCCTGGCCGACTACAGCGACGAGGCGTCGCGGTGGATGAGCCGCGCGTCGAACGCCATCGCCGAGGCCCAGAGCTCGATCCCGCGCTACACGACCAAGGAACAGGCACAGGCGAACCTGAACGCGGCGGCGTCCGCGCCGAACGACCCGGACTCGCGGACGATCGGACCGAAGGCACAGGCCGAGCTGGCGGCTTTCGCGGAGGCGAAGGAGAAGAACCGCCTGGAAGCGGCCGAGACGATGAGTCGGCTCGGGAAGAACTTCGAGGAGTCGTCGGCGCAGATGCGAGGGTTGGAGGTGCCGACGTTTCAGCCGCCGCCGAAGCGGTTCGTTCCGGATGACAGGGGCGTTGACAGCGGACTGAACGAGCAGCGGTCCGGCGGCGCTGGTGGGGCAGCCGGACCAGCCGCGGCAGGGTCGGTTGCGTATGCCTCAAGGGGCGAAGTCGACTCCGCCCCGACAAGCAGCGCTGAAAAGTCGGCGCATTCCGTGAGCAGCCTTCGACCCGAGCAGCCCGCATCAATGGAGATCGACAGCGTGGCGACTCTCCCTCCGGCGACGGCTCCTGTGAGCGGTCCGGCCGATACTCGGATCCCCGGGGGACGACCAGACAGCGGTCTGACTCTGCCACCCGTGGTGCTGCCGCCTGCACTCGGTGGTACGAGCCCTGTGAGCGGAGCGCGGCCGGTCGGAGGCATGGGCCCGACCCTGCCCGGACAAGGATCGTCCGGTACAGGCTCCGCAGGCCGGATGCCGCGCGATGGTGGCATCGTGGGTGGGCGCCCCGTTCCGCCCGGATCCGGTAAGGCGATGGGCGGGATCCCTCGTGGCACCGTCATCGGTGCCGAGGGTACGCACGGCCGTATGCCGATGAGTGGTCAAGGCGCCGGCGGCGTGGGCGGAACGAGTGCAGGCCAGAGTGGCCTTGCCGGTGGTCGACGCCTCGCAGGCGAGACGGGTGGGATCGTCGGCGGACGTCCCGCCCAGCCAGGAAGGACGAGCGCTCGCCCGTTCACGCCTGGTGGTTCCGGCCTCGTGCGCTCAACTCCTCATGGTGAAGCAGGACACGGGGCCGGCATGGCGGGACGCGGTGCCGGGACATCACGTGGTCAGGAGCCGCGTCGTGACGCACAAGGCGAGCGTCCTGACTACCTCACCGAGGACGAGGAGACCTGGCAGCAGACCAGCCGCCGAGTCGTCCCTCCGGTCGTCGACTGACCCATCACAACCATGAGCAAGAGGAACTGGATGCGTGCCAGCAGCTTTCACATGAGCCGAGCCCACACCTCCGTTGCGGCGGCGCTTGGACTCTTGCTGGTCGGTTCTGCTGCCATTCCAGCACATGCCGACTCAATCCGGTCACGTCAGTGGCATCTCGACGCCATGGGTGCAGATGAGATCTGGAAGGTCAGTACCGGCAAGGGAGTGACCGTCGCCGTCGTCGACTCAGGTGTGGACGCTACGAATGGCGACCTCTTGGGCCAGGTGCTGAAGGGTAAGGACCTGGCTCCGGATGAAGCCGGTGACGAGCGCACTGACTATGACGGTCATGGCACAGGTATGGCGGGCCTCATCGCCGGTACGGGGCAGAGCGGTGGGGGAGATGGCGCATACGGTCTTGCGCCGGGGGCCAAGATCCTGCCGATCCGCCTTCCCGACGCGGAATGGGCAGGAAACACTCCAGCCAAGATCAAGGAATTCAACCGCATTGCTCCTGAAGCGATCAGATATGCCGCCGATGAGGGTGCCCAGGTCATCAACATCTCGCAGAAGGTGCTTGAGGGGTCGCCGGAGCTCACTGCAGCGGTGAAGTATGCCTTGGGCAAAGGCTCATTGATCTTTGCCGGTACGGGCAACGATGGAGACGACTCACCGGGCTACCCGGCCAGCACCCCCGGAGTCGTCGGAGTCGGCGCCATCGGCAAGGACCTGAAGAAGACGGACGAGTCCCAGTGGGGACCGCAAGTGGACTTCGCCGCCCCTGGGGAGGAGATGGTCGCAGCCTGTGGTGGTGCGACCGGCATCTGCAGGACCCACGGCACCAGCGACGCCACCGCCCTCGCCTCCGCCACCGCCGCCCTGATCTGGTCCAAGCACCCGGAGTGGACCAACAACCAGGTCCTCCGCGTCATGCTCAACACGGTCGGCGCCCCGACAAGCGGCAACAAGCGCAACGACTACATCGGTTACGGCGCCGTCCGCCCCCTCCGCGCCCTGAAGACCCCCGGCGACCCCGGTCCTGCCGACGTCTATCCGCTCCCGGACCTGGCAGCGGCTGAGCCCAAGTCGCCTTCTCCTGAGGCGTCCAAGCCAGGGGGCGGCTCGGAGTCGGCGACCGACGACAAGCCGACCACTGCGGCCCAGGCATCCGGTGGCGACAACACCACCCTCTGGATCGGCATCGGCATCGGCGCGGCTGTCCTCGTCGGTGCCGGAATCGCCGTACCCGTGGTCCGTTCCCGGCGTGGGTGAGGAGGGCTCGCCGTGACCGGCGTCATCGTCACGTTCTTCGCACTCACCGCCTTCTTCGTCGTTCTCGGCTGCGTCGATCAGCGCCGTCTCTACTGGCGCTTCACCGCCTGGCGCTACCGCAACCCCGAAGCGAACGAGCCCTCGGACGTCGCCTACAACCGCGGCCGCATCCTTGCCTTCGGCATCGCCGGCGTCATGCTCTTCTCGGCGTGCGGGGCGATGAACTTCGCCGACGACTCCTCATGGAGCGGCGACGAGCTGGGTGACGTCGTGGAGGCGGCTGCCGAGTCGATCGAGGCCGAGACCCACTCCACGAGTGGCGGGGCGTCCCTCGTCGAAGAGGCCCTCCGCGATGCCGCCGAAGGGGAAGGGCCCTACTACAAACTGCACGTGGAGACGGCAGGCGGCGACAGCTATCTGGTGACCACCGACACCGGTGAGCACCCCTTCTGCCTCAGCATGACGTCCTCGGAGTCCGGCGGCTTCGCGGTCCCTGGGGCCGATGGCTCGACCACGGTCGTACCCGAATACGCTCTCGCGGTCTCCGTCGACGAGGGCAGGTGCTGAATCCCGGATTGTTGTGCGTATTTCGTGCTCAAGTCCGATCGGCGCGGGGCTGCTCAGGGTGCGCCCCTAGGGTGATGTCGGCCGGAACTGCACGGCTCCAGGTGGTTGCGACCAAGGGGGAATCATGTCGTTCGACGAAGAGTGGACATCAGCTCGCGCTGCGGCCACAGCTAATGTCGGCATGCGTCTGAATCAGGTGGACGGAGGCTCCTCCAGTGGTGGGGGCGCTTCTGACTACAAAGTCACCTCACCCGATCTGAAGGCCATCGGGAATGAGGCTCAGGAGCTCTACCACTGGTTCGAAGTGGATGCCTTTCATGCCGGGGCCCAGACAGACACGGCTGCCACCAGCCTCGATCAGGACGGGTTTCAGACCGGATCAGCCCTCTGGACTCTCTGGGATACGTGGCGTACGCAGTCAGAGACGCTGCTGAGTGCTTGCGCACACATCCACAATCATCTGGAGGACACGGTCATCAGTCATGCGAACCACGAGGAAGTACTGGTGACCAACTTCTCCATGTCCGAAATCACCAAGCACTTCAGCTGAGGAGGAGCCATAGATGCTGAAATTTGATCAGGTCCTCCATGCCAGGCTCGGCAGTCTGAAGGAAGCTGTAACGGACTGGTCCGAGGTGATCACCAAGCTGGAGAAGGCCGAGGACAAGGCTGTAGACGGCCTTCGCAGAAAGGCCGAGAAAGCCGACTGGGCCGGCGAAAACGCAGGCGTGACCCGAGAGTTCGTGACAAAGACTGCCAAGGAGTTCGGAGACGCGCTCAAGGAAGCGACCAGCATCAGGAATATCCTGAGGGACGTTCATGGCGAGTTCCAGGCCGCGAAGGGTGACCTGGAGAAGCTGGTCGAGAGCGCTCCGGGCAAGGGGATCAGAATCGGGGCCGACGGCGTGGTCGGCTATCTGGTCCATCCGGACAGCCGGAGCAAGGACTACGACGGTCCAAAGCCGGAACAGGCTGACTTCGATGCCATGCGATCCGCGATCAAGAAGGCCGTCGACCGCGCCAACGAAGCCGACGACGTCGCCTCCCGCGCCCTGCGATCGCTGGCAGGCAAGGGCAAGCACAACTTCTCCGACACGAGCTTCGACGGACTGAAGGACGCCGCGAAGACACAGGACGCCGAGGACGCGAGGCTCGCCTACGAGCTGTACAAGAAGGGCGACGACGCAACCCCGGAAGAGATCGACAAGCTCAACAGGCTGTTCAAGGACAACGCGGACGACAGGTTCTTCGCCGAGCGCTTCGCCTTGGAGGTCGGCCCGAAGGGCTCGATGGAGTACTGGGCCGACATGGGCGACCCCAGCGACGGCTCGCGCCTCGGTGCTGACCACAGTGACAAGCTCAAAGAATTCCAGAAGAACTGGGGCCTTACGCTGGCCTCTGCGACCCACTCCACCAGTCCCGAGATGGAGCAGTGGAAGGCCGATGTCATCAAGGCCGGCAGCGAGCCGATCCAGACGCGCGGTTCGTCTCCGTACGGATTCCAGGTCATGAGCAACCTGATGCGAGTCGGGGACTACGACGACAAGTTCCTGCGTGACTACGGCAACGCGCTCGTTGTCACCGAGCGGAAGCTCACGTACGACGGCACTCTGCCTGCCAGTCGTGCCTGGGAGCGGATGCAGCCGTCCCATCTCAACTGGCTTGGTGGGGGTCTCGGGCAGGATCCCGTGGTCGGTTACATGGAAGCGCTCGGCCACAACCCGAAGGCTTCGACCGAATTCTTCAACAGCAACATCGATCTCACCCCGGACAACAGTAAGGACAACAAGAAGCTCGACGCGTTCGACTACTTCACCAAGGACCGTGAATGGCCCGAGGAGGTGAATGACAAGGGAGACAGGAGCAAGGAGCCAGGCTACAACGCCCTGGGACACGCCCTGGAGTCTGCGACCACGGGTCATCCGTACGATGCGCCGGCTGACGGCCTCAAGGACGTACGCACGGGCGAGAATGCCGAAGTAATGCAGAAGGTCGTCGAGCGTTATGGCAGCGATCCGAAGCACATGCACGAGCAGCCGGGCATGGATGACAGCCTGGGCAAGATGGGCGCAGCCTACATCGATGAGTTCAATCGATCACTGGAGCAGGACAGCGACACCATCATGGAGGAGAAGAAGAACTCCCCCTTCGGATACAGCAATGAGGACGGCACGTCGAAGTTCGGCGAGAAGTTCAACGCAGGTCTGCTGTGGAACCGGGGTGATGCGGTCAACTTCATGGGCATCGTTTCGCAGAGCGAGGTTGGCCATGGCCAGTTGTCCGCCGCGCAGATGCTGTACACGACCAGTGTCCTGGACGAGGTCGGCCCGAAGCCGGGCACTGATCTGACGGACGACCGGAATCTCACCGACGCACGGACCACGCTGAGGATCGGCGGCGAGGCGCAAGGCATCATGGATCAGTCGCGTATGGCGCAGATCGACAAGGATTACGAGAAGGACTCGGAGGAGCACAAGAAGGCAGTCGGCAAGACCACCGAATGGGTCAAGTTCGGTACGGGTGTCGTGGTTACCGGCGGCGTGGCAGCTCTTACTGGTGGTGCTGGCGGCGCACTCGTCCCGCTCGCGGCAGAGACAGCGGGAGGCGCCGTGGTGACATTCCTCGGCATGGAGGCCGCTGACATCGCGGAGAAGTACGAGAAGGACGAGCTTCTCAAGAAGAAGTCGGATGACCTCAAGAACGAGGCACTGGCGATGGGCAAGGACAACGCACTACTGCCCGGAATTGCGTACGCCAATGCTCCGGGGTGGAGCGAGAAGGACTCCAACTACCTTGATGAGCAATTGGTGGAAAACGTCAGGAATGCGCGCATGAATGCGCGGGACAACGCCCTCCCCGACCCGTATGAGAAGAAGTGACATGTCGGCCACTCTGAGAAGGATCGTACTGCCCGCCGTACTCGTTGCGATGGTGACGGCCGGCTGCTCCTCCGGCACTGACGGCGGAGAGGAAGACCGCGGCCTACCGGCCGACGAGGTTTGTGGTGCCTTCGCAAAGGAACCCCAGCCCTCTTCCGCACTCAAGGCCATCGCGGGCGAAGGGAACTTCACCAGCGACCTTTCTGAGCCGGAAAAGGTGATCGGGTCTCTGCGCGATGCCGCCCGTACGGATCAAGGTGCGAAGACGCGTACGCAGCCCATCCCCTTCTGCTGGCTTCTGCCCGCCAAGGGTGGCGAGTGGGACTTGCAGGTCACGTTCCGCGAGGCTTTGAGTGTTCCCGAACGAGATACTCGGCTCCAGGAGACCGTCACCTATTTCACCACCGGCGAGAGGGCGTCATCGTCCGACAGTCTTGCGTCGGTCTTCTTCGCTTGCCGCATGAAAGATCCTGCTCACGAGATCTTCATCCAGGCGCAGCTTGAAGCTCCGGGAGTGAACGAGGTCCCGGAGAAGGAGCGCAGGGCTCACCAGGTCACCGTCGCCAATGCTGCCGCACGCAAGGTGGCCTCCGATCTCGGCTGCCAGAACGACACCAAGCTGGTGAGCGGTGTGCCGACCCCGGAGCCCGGTCAGTAGGTGAGAACCCCTCCGTCGCGTGAAGACAGCGATGATCGGCTTCTCCGCCAGTCCTGCCAGGTCGAGGGCTCTTGATGAAGGGCGCCATGACAGGGAGTCGGCGCTGTAGTCACCACTCTGATCTGGAGGACAGCCATCGCCTGCGACGGCGACAACTGAGAGAGCGCCGTGACGCGGCCGCCGAGCCCCGCGACGGAGGGGGAGCGCTGTGGCGGCGCCGTCGAAGATTGGCGGTTCGCGCACCGTCGCCCGCGCTCAAGCACTCGTCGTGAGAACTGAGGCCGACGAGGTGCGCGGACCGGCCTCGTCGGGTTGATCGTCGGGAGGAGGTGACCACCCTGCGCTACGAGGGTGGCCACGTCCATCCAGAGGCCGTGACCGGATTCGAACCGGCGTAACCCGCTTTGCAGGCGAGTCCCTGAGCCACTCGGGCACACGGCCGTGTCTGTCGTACGCATCGACCGTAGGGGCGCCGCGCAGCCGTGCTCAAGGGGATGGCCGGGGCTGCAATGCGACTGCCATACGCCGTTCACGCGCGTTCATGGGCGGCCGGGCGCCGGGCGCTCGGGTGCTCGGGTCGTAGGGCCAGAGGATGAGCTGAGCCCGGTCCCCGGACAGGGGCGATTCTGTGGTGTGCCACTTACTCTGGTGGCCATGCCCTCTCTCCGCACACACCAGGCCGACGGCGACGTCGAAAGAGACGCCGGCGTGCCCGGCGGCGTCCTCGGCCGGGAGCATCGCTCTCTCAGTATCGGCATCGTGTCCGTCGTTCTGCTGATCGCGTTCGAGGCGACTGCCGTCGGGACGGCCATGCCGGTTGCCGCGCGGGAGCTGCGGGGGGTGGAGCTGTACGCGTTCGCGTTCTCGGCGTACTTCACGACGAGTCTCTTCGGGATGGTGGTGGCCGGCCAGTGGGCCGACCGGCGGGGGCCGCTGGGGGCTATCGGGGCCGGGATCGGGGCGTTCGCGGTGGGGCTGGTGGTCGCGGGGACGGCCGGGGCGATGTGGCCGTTCATCGTGGGGCGGGCCGTGCAGGGGCTGGGCGGCGGGCTGGTGATCGTGGCGTTGTACGTCGTGGTCGGCCGCGCCTATCCGGAGCGGCTGCGGCCGAAGATCATGGCCGCTTTCGCCGCGAGCTGGGTGGTGCCGTCCGTGGTGGGTCCGCTGGCGGCCGGGACCGTCACCGAACAGCTTGGATGGCGCTGGGTGTTCATCGGCATCCCCGTGCTGGTCGTCGCACCGCTCGCGCTCGCGCTGCCCGAGATACGGCGCAAGGCGTCCGGGCCGGTCGACCCGGGGGCGCCGGCCCCGGCGTTCGACACCCGGCGCATCCGGCTCGCGCTCGGGATATCGACCGGGGCCGCGCTGCTCCAGTACGCCGGCCAGGACCTGCGGTGGCTGTCGGTGCTCCCGGCCGTCGCGGGCGCGGCGCTGCTCGTGCCCGCCACGCTGGGGCTGCTGCCTCGGGGCACCTACCGGGCGGCCCGCGGTCTGCCCTCGGTCGTCCTGCTGCGCGGCGTCGCGGCCGGGTCCTTCATCGCTGCCGAGTCCTTCGTACCGCTGATGCTGGTCACCCAGCGCGGGCTGTCGCCGACGCTCGCGGGTCTGTCGCTCGCGCTGGGCGGGGCGACGTGGGCGCTCGGGTCGTACGTCCAGTCCCGGCCGCGCGTGGAGCCGTACCGGGAACGGCTCACCGTCCTCGGCATGGTGCTGGTCGCGACGGCGATCGCGGCCGCGCCGAGCGTGCTGATCGCGTCCGTGCCGGTGTGGATCGTGGCCGCCGCATGGGGGTGGGGCTGCTTCGGCATGGGCCTGGTGATCTCGTCCACGAGCGTGCTGCTGCTGAAGCTGTCGGCGCCGGAGGAACAGGGCGCGAACTCCGCCGCCCTCCAGATCTCCGACGGACTGTCGAACGTCCTGCTCCTTGCGGCGGGCGGCGCGGCGTTCGCCGCGCTCGGCGGAGGAGCGGTGGGCGGCCACGCGGTGTCGGCCACGGGCGGCTCCCACCCGGCCGCCTTCACCGCCGTCTTCCTGCCGATGGCGGGGGTGGCGCTGGTGGGGGCGTGGGTGGCGACGCGGCTGCGGGCGGCGCCGGTGGCCGGGTGACACTGGGTGGTACCAAGCGGTACCGTACGGAGTATGGCTGGTCTGAACGTGAGGTTCTCCGAGGAAGAGCTGGACGCCCTGCGCAAGCGTGCCGAGGCGGAGGGCCGCAGCATGCAGTCGTTCGCCCACGACGCGGTGATCAGGGCTATAAACGAACACTCCCGGCTGTTCAACGAGGCGGCCGAGCATGTGCTGAAGGTGAGTGAGGAGCTGAACCGGAGGCTCGCCTGATGCACTACCTCACGCTGCCCGAGTTGCTCAATCTCGCCGAGCGGCTCGGTGCCTCAGAGGTGCGGGACTACGGTCTGCTGGATTCGGCGCTCGCCCGCCCCCAATCGAGCGTGTTCGGCCAGGACGCGTATCCGGATGTGTGGCAGAAGGCGGCCGCACTGATGGAGTCGATCGCCCGCAATCACGCCCTCGTCGACGGCAACAAGCGCCTGGCCTGGTACGCCACCTGGGTCTTTCTGCACATGAACGGTCATCCGCTGGACGCGGGGTTCGACGTGGACGACGCCGAGCAGTTCGTCCTGGACGTCTGCCAGGGGGCGCTCGACGTGCCCAAGATCGCCGCGCAGCTGCCGCGGTTCGCGCGCTGACCCGCCGCTGTGACGCTTGCCGCACCCGCGGGGGATACGGCCTCGTACGGCCCGATCCGCGGCCGGGCCACCGATAGGGTGGCCCGGTTGTCGTACGGACGGCCCGCCGTCGTGGCGACAGCCCGTTGCCGTACGGACAGCCCGTGCACCCGAGCCCGCGACCGGAGACCGTGACTACCACCGCCTCGCACTCCCACCACCTCTCACCCGCCTTCCCCGGCCGTGCCCCCTGGGGTACGGCCAACAAGCTGCGCGCCTGGCAGCAGGGGGCCATGGAGCGGTACATCCAGGAGCAGCCGCGCGACTTTCTCGCGGTGGCGACCCCCGGCGCCGGTAAGACGACCTTCGCGCTGACGCTCGCGTCGTGGCTGCTGCACCACCATGTCGTGCAGCAGATCACCGTGGTCGCGCCGACCGAGCATCTGAAGAAGCAGTGGGCGGCGGCCGCGGCGCGGATAGGCATCAAGCTGGATCCGGACTACAGCGCGGGCCCGCTCAGCAAGGAGTACGACGGCATCGCCATCACGTACGCCGGTGTCGGCGTACGCCCGATGCTGCACCGCAACCGCAGCGAGCAGCGCAAGACCCTCGTCATCCTCGACGAGATCCACCACGCCGGTGACTCGAAGTCCTGGGGCGAGGCGTGCCTGGAGGCGTTCGAGCCGGCGACGCGGCGCCTCGCCCTGACCGGTACGCCGTTCCGGTCCGACACCAATCCCATCCCCTTCGTCACGTACGCGGAGGGCAACGACGGGATCCGGCGGTCGGCCGCCGACTACACGTACGGCTACGGCAACGCCCTCTCCGACGGCGTCGTCCGGCCGGTCATCTTCCTCTCCTACAGCGGCAACATGCGCTGGCGCACCAAGGCCGGCGACGAGATCGCCGCCCGGCTCGGCGAGCCGATGACCAAGGACGCGATCTCGCAGGCGTGGCGCACGGCGCTCGACCCGCGTGGCGACTGGATGCCGAACGTCCTGCGCGCCGCCGACCAGCGGCTGACCGAGGTCAGGAAGGCGATTCCCGACGCGGGCGGCCTCGTCATCGCCTCGGACCAGGACTCGGCGCGCGCGTATGCCAAGCTCATCCGCGAGATCACCGGCACGAAGGCGACCGTCGTGCTCTCCGACGACACGGGCGCGTCGAAGCGGATCGACGAGTTCAGCGACAACGACGACCGGTGGATGGTCGCGGTCCGGATGGTGTCCGAAGGCGTCGACGTGCCGCGGCTCGCGGTCGGCGTCTACGCGACGACGATCTCGACACCGCTCTTCTTCGCGCAGGCCGTGGGGCGTTTCGTACGGTCCCGGCGGCGCGGCGAGACCGCGTCCGTCTTCCTGCCGACCATCCCCATGCTGCTCGGCTTCGCCAATGAGATGGAGGTCGAGCGCGACCACGTGCTCGACCGGCCGAAGAAGGAGGGGGAGGAAGACCCCTACGCCGAGTCCGAGAAGGAGATGGACGAGGCCAACAAGGAGCAGGACGAGGACACCGGCGAACAGGACATGCTGCCCTTCGAGGCGCTGGAGTCCGACGCGGTCTTCGACCGGGTGATGTACAACGGCGCCGAGTTCGGCATGCAGGCCCACCCGGGGAGCGAGGAGGAGCAGGACTACCTCGGCATCCCCGGCCTGCTGGAGCCGGACCAGGTGCAGATGCTGCTCCAGAAGCGGCAGGCACGGCAGATCGCGCACAGCCGCAAGAAGCCGGACGAGGAGGCGGATCTGCTCGAACTGCCCGCCGAGCGGCGGCCGGTGGTCTCGCACAAGGAGCTGCTGGAGCTGCGGAAGCAGCTGAACACGATGGTGGGCGCGTACGTCCATCAGAGCGGCAAGCCGCACGGTGTCATCCACACCGAGCTGCGGCGGGTGTGCGGAGGGCCGCCGAGCGCGGAGGCGACGGCGGGGCAGATCCGGGAGCGGATCAAGAAGGTCCAGGAGTGGGCCACGCGGATGCGGTGAAGTCCGGGGAGTGGCCGGTCCCTGGCCCTGGGCGCCGTGCCGGCGCGGCCCCGCCCGGGACGCGCTGCCGTGTGCCCGGGAGTAGCGGGTCCTGGAGCGAGCGCCGTGCCTCCGGTGGGGGCAATGGGGCCCGGGGTGCGGTGGGTTCGGGCCGCGGTGGGTTCGGGCCGCGGTGGGTCCCCGGGTTCGGCGAGTCCCGAGGTCCGGTGGGTCCTGGGTGCAGGGGGTCCGGGCGCGGTGGCCGGGCCATCGGTGAGTGCGGCGCCTGACGGGTCCTCGGCCGCGCTGAGCGGCAGCCGGACGCGGTCGTTCCCGCCCGTCACCCGTGACGTCCGCAGGTCCCGCCGGCGGCGTTCTCCGGTCAGCGGACGCACCGCACCGGCAGTCGTACGCGAAAGTCTCCGCGCCCGGATTCTGGACGAGGTCTTCCGCTGAGCGGAGACGGTCGCTACATTCCCCGCAATGACAACGCCCCGTGGCAGCGCCGCCGCGGAGCGCAGCCGGTGTGCCATGGCCTGTCGGCGGCCTCTCAGTGCGTCGCCGATGGGACCGGTGCCGCTGGACCTGTGGAGCGCCGCCGCCACTCACCTCGAAGGAGAGGGCGTCGTGACCGCGGAGACCTCCCAGACGCTCGACCGGGGACTGCGTGTCCTCAAACTGCTTGCCGACACCGACCACGGCCTGACCGTCACCGAGCTCTCCCACCGGCTCGGCGTCAACAGGACGGTCGTCTACCGGTTGCTCGCCACACTGGAGCAGCACGCTCTGGTCCGCCGTGACCTGGGCGGACGGGCCCGGGTCGGGCTCGGCGTGCTGCGGCTCGGCCGCCAGGTGCACCCGCTCGTACGGGAGGCGGCGCTGCCCGCGCTGCGCTCGCTCGCCGAGGACATCGGCGCCACCGCCCATCTCACCCTGGTCGACGGGGCGGAGGCGCTCGCGGTCGCGGTCGTCGAGCCGACCTGGACGGACTACCACGTGGCGTACCGGGCCGGTTTCCGCCATCCTCTGGACCGCGGCGCCGCCGGCAGGGCCATCCTCGCCGCTCGTCAGGGCGGACTCACCGAGCCCACGTACACGCTCACCCACGGCGAGCTGGAGGCGGGAGCGAGCGGCGCCGCCGCGCCGCTCATCGGGGTGACGGGCATAGAGGGGAGCGTGGGCGTCGTCATGCTCGCCGACTCCGTACCGGAGCGGGTCGGCCCGCGCGTCGTCGACGCGGCGCGTGAGGTGGCGGACGCGCTGCGCTGACGCGCTGCCGGACGGGGTGCAGGCGGTACGAGCCCCGGCGGTACGGACCCCGGCGGTACGGGCCTTGGTAGTACGGGGCGGTACAGGCTGCGGTACGGCTGCGCTGCGGGTGGCCTCGGCGCAGGAGCGCGCGGGCGGACCGCTAGATTGACTGCGTGTTTCTCTCACGCCTCTCGCGCCCCTGGGCTCTCGCCGTCTGCGCCCTCCCTGTCGTCGCACTGCTGGCGGTCACCGGGCTCGCGCCGCTGCCGTTCACCCTGGCCCAGCCGGGTCAGGCCACGAACGTGCTCGGGGACGACCAGGGGAAGCCGGTGATCACGATCACCGGTGCCCCTACTCGCAAGACGGAGGGGACGCTGCGGATGACGACGATCGTCGCCACCGGGCCGACCGCCGAGGTCGACTTCGGCGATGTGGCGGACGCCTGGTTCCGCACGGACCGGGCGGTGCTGCCGCGCGACGTGGTCTACCCCGTCGGCGAGTCCGAGAAGGAGATCCAGAAGCACAACACCGCCGAGATGCAGAAGTCCCAGGACAGCGCCGTGGACGCCGCCCTGGGCTACCTCGGCGAGGACCCGGAGAAGGTGAAGGTCACCCTCCACCTCGCGGACGTCGGCGGCCCCAGTGCGGGGCTGCTCTTCTCGCTCGGCATCATCGACAAGCTCGACGGCAACGGCGCGGGCGGCGATCTCACCGGCGGCCGTGACATCGCCGGTACGGGCACGATCACCGCGGACGGCAAGGTCGGCGCGGTCGGCGGGGTGGCGCTGAAGACGCAGGCGGCCGCCCGTGACGGGTCGACCGTCTTCCTGGTGCCGAAGGCCGAGTGCGGGGACGCCCAGGCCGAACTCCCCGACGGGATGCGGCTGATCCCGGTCACGACGCTGAAGGAAGCGGTGGACGCGCTGCGGCTCCTTGACCAGGACGAGAGCAAGGTCCCGACCTGCTGACCCGGCACTAGACCGACACTGTTCGCACTGTTCGCACTGTTCGCACTGTTCGCGCCGTACGCGCCGTACGCGCTCTTCGGCCACGCGCCGGGCCAGTCGCGCATGGTGCCCAGCCAGGTGGAGAGCTCCTGGGTGTGCATCGTGGCGACCTCGTGCATGAAGACGTTCACGGCCCCGCGCGTCTCCGGATCCGGGTCGCCGTACAGGGACTCGTCGAAGAGGAGGCTCTGCTGGGCGGCCGCGGCGCGTCCTCAGCCCTCACGCATGTCCCCCGCCGCCTGCTCCACCAGCGGGATGATCCGCAACGGCACCGGGTTCTCCATCACGATCGCCGTCGACGCCCGCACGATCCCCTCGAAGCCGACGACCCGGTCGATCACCCGCTGGAGGTCCGCGTTCGAGCGGGCGACGAGGCGGCAGAGCATGTCGCCGTGGCCCGTCGTGGTGTGCAGTTCCAGCACCTCCGGGACGGTGGCCAGATGGGCCCGGACGTCCGTGCCCTGGCCCTGCTTGATCTCCAGCGTCGCGAACGCCGTCACCGGGTAGCCCAGGGCCGCCGGGTCGACGTCCGGTCCGAAGCCTCGGATGACCCCGCTCGACTGGAGCCGGTCGAGCCGCGCCTGGACCGTGCCGCGGGCCACGCCCAGGCGGCGCGAGGCCTCCAGGACACCGATGCGCGGCTCGCGGGCGAGGAGCACGATGAGCCTGCCGTCCAGATGATCGATCGCCACGAGTGCCTCCCGATGGTCATCCTGTACAGATCGCCCGCACAAAACGGGCAGTGAATGGGCAGCTTGCCCAGCTGAAACACAAACTATTGCGCAGCTTGTGGATCGGCGGGAGTCTGCCGCCATGACTGAGATCCTGGATCAGACCCCTGACACCGCCCGGCAGGCAGACCCCTTCCCGGTGAAGGGAATGGACGCGGTCGTCTTCGCCGTCGGCAACGCCAAGCAGGCCGCGCACTACTACTCCACGGCCTTCGGTATGAAGCTCGTCGCCTACTCCGGACCGGAGACCGGCAGCCGCGAGACCGCGTCGTACGTCCTCACGAACGGCGGCGCCCGCTTCGTGTTCACCTCCGTCATCAAGCCCGCCACCGGCTGGGGCCGCTTCCTCGCCGGCCACGTCGCCGAGCACGGTGACGGCGTCATCGACCTCGCCATCGAGGTGCCGGACGTGCGGAAGGCGTACGCGTACGCCGTCGAGCACGGCGCACGCGGCATCGAGGAGCCGTACGAGGTCAAGGACGAGCACGGGACCGTCGTGCTCGCCGCCATCGCGACGTACGGCAGCACCCGCCACACCCTCGTCGACCGCTCCGGCTACGACGGCCCGTACCTGCCCGGCTTCGTCGCCGCCGAGCCGATCGTGGCGCCCCCGGCGAAGCGCACCTTCCAGGCCATCGACCACTGCGTGGGCAATGTCGAGCTCGGGAGGATGAACGAGTGGGTGGCCTTCTACAACAAGGTCATGGGCTTCACGAACATGAAGGAGTTCGTGGGTGACGACATCGCGACCGAGTACTCGGCGCTGATGTCGAAGGTGGTCGCCGACGGCACCCTCAAGGTGAAGTTCCCCATCAACGAGCCCGCGATCGCGAAGAAGAAGTCGCAGATCGACGAGTACCTGGAGTTCTACGGCGGCGCCGGCGTCCAGCACATCGCGCTGGCGACGAACGACATCGTCGAGACCGTGCGCACCATGCGCGCGGGAGGGGTCCAGTTCCTGGACACGCCCGACTCGTACTACGACACCCTCGGTGAGTGGGTCGGCGACACCCGTGTGCCGATCGAGACCCTGCGCGAGCTGAAGATCCTCGCGGACCGTGACGAGGACGGCTATCTGCTCCAGATCTTCACCAAGCCGGTCCAGGACCGTCCGACCGTCTTCTTCGAGATCATCGAGCGCCACGGGTCCATGGGCTTCGGCAAGGGCAACTTCAAGGCTCTCTTCGAGGCGATCGAGCGCGAGCAGGACAAGCGCGGCAACCTGTGACCGCGCCGGTCAGCTCGTAGTCCGGGCGGCAGCACAGGGAGGGGCGGCGCCCGCCGCCCCTCCCGGCTGCTGTCAGCGCTGCGAGGGGCTTGCGTCAGGAGCGTCCGAGGCTTCCCGGGGTTTCCGGGGTTCCCGGGGTTCCCGGGGCTCCGACGTCTCCGAGGCTCCGGAGGCCCCCGACGGGCCGGGCCCGTCCGAGGCCCTCCGCTCCGACGCCCTCGCCTCCGACGCGTCCGGCGTGGGCGCACGGCCCTCCTCGTCCCGCGCCTCGTCCCGCTCCCCGTCCGCGCCTTCGTCCGCGTCCTCGTCCCCGTCCCCGTGTTCGCCGTCATCGTCATCGTTCTCGTCCGACGGCGACGGCAACGGCGTCTCCAGCGGTGGCGGCGTCCCGTCCAGATCCCACGGCTCGGCCTCGCCCCAGATGTCCTCGGGCCCGCCCGCCGGGGGCTCACCCAGCTCGGCCAGGATCTTCGCCGCCTTCGGCGCGTGCACCGGCGAGAACTTCGGGTTGATCCGCAGCGCCTCCGCCAGATGCCGGCGGGCCGCGCCCGTCATGTCCCTGGCCCGCTCGATCTCGCCGAGGTGGTACACGAACAGCGCGTTCCGCATCCCCGGATGCGTGGCCGCCTTCGCGTACTTCAGGCCCTCCGCCGACCGCCCCGCCCGGTGCAGCGCCCACCCGAGCACGTCCGCCGCGTACACGCTCCGGTGGCCGCGCCGCCACTCCTGCTCCATGCGGCGCACCGCCGACCGCGCCTCGCCGTGGTCGGCCTCGTAACGGGCGAGCACCAGCTCCTCGCTCACCCCGTTCCGCCGCGCCTTCGCCGCCTCCCTGCGCATCACGTCGTAGTGCGTACGGGCGTCCCCGTCGAGGCCGACCGACTCGTACAGCTCGCCCGCCTCCAGCGCGTACTGGGGCAGCGGCAGCGCCTTCACCGCCGCGTCGTAGTCGCGCAGCGCCTCGTCCGTACGGCCGAGACCCGCCAGCGCCCGCGCCCGGCCCGCCCGGGACCGGTGGTGCCCGGCGTCGATCCGCAGCGCCGCGTCGTAGTGCCCCAGCGCCTCCGCCGGCTCGCCGCGCTCCCAGGCCAGCTCGCCCAGCCGGTACTGCGTGAACGCCTTCTCCGCCGGGCTGCCCGCGCGCGTCATCGCCTCGTACGCCTTGCTCGCCGCGTCCTCGCGCCGGCCGCGGTCGCGGTCCGCGAGGGCCGCCCGGCCCAGCGCCGACGCCACACCCGGTCGCAGCTGCTCCAGCCTCGCCAGGGCCTTGTGGGCGGACTTGAGGTCGCCGAGACCGTTGTACGTGTCGATGAGCAGGGCGTACGCCGCCCACTCCCTGGGCGAGCGCGCCCGGACCCGCTCGCCCCACCGCTTGGCCGCGGCGTAGTCGTGCCGTGCGTTCGCGAGCGCCGCCATGCCCAGCTCGGCGGCCGTGTTCCCCTTGCTGCCGGGCCGCGCCGCGAGCGAACGTTTCAGCGCCGACTCGGCCTTCGGGAAGTACGCCCACTCCGCGCGCGCCGTGCCCCGTTCCACGTACGCGGAGCCGAGCACCGCCCACGACTCGTCGTCGTCGGGGTGCGAGCGCAGCCAGCGCTCGCGGTCCTCGATCAGCACGGACAGCTCGCCGACCGAGACCGGCGCCCCGGTGCCCGCCGTCAGCATCGCCTGCGCGGCGGGGCCCGAGTCGGGCGGCGGCCCCTCCGCACCCGGCCCGAAGAGCAGGAAACCGGCGACGAGCCCGCCGGCGACCACCGTGCCGATCACGGCATTCCTGATGTTTGGCGCGTATCGGGTCTTCATGGCGAACACTGTGCGCCGGTGAACAGCCGATACGAAGAGCACACCCGGTGCAGCGAACGGGATCGTCGACGGGTTCACACCGATGGCCCCTGGTGCGAGGCTGGGATCATGGACGATCTCCAGGATGACCTCCACACCCGGCTCGTGACCGGGTTGCGCACGGGCCTGCCGGACGAAGCACTGATCATCGACCCGGACGTCACGGCCTCGTACGCCAACGACATGGCCAGCTTCTGCGACGCGGGCACTCCCGCCGTCGTCGTGCTGCCCCGCACGGTCGAGCAGGTGCAGCACGTCATGCGCACCGCGAGCGAGCTACGGGTGCCGGTCGTCCCCCAGGGCGCCCGCACCGGGCTCTCCGGCGCCGCCAACGCCTCCGACGGCTGCATCGTGCTCTCGCTCACCAAGATGGACCGCATCCTGGAGATCAGCCCGGTCGACCGGATCGCGGTCGTCGAGCCGGGCGTCATCAACGCCACCCTGAGCCGCGCGGTCGGCGAGCACGGGCTCTGCTACCCGCCGGACCCCTCCAGCTGGGAGATGTGCACCATCGGCGGCAACATCGGCACCGCGTCCGGCGGGCTGTGCTGCGTCAAGTACGGGGTCACCGCCGAGTACGTCCTCGGCCTCGACGTCGTCCTCGCCGACGGCCGCCTCCTCACCACCGGCCGCCGCACCGCCAAGGGCGTGGCCGGATACGACCTCACCCGGCTCTTCGTCGGCTCGGAGGGCAGCCTCGGCATCGTTGTCAAAGCGGTCCTCGCGCTCCGGCCCAAGCCGCCCGAGCAGCTCGTCCTCGCCGCCGAGTTCGCCTCCGCCGCCGCGGCCTGCGACGCCGTCTGCGCGATCATGGAGCGCGGTCACACCCCGTCGCTCCTCGAGCTCATGGACCGTACGACCATCCGTGCCGTCAATGAGATGGCGCAGATGGGCCTGCCCGACACCACCGAGGCGCTGCTGCTCGCCGCCTTCGACACCCCGGAGCCGACCGCCGATCTGGCCGCCGTCGGCGAGCTGTGCACGGCCGCCGGAGCCACCCAGGTCGTCCCCGCGGAGGACGCGACCGAGTCCGAGATGCTGCTCCAGGCGCGCCGGCTCTCGCTCACGGCGCTGGAGAAGGTCAAGACCGCGACGATGATCGACGATGTCTGCGTACCGCGCTCCCAGCTCGCGGCGATGCTCGACGGCACGGCGGCGATCGCGGAGAAGTACGACCTCACGATCGGCGTCTGCGCCCACGCGGGCGACGGCAACACCCATCCCGTCGTCTGCTTCGACCACAGCGACGCCGACGAATCCCGGCGCGCCAGGGAGTCGTTCGACGAGATCATGGCGCTCGGCCTGGAGCTCGGCGGCACGATCACCGGCGAACACGGCGTGGGGGTGCTGAAGAAGGAGTGGCTCGCCCGCGAACTCGGCCCGGTGGGCGTCGAGTTGCAGCGAGGGATCAAGCAGACCTTCGATCCGCTCGGCATCCTCAACCCGGGCAAGCTGTTCTGAGCGTGCCGACGCTCGGGTCCTGGGTACCGGCCTAGGTCCCATGTCCGATGGCCCCGGGCACGGTTCCCGACCTAGCGTGGAAGTGCGGAAACACCGTCAACGCAGACATCACAGACAACGCAGACGGCGCAGACGACGCAGGAGGTAGCCGTGCCCGCACGTCTTGACCACACGATCGTCCACAGCCGCGACCGCTTCGCCTCCGCCCGCTGGCTCACCGGGCTGATCGACGCGCCGGAGCCGAAACCCTTCGGCCCGTTCGCCAGCGTCCCGCTCGCCAATGGGGTCACTCTCGACTACGCCGACGAGCAGACGGACGGGGAGATCGTCTCCCAGCATCTGGCGTTCCTCGTCTCCGAGCAGGAGTTCGACGAGATCTTCGGCCGGATACAGGAGAGGGAGCTCCCCTACTGGGCCGACCCGCTGCACGGCGGGCCGCAGGAGATCAACCACCGCTTCGGCGGCCGCGGGGTGTACGTCGACGACCCCGACGGCCACTCCATCGAGTTCATCACCCACACCTACGTGTAGTCCCGGGCCCGGGACTACGCCTCTCCGTCCTGCGACGGGGCCAGCAGCTCCGCCAGTGCGTCGTCGATGCCGAGTTGCTCCTCCTCGCTTCCTGGAGGCACCGCACGAAGCGTCCGCTCCAGCCAGGCGGAGACCTGCGCGGCGGGCGCCTCCAGCAGGGCGTCCCCGTCCGGTGACGACAGCGCGATCAGGATGACGCTGCGCCGGTCGACCTTGGTCGGCCAGATCCGGACGTCCCCGTGTCCGCACGGCCTGAAGACCCCCTCGATCAGCAGCTCGCGGGCGAAGGTCCAGTGCACGGGGTGCTCTGACCCGATGTGAAAGGTGAAGTGCACGGCGAACGGATCGTCCGTGCGATACGTCAGCCGGGCCGGTACGGGGATGCTGCGCTCCGGCGACAGCACCAGCTTGAGCTCGAGCTCGCGTTCCACCACGGTGTGCATGAGAGTGCGACTTCCTTTCCTGGTACGAGGCCCTGGAGCGGGCCACGCAGGGAGAGAGCGCCTTCCCCGCCGACTATTACGCGACTTCCGGCAACAACTTCTCAGGACAGCGGGATCCGGCCGTGCCGGTGGGGCACAGCACCACCGGAAAGTGGGCCTTACGGCGGGACGGGCCCAGCGCGGAGCGGCGGTCTGATAGATGTGGAGCCTTCAAATCGGCGTCATGAGTCGATGAATCGATGCCCTCCACGCCCTCCAGGAGATACGGGACCACGGTGATGAGCGCCCCAACCCCGGCAACCGGCGACGGCAGCCCCGCTGCCGGCTTCTATCCAGATCCGTCCATCCCCGGATACGTCAGGTACTGGAACGGCGTGGCGTGGGTGCCGGGTACGAGCCGGCCGGCGCCGAAGGACGGCGAGGCGATGCCGTCGCCGCCGCATTCGGCCGCCGCGGACACGACAAGGGCGGCTACGACCGGCCCGTCCGTGCCGGCGCCGTCCGCCCCGCCGGTCGAGGAGACCGGGCCCGTCTTCCTCGACGAGGACCCCGAGCCGTCCGGCGGCCCCCGCCCCGAGCCTGCTTCCGCGTGGCAGGCGGACGCGTCCCGCCAGTCGGGCTTCGGCGGCGACCACGACCGACGGGTCTCCTGGGGCGCCGCCGCCGCCCCTGCCCCTGCCCCGTCCGCGTCCGGACCGGGCTCGGGCGCGGCTTCGGGGCTGCCGTCGGCCCCGGCAGCGGCCGAGGGCTGGGGCCGCGACTCCCGGCCCGACCCCCGCGCGGGCGGTGCCGCCGCGGGCGGCTCCTCCGGCGTCCGGCTCGACCGCTCGTCCGGGCGTGCGGCCCCCGACCCCCGTTCCGCGGGCGACGCCGCCGCGCCGGTGGACCCCACCGGCGGTGCGCTGCCGGGTGTCCGCAGCGTGGGGGGCGAGGCGAAGCCGGCCTCCGACGGCACCATGGCGATCCGCTCGCTGGGCCCGCATGCGGCCAAGCCGCAGGCCCAGGCTCAGCCCCAGGCTCACGCTCAGCCCCAGGCTCTGCCCCAGGGGCAAGCGCAGGCCCAGGCCCAGCCGCAGGTTCGGGCCCAGGCCCCGGCGGAGCCGCAGCAGCAGGTGCCCGCACAGCAGCAGCCGCTGAGCGCAGGCGCCGGCGGCGGGGCCGCGTCCTGGGCGCAGCAGGTGCACCGGCTCGCCCAGGGGCAGGCCGAGCCGCAGCCGCAGCAGCCCGTCATGCCCTGGAAGCCTCCGGTCGACGACCCCTTCCTCCAGGCCGCCCAGGCGCAGGCCGCGGCCCGGCCCGCCGGGCTCGGCAGGCGGCTCGTGGCCCGGCTGATCGACACGCTCGTGCTGGGCGCGATCGCCGGAGCGGTGTCGTTCCCGTTCGTCTCCCGTGCGCTGACGCACATCGACGAGAAGATCCAGGCGGCGAAGATGTCCGGCGAGACGGTCACCGTCTGGCTGCTCGACGCCACGACGATCACCCAGTTCGGCATCGCGCTCGCCGTGCTGCTGCTCCTCGGTGTGGTGTACGAGGCGCTGCCGACCGCCAAGTGGGGCTGCACGCTCGGCAAGAAGCTGCTCGGCCTGGAAGTGCGGGACATCGAGTCGCACGGGCCGCCCGGCTTCGCCGCCGCGCTGCGCCGCTGGCTGGTGCACGGGGTGCTCGGCGTCCTGGCCATCGGCGTCGTGAACGTGCTGTGGTGCCTCTTCGACCACCCGTGGCGGCAGTGCTGGCACGACAAGGCGGCGCGCACCTTCGTCTCCGGCTGACGTCCTGTCAGTCCTACGGCCCGCAGGGTCCCCCGAACGGCGGTGAGCCGTTGCGGGGCCCTGCCCGGCGCGGTGCACTGCCCCCATGAGCAACGACCAGCCGCCCGGCCCGCCGCCCGAGGACGACCCGTTCCGCAAGAAGCCGCAGGAGCCCCAGGGACCCGAGGGGACCCCTGGGACCCAGGGACCTCAGGGACCTCAGGGACCGTGGGGTCCCCAGGAGCCCACGCCTCCGCCCGGTGGATCCCCGCCCCCGCCAGGCGGAGGTCCGTACGGCGCACCGCCTCCCGGTTCGCCCTACGGGGCACCGCCCCCGGGGTCCCCGTACGGTGCACCCCCGCCGCCGTACGACGCGGGCCCCTACAGCAGTAGTCCGTACGGCGGGGAGGCCGACCCGCTCCGGGGCATGCCGCCGCTTGCGGACCCCGGCAAGCGCATCCTCGCCCGCATCATCGACTGGCTGATCGTCCTCATCCCGCTCGCGCTCATCGGCATCCCGTTCGGGATCTACGACGGGATCACGGAGCAGTCCAACGACTTCGACGAACTGGTGACCAACGTCAACACCGGCAGCCAGTGGATCTTCCAGATCATCTCGATCATCGCGTACGTCGGCTACGACACCCTGATGGTCCGCAGGACCGGCCAGACCATCGGCAAGAAGCTGATGAAACTGCGCGTCGCGATGCTCCAGGACGGGAGCACCCCGGACACCGGCTCGTCGCTGATGCGCGCCGCGGTGCTGTGGCTGCCGCAGCTGATCTGCTGCCCGTGCCTCTGGCCGCTGATCCTGCTGATCATGATCCTGGTGGACAAGCCGTACCGGCAGGGCCTGCACGACAAGGCCGCCAAGACGGTGGTGGTGTCAACGACGCAGTGAGGGCTGGCCGACCCGCGGCTCGGCGCCCGTGTGGGCGACCGGGACCCGGGCGGCCTCCACGACGGAGGCGGCAGACGCGACGGCGGCGCCACGGTTCGTACGGACCGTGTGCGCCGCCTTCGCCTTGGCCCTGACCGGCAGCGGGACGGTCACGGCGACCAGCAGGCCCAGCGCGAGGGCGGCGACCCCGATCACGGCGATACCGACGCCTGTCGTGGTGCGGGAGAGCAGAAGCATGGCGACGGTCGAAAGGACGACGGTGGCCGAACCGTAGGCGAGCTGTGCGGCAGTCAGACGCGGCATGACGGGTTCCGTCCCTCGAAGCGGCAATGTCGTTGGTCTCGCAACGGGTCGCTCTGTCCGGCGACTCTACGACGGTGGATGCCCGAGAGGAACCGGTAGTAAGCGTGACCTAACCAACGGTACCGGTGCATGGGGGGCGCATGGAGTCATCCATCCCGCCGACCGGACGGTTCGGTGCGCCCATTGACAGCTCACGAGGGGGCGTGGGGGACGGTGCGGAGACGGCTCACGGCGCCGGGTGCGCGGATCGTCGCGTCCGCATTCCGGAACTGCGCTACTACATAGTGCAGTTGACTGGTGCAAGTCAAGGTCTGTCTTTTCTTCCTTAACTCCGGTCGAATGTCGTCACTTGTGACGCGCAGCCGCCCGCGGATCCACCCCACATCCTTGGTTCCGCGGTGACGCGGGCGCGGGGGAGGACACTTCAAGTGACCAGCAGACGACGGGTGATGAGAGCGTCGGCCGTGTTCGTGGCGCTCGCCGCGACCGGTGCCACGGCCTCGGCCTTCACCCTGGCCCAGGCGGAGAACCACGGCACGGCCGCCGGCATCGAGCGCCACGACCCGGCCCCGGGCCAGGACCACGACAAGGCCCATGTGGACCACGACCTCGAGGGCCCGTTCAGCAAGCAGCAGGAGCAGCAGCGCAAGGCGGCGCTGGAACAGGTCATATCCGGGGACGCGACCGTGCAGCAGCGCGGCGCGTCCAAGGTCGTCAAGCTCGACGACAAGAAGTACGTCGAGCTCGGCCGCGAGAAGACCGACAAGATCTTCACCATCCTCGTGGAGTTCGGCGACAAGGTCGACGACACCACGATGTTCGACCCGGACGGCTCCGGCCCCAAGCCGCCCGTCAAGAAGTACGGCGGCACGCCCGGCCCGCTGCACAACCGGATAGCCGAGCCGGACCGCAAGGTCGACAACTCCACCGCCTGGCAGAAGGACTACGACCAGGCGCACTTCCAGGACCTGTACTTCGGCGAGGGCAAGGACAAGCAGGGGAATCCCCAGCACTCGCTGAAGACCTACTACGAGCGCACCTCCTCGGGCCGCTACTCGGTCCAGGGCACGGTCTCCGACTGGGTCAAGGTCGAGTACAACGAGGCCCGCTACGGCTCCAACTACTGCGGCCAGTCCAACTGCAACAACGTCTGGGACACGGTCCGCGACGGCGTCACCGCCTGGACCGCCGCCCAGAAGGCCCAGGGCAAGACCGACGAGCAGATCAAGGCCGAGCTGTCCCAGTACGACCAGTGGGACCGCTACGACTTCGACGCCGACGGCAACTTCAACGAGGCCGACGGCTACATCGACCACTTCCAGATCGTCCACGCGGGCGAGGACGAGTCGGCGGGCGGCGGAGTCCAGGGCCCCGACGCCCTGTGGGCCCACCGCTGGTACGCCTACGGCACCGACGCCGGCAAGACCGGCCCGTCGAACAACAAGGCCGGCGGCACCCAGATCGGCACCAGCGGCATCTGGGTCGGCGACTACACCATGCAGCCGGAGAACGGCGGCCTCGGCGTCTTCGCCCACGAGTACGGCCACGACCTCGGCCTGCCGGACCTGTACGACACCTCCGGCGGCGGCGAGAACTCCACCGGCTACTGGTCCCTGATGTCCTCCGGCTCCTGGCTCGGCACCGGCCAGGACTCGATCGGCGACCTGCCCGGCGACATGAACGCCTGGGACAAGCTCCAGCTCGGCTGGCTCAACTACACCAAGGGCAAGGCGGCGACGAAGTCCACCCACACGCTGGGTGTGGCCGAGTACAACACCAAGAACCCGCAGGCCCTCGTGGTCGAGCTGCCGAAGAAGAAGGTCACCACCACCGTCGTGAAGCCCGCCGAGGGCTCCAAGCAGTGGTGGAGCGACATGGGTGACGACCTCAGGAACACCCTCACCCGCTCCGTCGACCTCACCGGCAAGTCCACGGCGTCCCTGGAGCTTTCGGGTTGGTGGGACATCGAGGCCGACTACGACTACCTCTACACCGAGGTGTCGACGGACGGCGGCGCCACCTGGACCGCGGTCGACGGCACCGCCGACGGCGCGGCCATCACCCGCGACGCGAGCGGCACCCCGGCGCTGACCGGCCCCTCGGGCGCGCACAAGAAGCTCGTCTACGGGCTGGACGCGTACGCCGGCAAGAAGGTCGACGTCCGCTTCCGCTACCAGACGGACGGCGGTGTGGCCGGCAAGGGCTTCACGGCCGACGCCATCACCGTCAGCGCCGACGGGGCGCCGCTCTTCAGCGACAACGCCGAGGGCGACGCCAACGGGTGGACCGCGAGCGGCTTCTCGCGCATCGGCGAGTCGTTCACGGACGAGTACGAGCAGTACTACCTGGCGGAGAACCGCCAGTACGTCTCGTACGACCAGACCCTGAAGGTCGGCCCGTACAACTTCGGCTTCACGGCGCCGAGGGACAACTGGGTCGAGCACTACCCGTACCAGAACGGTCTGCTGATCTGGCTCTGGGACACCTCCCAGAAGGACAACAACACCAGCGCCCACCCGGGCCAGGGCCTCGTCCTGCCGGTCGACGCCAACGCCAAGGCGCTGAAGTGGGGCGACGGCACGCTGATGCGCAACCGGATCCAGGCGTTCGACTCGACCTTCAGCACCGTCCCCTCGGACACCGTCACGCTGCACAAGGCGGACGTCGCCCGTCGGATCGGCTCCCACCCGGGCAACCCGGTCTTCGACGACCGCAAGGGCGTCTACTGGTACGAGGAGAACCCGACCGCCGGTGTCAAGGTTGCTGACACCAACACTCGGATATCGATCGTGGATGAGCCGAAGAACGGCCAGACGATCACCGTGAAGGTCGGCCCCTCGACGAAGTAGCTCACATCGTCGCAGGTCAGAGCATGATCGGCCGTCGCCCTCTAGCGGGCGGCGGCCGATCGTGTTTAGGTGCGTCTGACGCAGTTCTTATTGACGTCTGCCCTGACGTCTTCATTGACATCGAGCTCACGGGGGAGTGATGCCGCATGCCCGGCGGAGGTTTCTGCAAGCTGCCAGGAGGCAGTGTCGTGGTCGCGATAGGGCTGCCGAGCCCGGCCGGCGACGGCGGCACGGTGCGGATCCTGGTGCACGCACAGAACCGGGCCCGTGCGCTGACCCGGCTGCGGAATCTGGGGCTGCGCGCGGTGTACCTGCGGGGCAACGCGGAGCCGCCGACGCCGGACGAGATCACGGCGGTGCTGCACCACCCGGACGGACTGCTCTGGCGCACGCACGAGCCCCTGAGCCAGGAGCTCTGGCACCCGATACGTGCCCTGCTCCGCCCCGCGGGCGGGACCTAGGCCCGGCCCGCCCCCTCCGGATCGCCCCGGGCCCGGGCCCGGGGCTCTCGCGTCACACCACCGGCTTGCCCGACAGCTCCACGCCCGCCTCGCGGAGCTCCTCCAGCGCCCGCTCCGTCGTCTCCTCGGAGACCCCGGCGGTCAGATCGAGCAGGACGTGCGTACGGAAGCCCTCCCGCGCCGCGTCCAGCGCCGTCGCCCGTACGCAGTGGTCGGTCGCGATGCCGACGACGTCGACCTCGGTCACCGCGCGCGCCCGCAGCCAGTCCGCCAGCGTCACGCCGTTCTCGTCGGCCCCCTCGAAGCCGCTGTACGCCGCCGAGTACGCACCCTTGTCGAAGACCGCGTCGATCGCCCCGCTGGCGACCGCGGGCGCGAAGTTCGGATGGAAGCCGACGCCCTCCGTCCCGGCGACGCAGTGGGCCGGCCAGGTCCGTACGTAGTCCGGGTGGTCCGAGAAGTGGTCACCCGCGTCGACATGGTGATCACGAGTGGCGACCACATGGCGGTAGCCCGCCGGGGCCTGTCCGATCAGGTCGGTGATGGCGGCGGCGACGTCCGCGCCCCCCGCCACCGCGAGGCTGCCCCCCTCGCAGAAGTCGTTCTGAACGTCCACGACGATCAATGCGCGGTGCATGGCGGGTGTCCTTCGGTGGAGGGGGAGGCGGGGGACGGTCCAGCGGCGATGTTCTGAGGGTAGAGACTTCAACCGCCTTGCGGGAGGGGGCATTTGCCTGCTATCGGCGCAGTCGTTGTCTTCCAGGTCACCTGGCGTTCACAGGAGCGATTCGAGGGTCTCGTGCGGCGATCACCTCCGGGGCGGGGGTCAGACGTGGTACTCCGTGGGGATCACCGGCTCTCCGCGGGACAGCTGGGTCGCCGAGATCGGCAGCCCCGCACGCGCCGCGATGTGCCGGTCGCGCGCCGCGTCCAGCGGCTCACGGGCGACGACCTCGCCGCCCTTGACCAGCTCGACCAGCAGCTGCCGGTCCGTGAGCCCGTCCGGCACGGGACCCGTGCCGAGCACCTCGGCCTCGGCGAAGCCCTCCTCGTCGAGCCGGCGGGCAGCCCACTTGCGGCCCCCCACGGACAGCTTCCCGCCGGAGGACTTCTTCGCCACCGCGGTCAGCGGCGCCTCCGCGTCGGCCGAGGCCGCGCGGGCCACCAGCTTGTAGACCATGGAGCAGGTCGGGTGCCCGCTTCCGGTGACCAGCTGGGTCCCGACGCCGTACGCGTCCACGGGCGCCGCGCCGAGCGAGGCGATCGCGTACTCGTCCAGGTCCGACGTCACCACGATCTTCGTGTCGTGCGCACCCAGCTCGTCCAACTGCTGGCGTACCCGGTGGGCGACGAGGAGCAGGTCACCGGAGTCGATGCGGACGGCGCCGAGCTCCGTCCCCGCGACCTCCACGGCGGTACGGACCGCCTCGGCGACGTCATAGGTGTCGACGAGCAGGGTCGTCCCCCGTCCGAGTGATTCCACCTGGGCCCGGAAGGCGTCGCGCTCGCTGTCGTGCAGCAAGGTGAAGGCGTGGGCGCTGGTGCCGACCGTCGGGATGCCGTAGCGGAAACCGGCCGCGAGGTCGGAGGTGGAGTCGAAGCCCCCGACGTACGCGGCGCGCGAGGAGGCGACGGCGGCGAGCTCGTGGGTCCGCCGGGCGCCCATCTCGATGAGCCGGCGCCCGCGCGCGGCGGACGACATCCGGGATGCGGCGGCCGCGATCGCGGAGTCGTGGTTGAGGATCGACAGGATCACGGTCTCCAGCAGGACGCACTCGCCGAAGGAGCCCTCGACGCGGAGGATCGGCGAGCCCGGGAAGTAGACCTCGCCCTCCGGATAGCCCTGGATGTCGCCGCTGAAGCGGTAGTCGGACAGCCAGTGGAGTGTCGGCTCGTCGATGATGCGCCGGTCCCGGAGGTAGCCGAGTACGCCCTCGTCGAAGCGGAAGTTCTCCACGGCGTCGAGGACCCGCCCGATGCCGGCCACCACGCCGTAGCGGCGGCCCTCGGGCAGCCTCCGCGTGAAGACCTCGAAGACGGAGCGGCGGTCGGCCGTGCCGGCCTTCAGCGCCGCCTGGAGCATCGTGAACTCGTACTGGTCGGTGAAGAGCGCGGTCGACGGCACTCCCACCCGTCTCCCGCCGCCACCCTTCTGAGGAAGCGCTTCGCGCCCTTCTGATGTCGGCAGAGCCAGATCCGCAGCGTTCACAGCGGTCAACCTCGCACTCTCGTCTCGAACTGCCATGCTCAGGATGCTACCCCTATTTCGTCAGAGTGACGAGATGTCCTCGGGTGGCTCCCCGAAACGCACCGGGCAGCCGTTTGTGCGGCGGGGCCCCTCGGGTGGCAGCATGGGTGGAGTGACTGTGCCCCTAGAGATCGAACAAACCCAGTCGGCCGAGGAAGTCTTCGCCGTACCCGAGCCCGACGTCCCGTGGGTGACGATCGTCCACAACGATCCGGTCAATCTGATGAGCTACGTCACGTACGTGTTCCAGGCCTATTTCGGCTACTCCAAGGACAAGGCCCACAAACTGATGATGGACGTCCACCACAAGGGCCGCGCCATCGTCTCCAGCGGCACCCGTGAGGAGATGGAGCGTGATGTGCAGGCGATGCACGGCTACGGGCTGTGGGCGACGCTCTCCCAGGAACGCAAGTGATGGCCGGACACTTCGAGGCGCTGCCGGGAGGCGGCGCGGCCGTCGCGCTCGACGAGGTCGAGATCTCCATCCTGCGCTCGCTCACCGTCCAGCTGCTGGAGCTGATCGGTCCGGGTGACGAGCCCGCCAAGGGCGAGGACCCGCTGGCCGCGCTCTTCTCCGAGGGGCCGAGCGAGCCACCGTCCGACCCGGCCCTTGCGCGCCTCTTCCCGGACGCGTACGGCGACCCTGAGGTCGAGGACGCCCGCGACGCCGACGAACTGCGCGAGTTCTCCTCCGAGTTCCGGCGCTACACGGAGAACGATCTGCGCGCCCGCAAGCGCGACGACGCCCTCGCGGTCGTCCGCAGTCTCGACGCGCTCACCGCGACGGGCGAGGGCGGCGCCGTCCTCAAGCTGACCGCCGACGACTCGCTGCACTGGCTGGGCGCGCTGAACGACCTGCGGCTGACCATCGGCACCCGGCTTGAGGTCGCCGACGAGGACGAGAGCGGTGACCTGTACCGGCTGCCGGACTCGGACCCGCGCAAGCCGATGGTCATGGCGTACCTGTGGCTCGGAGCGCTCCAGGAGACGCTCGTCGAGACGCTGATGTCGTAGGCCCTCCCGCGGTCTTCCTCGCGGTCGCGCGCGCCCGTGCGCCGTGCCCCGCGCTTTGCGGCCGCGTGCTTTGCGCACGCGTGGCGCCGCGATGAATGAGCGTTCGCTCAACGGACACTCAAATCCGGATAACGATCGCGTCACTCACTCACCCCTGTTTGCCACCTCATGGGATTTTTGTCCGCTTCTTCCTGTGTGGTGTGTCACAGGCTCCTCCAGAGACCCCCTATGGATCAGTGTTGCGGCCGTGATAAATCTTCACGACCCGCCGGGGGCGCCACCCATGTCCCCGGTGACGCTTTGGCCGGCTGACCGCCGGTAGCACTCCATCCATATCCGGGGGGATCAGGACCTGGTCCGCAGTCGCATGCAGTCGGCGCGGATCAGCATGGAGAAAGGCGCACGATCCATGACCTCAGCGCAGGTCGACAAGCACGACGGCAACGAGGCCGCGGGAATTTCGAGCGAGGGTTACGAGCGCGGGCTCGGCCCCCGCCAGGTCCAGATGATCGCCATCGGCGGCGCCATCGGCGTGGGACTGTTCCTGGGCGCCGGAGCGAACATCGCGAAGGCCGGACCCAGCCTCATCCTCATGTACGCCCTCGCGGGCGTCATCATCTTCTTCATCATGCGGGCGCTCGGCGAGCTGCTCCTCTACCGGCCGGTCTCCGGCTCCTTCGCGGAGTACTCCCGGGAGTTCCTCGGCCCGTTCTTCGGCTACGTCACCGGCTGGACCTACTGGCTGATGTGGATCGTGACCGGCATGGCGGAGCTCACCGCAGCCGCGATCTACATCAACTACTGGTTCCCCTCCGTGCCGCAATGGGTCACGGCCCTGGTCTTCCTGGTCGTCCTCTACGTGGCCAACCTGATCTCGGTGAAGCTCTTCGGCGAGATCGAGTTCTGGTTCTCGATGGTCAAGGTGACGGCCCTCATCGGCATGATCGTCATCGGCCTCGGCGTGCTGACCTTCGGTTTCAGTGCCGCCGGTGACACCGCCGCCGTCTCCAACCTGTGGGCCTTCGACGGCTTCTTCCCCAAGGGCATCGGCTCCAGCCTGATGACCCTGCAGGGCGTCATGTTCGCCTACCTCGCCGTCGAGCTGGTCGGCGTCACCGCGGGCGAGTCCGAGAACCCCGAGAAGACCCTCCCCAAGGCCATCAACTCGCTGCCCTGGCGCATCGCCCTCTTCTACGTCGGTGCCCTCACGGTCATCCTGTGCGTGGTCAAGTGGACGGAGTTCGCGCCCGGCGTGAGCCCCTTCGTCGCCGCGTTCGCCAAGATCGGCATCCCGGCCGGTGCGGCCATCGTCAACTTCGTCGTCCTCACCGCGGCCCTGTCGTCCTGCAACTCCGGCATGTACTCCACCGGCCGTATGCTGCGCGACCTGGCCTCCAACGGCGAGGCCCCGAAGGCGCTGGGCAAGCTGGCCGCGAGCAGGACCCCGGCGATCGGCATCACCGTCTCCGTCGCCCTCATGGGCATCGGCGTGCTCCTCAACTACGTCGTCCCGGAGAAGGCGTTCGGCTACGTCACCTCGGTGGCCACCGCGGCCGGTATCTGGACCTGGATGATGATCCTGATCAGCCACATCCGCTACCGCCGCGCGGTCCAGGAGGGCAGGCTGCCCGCCTCGTCCTTCCCCGCCCCCGGCGGCTCGGTGTGCAGCTGGATCGCCCTGGCGTTCCTGATCTTCGTGACCGGCCTGATCGCGTACGACCCGGACTCCCGCGTGAGCCTGTACGTCGGCGCCGGCTGGGCGATCGCCCTGGCCATCGGCTGGGCCGTCATGAAGTCCCGCAACCCGCAGGCGCCGGCGTTCCAGAAGACGGAGCGCGAGACCGAGCGCGTCGGCTGACCGCCGCCCCCGGTCCCAGCATTCGGGCCCGCCCGTACCGACCTTCGGTACGGACGGGCCCGTCTGCTTATCCTGTCGCTCATGCTGACCCTCACCCAGGCCATTCACGACCGGATCGTCGCTCACGCCCGCGAGGACCACCCCGACGAGGCCTGCGGCGTGGTCGCGGGACCCGTCGGCGAGGGGCGCCCGGAGCGCTTCATCCCGATGCTCAACGCGGCGCGCTCGCCCACGTTCTACGAGTTCGACTCCGCGGATCTGCTCAAGCTGTACCGGGAGATGGACGACCGCGACGAAGAGCCGGTGATCATCTACCACTCCCACACAGCGACCGAGGCGTACCCGTCCCGCACCGACATCTCGTACGCGAACGAGCCCGGCGCGCACTACGTCCTGGTGTCGACGGCGGACACGGACGAGGCCGGCCCGTTCCAGTTCCGGTCGTTCCGGATCGTCGAGGGTGAGGTCACCGAGGAGGACGTCAAGATCGTCGAGGCGTATTGAGCGCGTACTGAGGCGTAGCCGCGGCGGTGGCCACTTCGGTGACCGAGGCGGTAACCAGGGCGGAAGACGGCGTGACGAGCGCCGCTGGTGTTCGCATGGTGACCAGATCACGTCCGCGATGCGAGATCACATGCCGGGGCCCGCACCGGGAATCGTTACGATGACCGCATGGTTTCGAACGACGTGAGCGAGAAGACGCCGGGCACGCTGCTGCTCGTTGCGCGGCTGCACGTCGACCTGTGCCGCCTCGCCAGCGCCATGTGTACGCGCTGCGCGGACCGCCGCCCGGCCTGAGCCGCGGCCCCGAGCGCACCACCCCCTGCACCGACCCCCGCGCGGGGGGCAGATCCGCGCGTCCCGCACGCCACGCCCTACGTCCCTCCCGACAGGAGCCCCTGCCATGGCCATCGAGGTCCGCATCCCGACCATCCTCCGCACCTACACCGACGGCGCCAAGGCCGTCGAGGGCAACGGGGAGACCCTCGCCGAGCTCTTCGCCGACCTCGAGACCCGGCACGCCGGGATCCAGGCCCGCATCGTCGACGGCGACCAGCTCCGCCGCTTCGTGAACGTCTACCTCAACGACGAGGACGTGCGCTTCCTCGACGGCATCTCCACCAAGCTGGCCGACGGCGACAGCGTCACGATCCTGCCGGCCGTGGCAGGGGGTTCAGCCGCGGCGAAGCCGCGTCCGGCCGGGGTGGCGGCCGGGCGGCGGGCGGGAATGGTCTGATCCAGATGCGCTACGACTCCCCGCTCGCCGCCGTCGGCAACACCCCGCTGGTCCGGCTGCCCCGGCTCTCCCCGTCGGAGGACGTCCGCATCTGGGCCAAGCTGGAGGACCGCAACCCCACCGGCTCGATCAAGGACCGCCCCGCGCTCCACATGATCGAACAGGCGGAGAAGGACGGCCGCCTCACCCCCGGCTGCACGATCCTGGAGCCGACCAGCGGCAACACCGGCATCTCGCTGGCGATGGCGGCGAAGCTCAAGGGCTACCGGATCGTCTGCGTCATGCCGGAGAACACCAGCGAGGAGCGCCGCCAGCTGCTCGCGATGTGGGGCGCCGAGATCATCTCGTCGCCGGCCGCGGGCGGCTCCAACACGGCGGTGCGCGTGGCCAAGGAGCTGGCCGGGCAGAACCCGTCGTGGGTGATGCTCTACCAGTACGGCAATCCGGACAACGCCGGCGCGCACTACGCCACCACCGGACCGGAGATCCTCGCCGACCTCCCCTCCGTCACCCACTTCGTGGCCGGCCTCGGCACCACGGGCACGCTCATGGGCGTCGGCCGCTTCCTGCGCGAGCACAAGCCGGATGTGAAGATCGTCGCCGCCGAGCCGCGCTACGACGACCTGGTGTACGGCCTCAGGAACCTCGACGAGGGCTTCGTCCCCGAGCTCTACGACGCCTCCGTCCTCACCACCCGCTTCTCGGTCGGCTCCGCCGACGCGGTCACCCGCACCCGCGAGCTCCTCCAGCAGGAAGGCATCTTCGCGGGTGTATCGACGGGCGCGGCGCTGCACGCGGCGATCGGCGTGGGCAACAAGGCGGTGAAGGCGGGCGAGCCCGCCGACATCGTCTTCGTCGTCGCCGACGGCGGCTGGAAGTACCTCTCGACGGGCGTCTACACGGCCCCGACGACCGAGGCCGCGATCGAGACCCTGCACGGCCAACTCTGGGCCTGACGCCCGGAATGGGGGACCCGGGGCGCCGCCGGCGGGCGGTGCCCCGGGCCGCCGCGAGGCTCAGGGCGACAGATGCCGCACCTGGTCCCACAGCAGCGGATCCACCACCCCGACCCGCCGCCGGAAGTCGCGCACCCGCACCTCCCGCAGCTCGTCCGTCTCCAGGAAGCTCGGTCGGCCGTGCGCATCGCCCACCGCTCCCGGCGGCAGCGCGATCACCCCGGGGCGCTCGTCGTGGTACTTGCTGGTGATCTTGGCGACGCGCGCCGCACCCCCGCGCACCTGGAGGACCAGGCACGGCCGGTCCTTGGAGCCGGGCCCGTCCTCGTACGGAACGTCCGCCCACCAGATCTCGCCCGGCTGCGGCCGCCGCTCCGGCCCTCCCTTACGCGTCGGCGGACGCCTCGGCGGAGCCACCGGCCCACGGCCGCGCCCAGCCTCCCGCCTCCCCGGCGGACGTATCTTCCCCACCGCTGCCACCAGCGCGATCACCACCACCGCGCCGAGCGCGAACCACCAGGACGTATCCATACCCCAGACGGTACCGGCGCCCCTCCCGCCATGCCCATCCCGTACGTCTCCCGCGCAACACCCCGCGCACCTCGTCCTATCCAGTGACGGAGCAGGTGAGTTCCCCCACAACGGGCCGCCGCGAAGGAGCGCGCGACCCTTTCGCGCCTTACGCTCGACGAACCGCACGAGCTCCCGCGCGCCCTGCCCCGTCCGGCCCGTCCGGCCCCGTCCACGGACGACCGTCCACGTCCACGGAGGTTCCAGCTCCATGAAGCTCACCGTCGTCGGCTGCTCGGGGTCGTTCCCGTCCGCGGAATCGGCCTGCTCGAGCTACCTCGTCGAGGCCGACGGCTTCCGGCTGCTGCTCGACATGGGCAACGGAGCCCTCGGCGAGCTGCAGCGCCACATCGGTCTCTACGACCTCGACGCCATCTTCCTCAGTCATCTCCACGCGGACCACTGCATCGACATGTGCGGGTATTTCGTCGCCCGCTACTACCGCCACGACGGCGGCCGCTGCGGCACCATCCCCGTGTACGCGCCGGAGGGCGCGGAGCAGCGGCTCACCACCGCCTACGCGGACACCCCCTCCGACAAGTCGATGAGCGAGGTCTTCGACTTCCACACCCTCAAGGCGGGCGCCTTCGAGATCGGCCCCTTCCTCGTCCGTACGGAGAAGGTCGCGCACCCCGTCGACACCTTCGGCATCCGCGTCGAGCACGGCGGCAGGTCGCTCACGTACTCCGGTGACACGGGCGTCTGCGACCCCCTCGTCGATCTTGCCGAGGGCACCGACCTCTTCCTCTGCGAGGCGGCGTTCACGCACGGCAAGGAGGACATCCCGGGCCTCCACCTCAACGGCCGCGAGGCCGGCGCCCACGCCGCGCGCGCCGGGGTGCGCAGGCTGCTCCTGACGCACATCCCCCCGTGGACCGACGCCGAGCAGAACCTGGCGGACGCCCGAGCGGTCTACGACGGGCCGGCCGAGCTGGCGGTCCCGGGCGCGGTCTACGAGATCTAGGTCGTGTCTGACACATGGCGCCGTCCGCCCGCAGGGCGGGGTGCGCGGCGTCCGGTGCGTGCAATCGCAAGGCGGAGGATCATCCTCGTACTGGACGTACTCGGATGACTCCGACAACGCAGCGTGGGGGCACCTCCCGTGCCCGAAGGGCTACGGGGGTGGGGGCACCTCCCAGGCGCGAGCTCTGGGGGAGCGTGCCGGACGTCGCGCGCCAGGCGGGATTCGTCAGACACGGCCTAGCACCGCGCTCCGCGGGATCCGGGCCGCTCGGGGCCGGGCGCTGCGCGGGCCGGTGGCGATCATCCTCGCTAAAGTGACGTAGAGCCGACAAAGGCTGACATATCGCTCTGGTCTGCGGACTGCGAGGCAACATGGCCGATGACGTCACGGGCACCCTCCCGCCGCTGCCCCCACCGCCGCCCAGCGCGCACAAGGGCGAGGGGCCGGGGGAGCTGAGGCACAACGCGATCGGGTTCCTCGACGCGCTCGTCATCGGCATCAACTCCACCTCGCCCGCGTACTCGCTCGCCGCGGTCATCGGCCCCGTCGTCGCCCTCGTCGGCATCTACGCACCCGGCGTGGTGCTCGCCTCCTTTGTGCCGATGCTGCTGATCGCGTCGGCGTTCTTCTACCTCAACCGCGTCGACCAGGACTGCGGCACGACCTTCTCGTGGGTCACCCGGGCCATGGGCCCCTGGGCCGGCTGGATCGGCGGCTGGGCGATCATGATGACCGGGGTGCTCGTGGTCGGCTCCCTCGCAGACGTGGCCATCGGCTTCGGACTGCTCACCGTCGGCCTCGACAGCTGGGCGCAGAACCTCGTCGTACGCCAACTGCTCGCCGTGCTCCTCATCCTCGTGATGACGGCCGTCTGCGTCGTCGGCACAGAGGCGTCCGCCCACGTCCAGAACGTGCTCATCCTCGCCCAGGTCGCCTCGCTGCTCGCCTTCGCCGTCGTCGCGCTCTACCGCGTCTACTCCGGTACGGGCACCCTCGGCGCCGTCGAACCGGAGATCGGCTGGCTGAACCCGTTCGGCGCCGGTGGTGGCGCGCTGACCGCCGGTCTGCTGCTGGGCGTCTTCATGTACTGGGGCTGGGAGTCGGCCGTCAACCTCACCGAAGAGGTCAAGAACTCCGCCAGCGCTCCCGGACGGGCCGGCATCTGGTCGACGGTCATCCTGCTCGGGACGTATCTGTCGGTCGGCATCGCCGTCGTGGCCTTCGCCGGGCCGGCCTACCTCGCCGAGAACGCCGGCGAGGAGGAGTTCATCTTCGCCCTCCTCGCCCGCCAGGTCATGGGCGGCTGGGACTGGCTCGTCCTGTTCGCGGTCTCGACCTCCGCGCTCGCCTCCACCCAGACGACGATCATCCCGTCCTCGCGCACCGGGCTTTCGATGGCCCGGCGCGGCGCGCTGCCGGGCGTCTTCGCCCGTATCCACCCGCGCTTCCGCACGCCCCACGTGAGCACCTGGACCGTCGCCGTCGTCGCCATTGTCTGGTACCTCGTCGTCAGCAGGATCAGCGAGAACGCCCTCCTGGACTCGCTCACCGCGCTGTCGCTGCTCATCGCCTTCTACTACGCGCTCACCGGCATCGCCTGCGCCGTCTACTACCGCCGCCATCTCACCGAGAGCGTCCGCAACTTCGTCCTCATCGGTGTGGGCCCGGTGATCGGCGCCGGGCTGCTGCTGTGGCTGCTCGCGGAGTCGGTGATCGACATGTCCGACCCCGCCCATTCCTACAGCGGCGTCTCCTGGCTCGGGCTCGGCCCGCCGCTCGTCATCGGCATCTTCATCGTGATCGTGGGACTGCTCATCATGGTCGGGCGCCGTCTGACGGCCGGTGCGTTCTGGCGCGAGCGGCCGAGCGTGGCCGACCCCGACCTCGTCCACGGCCGCGTCGCGCACGGCAGCCGGGAGCCCTGAGATGACGGTCGTCCTGGGATACGACGAGTCGCCCGGCTCGGTGCGCGCGCTGCGGGTGGCGATCGAGGTGTCGGCGGCGTTCGGCGAAGGACTCGTCCTCGTGTACGGGGCCGCGCCCCCGGGGGCGCTGGGCGAGGAGTACCGCACCCACGCGGACGCCATCCGCCAGGCCGGCCGTACCGTGCTCACGCACGCGGTCGAGGCGGCCGACGAGGCGGGCGTACCGAGCACCGTCGAGATCATCGACGAGAAGCCGGCCGAGGCCCTGCTCCAGGCGGCCGACCGCCACGACGCGCGGGTCATCATCGTCGGCACCTACGGCGAGAGCCCGATGCGCGGCGCGCTGCTCGGCTCGACCCCGCACAAGCTGCTGCACCTCTCGAAGGTGCCGGTGCTGTGCGTACCGGCCGACGAATGAGCAGAGCCCTCTTCCGGTACCCGGGTACCGGAAGAGGGCTCCGCCGCGTCTGCTGCGTCCGCTACTTGGCTTCGGCCTTCTCCAGCTCGGCCAGCTCCTCGTCGGACTCACGGCCCGGCGTCGGCAGGTTGAACTTGACGATGGCGAAGCGGAAGACCGCGTAGTAGATCACCGCGAACACCAGGCCGATCGGGATGATCAGCCATGGGCTCGTCGCCTTGTTCCAGCCCAGGCCGAGGTCGATCAGACCGGCGGAGAACGTGAAGCCCGCGTGGACCCCGAGCGCCCAGGTGATGGCCATGGAAAGGGCGGTCAGCACGGCGTGGATCGCGTACAGCAGCGGCGCGATGAACATGAACGAGAACTCGATCGGCTCGGTCACACCGGTGACGAACGAGGTCAGCGCGAGGGAGACCATCATGCCGGTGACGGCCTTGCGGCGCTCCGGACGGGCCGAGTGCGCGATGGCGAGCGCCGCCGCGGGGAGACCGAACATCATGATCGGGAAGAAGCCCGTCATGAACAGACCGGCCTCCGGGTCACCGGCGAAGAAGCGGTGGAGGTCGCCGTGGACGATGTCGCCGGCCGCGTTGGTGAAGTCGCCGATCTGGAACCAGGCGACGGTGTTGACGAACTGGTGCATGCCGATCGGGATCAGCGCACGGTTGATGAGGCCGAAGAGGCCGGCGCCGATGGAGCCGAGGCCGGTCATCCACTCGCCGAAGTTGGAGATCACCTCACCGATCGGCTCCCAGACCAGGCCGAAGAAGACGCCGACGATCACACCGACGAAGGCCATGATGATCGGGACGAGCCGGCGGCCGTTGAAGAAGCCGAGCCAGTCCACCAGCTTGGTGCGGTGGTACTTCTGCCACAGGACCGCGGAGAGCAGGCCCATGATGATGCCGCCGAGGACGCCCGGGTTGTTGTACGTCGCGGCGACGTCGACACCCTTGTTCGCGGTGGTGTTGACCACGGCCTCGGTGACCGGGAACGCGGTGAGGACGTTCTTGTAGACCAGGAAGCCGACGAGGGCGGCGAGAGCGGTCGAGCCATCCGACTTCTTGGCGAAGCCGATGGCGACGCCTATGCAGAAGAGCAGCGGCAGGTTGGCGAAGACGGCGTCACCGGCGGTGGCGAACACCGAGGCGACCTTGTCCCAGCCGAGGCCGTCGGCGCCGAACACGTCGGGCTGGCCGAGGCGCAGCAGGATGCCCGCGGCCGGCAGCACCGCGATGGGCAGCTGAAGGCTTCGGCCGACCTTCTGCAGGCCCTGGAACAGGCCGGAGCCCCACTTCTTGGCGGGGGGCGCCGTCGCGGCGCTAGCCGTGGTCACAACTTCCTCCATTGGGCAAGGCGCCGCCCAGGACAGGGGAAGAGGGGGGACGGCGGCGTCTCAGGGGAAACGCGGTGGTCTGGACCGCGTGGTCTACACCATTGAGAGGTGTAGACCTGTTGTAGCACGGTGAGGCTGAGATAAGGAACCTGCGTCTTCTGTGGCCTGGGCCATACCGCGCAAGGCGTCGCAAACGCCGCGGACTCCGCCGGTCTACGGCTTCGTCGCGTCCTTCTCCAGTTCCTCCTCCAGCTCCTCCGGCTCCCGCCCGGGCGTCGGGATGTCGAAGGCTGTGATCAGTACCCGGAAGAGCACGTAGTAGACCACCGCGAAGCACGCCCCGATGGGGATGATCAGCCAGGGCTTCGTGTCCAGGTGCCAGAGGACGATGTAGTCGATCACCCCGGCCGAGAAGCTGAAGCCGGCGTGCACCCCGAGTGCCCAGGTGATCGCCATCGAGGCGCCGGTGAGCAGCGCGTGCAGCCCGTACAGCAGGGGCGCCGCGAACATGAAGGAGAACTCCAGCGGCTCGGTCACGCCGGTGACGAAGGACGTCAGGGCGACCGAGAGCATCAGTCCGGCCACCCGCTTGCGGTGCTCGGGCCGGGCGCAGTGGGTCATCGCGAGGGCGGCGGCCGGCAGGCCGAACATCATGATCGGGAAGAAGCCGGACATGAACTGGCCCGCGGACGGGTCGCCGGCGAGGAACCGGGTCAGGTCGCCCTGGACGGTCGTGCCCGCCGCGTCGGTGTACGAACCGGCCTGGAACCAGAAGAAGGTGTTCAGGAACTGGTGCATGCCGATCGGGATCAGCAGGCGGTTGGCGACACCGAAGATGCCAGCGCCCCACGCTCCGAGGTCGATCAACTGCTTGGAGAACCACTCAAGGGCCGCGCCCACCGGCTGCCACAGCAGTCCGAAGACGACGGCCAGGAAGAAGCAGACGAACGCCATGATGATCGGGACGAGGCGGCGGCCGTTGAAGAAGCCGAGCCAGTCGACGAGTTTGGTGCGGTGGTAGCGCTGCCAGAGCGTGGCCGTCAGCAGGCCGATCAGGATTCCGCCCAGCACGCCGGGGTTCTGCGGAACGCCTTCCGGCGTGGCCGTGGTCACCGAGCCCTCGACGGGGAACGCCTTGAGCACGTTGTGGTAGACGAGGAAGCCGGCGACGGCGGCGAGCGCGGTGGAGCCGTCGGCCTTCTTCGCGAAGCCGATGGCGACACCGATGCAGAACAGCAGCGGGAGCCCGAGCTTGCCGTCGAGGATGCCGGTGCCGCCCAGGATGAGGATCTTCGACGTCTTCTCCCAGAAGGCGCCGTGGAGCGTGCCCGCGAAGAGGGTCCCGAGGCTGACGAGCAGGCCGGCCGCCGGGAGGACGGCCACCGGGAGTTGGAGGCTGCGGCCGATCTTCTGGAGGCCGGGGAGGAGCCCGCCCCGCCACCAGCTCCGCCTCGGCTGGGGCGTCGGCGCGGCCGTGCTCTCGGCGGTCATCGGTGTCGTCCTCCGTCGGCTTCCTCGGGGACACTGGTGTAGACCAGTTGGGGTAGGCTCGCGCTGCCCGGTCGACGACCGCGGGCAGAGCACCGGTGATCGTCATCATTCGGGACGGGGTCGCAACTCGCTCGCGAAGTTGCGCCAACCGTGAGTTACCGTGACGAAACAGACCAGTGGCCCGAGGCCCCGGCCGACTGTGCCCTCCGGGGGCGACCCCGGACCCCGGCCCCACAGACTTAGGGAGAAACACATGGCCAGCAAGGCTGAGAAGATCGTCGCCGGGCTCGGCGGACTCGACAACATCGAAGAGGTCGAGGGCTGCATCACCCGTCTGCGTACGGAGGTCAACGACCCGAGCCTGGTCGACGAGGCCGCGCTGAAGGCCGCCGGCGCCCACGGCGTCGTCAAGATGGGCACCGCGATCCAGGTCGTCATCGGCACCGACGCCGACCCGATCGCCGCGGAGATCGAAGACATGATGTGAGCGCCGGGCCGCGGGTGGCGACGATGCCCGCGGATTCGCCGGGCGGGCGGAGAAGCGAACCGCAGACATCTTCAGCCGCCGGTTCACAGGAGCGAGGGGTCGATCCAGACTGGATCAGGCCCCTCGTCCACGTACCACTAGGCTCAGTACCATGTCTCGTATCGACGGCCGCACGCCCGAACAGCTCCGCCCGGTGACCATCCAGCGCGGATGGAGCAAGCACGCCGAGGGCTCCGTCCTCATCTCCTTCGGCGACACCCGCGTCTTCTGCACCGCCTCCGTCACCGAAGGCGTGCCGCGCTGGCGAAAGGGCAGCGGCGAGGGGTGGGTCACCGCCGAGTACTCGATGCTCCCGCGGTCGACCAACACCCGCGGCGACCGCGAGTCCGTACGCGGCAAGATCGGCGGCCGGACCCATGAGATCTCCCGCCTCATCGGGCGCTCCCTGCGCGCCGTCATCGACTACAAGGCCCTCGGCGAGAACACCATCGTCCTCGACTGCGACGTCCTCCAGGCCGACGGAGGCACCCGCACCGCGGCCATCACCGGCGCGTATGTCGCCCTCGCCGACGCCGTCGCCTGGGCGCAGGGCAAGAAGCTCGTCAAGGCCGGCAAGCAGCCCCTGACCGGCACCGTCGCCGCCGTCTCCGTCGGCATCGTCGACGGCACGCCGCTCCTCGACCTCTGCTACGAGGAGGACGTGCGCGCCGAGACCGACATGAACGTCGTCTGCACCGGCGACGGCCGGTTCGTCGAGGTCCAGGGCACCGCCGAGGCCGAGCCCTTCGACCGCAAGGAGCTCAACGCCCTGCTCGACCTGGCCACCGGCGGCTGCGCGGACCTGGCCGCTCTGCAGACCGAGGCGCTGGCCCGCACGCTCGAGGGCTGAGCGCCCCCGAAGGGTAAAGAAGCAACCAAGGACGCCGATCCCGGCGTCCCAGTAGGCACGGGCGTACGGGCCGAACCGTACTCCCCCGCGCCCTGCGGCGCGGGGGGACCCCCACGTCCGCAAACCCCGGGGAGGGACCTTCTCATGCGCAGCCGCAGCCTCAGCCGTCGTATCGCAGTCGCCGCAGCCGTCACCGCCGTCGTCTTCACCGGAGCCGTCGGCTGCAGCGCCGTCGACAAGGCCCTGGACTGCGTCGCGACCGCCGACGCGATAGCCACCAGCGTCGACAGGCTCTCCCAGGCGGTCTCCACCGCGGCCGACGACCCGACCCAACTGACCGAGGCCCTCGACGAGATCGACCGGGAGCTCGGCAACCTCAAGGACACGACCGACAACGCGGACCTGGCCAAGGCTGTCGACGACCTCTCCACGGGCGTCGACAACGTCCGGGCGGCGGTCGAGAACGGTGACACCACTCCGGACATCGCGCCCGTCACGGACGCGGCCACCGAGATCGGCAAGGTCTGCACCTCGTAGCGTCCGCAGATTGTCCGTAGATACTGGGCCCATGACCCGCCTGATCCTCGCCACCCGCAACGCCGGGAAGATCGCCGAACTCCGCGCCATCCTCGCCGACGCAGGTCTGCCGCACGACCTCGTCGGCGCGGAGGCGTACCCGGACATCCCCGACGTCAAGGAGACCGGCACCACCTTCGCCGAGAACGCCCTCCTGAAAGCCCATGCCCTCGCGGCCGCCACCGGCCTGCCGGCCGTCGCCGACGACTCCGGCCTCTGCGTGGACGTCCTCGGCGGCGCCCCCGGCATCTTCTCCGCCCGCTGGTCGGGCGCCCACGGCGACGATGCCGCCAACCTCCGCCTGCTGCTGGCCCAGCTCGCCGACATCGGTGACGAGCACCGCGGCGCCTCCTTCGCCTGCGCGGCCGCCCTCGCCCTCCCGGACGGCACGGAGCGCGTCGTCGAGGGCCGCCTCACCGGAGTCCTGCGCCACGACCCGGTCGGCACCAACGGCTTCGGTTACGACCCGATCCTCCAGCCGGAGGGGTACGACGTGACGTGCGCCCAGCTGACCCCGGAGGAGAAGAACGCGATCAGCCACCGGGGCAAGGCGTTCCGCGAGCTGGTCCCCGTCGTACGCGAACTGCTGGGCTGACACCGCGACTAGCCGAAGCATGGGAAAGGGCCGTCCCAGCCGGGGCGGCCCTTTTCGCACGGTGCGGCCGGAGGGACTCGAACCCTCACGGGTGTTACCCCACTGGGACCTAAACCCAGCTCGACTGCCAGTTCCGACACGGCCGCCAGCCGCAGCCATGGTAGCGGCTGGCGGCCGGCCTGACACGGTGGGCTCTAGGCGGCAGGCCTTCGTTTGCCTTGGCGCCGGCACCACGTGTCCGTTGACGCGTGACAGTTGGGGCAGAGGTAGCGGAGATTCTCCCGGCGGTTGTCGAGCCAGTCTCCATTTACGTGATCGATCTGCAGCGTGATCGGCCTGCCCATCCATTCACCCTCGTTGCCACAGGAAGCGCAGCGGTATGCGACGCCTACCTCGGTGAGGGCACGGTGAAGCCGGTCGCGGTTTTCACGGGAAGCCCCCTCCGGGCGAACCCGGAAGACCTTGTCCGCGATCGGTTTGGGCTCGGTAGCTTGAATCGTGCCCCACGTCCGTCGCTTGAAGTGAGACGTGTCAAGGCCGAGTTGCACCACTCGTCGTCTGACCCGGTGGTGGTTCGTGTCGTTCACGGGTAAATCAAGGGCGCGCATCACGTCTGCGAAGCTCATGGCCTCTGCCACGGCCTTGCGGACCTGGTCCTCCGGCAAGGTAAGCCGCCTGTAAGTGAAGTGGCCGATGCCGATTCCCCGCTTGTCGAGCATGTGCCGCAGTGCGGCCCGGGACCGGCTGTCATCGGGTATGCCAAGGGCCCGGGCCACCCCACGGACACTGTGCGCTGAAGCGGCGGCTGCCTTGAGCTCGTCGTCTGCGAACGGTAGATCGATGCACGCCCGGTTCAGAGCCGGGAAGTGGCTCACGTCGATTCCCGCGGCCGCGATCCGCCGCCGGATATGCGAAAGCGTCCCGGTCGCTGGCGTCGCGCCGAGCTTCTGTACGACTTCGCGCAGTGAGGTGGACGAGGCCACCGCCTCGGCGATGGCGTCGTCGGGGTACTTGCGCCAAGGGCTGCGATTCTTGAAATGGCTGGTATCGATGCCGTAGTCGCGGACCTTCTCCTGGAGCGCCCGCCGCCTTCCGCCGCTCGCCCTGACGCCGACCCTGCGCATCAGGTCCGCCCAGCCCTTCGACTGTGCCACGGCAAGCGTGAGCGTTTCGGGACCGCACATGTCGGCCATCAGTACCGCTCCACGGTGGTGTGCGGCATGTCGATGCCCAGTACCGCGGTGCCGAGGGGGGTGTAGGTGTCCGCCTCGGCCATCTTCTGGCGCGGACGGATACGACCGCCCGGTGACGGTGCGCCGCACCGCCGCATTGCATCCTCGACGTTCATCGCTCTGCGCGCCGCCTGGGCAGGCAGCTCGCGGGTGTATCGCACCGGCATGTTCCCCCTCCGTCCCGGACGCGTGTTCGCGACCTCGCACGGAGTAACGATCCGATTGTCGGAGGGTTGCGTCTGGAATGCGGAGTGGCCGGCACTGCTTTTCGCAGTGCCGGCCACTCCGGGGTGCGCCAGGGGCGACCGCGTCAGATCCCCAGATCCTTGATGATCTTGGCGACGTGGCCGGTCGCCTTCACGTTGTACAGCGCACGCTCGACCTTCCCGTCCTCGTCCACGACGATCGTCGAGCGGATCACGCCCGTCACCGTCTTGCCGTAGAGCTTCTTCTCGCCGAAGGCGCCGTACTGCTCCAGGACCGTCTTCGAGGGGTCGCCCACCAGCGTGACCTTCAGGTTCTCCTTGTCGCGGAACTTCGCGAGCTTCTCCGGCCTGTCCGGCGAGACGCCGATGACGTCGTAGCCCGCGCCGGCCAGCAGCTCCAGGTTGTCGGTGAAGTCGCACGCCTGCTTGGTGCAGCCCGGGGTGAGGGCCGCCGGGTAGAAGTAGACGATGACCTTGCGTCCCTTGTGGCCGGCGAGCGAGACCTCGTTGCCGTCCGCGTCGGGCAGGGTGAAGTCCGGGGCGGTGTCGCCGGGCTGGAGTCGCTCGCTCATTCTCGGTTCTCCTCAGAGGGTACGGACGTACGGCACCGAGCGTAATAGGGGTGCCGTGGGGTGCGGCGGCCGTCGAGCTGACAGACTGTCGATGACAAAGCAGTGTGCGGTGGACGAAGAACGCGAAGAACCACCGAACGACCGGATTACGACCACGGAGGCGGCGCAGTGTCGGATTCCAGGACCCCTGCGCAGATCGAGGCGGACATCGTCCGCCGGCGTGAGCGGCTCGCCGAGACGCTCGACGAGATCGGGGTGCGGGTGCACCCGAAGACGATCATCGGAGACGCGAAGGCCAGGGTCGCCTCGACCGTGGACGAGACCGCCGGGCGGGCCTTCGTCACCGCGAACCGCTTGGTGACCGACGTGAAGAGCCGCTTCGTGCACACGGACGGCGCGCCCCGGCTGGAGCGGGTGGTCCCGCTGGCGCTGGCCGTCGTCGGCGTCGTGGGGCTGCTGGCGCTGTCCGCCAGGAGGCGCAGGTCGTGACCCCGGCGCGGCGCGGTAGGTGCTCGGACAGGTAGGTTCGTGGTCGTGAGCAACAACACCCACGACAAGCTGCCGATCAAGATGCTGCACGACCGGGTCCTGGTCCGGTCCGACGCCCCCGAGGGGGAGCGGCGCTCCGGCGGCGGCATTCTGATTCCGGCCACCGCAGCCGTCGGCCGCCGCCTCGCCTGGGCCGAGGTGGTCGCGGTCGGGCAGAACGTCCGCACCGTGGAGGCCGGGGACCGGGTGCTGTACGACCCGGCGGACCGCGCCGAGGTGGAGGTGCGCGGGGTCGCGTACGTCCTGATGCGCGAGCGGGACCTGCATGCCGTGGCCGCCGACCGGTTCGAGGGTGGCGAGGACACGACGGGGCTGTATCTGTAGCGGATCGGCGGTACGGCGGTACGGCGGTACGGAGACGGAAGGGCCTGGTGACCATGGTCACCAGGCCCTTTGACCTTCCCCGTCCCCCGTTTTGCTACGTTTGGGGGAACCCGACGAGACGCGCCGTACCGGGCAACGCAAAGACGACGCACCCCGCAAGAAGTCCGCGTCTTTCCGCGTCTCGGAGGTGCCTGTCATGGCCTGGGTTCTGCTCGTCGTCGCCGGTCTGCTCGAGGTCGGCTGGTCGATCGGGATGAAGTTCACCGACGGTTTCACCCGGCTGTGGCCCAGTGTGTTCACCGGCGCCGGGATCGTCGCGAGCATGCTCCTGCTGTCGTACGCCGCGAAGTCGCTGCCGATCGGCACGGCCTACGGGGTGTGGGTCGGCATCGGCGCGGCCGGTGCGGCGGTGGTCGGCATGGTCGCGCTGAACGAGCCGGCCACCGCCGCCCGGATCTTCTTCGTCGTGCTGCTGCTGGTCGCGGTGGTGGGGCTGAAGGCGACCTCGGGCCACTGATCCGCGTACCGGCGACGCGCCCCGGCGACGCGCGCCCCGGCGGGGCCTACAGACGGTCCGTGAACACGCCCAGGCCGTCGCCCCGGCCGCCGGAGTCCTCCCTTTCGCCGCCCGTGGAGCCGCGCCGCCCTCCGCTGTCGGCGCCTCCGTCCGCCGGCCCGCCGTTCGTGGACCCGCCCGGCCACAAGCCGCCGGTGGTCGCGCCGCCGCTGCCCGCACCGCCGTCGGCCGGATCGTGGCCCGGCAGGGTCGGAGAGCGGCCCGTCGCGGGACCGTCCGTGGCGTCTCCGGGGGAGAGCGACGCCGTCGCGCCGTCCTCCGCCCCGGCGCCCTCCTCCGGATCCTCCGACTCCTCCTCGTCATCGGACTCTTCCGGGGCCGACGACGGGTACCGCGACGAGGGCGGTTCACCGTCCGCGCCCTCCTCCAGCTCCAGGTCGAAGTGGCTGACGTCGGTGCCTTCCAGCGCCGCCGCCGTGAACTGCCCCCAGATCCGCGCCGAAGGCCCGCCGCCGCCGACGCGGCTGTGCCCGAGCGCCCCGTACAGCGGCTTCTGCACGCCCGTGTCCGGGTCCTGGCCCATGACGGCGACGACCGTCGCCAGATCGGGGGTGTAGCCCGCGAACCAGGCCGCCTTGTCGTCCTCCGCCGTGCCGGTCTTCCCGGCGGCCGGCCTGCCCGCCGACCCGGCCGCCGCGCCCGTGCCGTTCGCCACCACGCTCTGCAGCACCGACGTGGTCGTGTCCGCGGCCTCCCGGCTGATGGCCTGCCGGCTCGGCGCCTCGGGCAGGCCGATCTCCTCGCCGCCTTTGCTGATGCTCTCGACGATCGTGTACGTCCCGTGCCGGCCGTGGTTGGCGAGGGTCGCGTACGCCTTCGCCATGTCGAGGACGCTCGCGGTGGCGACGCCGAGCGCGATGGACGGGTAGGAGGTCAGATCGGGGGTGTGCGCGGGGATGCCGAGCGCGATGGCCGTCTCCCTGACCCGCCCCGGGCCGACGTCCTGCGCCATCTGCGCGTACACCGAGTTGACCGACTCGTCGGTCGCGGTGCGCACGGTGATGCGGCCGTAGGAGTAGTTGTCCTCGTTCTCGGGGGCGTAGCCGACGGGGCCGTAGGAGCCCACGACCTCGCGCCGGTCGGTGCCGTCGTAGACGGTGGCGGGGGTGATGCGGCGGCCGTCCCGGGTCTGGGATCCGTGCTCGACGGCGGCCGCGAGGACGAACGGTTTGAAGGTGGAGCCGACCTGGTAGTCGCGGCGGGTCGCGTTGTTGACGTACTGCCGGGTGTAGTCGATGCCGCCGTACAGGGCGACGACCCGGCCGTTCGACGGGTCGATGGCGGCGCCGCCGACGCGGACGTTGCGGTCCACGGGCCGCTGCTCCTCGTCGCGCCGGGAGTGGACGTGCTCGTCGACGGCCCGGATGAAGGCGTCCTGCTTCGGCTTCTCCAGCGTGGTCGTGATCCGGTAGCCGCCTCGGGCCAGGGTGTTGTCGTCGATGATGCCGTTGCCGGTGAGGTAGTCCTCGACGGCCTGGACGATGTAGCCGCGCTGCCCGGAGAGTCCGGTTGCGGGGCGTGCGGTCTGCGGCGTCGGGAAGGCCATGGCGGAGCGCTCGGCGGCGGTGAGCCACTGGCGCTCCACCATCCCGTCGACCACGTAGTTCCAGCGGGCGAGCGCGGCGCTCCTGTTCTCGGGGTGCGTCGTCACGTCGTACGCGCTGGGGGCGTTGAGGAGCGAGGCGAGGTACGCGCCCTCGGCGGTGTCGAGTTCGTCGACGTCCTTGCCGTAGTAGGCCATGGCCGCCGCCTGGATGCCGTAGGCGTTGCGGCCGAAGTAGCTGGTGTTGAGGTAGCCCTTCAGGATGTCGCTCTTGCTCTGCTCGCGATCCAGCTTGATCGCGATGAAGAACTCCTTCACCTTCCTCGTGACGGTCTGCTCCTGGCCCAGGTAGTAGTTCTTGACGTACTGCTGGGTGATCGTGGAGCCGGACTGCTTCCCCTTGCCGGTGAGCGTGTTCCAGCCGGCGCGGACCATCGCGAGGGGGTCGACGGCGCGCTCGGTGTAGAAGCCGCGGTCCTCGGCCGCGAGCACGGCGTGCTGGACGGTGCCGGGGACCTGGGCGAGCTCGACGTTCTCGCGGTTGACCTCGCCGTCGCGGGCGATCTGGGTGCCGTCCTCGTAGAAGTAGACGTTGGACTGGGCGACGGCGGTGGCGTTGGCGGGTGGGATGTGGACGAGCATGTACCCCGCGACGAAGCCGCCGATGAGCACGAGCGCGCAGGTCAGGAACGTACCGAGGGCCATCCGCCAGGTGGGGACGAGCCGGCGCGGCCCGGTGCGCGGCGCGCGGGCGTGGGCGCCGGGGTGCGGTGCGGGGTCCGGTCCGGGGCGGGGGGCGGTGGCGGTGCGGGGTGCGGTGCGAGAGGCGGTGCGAGGTCCGGGTCCCGGGCCCCGGCCGCCGGTACGGCCCGCGTCCGGCGGTCCGGCGATCGTCCGGTCCCGGGGTTCCCAGCCTCGCCGCGCTGGCTGCTGTGGCTGCTCGTCGCTCATGTCGGTGGAGACTCCTCGGCCCCGTCATCGCGGATGGTGGCATTTCGGGCGATCCGCTTGGTGTGCCCATACTGCACTTCTCACCCCCTTAACCCCCGTACCCCCCGTTGGAATACGGTCGCGCGCCCGATCTCGCTGGACTAAGGTCGTGCGCTTTGACGCCGACGGCACGGAAGCGCCGGGCGATGCGGGCACGCGGGGAAGGGAGGCCAGGGTGCGGCTCTATGCGGTCGTGCTGGCCGGTGGGTTCCGGCGCTATGCGACGTACCGGATCGCAACAGCCGCAGGGGCGTTCACCAACACCGTCTTCGGCTTCATCATGGCGTACACCTATATCGCCCTCTGGGATGAGCGTCCGCACCTCGGCGGTTACGACCTGCCTCAGGCGCTGACCTATGTGTGGCTCGGCCAGGCCCTGCTGATGACCTGCGCCATGATGGGTGGCGGCTTCGAGGACGAACTGATCGAACGCATCCGCACGGGCGACATCGCCATCGACCTCTACCGGCCCGTCGACCTCCAACTGTGGTGGCTCGCAGGAGACTTGGGACGCGCCGGCTTCCATCTGCTCGGGCGCGGCATCGTGCCGATGCTCTGCGGAGCGTTCGCCTTCGATCTGGCGCTGCCCGGTTCACCGCTGATCTGGCCGGCCTTCCTGCTCTCCGTGGTGCTCGGCGTCGTCGTGAGCTTCGCCGTCCGCTATCTGGTGGCGCTCTCCGCGTTCTGGCTGATGGACGGCGCGGGCGTACTCCAGATCACCTGGCTGGCCGGGCTGTTCTTCTCCGGGATGCTGCTGCCGCTCACCCTCTTCCCCGGCTTCCTGGGCGAACTGGCTCTGGTGCTGCCCTGGTCGGCGCTGCTCCAGGTCCCGGCGGACGTCTTCCTCGGCAAGCACACCGGCTGGGCACTGGCCGAGGCGTACGCCTTCCAGGCCGGCTGGGCCGTGGCGCTGCTCGGAGCCGGACGGCTGCTGCAGTCGGCCGCGACGAGGAGGGTGGTGGTCCAGGGTGGTTGACGGGCTGCGCGCGTACGGTCTGATCGCCGTGATGTGGATGCGCTCGACGATGACCTACCGCGCGTCCTTCGCGATGACGGCGTTCGGGAACTTCGTCGGGAACTCGTTCGACTTCGTGGTGATCCTGGTGATGTTCGCGCACGTCGAGACCCTCGGCGGGTACACCCTGCCGGAGATCGCACTCCTGTACGGGGCGGCGGGTACGGCCTTCGGCCTCGCCGACCTCGCGATGGGGTCGATGGACCGGCTGGGGCGGCGCGTGCGCGACGGCACGCTGGACACCCTGCTCGTGCGGCCCGCGTCGGTGCTCGCCCAGGTCGCGGCCGACCGCTTCGCGCTGCGCCGGCTCGGCAGGATCACCCAGGGGCTGCTGGTGCTCGGCTACGCGCTGTTCGCCCTCGACATCGCGTGGACACCGCTCAAGGCGGCACTCGTGCCGGTGATGGTGGTGAGCGGGGCGGCGATCTTCGCCTCGCTGTTCGTGGCGGGAGCGGCGTTCCAGTTCGTCGCGCAGGACGCCGCCGAGGTGCAGAACTCCTTCACGTACGGCGGGAACACGCTGCTCCAGTACCCGCCGACGCTCTTCGCGAAGGACCTGGTGCGCGGCGTGACCTTCGTCGTCCCCCTCGCCTTCGTGAACTGGCTGCCCGCGCTCTATGTGCTGGGACGGCCCTATCCGCTGGACCTGCCGCGCGCGCTGGCGTTCGCGCCGCCGTTCGTCGCCGCGGTGTGCTGTGCGCTCGCCGGGATCGCGTGGCGGGCGGGTCTTCGTTCGTACCGGAGCACGGGGAGCTGACGCATGATCGACGTGGACGGCGTGGAGAAGGTCTTCGACGTACGCCGCAGAACGGGGCTGCTGCGCCGCGAGCGGACCCGGGTGCGGGCGGTGGACGGGATCAGCTTCCACGTCCCGCGCGGCGCGATGGTCGGCTACATCGGCCCGAACGGAGCCGGGAAGTCCACCACCATCAAGATGCTGACGGGCATTCTGACGCCGAGCGGCGGCCGGCTGCGCGTCGCCGGGATCGATCCCTCGCGGGAACGGACCCGCCTCGCGCGGCGCATCGGCGTCGTCTTCGGGCAGCGCACCACCCTGTGGTGGGACCTGCCGCTCGTCGACTCCTACCGGTTGGTCCACCGCATGTACCGGATCCCGGACGCGCGCTACCGCGAGAACCTGGACCGCTGCGTCGAACTGCTCGACCTGGGCAAGCTGCTGGACGTGCCCGTACGGCAGCTCTCGCTCGGCCAGCGGATGCGCGGGGACATCGCGGCGGCACTGCTGCACGACCCGGAGGTGCTCTACCTCGACGAGCCGACGATCGGCCTCGACGTCGTGTCCAAGGCGAAGGTGCGCGAGTTCCTGCGGGACCTGAACGCCGAGCGGGCGACCACCGTCCTGCTGACGACGCACGACCTGACCGACATCGAGCAGCTGTGCGAGCGGGTGATGGTCATCGACCACGGCCGGCTGATGTACGACGGCACGCCCACCGGGCTCCACGAGGTGGGCGCGAGCGAGCGGACCCTGGTGGTGGACCTGGCGCGGGAGCTGCCGCCGATCGAGGTGACGGGGGCGCGGCCGGTACGGGTGGAGGGCCCGCGCCAGTGGCTGTCCTTCCCGGCGTCGGCATCGGCGGCTCCGATCGTGGCGGCGATCGCGGCGGAGTACCCGATGGTGGACCTGTCGGTGCGGGAGCCGGACATCGAGGCGGTGATCGCGAGGATGTACGCGGGGGAGCGGCTGATGCCGCGCGGAGCCGAGTGAGCGCGCCGATGCCGCGCGGAGCCGAGTGAGCGCGCCGATGCCGCGCGGAGCCGAGTGAGCGCGCCGACGCCACGTGGAGCCGAGTGAGCGCGCCGACGCCTCCCCGCGGATCTCTATGCTGATGGCGCTCAGGGGTGTGGTGCCGGGGAGGGAGCGCTCAGGTGACGCTGTTGGAGGGGGACCCGCGGTCGGTCGGCGGGTACCGGCTGGAGGGCAGGCTGGGTGCCGGGGGCATGGGGGTGGTCTTCCTCGCACGGTCGGTGTCCGGGAGACGGCTCGCGATCAAGGTCATCCGGCCCGAACTCGCCACGGACGACGGATTCCGCGTGCGGTTCGGGCGGGAAGTGGAGGCGGCACGGCAGGTCAGCGGGGCCTTCACCGCTCCGGTGGTCGACGCCGACGCCGATGCCGAACAGCCCTGGCTGGCCACGCTGTTCATACCCGGCCCGTCCCTGCACCAGCGTGTCGCCGCGAAGGGGCCGCTGCCGGCCGACGAGGTACGGCTGCTGGCGGCCGGGCTCGTGGAGGCGCTGCGCGACATCCACCGGGTCGGCCTGGTGCACCGCGACCTCAAGCCGGGCAACGTCCTCCTCGCGGACGACGGTCCACGGGTCATCGACTTCGGCATCGCCCGCGCCATCGCCGCCGATCCGCTCACGCGCACGGGCATGGTGGTCGGCACCCCCGCCTTCATGGCCCCCGAGCAGTTCCGCACGGGAGGCGTCGGCCCCGCCGGGGATGTGTTCGCGCTGGGTGCGGTCCTCGTGTACGCGGCCACCGGGCACGGGCCCTTCGACGGCGAGAGCACCCACGGGATCGGTTTCCGGGTGGTCTACGAGGAGCCGGATCTGACGGGGCTGGCGCAGGAGTTGCTGCCCCTGGTGGAGCCGTGCCTGGCCAAGGACCCCGGCGCGCGGCCCACGGTGGAGGGACTGCTGGCGGCTCTGTCGGTGGCGCCGGTGGAAACGCAGCCGCCGCCGGCGCCGACGGAGGTGGAACGGCCGTCCGCACCGGCGGATACGCAGCCGCCGTCCGCGCCGCCGACGCAGCCCGCGCACCCCGAGCCGGCCGTACCGGCGGCACCGGCGGCACCGGCGGCACCGGTCGCGTCCCAAGCCACCGTCGGCGTTGCCACCTTGGCCCTCCGCCCGGATGCGCCGGGAGGAGAGCCCTCGGCACCGGCTTCCGAACCACCGTCGGCTTCCGAACCACCGTCGGCTTCCGAGCTGCCATCGGCATCCGAACCGACGCCGCCGTTCGAACCGCCGACGCCGCCGTCCTGGCCGGGCCGCGCGCCCCGGCGGATCGCCCTCGCCGCGGCAGCGGCCGTGGTCACCGCGTCGGTCGCCGCCCTCGTACCCCTGCTCGCTGACAAGTACGGCGGGCCCGACGGGGGCAAGGAGGGCCGGAACGGCGGTTCGCCGTCGGCGTCCGCCCCGGCCGCCGAATTCTCGTGCGCCGGTGCGCAGGGCACCCTGCTGGGGAGTGGATCCTCCGCTGTGGACGCGGCGATGGAGGAGTGGGCCGCGGGTTTCCAGAAGGCATGCCCGGGCACGACCGTCACCTACGAGGCCATGGGGTCGGGAGCGGGATTCGAAGCCTTCCGCAGCGGTTCGACGGGCTTCGCCGCGAGCGACACCCCGCTCGACCCGGAGAAGGTCGTGCAGTCGAAGGCGCGATGCGACGCGGGCGGAAACGGCCAGGCCGTGGCCGTACCCCTGGCGGCCACGCCCGTGGCCGTCGCGTACAACCTGCCCGGGGTCAGCGACCTGGTACTGGACGCGCCCACTCTCGCGAAGATCTTCGACGGCAGGATCAGCCGCTGGGACGACGCCGCGATCAAGGAGCTCAACCCCGGGGTGCCGCTCCCGTCCCTCTCCGTACAGGCCATCCACCGCTCGGACGCGACCAACACCACGCGGGTGTTCACGAACTACCTGAAGTCGGTGTCCGGCGAGTGGCCCCACGAGGCCGGGACCGAGTGGCCGGTCCCCAGCGGCCAGGCGGTCTCCGGGAACGCCCGTCTCCGCGAGCAAGTGGGGGCGACGGCCGGCTCCCTCGGCTATGCCGACCTCGCCGGTGCGGCCGAGCTCGACACCGTACTGCTGGACACCGGAGCGGACCGGCCCGTGGCCGCGGACGCGGCCGGCGCCACGAAGGCCCTGGCCTCCGCCCGGGTCGTCGGCGCCGGCGGCGACCTGTCGCTCGCCCTCGACCTGACCACCCGAGCCCCGGGCGCGTACCCGCTCGCGTCCGTCAGCTACGGCGTCGTCTGCGACAAGGGCAACGATCCCGCCGGCCTGAAGACGCTCCGGGCATTCCTGTCGTACGCGGTGAGCAAGCCGGCGCAGCAGTCCGTCGCCGCACAGGGCTACGCTCCGCTCCCGGACGCGCTCAGGGAGCGCGTCCGGGAGACCGTCCGGGGGCTGGGCTGAGCTTCCGCGGCTGTCGCGGGGCCGGGCTGGTCGGTGGGAGACCGGGCCCGGCGCCACGTCCGTTGACTACGCTGCTCGTATGACGAGCGACCTTCCGGAGATGCGCGCATCCGATGCCGAGCGGGAGCGGATAGCCGAGCGCCTGCGCGATGCCGTGGCCGAGGGCCGCCTCGACATGGAGGAGTTCGGTGAACGGCTGGACGCGGCGTACAAGGCACGTACGCACGGAGAGCTGGAGCCGCTCGTACGGGACCTCCCGGCGCCCGGCGGCAGCGCCTCGGACCGGCCGCTCCCGGCCGCGGAGCCCGCGAGCGGCGCGGGGGACTGGTCGGGCCGTATCGGAAGGCCCGCGACGTCGAGGGGCGCCTTCGCCTTCTGGGGCGGCTTCGGCCGCAAGGGGGGCTGGACCGTCGGCCGGCGGTTCACGGCGGTCGTGATCCAGGCGGGCGGCGAGATCGATCTGCGCGACGCGAACTTCGAGGACCGCGAGGTCGTCATCCGCTGCTTCACACTCATGGGCGGCATCCAGGTCACCGTCCCACCGGACCTGGACGTCGATGTGCAGGGCTTCGGCTTCATGGGCGGATTCGGCGAGGCGGGCGGGGACGGCACCAGGCCCTCACCTGGCTCGCCGCGCGTGACGATCACCGGTTTCGCCCTGATGGGGGGTGTCGGTGTCGAGCGCAAGCTCCGCAAGGCCGACAAGCGGCGACTGAAGGAGGCGAGACGGCGCGAGCTGGAGTAGTGAGGGGAACTCGGCGTGCGTCCCGGGAGTACCTCAGGTAGGGAAGGGACGATGCGTACACGGACGGGTGGAGCGGATGGAACGTACTGACCTCACGAAACCGGACGCCACGGCGGAGAAACAGGCGGCGAAGCAGGCGGCGAACGGTACGGACGGCCGCGCCGGGACCGGGGCGGACAACGGCTCCGGGACCGCCGGCGCGGGCTCCGGGACAGGCGCGGACTCCGGTGCCGCCGCGGCAGGGGCCCGTACGCGTTCGCGCACCGGCTCCCTGCCCTCCTTCGCGTACACCGCCGCCGACGAGGAGAAACGCCGCGGAGTGCGCCGTATGAAGGCCACCGCCACCGGACTGCTCCTCCTCGTCGCGCTGATCTTCGTGCTCGCCACCTGGGCGAAGAACTCCGGCATCGACGGCTGGCCCGGTTACGTGGCCGCGGCGGCCGAGGCCGGCATGGTCGGCGCGCTGGCCGACTGGTTCGCCGTCACGGCGCTCTTCAAGCACCCCCTCGGCATCCCCATCCCGCACACCGCGATCATCCCCACCAAGAAGGACCAGCTCGGCACCTCGCTCGGCTCCTTCGTCGGCGAGAACTTCCTCTCCGGCGACGTCGTACGGGCCCGGCTGGGCTCCCTCCAGCTCGGCGGCCGGCTCGGCGCCTGGCTCGCCGAGCCCGCGCACGCCGACCGTGTCACCGCCGAGCTGTCCACCGCCCTGCGCGGCGCGCTCACCGTCCTGCGCGACTCCGACGTCCAGGCCGTGGTCGGGGAGGCCATCACCCGCCGCGCCGAGGCCGCCGAGATCGCCCCCGGGATAGGGAAGACGCTGGACAAGGTCGTCGCCGACGGCGCCCACCACCGCGCCGTCGACCTGATCTGCGCCCGCGCCCACGACTGGCTCGTCCTGCACGGCGACTCGGTCATGGACGCGGTCCAGGGCGGGGCCCCCGGCTGGACCCCCCGCTTCGTCGACCGCAAGGTCGGCGAGCGGGTCTACAGGGAGCTGCTCCGCTTCGTCACCGAGATGCGGGACGCGCCCAACCACCCCGCGCGCGGCGCCCTCGACCGATTCCTCGCCGACTTCGCCGCCGACCTCCAGTCCGACACGGACACCCGGGCGCGCGTCGAGCGCATGAAGTCGGACGTGCTGGCCCGCCCCGAGGTCCAGGACATCATCGCCTCCGCCTGGGCCTCCGTACGCACCATGATCATCTCGGCGGCCGAGGACGAGCGCAGCGAGCTGCGGCTGCGCGCCCGCGCCTCGCTGATGTCGTTCGGTGCGCGGCTCGCGACGGACGGCCGGCTCCAGCAGAAGCTGGAGGGCTGGGTCGAGGAGGCCGCGGTGTACGTGGTGACGACGTACCGCACGGAGATCACATCCCTGATCAGCGACACCGTCGCAGGCTGGGACGCCGAGCACACGTCCCGCAAGATCGAGGCGCATATCGGCCGTGACCTGCAGTTCATCCGGATCAACGGCACGGTGGTCGGCGCGCTGGCCGGCCTGGTGATCTACACGGTGGCGCACGCGCTGGGGGCATGACGGGCACGCTGACCGGGACGGGCTGACCGGCACATCCCGGTGAGCACGTGCTGACCGGCACATACGGGGCGGCACGTGCTGACCGGCACATACGGGGCGGCACGTGCTGACCGGCGCAAGCCTGCCGCGGAGCATGCTCGCCGCATGCGCTGGGCGCGGTACCGGACCCTGCTGTCCGGCTCCGCGCCCAGCTCCAAGGGGGAGTTGCCTCTTGATACGTACGGGACTTCGCGTGCGTTCAGCGCACGGCGCGATGGACCGCCCATGAAGCGAGCGCCACACCGCCGGCCACGGTGAAGACGGCCGGCCAGGCCCCCAGCTTCCTGGCCAGCGGATGCGATCCGGCGAAGGCGGCGACGTACGCGGCGCTCAACCCGGCCACGGCCCTCCCGCCGGCGTCCTGCCGCCACTGCCGGGCCGCGACCGCCCCCGCGGCGGCAAGGGCGACGCCGCCGAGCGGACGCTTCCCGGTCCAGCGGGCGATTCCGTAGCCCCCGATGAGGCCGCCCGCCGCGACCGCGCCCGCCGGAATCCTGCTGGCTGTGCCGGCCATGGTGTGCCGCCTTTCGTGCGCGGCGCGTGTCGGCGCCTGTCGTGCATGTCCGTGCCTGTTGCCCGTCGAGCCTAGGCGAGCGGCGGCGCAGGGCGGGCGGCGGGTGCAGGTGCGTGGGCCAACTCCCCCGGTAGCCGCGGTGATTGCCGCTGCCCGCGGCGCGCGGAAACCGAGGGTGCGGCATTCTCGTCCTTGCGTTGGGGGCCGGCGTACCCGCACATCACACGGGGGGATCACCATGCGCAGCATTCGTCCACGTACGGGCACCACGACCACGCTTCTCTCGGCACCGGCTGCGGCTGCGGCTGCGGTACTCGCGCTTCTGGTGCTGACCGCCTGCGGCGGACCGGAGCCGGAGCCGGGCGGCGGGCCGTCCGGGCCCGCCGCGACGTCTCCCGCGACGGCCGCATCCGTCGAGGTCGCGGACTCTCCGTTCGGCCGGATCCTCGTCGACGACTCCGGCCGCACGCTGTACGGATTCACCAGGGACAAGCCCGGTGCCGCAAGCGCCTGCGGCGCCGACTGCACCGCGGTCTGGCCGGCCCTCACCCCCGCCCAGGCCGTCCGGGCCGGCAGCGGCGTGAACGCCTCGCTGTTGACACGGACCAGCAGGCGCGAGGGTGCCGAGCAGGCCGCGTACGGGGGCCGGCCGCTCCACTACTACGTGGGCGACGCGTCGCCCGGCGACGTCAACGGCCAGGGGCTCGACGGCGAGTGGTTCGTGATCGGAGCCGACGGACAGCTGATCCAGAAGGCTCCCTGAGACTCCTCGGGCACCCCTGACGCCGGCCCCCGTCCCCGCCTCTCACTCGCAGGCGACGCCGTCGCCGTCGCGATCGAGGTGCCGCCCGTATCCGGGGTCACCGAGGCGTACGGGCGCGGCTCCGGCGGCGCGGGCCGCGGCGCAGTTCTCGTAGTACGTACTGCCTCCGCCGCCCCCGGAGCCGCTGCTGCTCCCGGACCCGCCGGACCCGCTGGACCCGCCGCTGGAGGGCTCGCATGCCACCCCGTCCCCGTCACGGTCGAGGTGTCCGCCGTACCCCGGGTCCCCGCGGTGCAGCGGAGCCGCCCCGGCCGCGCGGACGGCGTCGCAGTTCCGGTAGTGGACGCCGGCGGGGGGCTCGGGAGCGGCGGATGCGGGTGCGGGCGCGGTCACCGTGATCCGTACGACGGCGGTGCCGCCCGCCACCTCCGGGTCGTCCGGGCTCACCCGGTACGTGAACTCGTCCTCGCCGTCGTACCCGCTCTCCGGCGTGTACGCGATCCGTCCGCCGCCGTCGATCTCGGCGGTGCCGTGCGCCGGAGCGGTGTCGACGGTGAGGTTGTAGTCCGTGGCCAGAAGCGCGCTGGTCAGGGGCTGTGCGGACGCGCCCGCCCCGGATCCCGCGCCCCCGGTCGCGGTGTCATTGGCCAGTACGTCGACGACCAGCCGCTTCCCGGCGTCGGCCGCTTCCTCGTCGTCGACGAGCCGAAGCGTCCACGCGGGCGCCGGAGGGGGTGCGGACGGGGACGGAGACGCGGACGCGGGCGTCGGCGAGCTGCTCCCGGCCACCGCCTTGGTGTCCCCATCGGCCGTACCGCCGTCGCCGGTCCCGCATCCCGCGAGCGCCATGATCAGCACCGCGCCCAGCGCACCCACCGCACCCACCGCACCCACCGTGCGCGTGCGCGTCTCGACGAGCAATCTCCTTCTCACGGGGCCCCCTTGGGAATCGCGCCGTTCAAGAGGGAGCCGATGGTGGCAGGCCCCCGGCGGCGAAGGGCTCGGAAGTCCGGAAGTCGTTCATTTGTGATGACAATGTGCACAGTGTGTGTCTAGGTCGTGGTCGGTCCGGATCCGTTGCGGTGAAGCGCCGCGGAACGCACCCTGGAAACAGAGACAGGCAGCAGGGAGACCGCCATGCCCAATCTCGAAGAACAGATCGACATCACGGCACCCGGTGACGTGGTCTGGGACCACCTGCACCAGGTCGAGGACTATCCACGTTTCGTCGGAGGAGTCCGCGAAGCCCGGCGCGAGGGTGCGTCGGGCCTCCATATGGACCTGGAGACCAGGGGCGGCACCGTACGCGGAATCGACGCCAGCACCGATGATCTCCGGCCCAACGAGACCATGACGTGGAGGACCACGGACACCCCGCACCTCAGCGGCTCCGTCTCGCTCCTCCCGATCGACGCGAGCCACACCAGGGTGCAGGTCCGCATGGAATACGACCCCAGCGAGGCACATGACGCCTTCGGGGGCCCCAAGGGGTTTGCCCAGTCCTCCGCCATCGAACGGACCGTCCGGGAGGATCTCCACCACTTCAAGGACCTGGTGGAACAGGCACAGCCCGGCAGATAGCAACCACCCCACCCACGCCCCGCGCGCCGGGGCTGACGGAACCGTACGGCGAAGGTGATCCGTCATGACGCAGCACTGGAACATCGACTTGTCGTTCGAGGAAGACGGGACCCGTACCGCCTGCACGGCGTCCCTGAGCGGCCCGGACGCTCCCGGCGTCGAGGGGAAGGGAATCGCAAGGCGCAGCCCGGGCGACACCCCGGACGCCAAGATAGGCGAGGAACTCGCCGCCGCCCGAGCGTGTTCGAACCTGGCCCATGAACTCGTCGACCGCGCCGCGGCCGACGTCGAGGGCCACACCCACAAACCGGCCGACATCGCCATGTGATGCCGCACCGCACCGCCCTTGGGGGCCGGGCCCGCGCCCGGTCCCCACTTCTCATGGCCTGACGGGCCTGACGGGCCTGACGGGCCTCACAGGCCTCACGGGCCTGATGGCCTTACGTTGCCGCGGTGCTTCGTACCTCGAAGCCTTCGAGCCCCTCGGGCTCCTCCTCCCGCACCTCGACCTCACGCACCACGGCGGTCGGCGGCCCCTGACCCGCCCACCGCACCAGCGTCTCGACGCCGTCCGGCTCCCCCTCGAACACCGCCTCCACGCTCCCGTCGGCGAGGTTCCGCACCCACCCGGCCACCCCGTACTCCCGGGCCACGCGCCTGCACGTGTCCCGGTAGTACACGCCCTGGACCAGCCCCGTCACGACCACGCGCTTGCGCACCATGGGGCCTGATCGTACGAGCCCCCGGCCGGGGACCGGGGGCGACGCGTCGCGGTCGGACCGTCAGGGCCACAGCCGGTAGGTCACGTCCTGCTCGAGATGCTCGGGCTTCTTGTCCTTGAAGACGAGGCGCAGGTGCGTGTAACGCCGCTGCTCAGGATTCTTCGGCCACGGCGCCGGCCGCTCGAACGCGACCTCCACCGGGTAGGAGTGGAACTTGCCGGCCGCGCAGTTGGGCTTGCAGTCGTTCACCACGTTCAGCCCCGAGCCCCTGGCGACACTGCGCCCCCAGTCCCTCCACTTGAGCTCGGTGAGGCCGCTGTTGCCGTCCCCGCAGGCGATCAGGTACTTCTCGGGACGCACCTGCGGCTTCGAGAAGCAGTCGATGACCACGACGCCGGCGCGCGGCTGCGCAGCCGCGGAAGGCGGCGCGGAAGCAGGTACGGAAGCGGAAGAGGAGGCGGACGCGGATGCGGACGCCGGTACGGCGGCTACTGCGAGCGACATGGCGACATAAAACAGCCCCGCTGTCCTCAGCTTGTGTCTCTGCATATCTGCTCCCAGCTGTCTCGTCGAGTACACCTACCCGCCGCGCGGCGCGATCTGCGGCTCTGCGGCACGCGCGGGGCGGCTCAGCCGACCTCCACTCAACGTTGCTCCTGTATCGACGCTACGACCGCCCCCAGGGACCCACCACCGCACAGGGTGACGCCGTCACCTCGACGCGAAGGCGAGAATGTCCTGCACAGCCTCGCGCAGGCTCCCGAAATGGCGGTGTACACCGCTGACCGCAGCAGGAGCGTTGACCCCCCACACCGTCATTCCGGCACGCAGTCCGGACTGCACCCCCGACGGCGCGTCCTCGATGACCAGACACTCGCGCGGCTCCACACCGAGCAGCGCGGCGGCCCGGAGGTAGGGCATGGGAGACGGCTTGCCCTCGTCGACCGCGGCGGCGTCCACCACCAGCCCCGGAGCGGGCAAACCGGTCCGCTCGAACCGTCCCCGCACCCGGTGCTCATAGTTCGACGTCACCAACGCCCACGACCCCTGCGGCAGCCCGGACAGAAGCTCCGCAGCCCCGTCGAACGCCGCATAGACACCGGACCGGACGTCCTCGTCCTCCAGCTCGTGCAACACCGCCAGACACTCGCCCGGATCGCGGCCCGGAACGACCTCCGCGAAGGTCTCCATCGGCCTCGTCCGCAGCGCCACCCGATAGACCTCATCGGGGTCGTGCCCGAACCGCCTGGCCCATGCGTGCCAGACCCGCCGCTGGTTGTCCACCGCGTCGATCAACGTGCCATCGACATCGAACAGGACGCGCCGCTTGGCGCCGGGCGGGGTGCATTCACTGGTCACACCCTTGATCATGCCACCGGGCCCAGACCGCAGGGCGAGATTCTCGGACGGTCCTCAGACTCTATGCTGAGAGCGGCGCACACGCCTACTGGCCGCTCAATTCTCTGTTCCACCAATTGAGGTGGTAGCTGAGATGGTCAGGATGCAACCCATGCTGCTTCTTTACCCAGAGTTTGCGTGGTGTGACAGTCGCGGAATCGGTCGAGCGATCGATGACGGTCCAGTCCTCGGCGATGGAAATCGCCCCGGTGTCCAGCCTTACATGGCAGTTAGGGCACAGGCAGAGGATGTTCCGTTCAACATCGGGGCCATCGTGGGGTTTTCCGAGCGGACGGACGTGCGCTCCTTCGCTGTAGGTTCGCCCGTCCCCTCCGACAAGGCGTGTTCGGCACACCTGGCACTGGCCCTCGTAGAGGTCCTTGATCCGCCGCGCGGCAGCGGCGTCTCGAACCAGGCGCTGCACCTGCGTGGTTCGCGTCTCGGGGAACTTCTCTGCCGTGTCGAACTCGAGCATCTCAGCAACGTGCTGTTCGACCTCGGTTAGCTCTTGCTGGGTATCCGGCAACCGCTCAAGGTCGAACTGACAGATCTTGATCTGTGAGCCATCCGGTGCCGGCGTCTTGGACACGGCAGTCCGGATAGCTGTGATCACGTACAACCCGTCGTACCTGTAATCGTCGCGGAGTGAGTACCGTCGATCGCCCTTGGGGCCACGGATAATTCGAACCGAGTATTTCCGCTCAAAGCTCAGCTTCAGGGCGGCGTTATCCTCGTACTCCCAGCTCTGGTCCTTAAGTACTCGACTAGTCGCACGCTCGCGCTCCGCCTCAGGTGATGCTCCTGTATAACGGATCCGCGTCCAGCGGTCGTCATCGTCCTCATACCCACCATTGAGAACGATGGCGTCCCCGACTGTGCGCCCGTCCTTGTCGCTGTACTTGGAGATGCCGCGCACCATGTCGCCGTGAAGCTTTGCCGCAAAGACATCGGCGCGCCGATGGAATACCTCGCCCGGTATGACGCCGTCTATGTGTCCAATGGTTCGTTCTGCCGCCATCAGGTCATGTTAGGACCCCAAGTGATCGTCATCGATCACGGTGGCATAAAGATGGCACTTCAGGAACTGGCTGGCCGTCAGTCCCGCCCCGCCCCATGACAGTCCCGGTACGCCGTCCCCGACCCGCACCAGCACGGTGCCCCCTTCGCCGGGGGCCACGGGACCGCCTTGCCGCGGGCCGCGAGGGTTGTCGCGTACTGGGGGAGCAGGCCCGGGTCGGAGGGGGAGGTGGCCTCGGAGGCGGCGAAAGCCTCGTAGGAGGGGACCGTGCCCGTGACGATGCCCAGGTTGCCGGTGCCGGTGGAGGCGAGGTCGCGGAGGGCGGACTCGATGGCCGTGAGGTGGGTCTCGTGGGTCGGGTACTCCGTGGAGAGGGAGGGGTACGCGGCGAGGAGTTCGGTGAGCTCGGGGGTGGTCCAGTGCAGGACCGCCACCGGGAAGGGGCGGGAGAGGGCCGCGCGGTAGGTGCCCAGCTCGGTGCGGAGGCGGGCGATTTCGGCGCGGAGTTCCGTGGGGTCGGAGGAGCCGAGGGACCACAGGCGCTTGGGGTCGTGGAGCTCGTCGAGGGGGACGGCGGCCGTGTGGAGGCGGTCGGCCAGGGCGTCCCAGGAGTCGTGGGGGAGGGCCAGGAGACGGCGGACGCGGTGGCGGCCGCTGAGGAGGGTCTGGGCGGCGTAGGGGATCTCCTCGTCGGGGTCGACGAGGCGGGTGACGGCCGTGGTGAAGGTGTCGTGGGCGGCGTCGAGCTCGTCGTGGGCCTCAAGGGTCTCGGCGACGATCTCCCAGGGGGCCGCGTCGGACGGGCCGGCCGCGCGGATGCCGTCGATGAGCGCGCGGGCCTCGGCCTCGTGGCCGTACTCCCACAGGTTCGCCGCCTGCAGCGCCTTGATCAGATGAGGGCTCTCGGGGGCGTCGGCGATGAGGCGGTCGTACAGGCCGGTCGCGCGGGCACGGTCGCCCGCGAGTTCCAGATGGGCCGCGGCCTGGAGCAGCAGCGGTTCACGGTCCTCCGGGTACTGCTCCGCGGTGCGCAGCAGGCGCTCGGCTTCGGCGGTGTGGTCGGCAGGCGTGTCGGGGCGCATGCAGCACACCGTACTGCTGTACGGGGCCGCGCAGGGGCCTGGTGAGTTGGAGAGGCCGGCCTTATCGTGCGGGCCGTGCGCGAGCGGATACGGGAGCGAATACGGCATCGGTTACAGGAGCGGCTGCGCGAGCGGACGCGGGATCGGGTACCCGTGGTCGTGCAGCGGCGGGGAGGCCGGCGGGGAGTCCGCCGTCGCGTCGCGCTCGTACGCGGGTTGTGGGTGACCGCCGAGCTTGCGGTGACCCTGGGGGTCGTCGTGCTGCTGCTCGTCGTGCATCAGCTGTGGTGGACCAACCAGCAGGCCAAGGCCGATGCCAAGCAGCAGGTGCAGGCCCTGGAGCAGGAGTGGGGCGGGGAGGACGAGGGAGAGGGAGAGGGAGAGGCGACCGGCGAGAGTGGTGTCGGCGGCCTTGAGGTTCCTGAGGTTCCCGATGGCTCTGAGGCCGCGCAGGAGAGCGCTGCCCCGCCCCGGGGTTCCTCCGCCGGCCGCACCGCCCCCCGCTGGGACCAGGCGTACGCCGTCCTCCGCATCCCCCGCATCGGCGTCGTCGCACCCGTGGCCCAGGGAATTGCGAAACGGGGCGTACTGGACAAGGGGTACGTCGGGCACTATCCGCGCACCGCGCAGCCCGGGCAGGCCGGGAACTTCGCGGTCGCCGGGCACCGCAACACGCACGGTGAACCGTTCCGGTACATCAACCGGCTCCGCCGCGGCGACAAGATCGTGGTCGAGACACGGGAGGCCGTTTTCACCTATCTCGTGGACCGGGCGCTGCCGCAGACCTCAGCCCGCGACGGCGGGGTGATCGCCGCCGTGCCGCGGAGCGCGGTGAAGCCGGGGTACGGGTACAGCGAGCCCGGCTACTACCTGACGCTCACCACGTGCACGCCCGAGTACACGTCGAAGTACCGGCTCGTGGTGTGGGGGAAGCTCGCCTCGATGCGCCCCCGGTGAGTCCTCGATGCGACCCCGGTGAGGGGAGCGCCGACCTGGGCGTCTTAAGCTCTGCCGACCCTTTTGGCTGGTCTTGTGATGGAGCGAGAAATGGTGAGCAGACGTGGTCTGTTGGGTGGGGCGGTTTTCATCGGAGCGGGGGCGCTGACAGGTGTCGCGGGGGCCGCGGGGAGCGCGGAGGCGGCGACGGCGGGGGAGGTGCTGAACACCCCGTTCACGCCGCTCACCGCCCCGCATCTGCTGCAGGCGGAGCAGATGGTGCAGTACCAGCGGCTGCTGGCCGCCGGCTATCTGCCGGACGGGCTGGCCGGCCACTGGCCGCTGGATGGCGAGGCCAAGGGCGCGGACCGGTCCGGGTCGGAGCGGCCCGTCACGCCGGGCCCGGCCGCCAGCTGGACGGCACTGCGGGCCGGCGGGGAGCTGAGCTTCGACGGCACGTCCGGGGCGTACGCGGCGACCGCTTCCGTGCTGGACACGACGGCGCCGTTCACGGTCTCGGCGTGGGTACGGCTTTCCGACGCGGCCACGGGCGGGGCGGACCTGGCCAACATGTACACGGCGGTGAGCCAGGACGGTGCGATGTGCAGCCGCTTCCTGCTCCAGTACGAACCGGCCGTGCAGACATGGGCGTTCAAGGTCCGTGACGAGGCGCAGACCGTCAAGGTGTCGGCCGTCGCCACGACCGCTGCCGCCAAGGGTGTGTGGACGCATCTGGCGGGTGTGTGGGACGGCGCGGAGATCCGTCTCTACGTCGACGGTGCGCTGGCGGGGAGCGCCGCCACGACGGTGTCGTGGGCCGCGACGCAGGGGTTCAACATCGGCCGGGCGAGGTTCGACAGTGCGCCTGTGAACCGGTTCAACGGGTCGATCGGCGATGTGCGCGCGTACGACCGGGTGCTGACGGGCGAGGAGATGGAGATCGTGAGCGGGCGCAAGGCCCGGTACAACAACAACTACCTGGTCGGCGAAACCCCGTCGGTCGTCTGGGGGCAGCCGTCCGACCCGGCGAGCTGGGTCGCGCGGGCGCGCTGCTCGTCGTTCATCACCCGGGTACTCAAGCAGAGCCATTCCTGGGCCACGGACGCGTATTTCTCCACGCACTTCCACGACAGCGGTCCGGAGGCCGCCGACTACCACGACGGCTTCAAGGCCGGAGCGGGCCCCCGTTTCAAGTCCATCCGGAAGGTGGCCGACCTGCGGCCCGGTGATCTCATCTCCGTGCACTACAACGGGACCGATGCGAAGAACACGGGTCACATCGTGATGGTCCGGCAGGTCAAGGGGGTCTTCACGGGGTCGATGAACTTCGCGGGCGAGACCCAGTACGCCGTCGAGATCATCGACAGCACGTCCGACCCGCACGGCGTCTACGGACTGTCCACGTATGCGCAGTATCCGGACACGCGGATGGTCAGCGATGTCGTCGGCGAGAACTTCACGGGTGTCGGCATCGGCCACATGATGTTCTACGCGTCCGACGCCACGGGCGAGTTCTCGCGGTACCGCTTCAGCGTCAACACCGGCTCGTCCGGTACGTACACGGTCGCGCAGCGGCCCGTCTCCGCCGCGCGTATCGTCTGACGCGCGCATGGCCTGACGCGCGCATCGCTTGACGTGTGCATCGCTTGACGTGTGCATCGCTTGACGCGCGCATCGTCTGACGATGCGCGCGGCGGAACGCGCGTACGTGCACGGCGGGGGGAGGACCCGGTCCGGCGGCTCTGCACAGCGGATCGGCGGACCGGCGGCACGGCCGCCTCCGCCGAGCGGCTGTTGCTCCTTCCGGCGGTGCGACGGCCGGGCTACGCGGCGGCGCGGTGGCCGTCTCTGAACGCCAGGACGGCCACCGCGCCCAGCAGGGACATCCCCGCGGACACGACGAGCGCCGTGTCCGCACCCGCCGTCGCCACCGCGATCGTCAGCGCCACGCCCGTGGCCGAACCGATGTAGCGGGCCGTGTTGTTGGCGCCCGAGCCCATCGCCGCACGCTCCGGCGGTACGGACTCGACGGAGAGGCGGGGCAGGGCGGCATTCAGCAGGCCGCTGCCCACACCGGCCACGGCGAGGCCCGGCAGCAGCTGGGCCCAGCCGCTCCGGTCGCCGCCCGGCGAGAGCGTGCCGAGCATCGCGAGCACACCGGCCGCCGAGAACACGAAGCCCAGGACCAGCTGATGGCGGGCGGTGACCCGGCCCTCCAGCCGCTTCGCCTGGAGGGCGACCAGGAACGCCGTACCCGACCAGAGCAGGAACAGCCACGCGGCGCCAAGCGGGGAGATCCCCGTCGCCCGCTGCAGCATCGCCGGCAGATAGCTGAACAGGCCGATCACGGCGAGGCCGGTGAAGAGGGCGCCCGACGAGGCGGACAGGAAGAGCGGGCGGCGGAAGAGACCGAGGTCGATCATCGGGGTCGCGGTGCGGCGCTCGATGAGGACGAAGGCGGCGAGCAGGACCACGGACGCGGCGGCCAGTACGCCGACGGGCGCGCGCAGCCAGCCGTCGCGGCCGAGGGTCAGCGCCGTGAGCAGCGCCGTCAGGGAGAGCCCGAGGGTCAGCGCGCCCGGCAGATCGGGGCGGCCGCCGCGTGGGGCGCGGGACTCGGTGAGCGTACGGAAGGCGAAGGCGCCGGTGACGAGGGCGGCGACGGCGAGCGCGGCATACGCAAGCCGCCAGTCGACCGTGCCGAGCGCTCCCGCGAGCAGTGGACCCGCGGCGATTCCGGCGCTGACGAACGCGCCCCACACCCCCGTCGCCCTGATCCGCGCCGTCCCGGCGGGGAACGCGTGGACGAGGAGGCCGAGGCTGCTCGCGAGGATCGCCGCGCTGGCCGCGCCCTGGGTGATGCGGGCGAGGGTGAAGACCAGGGTCGAGCCGGCGAAGGCGCCGAGGCCGGTCGTGACGCCGAGCGCGAGGGTGCCCGCGATGAAGATGCGGCGGCGGCCGTAGTCGTCGGCGAGGCTGCCGGCGACGAGGAGGACGGCCGCGAGGCCGAGCGGGGTGCCGTTGAGCAGCCACGCCTGGGCAGAGGGCGGGGTTCCGAAGGCCGCGGCCGTGGCGGGGAGCGTGAGCATCGGCGCGGTGTAGTTCATCAGCGCGACGGCGGTCGCCGCGCTGGTCACGGCGAGGGTCGCGCCGGGTCGGGCGGGGGCGGGGTGCGGGGCGTGGGCTGTGGTGGGCCGCTCCGGGGAACGCTGGGGCGCGGTGCGTACGGGCGGCCGCGATGCCGGGTGGGCCATGGGTTCCTCGCGTCGAATGGCGGATGCGGATGGGGAGTGTTGTGGGTTCGGTGAATGAACCTTGCGCTACTGTTGCGACGGTAGCACACTTGGTTCGTTCATTGAACCTGGTTCGGTCATTGAACCGAAGACGGATAGGCTGGTGCCATGGCTCTGGGAAAGGACTACGCGGCGCAGCAGTGCTCCATCGCCCGCGCGCTCGAAGTGATCGGCGAGCGGTGGACTCTCCTCGTCGTGCGCGACGCGTTCTACGGCGTGCGCCGCTACAACGACTTCCTGGTGCATCTCGGCGCGCCGCGCGCCGTGCTCGCCGGGCGGCTCCAGGCCCTCATCCGCGCCGGAGTGCTGGAGAAGCGGCGGTACCAGGAGTCCCCGCCGCGCGACGAGTACGTCCTGACCGAGCGCGGCCTGGAGCTCTGGCCGACGCTGCGCTCGCTCGGGCTGTGGGGGCGCGGCCTCCCGGGCGCCCTCGCCGTGCGGGTCTTCCGGCACGCGGCATGCGGTACGGAACTGGGGGCGTACGGCGAATGCCCTGCCTGCGGGGTCGGTGTGGCACCGGCGGACGTCGAGATGACGCCGGGGCCCGGTCTTGACCCGGAACCGTCCGACCCGGTCAGTCGTGCGCTGCTGGCGCCGCGGAGACTGCTGGAACCCCTCGTAGTGGAAGCGTCCAGGCCGTGAGTCGTGCTGGGTGCCCGTGCCCGTGCTGGTGTCGTGCCGGGTGAGCCTGGTGCGCCGGCGGGCCGGGCGGGCCGGCCGCGTGCGGGTTATCCACAGGGGAACCCGTGCGCGATTTCGCTCGTGTATAACGAATGAGGGTTCGTCGCGCCCGCACGGACAGTGAAGGGGGGCAGGTATGACGGGAAGTTCGCGGCGGATGCTGCGGCCGCTCGCGCTGCTGCTCTTCATCGTCCTCGTCGAGGTGTTCATGGCCGAGGGGATCGGCCTGTCCACCGCGGTCGCGCTCGCCGCCACCGCCGCGGTGGGTGCCGCGCTCGTCACCTGCGCGGTGGTCCTCTCGCGGTCGGTCCCGCGCGTCCAGCCGACGCGAATACGGACCGCGATACGCGACCGTGAGCAGCGCACGGCCTTTCTGCCGCAGCGCGACCCCGACGCCTCGGGCCGCACCAGGCCCCGAGCCCCGGGCCGTTGCTCTGCGACGGCCGCGTAGGGGCAGCTGACCGGCGTTTCCTGCGTTCCTTCGTCCCTTCGCGGGTCGTCATGCCGACATGTCTGTTTGTTTCCGGCACGACGAGACCCGGAGGGCCTCCATGTCCGCTGTTACGTCCGTTACGTCCTTCTTTGCTGCTCTCCTCGGGCAGCTCGCCGACCTGGTCCAACCCGCTTTCCACGGCTCAGCCACCGCCGCGGCCGTCGTCCTGCTCACCTTGGCGGTCCGAGCCGCCGTCCATCCCCTCTCGCGGGCGGCGGCGCGGGGACATCGGGCCAGGACACGGCTGGCGCCGCGGATCGCCGAGCTGCGCAAGAAGCACCACGGGAATCCGGAGCGGCTCCAGCGGGCCGTCCTCGACCTGCATGCGAAGGAGAAGGTGTCGCCGCTGTCCGGGATTCTGCCCAGCCTGATGCAGGCGCCGGCGTTCCTGCTGCTGTACCACCTGTTCGCCGGCGGCAGCGTGAGCGGTTCGCTGGCCGGCGCCCCGCTCGGCGGACGGTGGACGGACGCGCTCGGCGCGGGCGCCGGGCTCGTGTACGTGGTGCTGTTCGTGATCGTCGGCGCGGTGGCGACGTTCACGTATGTGCGTACGCGGCGTCAGCTCGTGGAGGCGCCTCGGTCCGGGCCGTCCGGGCCGTCCGGGCACGCGGAGCTGCCGGGCATGGGGGTGCTGGTCAAGGCGATGCCGCTGCTGTCGTTCGCGACGCTGATCACGGTGGCCGTAGTGCCGCTCGCCGCCGCGCTGTACGTCGTTACGAGCACCACGTGGAGCGCGGTGGAGCGGGTGTTGCTGTACCCGGCCACCGCCACGCCTACCGGGGGGTAACGGTCCAGTGTGTGAACCGGGTCTTGCAGAGTGGTCGGCCGTCTTGGAGGATCGGCCAAAACTGCGACAACCTCCGATGGCCGCACTCCATCGGCCGACGTCTCCTGGACCACCTCGACCCACAGGGGAGAAAGACCATGAAGCTGCTGCGTGTCGGTACGGCGGGCGCGGAAAGTCCGGCGCTGCTCGACCCGGACGGGACCCTTCGGGACCTGTCCGGGCTGGTGGCGGACATCGATGGGGACCTGCTCGCCGACGATGCCGCACTGGACCGGATCCGGGCCGCCGCCGGGGCCGGGGAGCTGCCCGTCCTCGATGCGGCCGGGCTGCGCGCAGGCCCGCCGCTCGCCCGCATCGGCAAGGTCGTGTGCATCGGGCTGAACTACCACGACCACGCCGCCGAGACCGGGGCCGCGACCCCGGGAGAGCCGGTGGTCTTCTTCAAGGCGGCGGACACGGTGGTGGGCCCGAACGACACCGTGCTCGTGCCGCGCAGGAGCGAGAAGACGGACTGGGAGGTGGAGCTCGCGGTGGTCATCGGACGCACCGCGCGCTATCTGGAGTCGCAGGAGGCAGCGCTCGCCCACGTCGCGGGGTATGCGGTGGCGCACGACGTGTCGGAGCGCGAGTTCCAGATAGAGCGCGGCGGCACCTGGGACAAGGGCAAGAACTGCGAGACGTTCAACCCGCTGGGCCCCTGGCTGGTGACGCGCGACGAGGTGCCCGACCCGCAGGCGCTGTCGCTGAAGCTCTGGGTCAACGGTGAGCTGAAGCAGGACGGCTCCACTGCCGACCAGATCTTCCCGGTGGCCGAAGTGGTGCGCTACGTCAGCCAGTTCATGACCCTCTACCCGGGCGATGTGATCAACACCGGTACGCCCGCGGGCGTCGCGATGGGGCGGCCCGAGCCCAAGCCGTACCTGCGGTCCGGGGATGTCGTCGAGCTGGAGATCGACGGACTCGGGCGGCAGCGCCAGGAGTTCAAGGACGCCTAGTCCGAGGCACGCCGGCCCGGGGCCGCCCGGCGCTGGACACCTGGCGCTCGGGCGCGGGGCCCGCGGGCGCGCACGGCTCGGGCAGGCCCTGGGGAGTGCCGCGGAGGGGGTGCGGGGGATTCACCCCCTCCGCGGAGTCAGGTGGACAGGAAGTCAGGTGGACAGGAGGCGGGTCAGCGCTTCGACCACCATCGCGTGGTCCTCGGCCTGGGGGAGGCCGGAGACCGTGACGGTGCCGATGACGCCCGCGCCCTCGACGCGGACCGGGAACGAGCCGCCGTGGGCCGCGTAACGGTCGGGGTCGAGGCGGGACGACTCCTCGAAGGTCGTGCCCTTGGCGCGGAAACGGCTGCCGACGAGGAGCGAGCTCTCGCTGTACCGCTCCACGACGCGCCGCTTGCGGTCGATCCAGGCGTCGTTGTCGGCCGTCGAGCCCGGCAGCGCGCAGTGGAAGAGCTGCTGGGGGCCGCGGCGGATGTCGATCGCGACCGGCGCACGGCGCTCGTTCGCGAGCTCGACGAGCATCGAGCCGAGCGTCCAGGCGTCGTCGAGGGTGAAGCGGGGCAGAGTCAGCTGCTGCTCCTGGGCCTCGAGCGTCGCGATGTCCGGGGCGCCGGCGGGGGCGGTGACGGCGGTCATGCGTCGAGCTCCACGGTGATGCCCTCGCGGGCCGAGCGGCGGGCCGCCTCCAGGACGTCGAGGGCGGCGGCGGCCTCGCGGGCGGTGACCGGCGGCGGGGTGCCGTCACGCAGGGCGGCGGCGATCGCCGCGTAGTACGCCGGGTAGTCGCCCGGCAGCGTCTCGACGGGACGGCCGCCGCCCGTGAGCGGGGACTCGCCCGAGCCGACCCGGCCCCACAGGGAGGCCGGTTCGACGCCCCACACCTCGTCGGCACCCGGGCGCTTGCCGTCGCGCAGGGCGGCCTCCTGGGGGTCGAGGCCGTACTTGACGTAGCCGGCGGCCGAGCCGAGGACCCGGAAGCGCGGGCCGAGCTGGGCGGTGGTGGCGCTGACGTACAGGTGCGAGCGGACGCCGCTCGCGTGCGTGAGGGCGATGAAGGTGTCGTCATCGGTCTCGGCGCCGGGGCGGCGCACGTCGGACTCCGCGTACACCCGGACCGCCGGGCCGAAGAGGACCAGGGCCTGGTCGACGACGTGGCTGCCCAGGTCGTAGAGGAGACCGCCGATCTCCTCCGGGGCGCCGGACTCGCGCCAGCCGCCCTTGAGCTGAGGGCGCCAGCGCTCGAAGCGGGACTCGAAGCGCTGGACGTCGCCGAGCTCGCCGTCCGCGATCAGCCGCTGGAGGGTGAGGAAGTCGTTGTCCCAGCGGCGGTTCTGGAAGACCGAGAGCAGCAGGCCGTGCTTCTCGGCGAGGGCCGCCAGCGAGCGGGCCTCGGCGGCGGTGCCGGCGATGGGCTTGTCGACGACCACGGCGAGACCGGCCTCCAGGGCGGCGGTCGCGACCGGCACATGGGTCTTGTTCGGCGACGCGATGACGATCAGGTCGAGCTCGTCGGCACGGGACCACAGCTCGTCGGGCGCGGCCGCGAAACGCAGTTCCTCGCCGGGGAACTCGGCGCGGGCCTGGGCCCGGCGCTCCTCGTTCGACGTCACGACGGTGTCGAGGACGAGGCCCTCGGTCGACGCGATCAGCGGGGCGTGGAAGACGGAGCCCGCGAGGCCGTAGCCGACGAGTCCGACGCGGATGGGGCCGGTGGGGCGGGATCCGATGCCCGCGCCACTGCCAGTGCCAGTCATGTGCTCCACCATGTGGTCCACTTAAGCAACGCTGTTGCCAAAGTGCAAGCGGGGCGCACAATGGGGGGTGTGAGGGTGAACAGGGCCAGAGCGATAGGAGCGCCGGGGGAGGGCGCCGGCGCGGCCATGTCCCCGGGCGGCGGAGGTGGCGCCCTCGGCGTCAATCTGCCGCTGCTGCGCAACCACAACGAGGCCCTGGTGCTCGATCTGCTGCGCACCGCTGGGGAGGACGGCATCAGCCGCCTCGAACTGGCCGACCGCACCGGTCTCACCCCGCAGGCCGTCAGCAAGATCACCGCCCGGCTCCGCGACGAGGAGCTGGTCACGGAGGCGGGACGGCGCGCCTCGACCGGGGGTAAACCACGGACGGTGCTGCGCCTCGTGCCGTCCGCGGCGTACGCGGTCGGGGTGCAGCTGGACCGGGACGAGCTGACCGCCGTCCTGCTGGACCTCGCCGGCACACGGATCGCCACCCGTGTCGTCCCTCTCGACCTCGGCGCGGGTCCGGACGCCGTGACCGCCCAGGCGACGCAGGAAGTGCGGACCCTGCTGGCCGGCTCCCTGCCCGGGGGCGAGGCGGACAGCGGTGACCCGGACGCGGGAGAGACGGCGGGGAGGCGGGTGCTCGGCGTCGGGGTCGCCATGCCGGGCCCGCTCGACCACGCCGCCGGGGTGCCGCACCGCGTCACCGGATACCCGGAGTGGGACGGATACCGGCTGAGGGACGAACTGGCCTGCCGGCTCGGGCTGCCGGTCGTGCTCGACAAGGACACCAACGCCGCCGCCCTCGGTCTGCTGTTGCGCGGGAGCGGAGGGTCCTTCGCCTATCTGCACCTGGGCACCGGAATAGGTGCCGGGCTGGTGCTCGACGGGATGCTGTACCGGGGCGTGCGCACGGGCGCCGGGGAGTTCGGCCACCAGGTCGTCCAGCTCGACGGACCGTCGTGCGAGTGCGGCAAGCGAGGGTGCATCGAGGCGCTGTGCCTGGCGGCCGTCGCCAGGGGCGACATCGACGAGGCCACCCGGGTGCTCGGGACCGGTGTGGCGAACCTTGTCGAGCTGCTCGACATCGACCGCGTACTGCTCGGCGGCCGCGTCGTCGCCGCGGCCGAGGCCGAGTTCATACGAGGCGTGCGGGCCACGCTCGTCTCGCGCACCCGGGCCAGGGTCGCGCCCGCCGGGGGCGGCGCCTACCGGGTCGCCGAGGGCGCGGCGCAGCTGCTGCTCGCTCCGGTGTTCGGGCGGGCCGAGGTGGCGTACGTGTCCCACCCCCGCTGAGGCAGCGCTCGCACCGGGGCGGCACCGGGGCGCTGGCGAGGCGGCATCGAGGCGGCATCGAGGCCGGGCCGCGCACCACCCTCCGCCCCGCCGCCCCTCCCGAGCGGCGCGCGCCGGCGAAAATACGCTGGGAGGAGGGACGCTCGGCGGCTGTTCGGCCCCTCCCGTGCGGCATCGGCCGCGGTGGGCGGTTCTGATGGCGCCATGCGTATGCGCAAGGCCCTCTCTCTCCCGGTCACGGCGGCCGCCCTCGCTTCCGCCGTCCTCTCGGGACCGGCCGCTGCGCCCGCCGCCTCTGTCCCCCCTGTCCCTCCCGCTCCCAGGGCCACGGTCGGTCCCGCCCCCACGGCGACCGTCACCGCCCCCACGAAGACCACCCCCGCGGCACAGCAGCCGGTCTGCGGTGACGTGCGCGTCTCCGGCTTCCCCATCGCCACGAGGATCACCGGCGGACCCGCCGCGTTCCGCGCCGGGGCCGGCCCCGGGGAGTTCACCGTCGAGCTGACCAACACCACCGCCCGGCCCTGCCGGAGCGTCCACCCGGTCGTCGTGCTCACCGGCCGGGACCACGCCGTCACCCCCGCCCGGGTCCGGATGGAGTTCTTCGACGCGGGGGGCGGGACCTGGCGGCAGGTCGTCGTCGAGCAGACCGACCACGGCGAGGCCGTCGGCGCCTTCGGGAGTGAGAGCCGGGCCGGGGGTGACGGCTTCGTCGTCCCCGGCCACGCCACCCTCGCCATCCCCGTCCGCCTCGCCTTCCCCGCCCTGGACACCCTCGCCGACTCGGTCGTCGCCAACGCCGCCGTCGTCCAGCGCCGCGGCCTGGACGGCGAGTGGGTGGGCCAGTCCGGCGACTACCGGTTCCGCCTGCTCGCCTCCGAGGAACAGCCGTACGCGAGCAGGCCCCCGGGCGAGGAGCTCGCCCCGACCGGTACGCAGCCCGACATCGGCCTCGTCGCCGCCGTGACCGCGCTCGTCGCCGCCGGACTCCTGCTCCTCGCTGGTGCCCGCCGCCTCCGTACCGGACGGCACTGACCTGGTCGTTCACCAACATCTGGGAACATCCCCCGGTGGACCATCTGAACTACCCGGACGACCTGGACCCCGGCGCGCCCGTCCGTTCCGGCATCCCCGAGCACGGCCGCATCCCCAAGTACTTCACCGTCAAGGCCCAAGTGGCCGCCCTGATAGAGGAGTTGGGCGAGGACGGGCTGCTGCCGACCGAGCGCGACCTCGCCGTACGGTTCGAGGTGTCGCGCGAGACCGTGCGCCAGGCGCTGCGCGAGCTGCTCCTCGAAGGCCGGCTGCGCCGCCAGGGACGGGGCACCGTGGTCGCGGGCCCCAAGCTGGAGCAGCCGCTCTCGCTCGCGAGCTACACCGAGGGCGTCCGGCGCCAGGGACGTACGCCCGGTCGTCACCTGATCTCCCTCGACCGTTTCCCCTGCCCGCCGCGGCTCGCCGCCGAGTCGGGCCTGGAGCGCGGCGAACCCGTCTGGCACATGGAGCGTGTGGTGCTCGCGGACGACGAGCGGATGGGCGTGGAGAGCACGTACGTCGCGGTCGCGCGCGTGCCCCGGCTCGACACCGAATTCGACCCCGACTCGTCCTTCTACGCCTACCTGCGCGACCGGCTCGGCATCGAGTTCGGCGACGCGGACGAGCGCATCGAGACGGTCCTCGCGACGCCCCGCGAGGCGCTCCTCATCGGGACCCCGCCGGCGCTGCCCATGCTGCTGATCCACCGGGTCTCGCGCGACACGGCCAAGCGGCCCCTGGAGCGTGTGCGCACGCTCTACCGCGGCGACCGCTTCAGTTTCTCGGCGCATCTGGGCACATGAGCCGCCCCGCCGGCTGACCCGTCCGCCGGGGCCTCCTCCCGCATGAATATCACGGACACGTAACGGGTCTAGGCCAAGCTTGATAGGCCGTTCACCGTCCCGTTGCCGACCATCTCCCCTCGGGTCACCGCCCCCGAGGACCGTTGCGGTCATGCGAGTCATCGTCGTAGGAGCCGGCGTGGTGGGAACCATGCACGCCTGGCACGCAGTGGAACGCGGCCACGAGGTCGTACAGATCGAGCGGGAGGCCGAGGCCCGTGGCGCGAGCCTGCGCAACTTCGGCCAGATATGGGTCAGCGGCAGAGCCGGCGGCGAGGAACTGGACACCGCCCTGCGGGCGCGTGAGCTCTGGGAGGGCATCGGGGCCCGGGTCCCGGAGCTCGGCTTCCGCGCCATCGGCTCGCTGACGCCCGTACGCAACGATCTCGAACTCGCCGTCGCCGAAGCCGCCGTCGCCCGGCCCGACGCCGCCGCCCGCGGCTACAAGCTGGTCACCGCCGACGAGGCACGCGCCATCAACCCCGCCCTGCGCGGTGAGTTCGTCTCCGCCCTGCACTGCGAGCGGGACGCGGCCGTCGAGCCCCGCACCGCGCAGCTCGCCCTCCGCAAGGCGCTGCTGGCCTCCGGCCGCTACACCTTCCTCCCCGGCCGCGAGGTCCGCGAGGTCATCGGCCAGAACACGGTCCGCGACGACCACGGCGACGTGCACAGCGGCGACGCCGTCGTGCTGTGCACCGGCGCCTGGCTGAGTGGACTCGTCCGCGAGGTCGCCGGCGACATCCCCGTCCGCCGCGTACGCCTCCAGATGGCGCAGACCGACCCGCTCGGCGAGCCGCTCACGACCTCGGTCGCCGACGCCGACTCCTTCCGCTACTACCCGGCGTACGCGTCCGAGGCGCTCGACGCGCTCAACGCCGGGCAGGCGCAGCAGCCCGCTGCCGCCGCCCACAAGATGCAGCTGCTGATGGTGCAGCGCCGCGACGGCGGACTGACCATCGGCGACACCCACGAGTACGAGCACCCCTTCGCCTTCGACACCGTCGAGGACCCCTACGAGCACCTCACGCAGGTGATCGAGGGCTTCCTCGGCCGGCCGCTGCCGAAGATCCGCCGACGCTGGGCCGGGGTGTACGCGCAGTGCACCGACACCTCCCGCGTCATCCACCGCCAGCAGGTGCGCGACGGCGTATGGCTGGTGACCGGACCGGGCGGGCGCGGCATGACGTGCTCGCCCGCCATCGCCGAGAAGACCGCCGACGAACTGGGCTGGTGAACCCCACATGACCACTTTGCAGAACCCGCAGAACCCGCAGAACCCGCAGAAGCTGAACCTCGTCGTCCTCGACATGGCCGGCACGACCGTCGCCGACGGCGGCCTCGTCGAGCGGGCCTTCGCCACCGCAGCCGAACGCCTCGGCGCCGCACCGGAGTCGATGCCCGACATGCTCGACTACGTGCGCGCCACCATGGGCGAGTCCAAGATCTCCGTCTTCCGCCACCTCTTCGGCGACGAGACCAGGGCCCAGACGGCCAACAAGGCGTTCGAGGAGGCGTACGGCGAACTCGTCGACGGCGGACTCATCGCCGAGATCCCCGGCGCCCGCGCCGCCGTCGAGGCGCTCCGCGAGCAGGGCAGGACCGTCGTCCTCACCACCGGCTTCGCCCGCGTCACCCAGGACGCCATCCTCGACGCGCTCGGCTGGCGGGACCTGGCCGACCTCACCCTCTGCCCCGCCGACGCGGGCGGCCGCGGCCGCCCCTACCCCGACATGGTGCTCGCCGCCTTCCTGCGCACGGGCGCGGTGGACGGCGTGCGGCAGATCGCGGTCGCCGGCGACACGTCCTACGACATGGTCTGCGGTGTGCGCTCGGGCGCCGGCGTCGTGGCGGGCGTCCTGACCGGCGCCCACGACAGGGCCCAGCTCACGGCCAACGGCGCCACCCACGTGCTCGGTTCCGTCACCGAGCTGCCAACCCTGCTCGCGGAGGCCGGGATATGAGCCGCAGCGGCATCCGCTTCGACCGTGTCTCCGTCGCCTACGGCGGCAACACCGTCCTCGACGGCCTCGACCTCACCGTCGAACCCGGCGAGGTCATGGCCCTCCTCGGGCCCTCCGGCTCCGGCAAGACCACCGCCCTGCGCGCGGTCGCCGGATTCGTACGGCCCGCCTCCGGACGGGTGTTCATCGGCGACCGCGACGTGACCGCCCTGCCGCCGCACCGGCGCGGCATCGGCATGGTCGTCCAGCAGTACGCCCTCTTCCCGCATCTGCGCGTCGAGGACAACGTGGCCTTCGGACTCAAGGCCCAGAAGGCCCCGAAGAGCGAGATCCCGGGCCGCGTCGCCGAGGCGCTGGAGATGACCGGCATGGCGGCCTACGCCAAGCGCTACCCGCGGGAGCTCTCCGGCGGCCAGCAGCAGCGCGTCGCCATCGCCCGCGCCCTCGCCATCCGGCCGAACGTGCTGCTCCTCGACGAGCCGCTGTCCGCCCTCGACGCGCAGCTGCGCTCAGGGATGCTCGCGGAACTGGCCCGGCTGCACCGCGAACTGCCGGACGTGTCGATCCTGTACGTCACCCACGACCAGGTCGAGGCGCTGACCCTGGCCGACCGGATCGCGGTCATGGACAAGGCGCGGCTCCAGGACTGCGGGACCCCCCAGGAGCTGTACCGGCGACCGCGCACGGAGTTCACGGCGTCGTTCGTCGGCAACGCGAACCTGCTGCCGGTGACGGTGGGCTCCGGCACCGTGTCGTTCGCCGGCACGCAGCTGAAGGTGCCCACCACCGAGGCCGTCCCCGGTGCCACCGCCACGCTGTGCGTACGACCGCACCTCGTCGGGCTCGGCGACGGGCCCAACGCGCTGCGCGGCCGGATCGCCGAGGTGCAGTGGCGGGGCGCGACGCACCGGCTGTACGTCGACGTCGACGGACACCGTCTCAAGGCGGACCTGCGCGAACTCCGCGAGACGCCGTCCCTCGGGGACGAGGTCACGGTGCACTTCGCACCGGAGGACGGGGTGCTGCTGGCCGCGGGAGTCAACGATGGCTAGTCCTGCCGGCCCGCTGACGGAAGGGCGCCCGGCGGCCGTCGTGCCCGTCCGCTCCGCCGCCGCGGAGCGGCGGATCCCGCCGTTCGTCTGGGCGCTGCCGCCCGTCGCCGCGCTCGGGCTCGTCTTCCTCTACCCGCTCGCCCTCGTCGTCCAGGAGTCCCTCGCCCCCGGTGCCTACGCCGACGTCTTCGCGTCCGAGGCGTTCCGGGAGGCGCTGGTCACCACCGTGTGGCTGGCGGTCGGGGCGACCGTCGGATGTCTCGTGCTCGGGTTCGCGCTCGCGCTGATCATCGCGTTCGTACCGTTCCCCGGCGGCAAGGCGGTCGCGAAGTTCATCGATGTCTTCCTCTCCTTCCCGTCCTTCCTCATCACGCTCGCGCTGCTGTTCATCTACGGCACCGTCGGCATGGCCAACGGCCTGTGGACGGACGCCACCGGCGCATCGAGTGGACCGTTCCACTTCCTGACGACGCCCTGGGGCGTACTCCTCGCGGAGATCACCTACTTCACGCCCTTCGTGATGCGCCCCCTGCTGGCCGCGTTCTCGCAGCTCGACACCGCCCAGCTGGAGGTCGCCTCCTCGCTGGGCGCGCGCCCGGCCCGGATCGTGCGCAAGGTGATCCTGCCCGAGGCGCTCCCCGCACTCGCCGCAGGCGGCAGCCTCGTCCTCGTCATGTGCCTCAACGAGTTCGGCATCGTGCTCTTCACCGGGGCCAAGGGCGTCACGACGCTCCCGATGCTCGTCTACAGCAAGGCGATCCTCGAATCCGACTACGCGGCCGCCTGTGTCGTCGCCGTCGTCAACATCGCGATCTCCGTGGGCCTTTACGGCCTCTACCGGGTGGTGAGCAAGCGTGCTGGTGCATAGCCGTACGGGCAAGTGGGCCACCTGGGCCCTCTTCTTCGCCCTCTTCCTGCCGCTCTTCGCGCTGCCGCTGCTGGTCATCCTCGCGGCGTCGCTCTCCACCAACTGGTCCGGTGCGTTCCCCTCGGGACCCACCACCGAGCACTACGCGTCCGCCGTCCGCGGCGAGTCCCTCCAGGCACTCACCACCAGCCTGATCACGGCCGTCACCGCCAGCGTGCTCGCGCTCGCCATCGGCACCTGGGCCGCCCTCGCCGCCGCCTCCCTGAAGAAGCGGGGCAAGAGGGTCCTCGACGCGCTGTTCATGCTGCCGGTCGCCGTGCCCTCGGTGGTCGTCGGCCTCGCCGTGCTCGTCGCCTTCTCCCAGCCGCCGATGCTCCTCAACGGCACCCGCTGGATCGTGATCCTCGCGCACACCGTCCTTGTCACGGCGTTCGCCTACCAGTCGGTTTCGGCGGCCATCCTGCGCCTCGACCCCATGTACGAGCAGGCGGCCGCCAGCCTCGGCGCCCGTCCCTCGTACGTCCTGTGGCGAGTGAAACTGCCCCTCCTGCTGCCGTCGCTCAACGCGGCCGCCGGGCTCTGCTTCGCCCTGTCCATGGGTGAGCTGAGCGCCACGATGATGCTCTACCCGCCGGACTGGATGCCGCTGCCGGTGCTGATCTTCACCGCCACCGACCGCGGTTCCCTCTTCACCGGCTCCGCCGTCGCCGTGGTCCTCATGGCCACGACGCTGCTCGTCCTCCTCGCCGTCTCCCGCATCCGCACCAAAGCCTCGTACCACTAACGCCTTCAGGAGTTGTCCCACGCCATGCGCCGCAACAAGATCACCACGATCGCCACCGCCATCACCGGCAGCCTCGCCCTCGCCGCCACCCTCACCGCCTGCGGTGGCTCCTCCTCCGCCTCCGACGAGAAGTCGGTCACCGTCTACAGCGCCGACGGCCTCAAGGGCGAGAACGGCGACGGCTGGTACGACCGGGTCTTCAAGGACTTCGAGAAGGAGACCGGCATCAAGGTCAAGTACGTCGAGGGCGGCTCCGGCGAGATGGTGCAGCGCGCCGCCCGCGAGAAGAGCAACACCCAGGCCGACGTGCTCGTCACCCTCCCGCCGTTCATCCAGCAGGCCGACAACAAGGGGCTGCTCCAGTCCTACGAGCCGGCCGGCTCCGACAAGGTCAACGGCGCCGACAAGTCCGGCGACGGAAAGTGGACCTCGGTCGTCAACAACTACTTCTCCTTCATCTACAACAAGAAGGAGCTGAAGGAGGCCCCGAAGACCTGGGAGGAGCTGCTGGACGGGAAGTTCAAGGACAAGCTCCAGTACTCGACCCCGGGCGTCGCGGGCGACGGCACCGCCGTCGTCATCAAGGCCATGCACGACTTCGGCGGCGAGGAGCAGGCGATGGCCTACCTGAAGCAGCTCCAGGCCAACAACGTCGGCCCGTCCTCCTCCACCTCCAAGCTCGCGCCCAAGGTCGACAAGGGCGAGATCCTCGTCGCCAACGGCGACGTCCAGATGAACTTCGCCCAGTCCAAGTCCATGCCGAACCTCGGCATCTGGTTCCCGGCGAAGGCGGGCGTCAAGCCCACCACGTTCGCGCTCCCGTACGCCGCCGGACTGGTCAACGGTGCCCCGCACACCGAGAACGGCAAGAAGCTCCTCGACCACCTGCTGAGCGAGCAGGCCCAGCAGCAGGTCAGCGAGATCGGCGGCGGCTTCTCGGCGCGCACCGACGTGAAGGCCACCGACGCCAACGCCATCGAACTGGCCAAGATTCTGGAGGGTGTCGAGGTCTTCGAGCCGAACTGGAAGGACATCGACACGAACCTCCAGAAGTACATCGACTCGTGGAAGTCCGCGACCGGCAGCTAGAGATAACGGGTCTAGGGCGTGTTGCGAAAGTAGCGTCGTCCGCCCGTAGGGCGGGCGCGGCGGCGTCTGGTGCGTGCGATCGCAAGGCGGAGGAAGGAGAGCGCAGCGGGCTGCGCCGACGACCGACAACGCCGCGAGCGTGCGTGCCAGACGCCGCCGCGCAGACGGGACTTTCGCAACACGCCCTAGCCCAACGCTCCTGCATCGAACCGAATGCCGGGGCGTTGGGCCACGACGCCGTAACTCGTCTGGCCCCAGTTCGTTAGTTCGAATGGTCGGACATCTTGGGGGAGTGGCTGTGAAGGCGGACCGAGGACGCAAGTACCGCGCGTACCCGACGCCGGAGCAGGAGCAGGTCCTGATGGGTTGGGGGCATGACACCCGAGCGCTGTGGAACCTGGCGCTGGAGCATCGATTGATGGTCGGCCGCAAGCGTGACGGGACATGGGTGTGGTCCGCGGAACAATGCCGATCGCTCACGGAAGTTGAACCGGCACTGGGCCGAAGCTCATGTCCCGAAGCTGGGGTGGCTCCGCTTCAGGCTGTCTCGCGCACTGGGTGGCACGGTTCGCAATTGCACGCTGGTGCGCGATGGGCAGGGCTGGCATGTGACGTGTGGAATTCACAGCGGCTCAACGGATGCCCTGTCGAACGGCAAGCCGGGTTGCGGTGTCGACTTCGGCATTGCGGTCGCGGCATATGTCTCGACCGAGGACTCGCCGCGGCTGATGACCCCCACCCTCACGCATGGTGAGCAACGACGCCTCTTGGCGCTACAGCAGCGCAAGGCGCGGCAGATCCAGTACGCGAAGAAGCGCAACGGAGGTCGATACAGCAAGCGGCTGCGCAAGACCGCGGCCCAGATCGCGGCACTTGCCGCACGCCAGGCACGGCGCAGGCTGGACTTCACGCACAAACTGACCACCGATCTTGCCAAGAACCACGGCTTCGTCGGCATCGAGGATTTGAGCGTGACCCGCATGACCGCCGCTGCCAAGGGCACCGTGCTCCAGCCCGGCACTTGTGTGCGTCGGGAGGCATCCCTCAACCGGGCCATCCTGGACAACTGCCCCGGGGAACGACGCCGTCAGTTGGAATACAAGACCCGCGAGTACGGATCCGAGCTACGGCTGGTCGTGCCCCACGGCACCTCTCAGACCTGCCCGTCCTGCGGAGTGCGGGATCCGAAGAACCGCGTCGGCTGTGGCCGAGAGTTCGCATGCGTGCACTGTGGATTCGCCGGCCACGCAGACAAGATCGCCTCGATCGAAATCGAGGCCCGTGCCCGCCGGGCGGGCGGCACGGTGACAAAGAGCACGCGCAGGTCCGGCAGGGAACCGAGTCGTCTCCGCTTCGCTGGGACCGGCGCACGCGTGAACCACGTCGCAGCGTCTGATCAAGTAGCTGCGGTGAGCCGTGCATGATCTGTGCACGGGGACGTCACTGGGTGATCGACGGGGTCAAGGTCTCGGCTTCCTGATTAGGCTGGGGGCGTCGGCACATCGTCGTGGCGGCGCCCCACCAGCACCTCCGCACACAGCAGGAGTCCGCTTTCATGGCAGAGCGCAAGCCGATCGAATCCTGGCTCACCGACATGGACGGTGTCCTCATCCATGAGGGCGTCCCGATCCCGGGCGCCGACTCCTTCGTCAAGAAGCTCCGGGAGACGGGAAAGCCCTTCCTCGTCCTCACCAACAACTCCATCTACACCCCCCGTGACCTGCACGCCAGACTCGCCCGAATGGGTCTGGACGTGCCTGTCGAGAACATCTGGACCTCCGCACTGGCCACGGCCAAGTTCCTGGACGACCAGCGCCCCGGCGGCACGGCGTACGTCATCGGCGAGGCGGGGCTGACCACCGCCCTGCACGACATCGGGTACGTCCTCACCGACCACGAGCCCGACTACGTGGTCCTCGGTGAGACCCGTACGTACAGCTTCGAGGCGCTGACGAAGGCGATCCGGCTGATCAACGCCGGGGCGCGGTTCATCGGCACCAACCCGGACGAGACCGGCCCGTCCACGGACGGCCCGCTGCCCGCCACCGGCTCGGTCGCGGCGCTGATCACCAAGGCGACCGGCAAGGACCCGTACTTCGTGGGCAAGCCGAACCCGCTGATGATGCGGGCAGGGCTGAACGCGATCGGGGCGCACTCCGAGACCAGCGCGATGATCGGGGACCGGATGGACACCGATGTGCTGGCCGGCCTGGAGGCGGGCATGGAGACGTTCCTGGTGCTCACGGGCCTGACGGCGCCGAAGGACGTGGACCGGTACCCGTTCCGTCCGTCGACGATCGTCGACTCGATCGCGGACCTCGTCGACCGGATCTGATCCGTTCGGTGGACCGTCCGCTGTGACCCATCCGGGTCTGCTCAAGATGCGGAAACGGGCAAACCGCGTGAATCTGCTGTCACCAGGAGGTTCACAATGCGTTCTGTTCCCATTGCTCTCCGTGTGGTGGCGGCGGCCGCGGGTGCCCTGATCGTGGCACCCGCGGCCGGGGCCGCACACGCCGAAGAGAGCGGGCAGGTCAAGGTCACGGTCAGCCCCGGCACCGTCGAGCCCGGGGGCGAGGTACAGCTGCGGGTGACGGGCTGCGAGGGCAGTACGGGCGCTGCCGTGACGTCCCGGGCCTTCGTCTCGGACGCGGCGCTGTCCGGTGGCCTGGCGGCGACGAACCCGCTCTCGGGGGAGACGACGATCAGATCGGGCGCCGGCCTCGGCACGCATGCGCTCGGCGTCGTCTGCGACGGCACGGCCCACCGTGCGGCGGGTGTCGTCCAGGTCGACGACCGTGACGAGGGCGGCCAGGGTCGCGGCGAGCCCGAAGCGAGCCGCAAGCCCGGCAACGAGCAGCGGGGCGAGAAGAAGGACGAGAAGAAGGACGAGAAGAAGGACGAGAAGAAGGACGAGAAGAAGGACGAGGGGCAGAACCGCGAGAAGAGCGGCCAGGACCGCGAAAAGAGCGGTGGCGATCGCGAGAAGAGCGGCGGGGGCCGCGAGGACGGCGGGTCGGACCGGGGCGGCAACGGCAAGACGGGCCAGGACAACGACGTGGACCTGGATCTCTCCGGCGACGACGATGACGACGAAGATGACGGCGACACGGACGGGAACGTCGCGCCGCACCCCGATGACACTCCGTACGCGCCTGTACGGGCCGGTGGCGGCGGGATGTCCGGGGTCCTCGCGTCCGAGGAGGCCAAGCAGGCCGATCAGCAGGGCCCCGGCACTCCGCACACCGTGATCGGGCTGGTGCTCGCGGCGGTGGCGGCGGTGGCCGTGGCGTTCCGCAGCGCACGACGCCGCCGCGTCGGCCAGGCGGACGCGGACTGACCGCCGTGGCCAGCGGAAACGAGGCTTCCGGCGCCCCTGCGTCGGGCTCCGGGCGGTTGCTCACGGGGGTGGCCTGGGCGGTCCTGCTGCTGGGGCTGTGGCTCTGGGGCCGTGAGGCCACGGAAGGCCCGGGCGGCAGCGCGGCCCCGACGACCGGGGACGTGGCCGCGGTCGGCCGGCCGCTCGGTGTACCGCTGCCGCCGGCGCGTGACCCGCTGCGGCCCGCCGGGCCCAGCACGGTGGAGATCCCCTCGATCGGGGTGAAGGCCCCGGTCGTGACCCGCGGCCTGGACACGACGGGCGCGGTCGATCCGCCGCCGTTCGCGACTCCGCAGTCCGTGGGCTGGTTCGGCAGTGGCACCCGGCCGGGTGCCGAGGGCGCGGCGCTCTTCGTCGGGCACGTCGACACACAGACCCGGCCGGCCGTCTTCTACGGTCTCAGCACCGCCCGGCCCGGCGAGAAGATCCGGGTGACCAGGACGGACGGCTCGGTCGCCGAGTTCACCATCGACGATGTGCAGGTCGTCAGCCGGGACCGGTTCGACGCCAAGAAGGTGTACGGGGTCAGGCAGCAGGGCAGGGCGGAGCTGAGGCTGATCACCTGCGGGGGAACTTACGACCGTGCGTCCGGGGCGTACACGGCGAACGTGGTGGTGTCGGCGTATCTGACGGGTGCCCGCGGGATCTGACAGGATGCTTTCGACCGGTCTTGTCCGGGAACGGCGTGCCACGCCAGTGCACCAAGGGGGAGTGGATGTACGGGAGTTGCGTCGGGCGTTCCCGCCGGGGGGCGGCTGCGGCGGTGGCCGCGGTGGGGGCCGCGCTGCTGCTGGCGGCCTGTTCGTCCGGCGGTGAGGACCGCCCTTCGGGCGGCGCCCAGCAGCCGGAGGGGACGGCCCCGTTCTGGGTCAACCCCGACGGCAGGGCGGCGCGGCAGGTCGCGGCGTATCGCGAGGACGGCGACGACGAGAAGGCCGGGCTGATCCGGCGGATCGCGGAGCAGCCGGTCGGCGAGTGGATCGGCCCGGACGATCCGGAGGCCGAGGCGAAGGGCTTCACGGAGGCGGCCGGGAAGGCCGGCCGGGACGCGCTGCTGGTCCTGTACAACATCCCGCACCGCGACTGCGGGCAGTTCTCCAGGGGCGGCGCCGCCGACGGGAACGCGTACCGGCAGTGGGTCGACAAGGTCGCCAAGGGCATCGGCGACCGGCGTGCGACGGTCGTCCTGGAGCCGGACGCCGTGCTGCACCTCGTGGACGGCTGTACGCCCGGCGAGTTCCACCAGGAGCGGTACGACCTGCTGAAGGGCGCGGTCGAGCGGCTCAAGCAGCAGCCCGCGACCAAAGTCTACGTGGACGCGGGCAACGCCGACTGGTCCCAGCCGGACTCCCTCTTCGAACCGCTCCGACGCGCGGGCATCGAGCGGGCCGACGGCTTCGCGGTCAACGTCTCCAACTTCCAGACGACGGAGGCGAGCAGGGACTTCGGCCGCAGTCTCTCGGCGAAGGTCGGGAACAAGCACTTCGTGATCGACACCAGCCGCAACGGCAACGGCCCTTACACGCAGGGCGATCCGAAGGAGAACTGGTGCAACCCGTCGGGGCGGGCGCTGGGGGAGCCGCCGACGACGAGGACGGGTGACCCGCTGGTGGACGCGTATCTGTGGGTGAAGCGGCCGGGGGAGTCGGACGGCGACTGCAAGGGCGGCCCGAAGGCCGGGGACTGGTACCCGGAGTACGCGCTGGAACTGGCGCGCAACACGAAGTAGGGCGGCTTCGGCGGCGGGCTCCGGTGCGGAGCCCGCCGCCGGTGCTACGGCACCTCCACCCACACGCCCTCCGACGGTGTCCCCTCCGCGTCCGTCACGAAGAGCAGGTACCAGCCCGACGGCACCAGCGCCCGGTTCTTCGGGACGGTCACCGTGAAGCCGTTCGCCGTCTTCCGCAGCTTGAGCGCGATCGAGCGCTGGTCCACGTCCGTCACATGGGTCACCGCGCTCGGCCGCATCAGCTTCGCCGTGGTGAGCCTGCCCGCATCGGGGCTCCTGAAGGTGCCCGAGTCGCCCCGCTCGATCCGCTTCGGACCGCCGGTGATCCGGGGGCGCGCGTCCCGGTAGAGGTACGGCGGCGTGTAGATCTCGATGCGCTGCTCGAAGACGCCGGGCTTGGTGTTGGCGTCGTCGGCGAAGAGCGAGTCGGAGCCGAAGATCATCACGCGGCCGTCGGGCAGCAGCACCGAGCCCGAGTGGTAGTTGCGTCCGACCCGCGGGTCCGCCACGCGCCGGAACGTTCCTGCCTTCGGGTCGTACGTGCGCGCCTGGAGGATGTTGGAGCCGCTGCGCCCCCGGTAGTCCTCGGAGCCGCCGGTGACGAGCACGCTGTCGTCGGGCAGGAGGGAGGCGCTCGGGTAGCGGGTGCCCTTGTCCAGGGAAGCGCCGTCCCTGAAGCGGGGGTTCGGGTCCTTGAGGTCGACAAGCCGGGACTTCTCGCTGGACTTCTCGGATTCGCCGACCCCGCCGCCGCCGATGACCATGAACCTCTGGTCCTGGGCGGGCGGCAGCATGACCGTCGCCGAGGTCTCCATCCTGTCCGGGTCGCCGAGCCCGGGGATCTTCGTGAAGGTGTTGCCGTCCAGGTCCCAGATGCCGGGGTCACGGCCGATGTCGGCCGGGCCGTACCCCGCGTTCGAGCCGGAGTAGAAGAGCTTTCCGTTGTCCATCAGGAAGATCGCCGGGTAGGTGGGGAAGCGCCGTTCGACGCCCGTGTACTCCCACTTCTTCGTCTCCGGGTCGTAGATCTCGTCCTTGCCGGGCACGATCTGCCCGATCTCGTCGAGACCGGAGAGGGAGAGGACCCTGCCGTCCTCCAGCGTCGTCAGGGTCGGGTACCAGCGGGCCTCGTTCATCGGGTCGACCTTGATGTACTTCTCGGCGACCGGGTCGAACTCGTAGGCGTCCCTGATGCCCTGGAAGTCCTTCTTGTCGAGGGCGAGCTTCTGCGCGATGCCGTAGACGTTGCGCTTGTCGGAGCCCTTGAGGCCGTGCACCCGGTAGTTGTCCTCGGTGCCCGTCTCGTACGCCTTCCCGGACTCCTCCGCCTCGACGTAGATGCGGCCGAGCCCCGCATCGGTGCGCAGAAAGCTGCCGGTCACAGGGTCGAAGACCTTCTTGGCCCGGTCGACCAGGACCGGGTCCTTGGAGACGAAGGTCCTGCCGCTCTCCTTGCCGGTGAACTTGGTGCCGGCGGGCAGGGTGACGGGCTTGTCCGGGTCCTCGTTGTGGACGATCATCAGGCCGCCGGCCTTGGTGACGTCGCCCTTGAGCTTCTCGTACCGCTTGGTGCCGCCGGCGACCAGCAGCTTTCCGTCGGGCAGTTGGGTGTGCCCGGCGCAGAACATGTCCTTCGGCGTGGGTATCTTCGTGAACTCGTTCGTCCTCGGGTCCCACAGGACCGATTCGAACTTCTTCGCGTCGAAGTTCTTCTGGTTGTTGCCGGAGCCGGCGATCAGCAGGACCTTGCCGGTGTGCAGCAGGGCGGCGTGGATGGCGTTGATCCGGTACTCGGACGGGATGTCGAGGAAGTCCCAGTGGCCGTTCCCGGCCTTGTACTCCGGCCTGTTGATCTTGTATTCGTGGTACTCCGCCGAGCCGTACCGGTACAGGGCGGGCCCGTTGAACCCGGCGACCAGCGCCACCACCGCCACGCCGATGAGGATGCGCCGGGCGCGGTTCCTGCGGTGGTTGGGCCGGACGGGAAGGGTGGTGCTCATTTCTTACGTCCCCCAAGGGCGATCTGCATGGTCTGTTCGGGGGCCCAGCCGGGCTTCTGCTGCGGCACGTGGGCGGCCGTCGGCGCCGCCCCCGGCCCGCCTCCCGAAGCGGGCGGGTTCTTCCGCTTCTTCTTCCTGTCCTCGCGCAGGGAGTACCGCCAGGCGAGGATGGGCGCCGCCGTGATCAGCAGGGCCAGCCCGGCCCAGGTGATCATCGCCGGGTGGTCGTGCCCGAACCAGAAGGAGGAGGCGAGCGAGCCGCCGAAGACCAGGGTGAAGAAGAGGTGGATCCGGAAGGTGCCGAAGAGGGTGTCCGGGCTGGACGAGTCGCCCTTGGGGGTCACGACGAACGAGCTCTTGCGGCGCAGTACGGCGTCCATCAGGGAGCGCGCGTAGATCGGCGCGGAGAGCGCGGACATCACCATGCCGGCGAGGCCGCCGGAGCCCTCGGGCTCGTGCGGCGAGACGTTGTGGCGGCGGTTCCAGATGTACAGGCCGATCTGGAGCGCCGAGGCGTTGCCGTACAGCATCATCCAGATCGCCGGGTCGATCTGCACGCCCGAGGCGCCCATGCCCAGGAACAGGGCGCAGCTGAGCGCCGCCAGGATCCAGTTGAGTGCCGACATCGGGTAGAAGATGATCATCATCGTGTAGTTGAAGAGCTTCCCGGGCGGCAGCGTCCCGAAGCCCCTCCAGTACTGCTTGAGGATCGTCTCGTACGTGCCGCGCGACCAGCGCAGCTGCTGGGTGAAGAAGTCGGTCCAGGCGGTCGGGCCCTCGCCGACGGCCAGCACGTCCGGGGTGTAGACCGAGCGCCACTTGTTGCCGGTGCGCGGGTTGCGGGCGCGGTGCATCTCGAAGCCCGTCGCCATGTCCTCGGTGATCGAGTCGTAGAGCCCGCCGATCTGCCGGATCGCGCTGATCCGGACGGCGTTGGAGGTGCCGACGAACATGGGGGCGCCGTAGCGGTTGCCGGCGCGCTGGATCAGGGCGTGGAAGAGGAACTGCTGGGACTCCGCGGCCTTGGTGACGAAGGTGTCGTAATTGCCGTAGACCTGCGGGCCGATGACGAAGCCGACGTCCGGGTCGCGGAAGTAGCCGAGCATCCGCTCCAGGTAGTTGGGCAGCGGGACGTGGTCGGTGTCGACGGACGCGAAGAAGTCGTAGTTCCCGCCGTGCGCGTCCAGCCAGGCGTTGTAGTTGCCGTGCTTGGTCCTGGCCCGGTGGGCGCCCTTGGGCTGGTTCCACTCGGCGATGCCCTTGCGGGAGAAGTGGTGGACGCCGAGCCGCGCGCAGACCTCCTTGACGGCCGGATCGTCGCCCTCGTCGAGCAGCCATACGTGCATCAGTCCGCGGTGCCGGATGCGCACCGCCGCTTCGAGGGTCTTCGTCACCATCTCCAGGGGCTCCTTGCCCGGCACGAAGGAGGTGAGGAAAGCGACCCGGGTGCCGTGCTCGGGCACGACGGGGACCGGGTCGCGGGCGACGAGCGTCGCGTGCGCGTTGGACAGGACGTTCATCGTCCGGAAGAGCTCGATCAGGCCGATCGAGACGAGCATGACGATGTCGAGCCACAGCAGCAGGTCGTTGTCGAGGTCCGGGTCGCGTTCGGTCCAGTGCTGAGGCTGCATCAGCCAGGCGAACAGCCCGAGTGAGACGAGTGGCGCGGCGCCCAGCAGCAGGGCGGCGCGTATTCGGTGCGGCTCCTGCGAGAGCAGCGAGCGGTACCTCACCCGGTACGGCTCCGCCGGGTCGGGCTGGGTCAGCGGCCCCGCGAGCCGGCTGTAGTGCTCGTAGTCGTACCGCGGCAGCACCGTCCTCTTCGGGCGCAGCCGGGACGCTCCCGCACGCAGTTGTCCGGGAATCCGGAGCTGAGTGGTCCGGGAAGAGTCGTCGTTGTCCTGTTGCCGGGCGCCGGTCGGCGTCGACGTCATGAATCATTCCCCCCGCATGCCTGGTCTGGCTGCGTGATCGTTCGGTCTCCGCGCCCTCAACCCCCGGTCCCCCGACCAGCCGTCCTCGGCGCGGCAATGGCAGGTCGTCGTTCCCGTAGACATCAGATGACGACCGTCCGGTTGCATGGCGCCGGGCTCGGACAGCCGTTCGTTGACGGGGTCCTCACCACGTGGCCGACACAACCGGAGGACAGGTTCCCGGAGCGCAGGCGCTTACTACAAGGGCATCCGGGAACGACCGAGGCCCCCTCACTCGTGGTGAGGGGGCCTCGATGGCGCGTGCGCCGCCAGGGACTCGAACCCCGGACCCGCTGATTAAGAGTCAGCTGCTCTAACCAACTGAGCTAGCGGCGCGTGCTGACCCGGAAAACTTTACCCGACCTCCAGGTGTGCTCCTGACCATTTCCTCGCGCGTTCCGGCCTGTCGGATGGTCGTTTTTTCTCTTTGATCAGTCAAAGTGTGATTTGTCAGAACAGTTGAGACGCTGTGGAGGGCCAGTGGAGCCGCACCGCATGACCGTTCCGGCCTTCGAGGAGTACGAGCCCCCCGCCGACTGCCCCTGCGCCGGCTGCGCCCGGCAGCGCCACGCATCGTCCCGAGGGCACGCCCGGCCGTGGAGCGCCAGGCTCCGCACGGCCGCACGCGGCCCCCGGCGGGCGCTGGTCCTCTTCACCGCGGCCGGCGTGGTGCTCGGAGGCGGGACGGCCGGGGCGGCGGCCGACAGCACCGGCACCGCCGCGGGCGGTCCTGCGCCGAGCGGCCCGGTCGGTGCCGCGCGGAGCCCGGAACCGGGGGCCGCGCAGGCGCCTGAACCGGAAACCGCGCAGAGTCCCGAATCGCAAACCCCGCAGACCCCGGAGCCGGAGGCCACGAAGAGTCCCGAACCGGAGACCACACAGGCCCCGGAGCCGGAGACCCCGCAGGGCGGACAGGGCCCGCTGTACGGACGGCCCGCACCGGCACCGGCCGGAGGCGCCGCGCCGGAGCTGCGCACCATGACCCGCGCGCAGATCATCAACCGGGCCAAGCTCTGGGTCAAGGACAAGGTGCCCTACTCCATGGGCTTGTTCTGGTCGGACGGGTACCGGCAGGACTGCTCGGGCTATGTCTCGATGGCGTGGAACCTGCTGGGCAACGAATGGACCGGCAGCCTGGCCCAGTACGGGGTCCGCATCGCCCGCGAGGACCTGCAACCGGGCGACATCCTGCTCTTCCACAACGAGGCGGATCCCGGCAACGGCTCGCACGTCACGATCTTCGGCGGCTGGACCGACTACTCGCACACCCACTACATCGCCTACGAACAGGCGAGGCCGAACACCCGCAGGCGGGCCACGCCGATGGCGTACTGGAACAACTCCGGCCGCTATGTGGCCTACCGCTACAGGGGCCTCGTCGGCGCCACCGCCCTCGGCGGGACGCCCGTCCCCGCCCCCGTCCCGCAGCACGCCGCCGCGGCCGTCCCCGCGTACCCCGGTGCGCACCACTTCACGACGGGCGCGGACAACCAGTACGTCACCCAGATCGGAAGGTTGCTCGTGGATCGGGGCGCGGAGCGCTACTACGGCAAGGGCCCCGGCTCACGCTGGAGCGAGGAGGACCGGCAGGCGACGAAGGCGTTCCAGCGCGCCCAGGGCTGGAAGGGCACGGAAGCGGACGGAAAGCCGGGCCCGCAGACCTGGCGCCATCTGGTGAACGGCACGGGCAGGGACATCCCGCGCGGCGCGGGGCAGGCTCCGGCGACGGTGTCCGCACAGGTCCCGGACTATCCGGGCCGAGGGTATTTCCGCCCCGGCCAGTCGAACCCCCATGTGGAGAAGCTCGGCCGCCAACTGGTGAAGCGGGGCTTCGGCAAGCACTACACCAACGGACCGGGACCGCGCTGGAGCGAGGCGGACCGCCGCAACGTCGAGGCGTTCCAGCGCTCCCAGGGCTGGCGCGGCGGCGCGGCGGACGGCAGCCCGGGACCCGAGACCTGGCGGCGGCTCTTCTCATGACCCGCCGCGCCCCAGAACACGCAGCGACCGCGAGGAGGCGGCCCAGGTGATCCCCAAGACTCCCCACCCCGAGGACCCTGTGGCTCCCATGCCGCCGGGCCTGCCCTTCTTGTCGGCACCTCCGGTCCACGTCCGGGAGGTGGCGGCGCCCGGCCCCGGGACGTCGTCCGCGACGGACGGCGAAGCGGTGGCACCCGGACCCGGCGCCACGCATGACGCCGGGTCAGCCGGGTCCCTCGACTCCGTCGCGTCCGCCGAGCGTGCTGTCACCGCCGAGTACGGCGTCTCCGCCGCTCCGGCGCGTGACGACGCGGACGCCGCGCCCCGGCCGGGCGATGCGCCGGCCGAACCGGAGGACGGCACGCTCCTCGGCGACGCGGCCCCCGCACCCGACGCGGACTCCGAAACCGCCCCTGCCCCTGCCCCCGACTCCGCTTCCGTCTCCACCTCCGCACCCGACTCCGAGCCTGCCGTACGTGCCGACGCGACGGTGGGCACCACCGGCGGCGCGCCCGCGATGCACGGGCTGGTCGGGGCGGCGGCGCGGCGCGGAGGCGTGATCGGCGCGGACTCCACCGGGCTGATCCCCGTGCACCTGCTCTTCCGCGACGACAAAGCGGTCCCGACAGGGGACGACGGGGGCCCCGACACCGTCGCGATGGCGCCCGTCGCCGTTCCGCCCGGGCCCCGGTCCGCGCCCCCGCGGACGCCCTCCGTCGCACCGAGCCGGCGGCCCGCGCCGCCCGTCGACCCGAAACTGCACGAGCGGCCCGGTCCCGCGCTGCCCGGATGGACCGCCCTGATCCTGGGGACCATCGCGGTCATCGCCTGCGCGGGCCTGCTGCACTGGGCCGGGGTGGTTCCGACCGCCGTGGAGGAGCTGTTCGGGCTGGGACCGCGCCCGTACCACGGCATCAGCACCGGCCAGTGGGGGCTGCTGGCGCTCGGCGTGGTCCTCGCTCTGTTCACCCTCGGCGGGATCGCGCGCAGCCGCGTCGGTGACGCCTGGGTGCTGACGCTGTTCGGCGAGTACCGGGGGAGCGTCCGCCGCGCCGGTCTCATGTGGGTGAGCCCGCTGCTCCTGCGCTGGCGCGTCGATGTGCGCCTGCGCCACTGGCGCAGCGAGCCGATGCCCGTCGTGGACGCGAACGGCACCGCCCTCCAGGCCGTCGTCCTCGTCGTCTGGCAGATCAAGGACACCGCCCGTGCCGTGCTCGCGGTGGCGGACCACGAGGCGTATCTGCGCGAACAGGTGGAGGCGGCGATGGCCCGCGTGCTCTCGCAGCTCCCCGCCGACGCGTTCCACGAGGACGCGCCGACCCTCCGCAACGCGGAGGCCGTCGGCGACGCGCTCACGAAGACCCTCTCGGCCGAGTGCGCCCCGGTCGGCATCGAGATCTTCTCGGCGCAGCCGACGCGGATCGAGTACGCACCCGAGGTCGCGGCCGCGATGCACCGCCGCCGTATCGCCGTGATCGACGCCGAGCACCGGGACATCGTGCTGACCTCGGTCGTGGACGCGGTCGACGACACGGTCCGACGGCTCACCGTGCGCGGTCTGGTGGAGCTGGACGACTACGAACGCAAGGCGCTGGTACGGGATCTGACCGTCGCCTTCTGCACCGCCCGCACGGGCGTCACGGAGGGACCCTGACGGGTCGTCGGCCGCTGTCGCCCATTGGTCTGGACATGTTCAACGTTCGTCAATAATCTGGGACTTGGTCTAGACCGGAACATGCACGACCGCACAAGCTCCGCACCCGCACAGCACGGCTCATAGAACTCCCCCCCAGGTTCTCCAGGAGCGACAGCATGCGAAAGCGAATAAGCGCGGCCGTGGTCGGCCTCGCCGTGGCGGGTACGTCCCTCCTCGCCACGGGCAGCGCCAGCAGCCACGGCTACACCGACGCCCCTCTCAGCCGCCAGAAGGTCTGTGCCAATGGCACGGTCACCAACTGCGGCGACATCATCTACGAACCCCAGAGCGTCGAGGGCCTCAAGGGCTTCCCGGCGGCGGGTCCGGCCGACGGATCGATCTGCTCCGCCGGCATCAGCCGCTTCTCCCAGCTCGACGACCCGCGTGGCGGCAGCTGGCCCACGACCAAGGTCACGTCCGGAGCGAACTACACCTTCCGGTGGACGTTCACGGCCAACCACCGGACGACCGACTTCAAGTACTACGTCACCAAGAACGGATGGAACCCGAGCCAGCCGCTCACCCGCGCGGCCCTCGACCCGCAGCCGTTCCTGACGATCCCCTACAACGGCCAGCAGCCGCCGATGTCGCTGAGCCACAGCGGCACGCTGCCCTCCAAGTCCGGCCGCCATCTGATCCTGGCGGTGTGGACCGTCCACGACACCGCGAACGCCTTCTACGCCTGCTCGGATGTTCAGTTCTGACAGTTCGTCAGCTAACGTCCGGCGGCATGGGCAGTGCTACGACCGTCGCGGAGCTCGTGCAGCGTCAGTGGGGCGACCACCGGGTGGGGCTGAGGTGCGAGGATCTCGTCCTCAGCCATCACCAGGTGGCCTCCGGCGCCGCGGCACGGGCGGCACTGCTCGCGGAGCTGCTGCACAAGGGATCCCGGGGCGCTGAGCCGCACCTCGGGATCCTGCTCGACAACACACCCGAATTCCCGCTCTGGATCGGCGCGGCGGCCCTCGCCGGGGCCGCCGTCGCGGGCATCAACCCCACCCGCCGCGGCGCCGAACTGGCCCGCGACATCCTGCACACCCAATGCCGGGTGCTGATCACCGAGCGCGCGCATCTGCCCCTGCTCGACGGTCTCGAACTGCCGGGTGTGCGGGTGCTCGTGACCGACACCGACGCCTACGCCGGCCTCCTCGCGCCGTACGAGGGCGCGAAGCCCGGCGAGAGCACCGCCCTGCCGGGCCGCGGCGCCCGGCCCGGCAGCCGGCTGCTGCTCTACTTCACCTCCGGCTCGACCGGCGCGCCCAAGGCCGCGATCTGCACCCAGGGGCGGCTCGCGGCAGCCGGGGCCTCGCTCGTGGCGCAGTTCGGCGTGCGCCCGGACGACGTCCACTACATCTGCATGCCGATGTTCCACGGGAACGCCGTCATCGCCGACTGGGCGCCGGCGCTCGCGGCCGGAGCGTCCGTCGCGCTGCGCCGCCGCTTCTCGGCCTCGGGCTTCCTGCCCGACGTCCGGGCCTACGGCGCCACGTACTTCACCTATGTGGGCCGCGCCGTGCAGTACCTGCTGGCCACCCCCGAGCGGGCCGACGACCGCGAGCACCGGCTGCGGCTCGGCTTCGGCACCGAGGCGGGGGCGGTGGACGCCGCCCGCTTCGAGGAGCGCTTCGGGGTGCGGCTCGTCGAGGGGTACGGATCGTCCGAGGGCGGCGCGGCCGTCCAGCGCACCCCGGGCACGCCGAGCGGGGCGATCGGGCGGGCTGCGCCGGGCGACGACCTGGCCGTGGTGGATCCGGCGACGGGCGAGGAGTGCGAGACGGCCCGCTTCGCGGACGGCGGCCGGCTGCTCAACGGCGACCGGGCGATAGGCGAGCTGGTCAACCGCGGACGCAGCCTCTTCGAGGGCTACTGGCGCAACCCTGAGGCGGAGACGGCGCGGGTGCGGGAGCCAGGCGGCTGGTACTGGACGGGCGACCTCTTCTTCCGCGACGCGGACGGCTTCCTCTACTTCGCGGGCCGCACGGACGACCGGCTGCGCGTCGACAGCGAGAACCTGGCCGCCGCCGTGATCGAGAACATCCTTGCGCGCTGGGAGTCCGCGGCGGCGGTCGCGGTCTACGCGGTGCCGGATCCGGTCGCCGGCGACCAGGTGATGGCCGCGGTGGCGCTGCGCGACGGCGCCGCCTTCGACCCGGACGCCTTCGCGGCCTTCCTCGCCGCCCAGACGGACCTGGGGACGAAGATGGCGCCTCGCTTCGTCCGCGTGATGGCACGCCTTCCGGTGACCGCGACGAACAAGATCCACCGAGCCGGGCTCCGGCGGGAGGGCTTCCGCCACGCCGGCGAGGTCTGGTGGCGGCCGCCGGGCGAGCGGGTCCACCGGCGGCTGACGGAGGAGGACGAGGGCGCGCTGCTGCACGCGTACGAGTCCCACGGCCGCGCCGACCTCCTCGACCGCTGATCGCTGATCGCTGATCGCTGACCGCTGACCGCTGATCGCTGATCGCCGACCGCCTCGGGCGCGGGTGGTCAGGAGCACCCCTGCGGACCAGGTAGTATTAACTCCGTCGTCGGCCGCCCGGAGCGGCAAGCACGGCAACCCGCGCCGCTAGCTCAGTTGGTTAGAGCAGCTGACTCTTAATCAGCGGGTCCGGGGTTCGAGTCCCTGGCGGCGCACCTCTGTGAAGCCCCTCGCGTGAGCGAGGGGCTTTCGCGTTTCCGGTCCTGGACCCCTGGACAGGTCTAGATCGCCAGCGAGAGGACCACCGGAGCCGCCCGGCGGTTCAGTGTGTCCGCGGCCGCGCGCAGCCGGTGGGCGTGCTCGATCGGGAGCGAGAGCGCCAGGCAGCCCACGGCCGAGCCCGCCGTCAGCGGCACCGCGGCGCAGACCGTGCCCACCGCGTACTCCTGGAGGTCCAGCACCGGGACCGTGGGCGGCTGCGCGTCCAGCTTGGAGAAGAGGATCTTCTCGTTGGTGATCGTCCGGGAGGTGAGCCGGGCGATCTTGTGGCGCGAGAGATGGTCTCTGCGCCCGTTCACGTCGAGCTGGGTGAGCAGGCACTTGCCGACGGCGCTGGCGTGTGCGGCCGAGCGGAAGTCCACGTACTCGTTGACCTTGGGGGTGCGCGGGCCGTCGGCGTACTGGGTGATCTTGACCTCGCCGTCGATGTACCGGCTGATGTAGACCGCGGCGCCGACGGAGTCGCGCAGCTCGGTGAGGGTCTCCTGGAGCTTGCGCTCCAAGGCCTCCCGCTGCGTGGCGCCGGACCCCAGCAGCACGAGGGAGTCCCCGATCACATAGGCGCCGTCGGCGACCTGCTCCACGTACCCCTCACGCCGCAGCATCAGCAGCATGGAGGCGAGGTGCCCGGTGGGCAGTCCGGTCTCGCGCGCGATCTGGACGTCGGTCACCCCGCCACCGTGCCTGGAGATCGTCTCCAGAACGCGCAGGGCGTACTGCACCGAGTGGAACGGCGCGGTCGGCTCCGGCTTCAGCGCCACGGTTTCCCCCTACCAGGTTGTGACCGCAAGCTTCCGTACCACGATAACCGCCAAGAACCGCCAGTGGGGCGGCTGTTGGCGAGATTTGTGCCGCACCCCAGCCCCGTGGACTGGGGTGCACGACACTGGCATATGCCAAGGTCACAACCCCCATCGAGAGTGTGAGGTCAGAGCACCGCGCCGAGGAACTCGCGCGTGCGTTCGTGCTCCGGCGTCGAGAAGATTTTTTCCGGCGACCCGGACTCGATGACCTTCCCGGAGTCGAACATCAGCACCTCGTCGGAGATGTCTCGGGCGAAGTTCATCTCGTGGGTCACACAGAGCATCGTGATCTCGGTGCTGCGGGCGATGTCCCTGAGCACATCCAGCACCCCCGCCACCAGCTCGGGGTCGAGCGCCGACGTCACCTCGTCCAGCAGCAGCACCTGCGGCTGCATCGCCAGCGCCCGCGCGATCGCCACCCGCTGCTGCTGGCCCCCCGAGAGCTGGGTCGGCTTGGCGTCGCGGCGGTCACCGAGCCCGACCAGGTCCAGCAGCTCGCGGGCGCGCTCGTCGGCCTCGTCGCGGGACATGCCGAGCACTCGCACGGGAGCCTCGGTGATGTTCCGCAGCACGGTCATGTTGGGGAAGAGGTTGAACTGCTGGAAGACCATGCCGATCTTCTTGCGGACCTCTCTGCGTTCCTTCTCGTCGGCGGGGAACAGCCGGCCGCCGTTGACGTCGATCGTGCCCGAGTCGGGCCGCTCCAGCGTCATCAGCAGCCGCAGGATCGTCGTCTTGCCGGAGCCGGAGGGCCCGATCAGCGTGACGTGCCTGCCCGGACGGACCGAGAAGCACAGGTCGTCCAGGACGGTGTTGTCCCCGAAGCGCTTGGTGACGTTCGTGAAGCGGATGAGCTCGTCGCTCTGCTTGGCGGGGTTGGTGTCAGCGGGCAAGGCGGCGCTCCAGGGTCCGTACGAGCAGGGAAGCGGGATAGGCGATGAGGATGAAGGCGATGCCGACGACGGTCAGCGGCTCCGTGTACTGGAAGGTCGCCGCGCTCTCCAGCCGGGACTGCTGGAGCATCTCCAGCACGCTGATCCCGGCGAGCAGCGGAGTGTCCTTCAGCATCGCGATGACGTAGTTGCCCAGTGCGGGCGCGATCCGGCGGACCGCCTGCGGCAGGATCACCGCGATCCAGGTGCGGTGGACCGGCAGGCTCAGCGCCGTCGCGGCCTCCCACTGCCCCACCGGTACGGCGTCGATGCCCGCCCGGTAGACCTGCGCGGTGTACGTCGAGTAGTGCAGTCCGATCGCGATCGTGCCGGTGGTCAGTGCGGAGAACTGCACCCCCCACTCCGGCAGCACGAAGAACAGGAAGAACAGCTGCACCAGCAGCGGGGTGTTCCGGATGAACTCGGTGACGAGCCCCACCGGCCAGCGCACGAGGCGCGGCCCGGAGCGCAGCGCGAACGCCCAGACCAGGCCGAGGCTGAACGACAGCAGCGAGCCCAGCACCAGGATCTGCAGCGTGACCAGCACGCCTTCCCAGAAGCGCGGCATGAAGTCCGCGACGGCGGACCAGTCCCAGGTCATCGGAGATCACCTTCCGCGAGTGCGCCGGAGACCCCGGCCCGCTTGTCCTTCTGGCGGGGGATCCGGGGGCGTGGCTCCGGACGGATCCCGATATTGGCCTTCGTCCTGCGCTCGAGCGCCTTCATGGAGCGGGTGATCAGGAAGGCGAGCACGAAGTAGATCACCAGCGTGATCGTGTAGATCTGCGCGCTCTCCTGGGTCGCCAGGCGGACGAGATACGCCGCGAACGACACGTCGCCCACACCGAGGAGCGACACCAGCGCCGTCCCCTTGAGCAGCTCGACGAGCAGATTGCAGAAGGACGGGATCATCTCGGGCACGGCCTGCGGCAGCAGGATCAGCCGCATCCGCTGCCACGGCGAGAAGCTGAGTGCCACCCCTGCCTCACGCTGCGCGGGGGCCACGGCGCCCAGTGCACCGCGCACGATCTCGGCCCCGTACGCCCCGTACGAGAGGCCGAGTGCGAGCACCGCCGCCCACATCGGCACCAACTGCCAGCCCATCAGCGGGGGCAGCACGAAGAACAGCCAGAACATCAGCACCAGCGCCGACGTTCCGCGGAACACCTCGGTGTAGAAGCCGGCCAGGAAGCGGACGGGGCGCGAGCGATGAGTTCTGGCCATGCCCACACCGAACGCGACGACCGCGGCCAGCGCCGCGCTGTAGAGGGTGAGCTGGACCGTGATCCAGATCCCCGGGAGCACCCAGTTCTGCCACAGTCCCGCGGTCATCGGCACAGCTCCTTCGCCGTGAGCTCGGTCATCTCGCTCTCGGTGAAGCCGAACCGGCGCAGGATGCGGAGGAGTTCACCGCTCTTCTTCATCTTGTGGATCTCGGCGTTGAAGGCGTCCCGCAGCTCGGTGTCGGTCGGGCGGAAGGCGAAGCCGCCGCCGTCGATCCTCTTCTTGCCGTCGACGACCGCCGCGAACGGCTCGGTCGCCTCCGCCCGGGCGCTCTTGCGCACCACCTCGCGGGTGGTGAGGGCGGTGCCCGCGAAGACGTCGACGCGGCCGGACTCGACGGCGTTCAGCCCGGCCACCTGGTCCTGGAGGATGACGATGTCCTTCTCGGGGTAGCCGGCCGCGACCGCGTACTCGATCTCCGCGTAGCCGGCGCCGGTCGCGAACTTCGCCTTGGTCCGTACGACGTCCTCGTAACCGCGCAAACCCTTGGGATTGCCTTTGCGCACGATGAAGGAGTCCAGCATCTGGTACTCGGGGTCCGAGAAGAGGACCTGCGCGCAGCGCTCCTTGTTGATGTACATCCCGGCCGAGACGACGTCGAACTGCTGGGAGTTGAGGCCGGGTATGAGGGAGGCGAAGTCGGTGGCGACCGGCTGGACACTGCCGACGCCGAGCCGCTGGAAGACCGCCTTGGCGAGCTCGGGCGCCTCGCCCGTGAACTCGCCCTGGCCGTCGATGTAGCCGTACGGCACCTCGCCGGCGATCCCCAGACGCACCGTGCCCTGCGATCTGAGCCGGGCGAGCGAGTCGCCGGAGGGCACCCGGGCGCACCCCGCCGCGGCCAGGGCGCCCCCCGTACCGAGCAGCAGGGTGCGCCGCCGTATCGCGTGTCTGGCAGGTGGAGCCGTGTGGGGAACCATGGGCGCGCGGCTACCCGGCCTCAGTCGGGGTATGCGTAGTGAATGGCCGATCGCTTCATCGACGTTTCGCTCGCAAAGCGCGGTGTCCACTGCACCGCGCGACTCCTCGACGACCGGGCGCCCGTGACGTGCCGTGCGGTGTGGGACGCGCTGCCACTGGGCGGTGACGTCTACCACGCGAAGTACGCGCGCAACGAGATCTATGCGCTCTTCCCCGCCTTCGCCGACCGGGAGCCACCGCTGGAGAACCCGACGGTGACCCCCATTCCGGGCGACCTCTGCTATTTCACCTTCAGCGGGAGGGAGCTGGGGACGGCGGCGTACGGCTACGACCGGGACGTGTCCCGGCCGGTGACCGTGGATCTCGCGCTCTTCTACGAGCGCAACAACCTGCTGCTGAACGGGGACACGGGCTGGGTCCCCGGCACCGTGTGGGCCACGGTGGTCGACGGCCTCGACCGCATGGCCGACGCCTGCCAGGACCTGTGGCGCGCGGGGGCGCTGGGGGAGACGCTCACGTTCGGCAGGAGCTCCGGCTAGGTCGTGTCTGACAAATGGCGCCGTCCGCCCGCAGGGCGGGGTGCGCGGCGTCCGGTGCGTGCAATCGCAAGGCGGAGGATCATCCTCGTACTGGGCGTACTCGGATGACTCCGACAACGCAGCGTGGGGGCACCTCCCGTGCCCGAAGGGCTACGGGGGTGGGGGCACCTCCCAGGCGCGAGCTCTGGGGGAGCGTGCCGGGCGTCGCGCGCCAGGCGGGATTTGTCAGACACGGCCTATGCCGCCCGCGGCGAGGGCACCGACGCCGCGCCCGAGGCGTACAGCGCATGGGCCGCGCGCAGGATCAGCGCGTCCGCGTGGCGCGGGCCGACCAGTTGGACGCCGATCGGCAGACCGTCGCCGTCCACCCCGCACGGCACCGTCGCCGCCGGCTGCTGCGTCAGGTTGAACGGGTACGTGAACGGCGTCCACCCCGTCCACCTCCGAAGCCCCGACCCCGGCGGCACCTCCGCCCCCGCCTCGAACGCGGTGATCGGCAGCGTCGGCGTGACCAGCAGGTCGTAGGACGTATGGAACCGCCCCATCCGCCGGCCCAGCTCCATCCGCACGTCCACCGCCGCCAGATAGTCCAGCGCCGACGCCCGCTCGCCCGCCGCACAGATCTCCCGCAGGCCCGGGTCGAGCAGCTCCCGCTGCTCCGTGCCGAAGTGCTGCACCAGCCGCGCCGCCCCGCTGAACCACAGGGTGTGGAAGGCGTCCACGGGGTCCGCGATGTCCGGGTCCGCCTCCTCGATGTACGCGCCCAGCTCCGCGAGCCGCTCCACCGCGCCCCGGACCGCCGACGCCACGTCGGGCCGGACCGCGACCTGGCCGCCGAAGGACGGTGAGTACGCGATCCGCAGGCCCTTGACCCCGTCCACCCCGTCGGCGAGGGCGCCGACGACGCCCGGCGCGGGCGGCAGCTGCGACCAGTCCCGCCAGTCGGGCCCGCTCACCACGTCCAGCAGCAGCGCCGCGTCGGCCGCGTCCCGGGCCATCGGGCCCGCGTGGGACAGCGTGCCGAAGGGGCTCGCCGGGTAGAGCGGGATACGGCCGTACGTCGGCTTCAGCCCGAAGATCCCGCAGAAGGACGCCGGGATGCGGACCGAGCCGCCGCCGTCCGTCCCGATCGACAGCGGCGCGCCACCGAGCGCGACGGCCACCGCGCTGCCGCCGCTCGATCCGCCGGACGTGCGCGACAGGTCGTACGGATTGCGGGTGATCCCGGTCAGCGGTGAGTCCGTGACACCCTTCCAGCCGAACTCCGGCGTCGTCGTCCTGCCGACGAACACCGCCCCCTGCTCCCGCAGCCGGGCCACGGCGGGGGCGTCCTCGTCCCAGGCGCGGGTGTCCGGGCGCACGGTCCGCGAGCCGCGCAGCGTCGGCGCGCCCGCCTGGAGCAGCAGGTCCTTCACCGTCACGGGCACGCCGTCGAGCGGCCCGAGCGGCTCGCCCCTGCGGCGGCGCTCGGTCGCGGCCGCCGCCTGGGCGAGGGCCTGCTCGGCGTCGACGCGGACGAAGGCGTTCACCGCGGGTTCCACCGCATCGATCCGGGCGAGAACGGCCCGGACCGCCTCCAGGGGTGAGAACTCGCCCCGCTCGTATCCGGCGATGAGCTCGTGCGCTGTCGCCGCGGTCAGGGCGTCCGGCTCTGTCGGCTGGGGAGTCTTCGGCTCAGGAGTCTTCGGCTCAGGAGTCATGAGAGGGGACGTACCCACGATTCTTGTCGACCACGTTCGGCAGCGGCTTTCCGGCCACCCACAGGTCGAAAAGCTCCACGAACTGCTCGCCGAGCCGGTCGCGCCAGCCCACCGTGTCGCCGCTCATGTGCGGCGAGACGATCAGGCCGGGAACGTCCCAGAGCCGGCTGTCGGGACCCAGGGGCTCGTGCTCGAAGACGTCCAGCGCCGCGCCCGCGATCCGCCGCTCGAGCACCGCCGCGACCAGCTCGTCCCCCACCACCAGCGCGCCCCGCCCCACATTGATGAACCGGGCCGACGGCTGGAGCAGCGCGAAGCGCCGCGCGCCGAACATGCCGCGCGTCGCCTCCGTCAGCGGCGCCGCGCACACCACCCAGTCGGCGCGGCCGAGCAGCCGGTCGAGGTCCTCGGCCCCGTGCACGCCGGGGCGTGCGGTGCGACCGGCGACGGCGACGGTCATCCCGAGCGCCCGCAGGGTGCGGCCGATCGCCAGGCCGATGGGGCCCGCGCCGACGACGACCGCGCGGCCGCCCGCGACGGGCAGCCCCTCGCGGTGCCGCCAGCGCCGCTGCCGCTGGAGCTCCAGCGTGCCGGGGAGATCCTTCGCCATCGCCAGCACCAGCGCGGCCACGTACTCGGCGATGGGCTGGTCGAAGATCCCGCGGGCGTTGGTCACCACGGTGTCCGAGCCCGCGAGCTCCGGGCAGAGCAGCCGGTCCACGCCCGCGCTCGGCGTGTGCACCCAGCGGGGTCGCGGCCCCGGCCCCGGCCAGGCGCGGCGTACCGCCTCGGAGGTGAAGTCCCACACCAGCAGCGCATCGGCGTCCGGCAGCGCGGCGGCGAGTGTGCGCTCGTCGGCGTACCGGACGACGGCCCGGCCGGCGAGCGCCCCGAGGCGCGGCGGAGGGTCCGCTTCCAGCACGAGAAGAATCGGGACCGTCATCGCGGGGAAACCGTTTCTGAACGTCTGACATGTACGGATTGACCCACGCTCGCACCCGAACCTACCGTCGTCAACAAGACGTAAGGGGGCCCGTGGTGAATCTGTCCCTCGATGTTTCCTGGCTGGGCGGACCGGCCCCACAGCGCGGTGTCGGCGTGGTGGCCCCCTTCGACTTCGCCCTCGATCGCGAGCTGTGGCGCTGGGTGCCCGACGACGTCTCGCTGCGGCTGACCCGCACGCCGTTCGTGCCGGTCGAGGTCTCGCTCGACCTGGCCCGGCTGGTCAGCGAGCACGAGACGCTCGACGAGGCGGTGCGCGCCCTGGCCGCGTCCGAACCGGAGGTCGTGGCGTACGCGTGCGCGAGCGGCAGCTTCGTCGGCGGAGTGGCGGGCGAGCGCGCGATGTGCGAGGCGATGACCCGGGCGGGCGACATCGCCTCCGTCACGACGTCGGGCGCCCTGCTCGAAGCCCTCGCCGAGCTCGGGGCCTGCCGTATCGCGCTCGTCACCCCCTACACCGAGTCGGTGACCCGGGCGCTGGAGGAGTATCTGGGTGAAGCTGGGGTAGCGGTCACGGGCCGCGCCTTCCTGGGGCTGACCCGGCACATCTGGAAGGTGCCGTACCGGTCCGTGGTGGACATGGCGCGGCAGGCCGTGGTGGGCGCGGCGGACGCGCTCTTCATCAGCTGCACCAATCTGCCGACGTACGACGCGATACCCCAGCTGGAGGCGGAACTGCGGATGCCGGTGATCTCCGCGAACCAGGTCACGATGTGGTCCGCGCTGCGCCGGATCGGCGTCTACGCCGTCGGTCCGTACCAGGCCCTGCTGATGGACGCCCCGGATGCCCCGGATGCCCCGGGTCCCCTGGACCCACCGCGCGTCGCGGACACCACGGTCGACCACCGGCAGGAAGAGGGACAGGAAGGGCTGACATGACGACTGTCGGACTGCTCTACCCGGGGCACTCCGCCGAGGACGACTACCCGCGCATCGCGGTCCTGCTGGACAGCGACGTCCGGCTGCCGGTCTTCCACACCGACATCGGCGAGGACGCGCACCGCGAGGACGCCCTGATCGAGATGGGCGCGCCCGCGCGGCTGGCGGCCGGCATCGAGGAGCTGCGGCTCGCCGGCGCCGAGTCGCTGGTCTGGGCGTGTACGAGCGGCAGCTTCATCCGCGGCTGGGACGGCGCCCAGGAGCAGATCAGGGAGCTGGCGCAGACGGCGGGGCTGCCGGCGTCGAGCACGTCGTTCGCCTTCGTCCACGCGGCGCGGGCGCTCGGGGTGGAGCGGGTCGCCGTCGCGGCGACGTACCCGGACGACGTCACGGCGTCCTTCGAGGAGTTCCTCGAACAGGCAGGACTGGACGTGACCGGGGCGCGGGCGAGCGGGGTGGTGACCGCGGCCGAGGTCGGGACCTGGGGCCGCGAGCAGGTGCTCGACCTGGCCCGGGCGGGGGACGAGCCGAGGGCGGAGGCGGTGCTCATGCCCGACACGGCGCTGCACACCGTGGCGCATCTGGCGGAGCTGGAGGCGGCGCTGGGCAAGCCCGTGCTCACGGCGAACCAGGTGACGGTCTGGGAGGGGCTGCGGCTCGCCGAGCGGAAGGTGTGGGCGGAGCGGACGGGGGTGCTGTTCGCCCGGCCGGAGGACCGGATCGTCGCGGAGTGAGCCGCTGTCGATGCGGGGTGGGCCGGGGGCGATGCGGGGTGGGCCGCGGCCGAAGCGGAGCGGGCCGGAGCCGACGCGGAGCGGGCCGGGGGCGATTCCCCGGCTCGTTTCCTGCCGTCTCCGGCGGTCCCGGACGGGAATAAACCGGAGACCCCCTCCTGTTGGTGGCGAGGACACGTACGACACGCGCAGGAGGACCCCAGCAGTGGACGAGATCCGAGGCACGGCGACCGGAACCGCCCCCGTACCCCTGTCGGTACTGGACCTGGTCACGGTCGGCAGCGGCCGCACCGCCGGCGAGGCCCTGCGCACCAGCGTCGACATCGTCCGGCTCGCCGAACGCCGCGGCTACCACCGCCACTGGGTCGCCGAGCACCACTCCATGCCAGGTGTCGCCTCCTCGTCCCCCGCCGTCATCCTCGCCCACCTCGCGGCCCACACCGTGCGCATCCGCCTCGGCTCCGGCGGGGTGATGCTGCCCAACCACGCGCCGCTGGTGATCGCCGAGCAGTTCGGCACGCTGGAGGCGCTCGCGCCGGGCCGGGTCGACCTCGGCCTCGGCCGCGCGCCCGGGACGGACGGCGCCACCGCCGCCGCGCTGCGCCGCACCGAGCGGCTGGGGTCCCCCATGCCGGAGGCCAGGGGAGAGGGCGCCGACGAGTTCCCGCAGCAGCTCGCCGAGCTCACCCGCTTCCTGGACGACGACTTCCCGGACGGCCACCCGTACGCGCGCATCCACGCGATCCCCGGCCCGGTGCAGGCCACCTCGCCCGGTGGGGTCCAGTCCACCGCCCGGCCTCCGATCTGGCTGCTCGGCTCCTCCGGTTTCAGCGCGCGGCTGGCCGGCGTGCTGGGCCTGCCGTTTGCCTTCGCCCACCACTTCTCGGCGCAGAACACCATCCCGGCGCTCGACCTCTACCGCGACACCTTCCGCCCCTCGGCAGTCCTCGACGCCCCCTACGCGCTGATCGGCGTCTCCGCCCTCGCCTCCGGTGACGCCCGCGAGGCCCGTCGCCAGGTCATGACCGGAGCACTGTCGATGCTGCGCCTCCGCAGCGGCCGCCCCGGTCTCATCCCCACCCCCGAGGAGGCCGAGGCGTACGCCTTCAGCCCGCTGGAGCGCGAGTTCGTGGACAGCTGGCTCGGAAACGTCGTCCACGGCACACCCGACGAGGTCCGCACCGGCCTGGACGATCTGCAGAAGCGCACGGGGGCGGACGAACTGATGATCACGGCCAACGCGCACGGCGGGGAGGCGCGGCTGCGGTCGTACGAGCTGATCGCGGACGCGTACGGCATGCCGGACGGGGTCCACTAGGCCCTCTTCGTCGACGTGCCGTGCGCCCCGCCCTGCGGGCGGGGTCGATGTCCCGTCCGCCCCGTCCCGCGGGCGGACGGCGCTGCTTCGACGACGGGGCCCGGAGCCGCTCCGGGGTGGGGCCGCATCCGGTGTGCGGCTCCGCCGCGCGGGCCCGCCGCAGGCGGGTCACACCGCCAGTGGGCTGACTCCACCGATCATGCCGTCGATGCGCTCCGGCGCCACCGCCCGCGAGTACAGCCACCCCTGCCCCGTGTCGCACCCGATCCGCCGGAGCCGCTCCGCCTGGCCCGCCGTCTCCACGCATTCCGCGGTGACCGTGAGTCCCAGCCGATGGGCGAGTTGGACCATCGCCTCGACGATCGTCTCGTCGGCGGGGTTCGGGTGGGCGCCATCGTCGTAGCGGAAGCCGCGAACAAACGATCCGTCGAGCTTCAGTACGGACACCGGCAGCCGGCTCAGATAGGCGAGGTTGGAGTAGCCCGTCCCGAAGTCGTCGATCGCGATACGGACGCCCATGTCGCTGAGCGCCTGGAGGGCCTGGAGCGGGCGGCCCGCGGAGCCCATCACCGCCGACTCGGTGAGCTCCAACTGGAGCAGGTGCGGGGCGAGCCCCGTCTCGGCCAGGATGCCGGCGACATCCGTGACCAGGTCGGAGTCCCAGACCTGGCGCACGGCGACGTTGACGCTGACGAAGATCGGCGCCGCGCCCGGATGGTCCTGCTGCCACTGCCGTGCCTGGCGGCACGCCGTCCGCAGGACCCAGCGGCCCAACTGCACGATCGAGCCGTCTTCTTCCGCGATTCCGATGAACCGATTCGGCGCCAGCGTGCCGAACTGGGGGTGGTTCCAGCGCACCAGCGCCTCGACGCCCCGCACGGCGCCGTCCGCCATCCCCACCAGCGGCTGGTACTCGAGCGCGAACTCCCCGCGCTCCACGGCGGGCCGCAGCGTCGACGACAGCGCCTGGCGCGTCATCCGGTGGGCGTTGCGCTCGGGGTCGAAGAGGGTCCAGCGGGCCTTGCCGTCCGCCTTCGCCCAGTACAGCGTCGTGTCCGCGTCCTGCATCAGGCCGGTCGCCGTCGTCCCGGCCGCGGTCCGCTCCACCACCCCGATCGACGCGGACACCGAGAGCCGCTGCCCGGCGAGGTCGAACGGACGCTGGAGCGCGACCAGCACCGATCGTGCGAGGTCGGCGAGTTGCTCCGTACCGGTGGAGTCCTCGATCAGGATCGCGAACTCGTCGCCGCCGAGCCGGGCCACCAGATGGCCGCCGCTGCGCGTGTAGCCGTCGCGGTCCGCGCAGTCGGTCAGCCGGCCCGCGACGGCGGTCAGCAGCCGGTCGCCGACACGGTGGCCGAGGGTGTCGTTGACGGCCTTGAAGCCGTCGAGGTCGAGATAGCAGAGCCCGATCCGGCCGGTGCCGCCGTGCTCGTACGACGACGTCTCCAGGGCGGCGCTGAGCCGCTCGAAGAACAGAGTGCGGTTGGGCAGCCGGGTCACCGGGTCGTGCATCTGGAGGTGGCGCAGCCGCGCCTGGAGCTCGCGCCGGTCGCTGATGTCGGCGACGGAGAGCAGCACCCGGCGGCTGTCGGGCAGGGGCGCGACGGTGACCTCGGCCCAAAGGGCGCGCCCGTCGGGGTGCTTGAGCCGGCGGGTGCAGCGGAAGCGTGCGCGGCGGCCGCGCAGCACCTCGCGGTACGCGTGCCAGGTGCGGCCGTCGGATGCGAGGTCCACGAGCTCGGCGGCGGACCGCTCGTGCAGCGTGGCCGGTTCGGCGCCGATGAGCTCGGCGAGCGCGTCGTTGGCGGAGACGACGAGGCCGTCGTGGTCGACGACGGCCATGGCGAGCTGGGCGATGGTGAACGCGGCACGGTGGTCGCCGAGTTCGGCGGAGGACGGTACGAGGCAGGGCGGCACGGCGGACGGGCCGGTGACGGGCGGGGCGGTGACTGCCGGGCCGGCGAGCGCCGCCGCTGTCGTGTGCGTCGGGCCCGCGGGCCTGGTGGCGGCCGTCGTGGTGCGCGAGGCGGTGGCCATCGCAGTGGGCCGTGCGCCTGCCGTCGCGCCGACGGTTGCGCCCGCGGTGGCTCCGATGGTTGCGCCCGCGGTGGCTCCGGTGGTTGCTCCGGCGGCGCCCCCGCGCGCGCCGTCCGCGGTGTGCGCCCCGCGTCCCGCCGCGTGACGCTCCGTAACCGACGGTAGGGCGGTCCCGGGCGCCGCGACGGCCGCAGGACCCTGTCCTTCGGTGTTTCCGCTCACCGCTCGCTCCCGCTGTGCGTCGTGTCGTTCAGGTCCGGTCGGGGCCGGAAAGCCGGGAAAGTGTGCCGATCATAGAGGCTGGCCGGGTGGCCGTTCCAGCTTCTCCGTCGTGATCAAGCGCACTTGATGGTCCAGACCGATCGTTTCTGCGCGGGTCTGGCCCTGCCCGGCGCCCTCCTGACCGGTTGTGACTTTCCGTGAAACGCCGGGGTGTCGGCTCCTGCTCACCCATGCGGCCAGCAGAAAGGTGCAGACAACCGCAAACCATCACAAGGTGGGTGAGGGTGTCCAGCATTCCGTAGCCGGAGGTCGACGTGGAGGGTCAGCAGACACGCCCGGAAACACCCGGGCGAGTGGAACGGCCCAGCCTGCGCGCCACGGCCGCCGCGCTGACCTCCCTCATGGCCCTCGCCGCCACCTCGCTCGTCGCGGGCCCCGCCGCCGCCGACACCTCCGCGGGCCCCTGCGCCCTGCCGCGCACCGCGGCGCACCACTCCCTCGGTCTGAACAGCTGGAACTCGGCCTATCCCCGCCCCGACCGCACCCTCGACGCGGTCATGGTCTTCCTCTCCTTCCCGGACGTCGCCCCGCTGACCCGGCCGGGCGACCTGGCCCGCGACCACTTCCCGGCGACCGGCGACTTCTTCCGGCGCGCGTCGTACGGGAGGTTCGACCTGAAGGCGCATCCGATGCCGCGGTGGATCCAGATGCCGCAGGCGTCGACGGCGTACCAGATGAAGCGCGACTGGGACGCCGGCCGGCGGGCCGCCTATCTGCGGGACGCGATCGCCGTCGCCGACCCGGTGGTCGACTTCTCGCGGTACGACGTCGTCTACCTGGTCGCCGACCCGGACGCGCCGGGCGTCGACTCCGACGCGACGAAGGTCGTGAACTTCGACCGCCCGCTCTCCGCGGACGGCGCGGACATCCGCCGCGTCGTCACCGTCTTCGAGCGGCACCCGCCCGACCGCAATGTGCTCGCACACGAAACCGGACACGTCTTCGACCTGCCGGACCTCTACCACCGTCCGACCGACGGCAAGGGCGACTGGGACACCCATGTCGGCGACTGGGATGTGATGGGCAGCCAGTTCGGCCTCGCCCCGGACCTCTTCGGCTGGCACAAGTGGAAGCTCGGCTGGCTGGACCAGCAGCAGGTGCGGTGCGTCACGGGCGCCCGCGGGGCGAACCGGATGTTCACGCTGGAGCCGCTCGCGGCGGCGCCGCCGCCCGGCGGGAGCGTCGGCACCCGGCTCGCGGTCGTACGCACCGGCCCGAACTCCGCGCTCGCCATCGAGGCGCGGGGGGCGACCGGAAACGACCGGGACACCTGCACGGAGGGCGTGCTCATTTACCGCGTACGGAACGAGGCGGCGTCCGGCGCCGGTCCGGTCGAGGTGCTGGACACCCACCCGCAGACGGAGGCGTGCTGGAACGAGTCGGTCTATCCGGCGCTCGCGGACGCGCCGCTGTCGGTGGGCGAGTCGTACACGGTGGCGGGCGACCGGGTGCGGGTGGAGGTCGTGGACCGCACGCGCACGGGGGGCTGGACGGTCAAGATCACACCAGGAGTGTGACCTCCGACATGCGTCAGGCCCCTCGCGTGTGCGAGGGGCCTGACCACAGACGTGCGCCGCCAGGGACTCGAACCCCGGACCCGCTGATTAAGAGTCAGCTGCTCTAACCAACTGAGCTAGCGGCGCCTGCTGACGTCGTAGACCTTAGCATCCTGGTCGGCGGGAGGAAAAATCGATATACGGACCGAAGCGGCGGAGGCCGCGCGGGCCGCCCGTACGCATGCCCAGAGCAGTACCTCGGGCCCCGGAAGCCAGGGCTGCCGGGTGTCCGGGGCGACCAGCCAGCGCGGTCCCGAGCCGGGTGCGGCCGGAAGCGGCGCGAGCGGCGGGATGGTGATCGCGTCCCCGGTGCCGTGGCACAGCATCGGCGGCACCGCGGCGCCCCACTCCTCCCAGCGGAGCAGGGCCGGCAGCCGATGGGCCGAGCCGGGGGCGGCGAACAGCAGCATCCGGCCCCGGTGCAGCGCCACCGGGCCGGAGCCGGGCCCGTCGGACCACAGCTGTTCGAGCATCCGGCGGCCGAAGACGGCGGGCACGTTCACGGCGTCGAAGACGGTCCCGCACGGGACGACGGCGGGCGCGGCGGGCTCCTCCTCCCACAGCGCCAGCGCGGAGCGCGGAATCGCGGTGGCCGACGCGAGCCATCCCGCGCCCGGAGCGGTCACCTGTCCGATCTGATGCCGCCCCTCGTCCCGCAGCACCGCGAAGACGTCGCGCCGCCGCGCTTCGTCGCGGGCGGGGCCAGGCGGTGTCTCGTCGCGCAGCCAAGTGCTCATGGCAGCTACATGTACCGAGAGTCGGAGGTCCGTCGCTGTGGGTTGCCGAAATCGGGGACAGGGCCGGGTGGGGAGGAGTATCTTGCCCCGCGGCATATGCCGGAGTTCGCTTCCGAAGCGCATGTGACGCCTGGGGGCGGCCACCGGCACGTCGGCGCCTCCAGCGCTACGGGGAGCCCGGGTCCACGGATCGCAGCAGATCCCGGCCGAACTCGATCATCTTCTGCGCGTAGTCCTCGCTCCACTGCGCGCGCCGCGCGATCTCCGCGGCCGTCAGCCGGTCGAAGCGCCGGGGATCGGCGAGCTGCGCGGCCGCGAGCGCCTGGTACTCGATGGCCCGGTCGGCCGCGGCCTGGAACGCCATCGCCAGCTCCGTCGCGCGGGACAGCAGCTCACGAGGGTCGTCCATCGACTCCAGGTCGAAGAAATGCTCCGGGTCGGAGGCGGCCTCCGAGGGCTCGAAGAGCAACGCCCCGGGCCGCATCCGCCGCTCGCTCCGCTCCGACTCCGCCATCGGCTTCTCCTCCTCGCACGCTCCGACCACCCCCATTCTCCCGCCCCGGGCAAGTACGCCTTGACCCGGTGGGGACTTCCACCGATGAGTACCCCACCGATGAGTCCCCGCGACCACCCGGGTCTGCACAGGTGGGCAAGGAGAAAGGACCGAAGGAGAAAGGACCGAACGATGTCCGACGACACGCAAGAGATCCGGACCCTGATCGAGCAGTGGGCCGCGGCGGTGCACCGCGGCGACATGGACGCCGTCCTCACCGGCCACACCGACGACATCGTCATGTTCGACGTGCCGCCGCCCCACGACGGCGTACGCGGCATCGACGCCTACCGCGCATCCTGGCCGCCCTTCTTCGCGTACCAGCGGCAGGGCGCGTCCTTCGAGATCGTCTCCCTGGACGTGACCGCGGGCGACACCGTCGCCTACGCCCACGCCCTGCTGCGCTGCGGCACCCCCGAGGAGCTCGCCGAGCACCCGGAGAGCCGGCTGCGCCTCACGGTCGGCCTCCGCAAGGAGCAGGACCGCTGGGTCGTCGCCCACGAACACCATTCCTTCGCCGACACCACCGCCGACACCACCGCCGGCGCCTGAGCGCCGCCCGTCCGCCCGGCGGCGCCGCGCGGACGAGGCCCCCGAAGACCCGGCTCACGGAGCCCACGTCACCCGGTGGGCGACGTGGTGCTCGGCGGTTGTCGGTGGCGGGAGTGTGTGGTCAGGGTTGCCATGTCACCCGGTGTTCGGCGAGGTGGGCGAGGACCGCGTGGTTCGCTTCCCAGCCGTCGGGGCTGTATCCGTTGGCCGCCTCCGGCGGCGTGCCGGCCTTCGGCCGGGGGGTGGGTGGTGCTTGGCGGTTGTCGGTGGCGGGAGTGTGTGGTCAGGGTTGCCATGTCACCCGGTGTTCGGCGAGGTGGGCGAGGACCGCGTGGTTCGCCTCCCAGCCGTCGGGGAACTTCACCGTGACGCCCAGCTGCACCGGCTCCGTCGACGGGTGTTCGTCCAGCAGGTCCGCCACGCCCGCGCGGCAGACGACGATGCAGGCGTGCCGGTGGCGGGAGGCCAGGACGCAGAGGCGGCCCGTCTCCAGGTGGAAGGCGGTCGCGTCGGGGCGGCCGGAGAGCGGGTGGAGGACGACCGTGACGTCGTACTCGCGGCCCTGGAGCCGGTTGGCCGTGTCGACCGTCACCCCGGTCACGCCCAGCTCCGCGAGCGCCGAGCGCACCGCCGCCGCCTGGTCGCGGTGGGCCGTGCCGACGGCGATGCGGTCCGCCGTGAGCGGCACCGGGTCGTCCGTGCGCTCCGACACCGACGCGCCGCCGCGGTCCAGCAGCCGCCGCACCACCAGCGCCACGGCCCGTACCGCCTCGGGATCCGTGCGCGGCGTGTGGCGGGCGGGCAGCTCCAGCAGGCCCCAGCCCGACTCGGCCGCCTCGTCCAGCACCCGGTCCGGACCCGAACCGTCCGAGGCGACCCCGAACGCGAGCCGCCGGTCGCCCGCGCCCGTGCCGCTGCGGAACGGCGTGTACGGATAGAACGCGCCCGAGACCAGCGGCGCCGCCGACGCCGGCAGCCGCCACGACACCGGCAGCCGGTGCTGCGGCAGCTCCGGATTGTGCGCCAGCAGCGTCGAGACCGCGCTCGCCGACGGGTCGTACGACAGCCCGGCCCACTGCTCGGCCCCGACCACCGAGAACGGGTCCAGCTGGCCCGGGTCGCCCACGAACAGCGCCCGCTCGAAGAGCCCGGCCACCGCGAGCAGCGCGTCCGAACGCATCTGGTACGCCTCGTCCACGATCGCGTGCCCCCAGGGCTCGACACCCTGCACATGCGCCCACTTCGCCGCCGTCGAGATGACGACGTCGAGCCCCGCGAGATCCCCGGCCTTCGCCGACTTCCGTACGCTCGCCAGCTCGTCGAGCGCCTTGTCGTACGGGTCCGGGTCGTTGCTGTGCAGCCGACCGACCGGAAGCTCGGGCTCCTTCTCGGCGAGCCGCAGCACCAGATCGTCCACCTGCGCGTTCGTCTGCGCGATGACCATCAACGGCCGCCCTGCCGCGGCCAGTTCGAGCGCCGCCCGCACCACGAGCGTCGACTTCCCGGCGCCCGGCGGCGAGTCCACGACCACGCCCCGGGCGTCCCCGTGGAGCGTGTCGTCGAGGATGCCGGCGGTGGCGCGCGCGGCCTCGGCGGAGGGGTCGAAGGTCACAGCAGGTCCTCCGGGGTCACGGCGTCCGGGCTCTCGGCGGCGTCGGTGCGCGGTGGACCGCCGTGGGTCCACGGCGTCTCCTCCGGGTCCGGCAGCTTCGGCCCGCCCCGCTGGTCGTGCTCGAACAGCGTCCAGGCGATCCGCTCGCCCTTCTCCGGGACCGTGCCCTCGGCCGGGTCCTTGGAGCGGCCCATCCGGTCCAGCAGCCGCAGGACCAGCGCGCCGTCCTCCTCCTCGTACCCGACGAACTCGGCCGACTGCGGCTTGCCCTCCAGCGAGCGGTACACCTTCACGCCCGCGCCCAGATGCGCCCGGTCGTCCGTCCGCATGGTGAGCAGCGGGCGCGGGGAGGGGCGCTTCGACTCCGACCAGGCCATCGTCACGTCCGTCACCTCCGCCACGAACGCCTCGCCGGACAGCCTCCGCCCCGCCAGCACCAGCGGATCGTCGAGCGCCTCCTGGGCCTCCAACTGCGCCTGGGCCGTCTCGCGCGCCGCGAGCTTCTGCGCCGCCGTCACCGCGTCGTCGCGGCGAGGCTGCGGAGGCTCGCCCGCCCGCACCCGGTCGCGGTGGCCGGTGAACGACCAGCGGTCCCGGGTCCAGCGATCGGCGACCCGAGCCCCCTGCGGGAGCTCCCGCAGCAGGTCGATGCCCTGCCACACCGCGTCCCAGGTGGGCCGCAGCACACCCCCCAGCAGCCCCCGGATCTCCCGCTCGGCCGCCGTGAGCCGGCCCAACTGCTCGTCCGCCGCGCCGCCTTCCTGCGCCGCGGCCAGCGCCTGGCGCGCCCGGTCGTGGCGCTCCATCGCGGGCGCCAGCAGCCTGTTGTCGAACGCCGGGTCCGTCGCGGGACCGGCCGGCGGGCACAGCAGCTGCCCGCCCACGTCCCGCGCCAGCTCCGCCCGGAGCGCCGCCTCCGCTCCCGTCTCGCCCTCGGCGGGGGCGATCCAGGCGAGCAGCGCGCCCAGATGCTGGTCCTCCAGGTGCGACTGGCCGGTCGCCCAGTGGCGCCCGAGCAGATCGGTCATGGCCAGGAGCAGCGACGAGCCGGGCACGCGTGCCCGCTCCCCGTAGTGCGTGAGCCACCGCCCGAGCAGCGGCACGCGCGGCGGCGCGGGATACGGCGCATCCGGCTCCTGCTCGGCGGTCCGCCGGAACCGCATGGACCGCCCCAGCAGCCGTACGAAGTCGACGCCCGGCCTGCTCGGCACGATCAACTGCGGCGCGTCCGCGCACAGTTCGACCTCGACCTTGACCCGCTTCCCGGTCTCGGGGTCGGTCTCGCTGCGCTCGGCGGGCTCGACGTCGTCCGCGTACGCGTCCAGGTGCGGCAGCACGCATTCGGCGAGCTCGGCGAGGAACGCGAACCGCAGCTCCCGGTCACGCGGCTGCGCCACGCTCAGCAGCCGCGGCGCGTCCCGGTCCGTGCCGACCAGCGCCCCGAGCGGCGCGCCCGCCTCGCCGGCGGTGGTGAGCGGCACGAGAACGAGCGGCCGCTCGGACAGATGCCGGTGCCGCACGGTCGCGAGCGGCTGCGCGCGCCCCCGTTCGACGGCTTCCAGCCGGGCGAGGGTGTGGATCAGTGACATGTCACACCTCCTCGGGCCCGGCGCATTCCCCCGGTCCCGGCCGTCCGGCCCTGCTGTCGTGCCCTGAGCTCCGCGGTCCGGGTGCGGCTCGACCGGTGGTCTGCGCCCGTCCGTTCCGCCTGCGGAACGACTGCCGCCAGGCCATGGGGCAGCGGCCCGTCATGGCCCGTGGCCCGAACCGCCCACCCGCCGCCGGCAGCCGCGCCCGCGCTCGGCAGGCCGATCGCTTTCACCGAGCCGTGTCGCGTCAGCCGGGACACGCGACCACCCCGCCCGATTCGAGGGCGCCGGAGGCGGCCATGGCCTCGAAGCGCAGCGCCGCCGCACGGCGGAGGGCGGCGACCGCCGGGTCCGCCGGGTCGCCCGACTCGCCGCGGGCCGCCGACAGAACGTCGCCGACGGCCGTCAGGCCGCCCAGCTCGCCCCGGACCGCCCGCCCCAGGGACTCCACCGCGCCCTCCGCACGCGCCCGGTCCCGGCAGTGGAAGGCCAGCTCGCACGCGGACAGGCACTCGGGTGCGTACGCCGACGGCACGGCCTCGACCGAGGCCGTCAGCTCGCCGGCCGAGCACGACTCCACGTCGAAGCCCACGCCCTCCGGCAGGGCCGCCGCGATCTCCTCGACCCGGGTCAGCCTGGCCAGCTGCCGCCGCGTCACCGAGAGCTGCTTGCGCACGTCGACCACGGACGCCGCCGGCAGGTTCGAGAAGTCCTTCGGGCACACCAGCAGCACCGCGTGCCCGACCTCCGCGCCCTCGGTCAGCGCCGCGACCCGCTCCAGCGCGAGCACGTACACGGCGGCCTGGCGCGCGGCGGCGCCCACCTTCGCCGCGTCGGCCGAACCGTCGATCATCGGGAAGGACTTGATCTCGACGACGGTCCACCGCCCGTCGGGATGCACGACCACGGCGTCCGGCTCCAGATACGCAGGCGACCCCGCCACCTGGAGCGCGAGCATCGGGTGGTCGAGGAGCGTCCATCCGCCGGCGGCCGTGGCCTCCCGCAGCGCCAGGGCCGTGCGCGCCGCACGCCCCTGCGGGCCCGCCGCCGTGAGATCGGGGACCCGGGCCGCCTGGGGGTCGGCGACGCCGAGCAGCCTCAGCAGCTCCGTGCCGCCGTCGGCCTTGACGCGGGCCTCGAAGGCATTGCCCCGCATGAACGCGAACTGGGACTGGCCGAAGGCAGCGGGCGCACCCAGCGCCCGCGCGAGCGCCGCCTTGTCCACCCCTGCGCCGTCCAGCAGCGCGCGCCGCTTGCACCCGGGATTCGCCGCGAGGGCCGCCAGGGCGCGGGCGTCGAGCGGATGCGGCGCGGCGGACGGGCCGCGCAGCTCAGCGAGTCGCTGCCGGAGTGCTGTCGCCGGCGCCTGCGGAGGGGGTCCGCTGTCCAGGGATGTGCTCACCCGCGGAAGTCTCGCATCCGCCGCTGACAATCGGGGCCGTGATGCCCACACGCCCACCTGCCCGCAGCCCGGACCGCGCCCGTATCCGCTCCCCGGACCGCGCCCTCATCCGCTCCCCGGAGCGCTCCGCCCGCCGTCCGAACCGCGCCCCCACCCGGTCCGCGAGCCCCAGCGCCGGCCGCGTGAGCAGCAGCCCCGCGCCCATGACCGCGACGCCCGCGACCGCGTCGAGGAAGTAGTGGTTCGCCGTTCCCATGACGACCAGCGCGATCAGCGTCGGGTACGCGACGGCGAGCACCTTCGCGACCGGGCCCCGGCCGTGCCGCCACAGCATCACCCCGCACCACAGCGCCCAGCCGACGTGCAGACTCGGCATCGCCGCGAACTGGTTGGTCATCCCGCCCATACCGCGTGGCGCGCTCGCCTCCCCGCCCCACCAGCCGTACGAGCTGAACTGCGCCATCGTGTCGGTGAAGCCGTGCCCCGCGGCCAGCAGCCGCGGCGGGCAGGTCGGCATGAGCGTGAAGCCGGCCAGCCCGAGGAGGGTCGAGACCATCAGCCAGGTGCGGGCCGTCCGGTAGCCCGCGGGCCGCCGCCGGAACAGCCACACCAGGATCGCCGGGGTGACCAGGTAGTGCAGCGAGGCGTAGACGAAGTCGGCGGGTATGCCGAGCGCCGGGGTGCCGCTGAAGAGCCGGTTGAGCGGCTGCTCGAAGTCGATGCGGAGACGTTTCTCCAGGTCCAGCACGCCCAGGCCGTGGCCGATCGCGTCCGCCTCGTCACCGCGCGCGAGCAGCCGGCCCGCCGAGTACGCGGCGTACACGACCACGACGAGAGGGAGCTCGGTCCACCAGCGCAGCCGCTTCGGCATGCCGTCCATCGCTCCTCGTCGTCCCTGGAACCGTACGGCGTACAGGACGCGACGCGAGGGGCGGAGGTTGCCCGGGATTCACCGGACGTTCAGTTGGGCGATGATCGTTCGGTTGGGCAATGATGGAGACATGGCACCCCGCATAATTCTCGCCCGGCACGGGCAGACGGAATGGTCCCTGCTCGGCAGGCACACCGGGCGGACGGACATCCCGCTGCTCGACGAAGGCCGCCGCGGCGCGAAGCTGCTCGGCGAGCGGCTGCACAAGGCTCCCTGGTCCGGGCTCCCGGACGCCGAGGTCCGCACAAGCCCGCTCGCCCGCGCCCACGAGACCTGCGAACTCGCCGGATTCGCGGACCGCGCCCAGCCGTGGGACGCGCTGATGGAGTGGGACTACGGCGACTACGAGGGCAAGACGCAGGCCGAGATCCACGCGGTCGACCCGGACTGGTTCATCTGGCGCGACGGGGTCCCGGGGGGCGAGACCAAGGCGCAGCTCTCCGACCGCGCGGACGGGATCATCGAGTGGGTGCGCTCGGCCGACCGCGACGTGCTGGTCTTCGCCCACGGCCACATCCTGCGGGTGCTGGGCGCCCGCTGGATCGGCGAGGACGTCTCCTTCGCCGCCCGCATCAAACTCGATCCGGCCAGCCTGTCCGTCCTGGGCTGGGCGTACGGCGCACCGTCCGTCGACCGCTGGAACGACACGGGCCACCTGGGTGCGTGAACGCACGGACCCGTGAGCGGCGCCAGGTCGCGGCTCAGCGGCTCAACGGCTAACGACTCAGCGGCTAACGACTCAGCGGCTGAGCGCAGCCGCCCGTGCGGTCTCCGCGTGGCGGTCCAGGAAGCCGGCCACGCCCGCCGTGCCGCGGCGCGGCGCCAGCACCCGCGCCGTCTCCGCGAGCATCACGCGGATCCGCGAGGACTGCACGTCGCCGAGGGCGTCGAGGACCTTTTCGCCCGCGGCGGCCGCCTCGGCGGGGGCGCCGGCGTGGGCCAGGTCGGCGGCCAACTGCGCCCGGTAGAGGGCGAGGTTGCGCGCGAAGTGCGGGTCCTTGAGCGCCGTCGCGCGCTGCGCGTGGCGCGCGGCCCGGGCCCAGTCGCCGAGCGCCGACCAGCACTGGGCCTCCAGCGCCTGGAGCTCGGCCTCGCCGAAGAAGGACATCCACTCCGGATCCGCGTCCGCAGGGCCCCGGCCGAAGAGGGTGTGGGCCCGGGCGAGTGCCCGCTCGCAGCCGCTCCGGTCGCCGATGCCGGCCCAGCCGCCCGCCTCCCGCAGGTTCAGCAGCGCCAGCAGCCGCGCCGACGAGAGGGTTCCGGCCGCCCGCTGCCCGGCCTGCGCGGCCCGCACCGCCTCCCGGTGCCGGCCCGCGTCCCGGGCCAGGAACGAGGTGTTGCAGAAGGCGTGCGCCTCCAGGGCTGGGTCCCCGGCGACCCGCGCGGTGGCCAGGGCCTCCGCGTAGTGCGAGCGGGCGTCCTCCAGCCGGCCGGAGTCATGGGCGAGCCAGCCGACCGAGAGGGAGAGCTCGCCCGCGCCCGCGGCCAGCCGCCCGGCGGTCGAACCACGCGTCGTGGCGCCGGCGTCGAGCAGCGCGTACGCCGTGCGCAGCGGTTGGGTGGCGCGCCGGTAGAGCCCCTCGGCGCCGTGGCGGTCGTCGAGCAGCCGGATCCGGCGCACCGCCTCCTCGACGGCGCTCACCTCGGAATCGCCGATCCGCTGCCGGGGCACGTCGGCGCGGAGCCCCTGCCGGAGCGCGTCGACACCCGGCAGCGATCCGCCGAGACCCAGGGACGCGGCCGCCACGGTGACGGTGCCGCTGGTCATGAATGCGCGACGTAGCACGTCGCTCTCCTCGTTGCTGTAGGTGCTGTCGGTGCTGTTGTACGTATCCGGGGGCGGTGGCGTTCGGTCCCGCGCAACCCGGCCCCGTACCGTCTCGCGGGCCGAGAACCCGAGATCCGCCAGGGTCGAACCCGGGAACATGTGCAGAAAGACCCGCTCGTAGGCGTAGTTGGGACATCGGATCTCGCCGGCCTCCACCCGCCCGATGTAGCGGGCGTCGCAGGCGACCTGCTCGCCGATCTCCCGCGCGGCCCTGCGCACGAGCGCCGCGAACTCGCCGGGAGAGCGCTGTCCGCGCAACTGCCGGAAGGTGAGGTTGGGAACTGCCGGTGACGACGCCATGGCCGAGCCCTCCTGGTACCGCCGGCGCCCTCTCCTGATACCGATACTTCCTTGCTCCGGCGGGGCAAGAAGGTACCTGCTGTGACGGTCCGGGTACGCAGGGTTTAGCTACAAACCGGATATCTCACCCACCATCCGCCATGAACTGCCATCCTTTGCGGGGGTGTGGCCGCGTAGCCATTGACGCGGGCGGGCGTTGAACCATGCGGGGGCGCGGAACGTGTCCCCACTCGGCGAGGAGAGTTCCCTTGTTGGAGGTCGGCATGGAGACCAGCGCGCAGCATCAGCACCTGCCCAGCGAGGAGCGCAGCGCGGCGCCGGGGGAGGCCCGGACGGACAACGAGCCCTGTGACCTGGTGACCGTGCCGGCCCGTCAAGGGCTCGAGGCGGTCGACATCCTGCGCCGCGGCGGCGCCCCGGAGGTCGGCCCGGTCCTCCACGACGGCAGCTGCGACACCCTCGGCTTCCTGGTCCCGCCGGGCACTGCGGAGGGCTGGGACATGCCCGGCAGCGCCTGCACGCAGACGTCGGGCCGCGGTCTGCGGCTCCCCGCGGAGCCCCCGGGCGCCGGCAGCGGCTGGCTGCTGCCGCCGGGGGACACCGGGCCGGTGACGGATCCCGCGGTGCTGCGGGAGGCGCTGGGTGAGGCGGCCCGCATGATCGAGGCGGCGGACAGCATCTGAACCGGGCTCCGCCCGCACCGGTCCGCCCCCACTGCACCGCACCGGTCCGCACCGGTCCGCACCGGTCCGCACCGGTCCGCACCGGTCCGCACCGGTCCGCTCCGCACCGCTCCGCGCCCGACGGCGCACCCGGCCCGGCCACCGATAATGGCCATGTGGCAAGAAAGAAGCAGCACCGCGGCCGGGCGTCCGCACCGGAGGCCCTCGCCGAGGCCGTCGATGGCGGGCTCGCCGAGCTGATACCCGACCGCGACCGGCCGCGCGGCTGGACGCTGGTGATCGACGGCGCGCCGCAGTCGCATGTCGACCTCGACGACCCCGCGCTGCTCACCTTCGAGTACCAGCGGCGCCTCGGCCACGTCATCGATCTCGTCGCACCGGCCGGCCGGCCGCTGAACGCCGTCCACCTCGGCGGCGGCGCCTTCACCCTCGCGCGGTACATCGCCGAGACCCGGCCGCGGTCGACACAGCAGATCGTCGAGGTCGACGGGCCCCTCGTGCAGTTCGTCCGGGCGCGGCTCCCGCTCGACCCCAACGCCCGGATACGGGTCAGATCGGCCGACGCCCGCGCCGGGCTCGGCAGGCTTCCCGACGGCTGGGCGGACCTCGTCATCGCGGACGTGTTCAGCGGGGCCCGCACCCCGGCCCATCTCACGAGTACGGAGTTCCTGGCCGAGGTGCGCCGCGTCCTGAGGCCCGACGGGCACTACGCGGCGAACCTCGCCGACGGGCCGCCACTCGCCCACCTGCGCGCCCAGATCGCGACCGCGGCCACCGTCTTCCCGGAGCTGGCGCTCGCCGCCGATCCGACCGTGCTGCGGGGCCGGCGCTTCGGCAACGCCGTGCTGCTCGCGTCGGACCGGCCGCTGCCCGTCGCCGAGTTGACCCGCCGGGTGGCGGGCGACCCGCACGCCGGCCGGGTGGAACACGGAAAGAGACTCGCCGACTTCACCGGCGGCGCTGCCGCGGTCACCGACGCGAACGCCAGGCCCTCACCCGTGCCGCCGCCGTCGGTGTTCCACTAGGCCCCGTCTTCGGATCAGGCCGGATCAGCGATCGGCCCGCCGCGGAGCGGCTGATGGCACAGCGGTGATGCGTGCAACTGCAAGGCGGAGGTAGAAGTCGACGCGGTGGGCACCTCCCGTGCCCGAAGGGCTGCGAGGGAGTCGGCGACCGACGACGACGCGGCAGATATGCGTACCAGGACACGCGAGCCCGGCAGGATCCGAACGACAACGCCCAGGCCGTCTCGGCCCCTGCTGGCCGGTCGGGCGCGGGAAGTGTGCGTCGGCGACGCCGCCGAGGAGCAAAGCAGCGCAGCGTGGTCGTGCTGCGGCACCGGGAGCGGATGAGCACCGAGGGGACCGCCGCCGCGCTCGGTATGCCGACAGGTACGGTGCCTGCGCCTGCGCCGCGTTGCCGGAGTCGTCCATGCGCGTCCGGCACAAGGGTGATGACCCGTGGTGCGAGGGGACGCACCGGAGGCCGCGCGCCCCGCCCCGCGGGCGGACGGTGCTGTGTGTCGGACACCGCCGACCGCTCAGCGCTCCTCGATCTCGACCCGCGGCGCGGTGTCGTGCCAGGTGCAGAAGACGTCGATCTCCCGGCCGTTCTGGGAGAACGTCACCCGGATGTAGGTGGGTTGCTTCCAGATCTGCATCGTCCAGCCGCCCGACGGGGTCGCCGACACCAGCTCCGCCGACGTGGGACCGATGTCGTAGGCGACCCGTCCGCCCTCGACCGTGTAGCTCTTCACGTTCCCCGACGGGGAGGGCGAGGACGGACGCCGGCTCGTGGAGGGGCTGTTGCTGCTCGGCTGCTCGTGACTCGGCGAAGTCTGCGTCGGTTCAGGCTTGTTGTCCGGCTTTGCACTGGAAGTCGCCGATGGGGACCGGGACTCGGTGTACCGCGTCGACGACGACTGCGGCGTCGTTCCCTGAGTGGTCCGGTCGTCCGTCGCGATCGGCAGGGCGCGCGGCCGGTCGTACGCCGTGCCTGCCATCACCGTGTGCACGCCCCACCACGACAGTGTGACCGCCGCGCCGGTGGCGAGCGACCAAGCGATCGCGTGTACGAGTCCTCTCCGCATTCAGGCCATACTGCACCACGCACGTCACCCCTGTCCCAGGGGGGTTGCATATGACACCGGCGGCCACCGCCGCGGTGCTTATGGCGTACGGTGCCGCCCATGGCAAGTGTGCTCGTGGTCGAGGACGACCAGTTCGTGCGCTCCGCCCTCATCCGGCACTTGACCGAGGCTTCCCACACCGTACGGAGCGTCGGGACGGCCCTGGAGGCGCTGCGCGAGGTGGCCCATTTCCGTTTCGACGTGGTCATTCTGGACCTCGGACTGCCCGATCTGGACGGGGCCGAGGCGCTGAAGATGCTGCGTGGCATCACCGATGTACCGGTGATCATCGCGACGGCGCGGGACGACGAGACGGAGATCGTGCGGCTGCTCAACGACGGCGCCGACGACTACCTCACCAAGCCGTTCTCGGTGGAGCATCTGTCGGCGCGGATGGCCGCCGTGCTGCGGCGTTCGAGGGCGGCCGCCGGTGAGGCGCCGCCCAGCACCGTGCTCCAGGTGGGCGGCCTGACGGTCGACCCGCTGCGGCGGCAGGCCGAACTCGACGGCGAGCGGCTCGACCTGACCCGCCGTGAGTTCGACCTGCTCGCCTTCCTCGCCGGGCGGCCCGGCGTCGTCGTACCACGCAAGGAGCTGCTGGCCGAGGTGTGGCAGCAGTCGTACGGCGACGACCAGACCATTGATGTACATCTGTCCTGGCTGCGGCGGAAATTGGGGGAGACCGCAGCCCGTCCCCGTTATCTGCACACCCTTCGGGGTGTGGGAGTGAAGCTGGAGCCGCCGCAATGAGATGGGCCCTGGTCAAGGTGTCCCTGGCGGTCACGGCCATGGTCGTGATCGCCTTCGCGATACCGCTCGGCATCGTCATCCAGGAGATGGCCAGGGACCGGGCGTTCTCCAACGCCGAGCGGCAGGCCGCCGCCATCGGCCCCACCCTCACCATCACCACCGATCGCGAGCAACTCGAACGTGCCGTCGCCTCGACCCAGGCCGGCGCGGCCGGGCGGATGGCGCTGCACATCCCCGCGTCCGACGAGACCAACGGGCAGGAGCTGGAGATCGGCGCCCGGCGGGCGGCCGTACGGGACCTCGCCACCACCCGGGACCTGGGTCGCGCCTCGATCACCGAGGTCACGGGCGGTTCCGCGCTGCTCCAGCCGACGGCTCTCAGCTCCGGCAAGATCGCGGTCGTCGAGGTGTTCGTCCCCGAGGGCGAGGTCAGCAACGGCGTCAACACCGCCTGGCTGGTCCTCGCGGTGGTCGGCGTGGGGCTCGTCGTCGGCTCGGTCGCCGTCGCCGACCGGCTCGGCATACGGATGGTGCAGCCGGCCCAGCGGCTCGCGGGCGCCGCGCACGATCTGGGCGAGGGCAGGCTCGGGGCGCGCGTTCCGGAGGAGGGGCCCCCGGAGCTCAGGTCCGCCGCGATCGCGTTCAACGCCATGGCCGACCAGGTGGTTCAACTGCTCGCCAACGAGCGGGAGCTGGCGGCGGACCTGTCGCACCGGCTGCGCACCCCGCTGACCGTGCTCCGGCTGAACGCCGCCTCGCTCGGCGACGGCCCCGCGGCCGACCAGACCCGGGCCGCCGTCGAGCAGTTGGAGCGGGAGGTCGACACGATCATCCGCACGGCCCGGGAGGCCAAGCCGCAGACCCAGGCCGCGGGCCCGGGCGCCGGCTGCGACGTGTCCCAGGTCGTCCGCGAGCGCATGGAGTTCTGGTCGGCGCTGGCGGAGGACGAGGGGCGAAAGGTGCGTCTCGCGGGCGTGGACCGGCCGGTGCGCATCCCGGTCGCCCGGCCCGAACTGGCCGCCGCCCTCGACGCGTTGCTCGGCAATGTGTTCCGCCACACCCCTGAGGGCACGGCCTTCTCGGTGGACGTGCACAACGGGGACGACGCCGTGATCGTGCTCGTCTCGGACGCGGGTCCCGGCATCGCCGACCCGGAGGCGGCGATGGCGCGAGGCAACAGCGGCGGCAGGGACGGCTCGACGGGGCTCGGGCTGGACATCGTGCGCCGTGTCGCCGAGTCGACCGGCGGCGACGTACGCATCGGGCACTCGGTGCTCGGCGGCACCGAGGTCCGCATCTGGATCGGGCTCGGCGGCCGGACGATCGCGCGCCCGGTGCGGCGTGGCAGCCGGGCGGTGCGGCGCAAGCGCAAGGAACGGTCTCAACCGCTGAGGGCGAACCATTAATCGGCGCCGATGCGGTCCTTAAGCGCACCCTAAGAAGTCCCACCACCGCCCGGATCGTGGGAATTGTCCGTTCCGCTGCCGCTAGCGTGCTGCCTCGCCCCCCGGAACCAGTAACACAGAGGCAGGCACGCGATGGGCAGCAGCAGCAGGCGTACGCACCGGCGCACCGCGAGCGGCAGGACCAAGGCGATCGGCGCGGTCGTGGCCGCCGCCGTCACCGGCGGCGCCGCCTTCGCACTCACCGGCACGGCGCAGGCGGCCGCGGTCGGTGCCGCGTACACCAGGACCAGCTCCTGGGACAGCGGTTACACCGGCCAGTACGTCATCACGAATGACACCGGCAAGGCCCAGTCGGGCTGGACCCTCGAATTCGACCTGCCGGCGGGCACGGCGATCGGCTCCCTCTGGAACGGTGACCACACCGTGCAGGGGCGGCACATCACCGTGAAGCCCGCGAGCTGGAACAAGGAGCTGGCGCCCGGGGCCTCCATCACGGTCGGCTTCGTCACCACGGCGAGCGGCCCGGCGAGCGGCTCGGCGGGCGCCAAGGCCGGCGACCCCTCCGGCTGCTTCATCAACAAGTCCGTGTGCTCGGTCGACGAGGGCGCCACACCGCAGCCCAGCGGCCGCCCGACGCAGCGGCCCACGGCCGCCCCGACCTCCAGCCCCACCCCCACGCAGTCGCCGTCCCAGCGTCCGAGCCCCACCGCGACACCGACACCGACCCCGACGCAGACCGCCGCACCGACCGGGACCCCCACGCAGCCGACGGCCGGCGGCGCGAAGTTCGCGCCGTACATCGACACCTCCCTCTACCCCGCGTACGACATGCTCGACACCGCGGCGAAGACCGGCGTGAAGGACTTCACCCTCGCCTTCATCACCTCCGGCGGCGGCTGCGCGCCGCTGTGGGGCGGTGTCACGGGCCTCGCCGACGACAAGGTCGCCGCCCAGATAGCCGCCCTGCGGGCCAAGGGCGGCGACGTCCGGGTCTCCTTCGGCGGCGCGGCCGGGCACGAGCTGGCCCTCAACTGCTCGTCGGCGGGCGAACTCGCGGCGGCCTACGGCAAGGTCGTCGACGCCTACAAGCTCACCAAGGTCGACTTCGACATCGAGGGCGCGGCCCTCCCGGACACCGCTGCCAACACCCGCCGCTCGCAGGCCATCGCACAGCTCCAGAAGGAACACCCCGGCCTGGACGTGTCGTTCACGCTGCCCGTGATGCCGGAGGGCCTGACCCAGCCGGGCGTCGACCTGCTCGCCGACGCCAGGAAGAACGGTGTCAGGACCGACGCCGTCAACATCATGGCGATGGACTACGGTCCCGCGTACAGCGGCGACATGGGCACGTACGCCGTCCAGGCGGCCACCGCGACCCAGGCCCAGATCAAGGGCGTGCTCGGGCTCTCCGACGCGGCCGCGTGGAAGGCCGTCGCCGTCACCCCGATGATCGGCGTCAACGACGTCACGACCGAGGTCTTCAGGGTCGACGACGCGGCCCAGCTGGTCGACTTCGCGAAGTCGAAGGGCATCGGCTGGCTGGCGATGTGGTCCTCGACCCGGGACAAGCAGTGCCCGGAAGGCGCCGTCAACCGCGCCGACGCGACGTGCAGCTCGATCCTCCAGGAGCCGCTCGCCTTCACGAAGGCGTTCGCCGCCTACAGGTAGCCGCCCCCTGTCGGACTCCCGCCCCCTGTCGGACTCCCTCCCCCTCCGGTGAGCCGCTTCCCCCCAGCAGCCACCCCCCGCCGCGTGCCCCGGCCGGTCCACCCCCCCACCCCGGCCGGGGCACGCTTTCACATGGACGGAAGCACTCCCGTCCTGGCCAGCTGCCCGTACCAGCGGGCGCTGGACTTCGGGGTGCGGGCCTGGGTCTCGTAGTCGACGTACACCGCGCCGAAGCGCTTGCCGTAGCCGTACGCCCACTCGAAGTTGTCCATCAGGGACCACAGGAAGTACCCGCGGACGTCGGCGCCGTCGGCGATCGCCCGGTGGACGGCGGCGAGATGGGCGTGCAGATAGGCGATCCGCTCGGGGTCGTGGACGCTGCCGTCGGCAGCCGGCTTGTCGGGGTACGCCGCGCCGTTCTCGGTCACCATCAGCGGGAGCCCCGGCGCCTCGCGGCTGTAGCGCATCAGGAGGTCGTGCAGGCCGCTCGGGTCGATCGGCCAGCCCATGTCGGTGACGTCGCCCGGCGGGCGGTGGAAGGCGACCGAGTCGGCGCCGGGCCAGGGGGAGTGCTCGCTGGAGTTGTGGCCGTCGTTCCGCTCGGCGGGCGCGTCGTCACTGTCAGTGGCCGCTGATACAACAGCGGGTGTGTAGTAGTTGATCCCGAGCCAGTCCAGGGGGTGGCGGATGACGGCCAGATCGTCGCCGTGGACGAACGACCAGTCGGTGAGCCGCGCGGTGTCCTCGAAGAGATCGCCGGGGTACGAGCCGTGGAGCATCGGATCGCTGAAGACCCTGTTGGCCAGCGCGTCGATCCTGCGCCGGGCGTCCAGATCGGCGGGGGACTGGGTCTTCGCCCTGACAGCGCTGGGGTTGAGGCTCACGGCGAGCTGCGCGCGGGCCGGCAGGGCACCGCGCAGGGCCTGGGCGGCCAGTCCGTGGCCCAGATTGAGGTGGTGCGCGGCGCGCAGCGCGGCGACCGGGTCGGAGCGGCCGGGGGCGTGGACACCCGAGCCGTACCCCAGAAACGCGCTGCACCAGGGCTCGTTGAGGGTGATCCAGTGCACGACGCGGTCGCCGAGCGCGTCGGCGAGGATACGGGCGTAGTCGGCGAAGCGGCTCGCGGTGTCCCGCTCCGGCCAGCCGCCCGCGGCCTCCAGCTCCTGCGGCAGATCCCAGTGGTAGAGGGTGAGCGCGGGCGTGATGCCGTGCGCCAGCAGGTCGTCGACGAGCTGCCGGTAGAAGTCCAGCCCGCGCTGGACGGCAGGGCCGCGTCCGGTCGGCTGCACGCGCGACCAGGAGACCGAGAAGCGGTAGGCGTTGACGCCGAGCTCCGCCATCATCCGGACGTCGTCGGCGCTGCGGTGGAAATGGTCGACGGCGACATCGCCCGTGTCCCCGTTCTCCACCCTGCCGGGGGTGTGGCTGAAGGTGTCCCAGATCGACGGCGTGCGGCCGCCTTCCTGCGCGGCGCCTTCGATCTGGTACGCGGCGGTGGCGGTGCCCCACAGGAAGCCGGGCGGAAAGCTGACGGACGCGGACGCGGACGCGGACCCGGTCGCGGACTCGGACATGGAGGTGCTCCCAACGTGTGCGTACGTATGCGGAGGAAGGAGGAGAGGTGGCGACGTCAGCCCTTGACCGCGCCCTGCATGATCCCGCCGACGATCTGCTTGCCGAAGACCACGAAGGCGATCAGCAGCGGCAGGGTGCCCAGCAGCGCACCGGCCATGATCACCGACTGGTCGGGGATGTAGCCGCGGCCGAGCCCCGTCAGCGCCACCTGCACGGTGGGGCTGCCGTTCTGGGTCAGCGCGATGATCGGCCAGAAGAAGTCGTTCCAGGCCATCACGAAGGTCAGCATGCCGAGGACCGCCATCGCGGGCCGCGCCGCGGGGAAGACGACGTGCCAGACCACGCGCCAGCTGCTCGCCCCGTCCACCCGGGCCGCCTCGATCAGCTCGGTCGGCAGCGCCTCGCTCAGGTACTGGCGCATGAAGAACACACCGAAGGCGCTGACCAGGGTGGGCAGGATGACGGACTGCAACTGGTCCGTCCAGGACAGCTCGGCGATCACCATGTACAGCGGCACGACGCTGAGCTGCGGAGGCACCATCATCGTGCCGATCACGAGCAGCAGGAGGAGGTTCTTGAAGCGGAAGCGGAGTTTGGCGAACGCGAAGCCGGCGAGCGTGGAGAAGAACACCGTGCCGGCCGCGACCGACCCCGCGACCACCGTGGTGTTGAGCAGCGCCGTCCCCATGTTGGCGTCGGTCCAGGCGATCTCCAGGTTCCTGAAGAGATTGCCGCCGAACCAGAAGGGCGGGGGAGTCTGCGCGAGCCGTCCGCTGGTGCGGGACGCCGCGATCGCCGTCCACACCAGGGGAAAGAGCGAGCCCACGGTGAACAGGACCAGGACCGCATAGGTGATCTTGCCGCCGCGCAGCTGCCGGCCGGCCCCCTTGCGCCCGCGGCGCGGTGGCGCCGTGGTCGTCATCGTCGTCAGCACATCAGCCCCCTACACGCTCTTGCGGAGCCGGCGGACGAGCAGCCAGTTCACGGCGCCGATCACCAGCAGGATCAGGAACATCGCCCAGGCGATCGCCGAGGCCCGGCCGAGATGCAGGTTCACCCAGCCCTGCTCGTACAGATAGAGCCCGAGCGTCTGGAACTGGTGCTCCGCGCCCCCCGTCGCGCCCGCGGCCCCGTTGTAAAGGAGCGGCTCGCCGAACAGCTGCGTGGCGCCGATCGTCGACACCACGCAGGTGAAGAGGATGGTCGGACGCAGCGACGGGACGGTCACATGCACGAACTGCTGCCGGCGCGAGGCTCCGTCGAGCGCCGCCGACTCGTACAGGTCGTCCGGTATCGACTGCATCGCCGCGAGGTAGATCAGCGCGTTGTATCCCGTCCAGCGCCAGATGACGATCGTGGAGACCGCGATCTGCGAGGTCCAGGTGCCGTTCTGCCAGTCGACGGTGTCGATCCCGGCCAGCCCCAGCGCCCAGTTGATCATCCCGTAGTCGCGTCCGAAGAGCAGCACGAAGACGAGGGTCGCCGCGGCCACCGACGTCGCGTACGGAGTGAGGACGGCGACCCGGAAGAACATCGAGCCGCGGAGCCGGTAGTTGAGCAGATGCGCGAGGCCGAGCGCCATGAGCAGCTGCGGCACGGTGGAGATCAGCCCGATGGTGACGGTGTTCTGCAGCGCGTTCCAGAAGAACTCGTCCTCCAGCAGCCTGCTGAAGTTGCGCAGCCCCACCCATTCCATGTCGTTCGGCGCCGTCAGCTCCACCCGGTGCAGGCTGGCCCAGCCCGTGTAGAGCAGCGGGAAGAGCCCGAAGGCGGCGAAGAACGCGAAGAACGGCGCGACGAAGGCGTACGGGCTCCACCGCACGTCCCGCCGGTACCGGCGGCTGCGCCGCGAGCGGCGCCGCTCGTCCCCGGCGACGTCCTGGCGCGGGGGACGTGCCGGGGCCGCGCCCTCCTCCCCCAGGGAGGGCGCGGCGGCTGTGGCGTCACTCGCCATCCCGGTCACTGGTCCAGGGCGTTGTCGATGGCCTTGACGGCCGCGTCCCAGCCTTCCTTGGCGGACTTGCCCTTCTGGTCGACCTGGAGCATGCCGATGTCTCCCAGGTTCTGCGCGATGACCAGGTCCTTCGGACCGACGGGGGCCACCGGGATGCCCTGGGCGGCCTGCGAGAAGATCTGGCCGATCGGGGCGTTCGCGAAGTACGGGTGCTTGGCGCCGGACACACTGGGCAGCGCGTACGCGGCGGAGGCGCTCGGGAAGCTGCCGCGCTTCTCGAAGAGCTTCGCCTGCTGCTCGGGTGCGGTCAGCCAGGCCGCGAGCTTCGCCGCCTCGGCCTTGTTCCTGCCCGCCTCGGGGACGATCAGGAACGAGCCGCCCCAGTTGCTGGGCTTGGGGGCCTGGGCGACGTCCCACTTGTCCTTGCCGGCGTCGCCCGCCTTGTCCTGGATGTAGCCGAGCATCCAGGCGGGACAGGAGACCGTGGCGAAGGTGCCGTTGGAGAAGCCCTGGTCCCAAGCGGGCGTGAACTGCTGCAGCTTGCCCGAAAGCCCCTCGGTCGCGAAGGCCGCGGCGGTGTCGAAGGCCTGCTTCACCGTCGGGTTCGTCTTGTAGATGATCTGGCCGTTCGCGTCGTAGAAGCGCTCGGCGCTGCTGCCGTTGATCGCGTTCATGACGCCGGCCGCGGAGTCGACGAAGGCGCTCCCCTTCGGGGCCTTCGCCTTGAACTGCTTTCCTGTCTCCAGGTACTTGTTCCAGTCGCCCGCCCAGAGCTTGCCGACGGCCTCGCGGTCGGTGGGCAGCCCGGCCTTGGCGAACAGGTCCTTGCGGTAGCAGATGCCCTGCGGGCCGATGTCGGTGCCGAGGCCGACCGTCTTCCCGTCCTTGTTCGTGGCCTGCGCCCACTTCCAGGGCAGGAAGGCGTCCTTGCTGGCGCCGTTGGTCTTGCCCAGGTCGACGAGTTTGTCCGCCTGTGTCGCGGTGATCTCGGCGATGTTGTTGACCTCGACGGCCTGGATGTCGGCGAGTCCGCTGCCGGTGCCCAGGTGGGTGAGGAGCTGCGGGTAGTAGTTCTCGTTGCGCTCGATGGAGGTCTGCTGGATGACGACGTTCTTGTTGAGCTTCATGTACTCGTCGTAGAGTCCGGCCTCCTTGAGCCCGAAGGCACCGAAGACCCCCACCGTGAGCGTGATCTTGCCCTTGTCGTCGCCCCCGCCCTGCGAACTGCTGCCGGCGGGTGTGTCGCTGTCCTCGGCACAGCCGGCCAGCAGCCCGGCGCCGAGCACTGCGGCGACCGCGAGGATTACGGCCTTGCGCATTGCGTCCTCCTAGTGCCCTGACGTGCCGACCCCCCGGCCAACTGGCGTGCTCGTCCCGTTCGTTGGTGCATGCGGCTCGGGCGGGGAACGTGCGGGTCCTGTATGAGTCAGGTACGGTGGGAGCGCTCCCATTCGTGATGTGTTGAAGGGTCGCGGCTCCCCGGAGGGGTGTCAAGGCACCCGACGCGTAATGTTCTCGCCCAGTGGAACGCGGGGAGGCGGCATGGTGGATCGCCGGAAAACCGGTGTCCGGGCGGTCGGCATCGGCGGCGTCGCCGGCGTCCGGTCCGGAGGCAGGAGCGGGGGCAGACCGACCCTTGAAGAGGTCGCCGCCCGCGCCGGCGTCGGCCGCGGCACGGTCTCCCGGGTGATCAACGGCTCGCCCCGGGTCAGCGACGAGACCCGGGCCGCCGTCGAGGCGGCCGTCGCCGAGCTCGGTTACGTGCCCAATCGCGCGGCCCGCGCGCTCGCGGCCAACCGCACCGACGCCATCGCCCTCGTCGTCCCCGAACCCGAGGCCCGCTTCTTCGCCGAGCCGTACTTCTCCGACATCGTGCGGGGCGTCGGAGCGGCCCTCGCCGACACCGACATGCAACTGCTGCTGACCTTCGCGGGCTCGGACCGCGAGCGCCGCAGGCTCGCCCAGTACCTCGCGGCCGACCGTGTCGACGGCGTCCTGCTGGTCTCCGTGCACGCCGACGACCCCCTGCCCGACCTGCTGGAACAGCTCAGGATCCCGGCCGTCATCAGCGGCCGCCGCTCGGCCGGCGAACCGCTCGCCGCCGTCGACTCCGACAACACCGAGGGCGCCCGCGCGGCCGTCGCCCACCTGCTCTCCCGCGGCCGCCGCACCATCGCGACGATCACCGGACGGCTCGACGTGTACGGCGCACAGTGCCGCCTCGACGGCTACCGGCAGGCCGTCGCCGCCGCGGGCCTCGCCCCCGACGAACAGCTCATCGCCCCCGCCGACTTCACCGAGGAGGGCGGCCGCCGCGCCATGCGGGCCCTGCTGGAACGCCGCCCCTCTCTCGACGCCGTCTTCGCGGCCTCCGACGTCATGGCGGCAGGCGCCCGCCAGGTCCTGCGCGAGTCGGGCCGCCGCATCCCGGACGACATCGCCCTCGTCGGCTTCGACGACTCGGCCGTCGCCCGCCACATGGACCCGGCCCTCACGAGCGTGCGCCAGCCGATCGAGGAGATGGGCCGCGCGATGGCCGCCCTGCTGCTCCGCCAGATCGCCGCGCAGGGCACACGGGAACGCCCCCAGTTGGTGCTCCCCACCGAGCTGGTCGTCCGCGACTCGTCATGATGTCCGCGCCGTCGGGCAGCCGGTCGGGCAGCCCGGGGCCATGACCGAGCCGACGAGCGCGACGATCAGACCGTCGCAGGAAGCCGGAGCCCTCACCGGGCACGCAGTAGGCTGGGCCCCGTGCCGGAGTCAACGGTGAAGGACTTCTACGACGCGCTGGCCGCCGACTACCACCTGATCTTCCCTGACTGGGACGCGAGCATGGCCCGCCAGGCGGCGGCACTGGACGGCCTGATCCGCCCGCGACTTGGCCCCGGCCCGCACCGGATCCTGGACTGCTCCTGCGGCATCGGAACCCAGGCGATCGGCCTCGCCCTGACCGGCCACCGTGTCACCGGCACTGACCTGAGCCCCCGAGCCGCCGCCCGCGCCACGGCCGAGGCACGGGCCCGCGGCACTCGCCTCCCCGTCGCCGCGGCGGACATGCGCGCCCTGCCCTTCCGGCCCTTCGCCTTCGATGCCGTCGTCAGCGCGGACAACTCGCTCCCGCACCTGCTCACGACGGACGGCATCCGCGCGGCCCTGACCGGCATGCACCGCGTACTCCGGCCCGACGGGCTGCTGATGATCAGCCTCCGTGACTACGACGAAGCCCGCACGACCCGCCCCGCGGCGACCCCGCCCCAGGTCTCGGGGACCCGCGACGGCGGCCGAGTGATCACCTTCCAGGTGTGGCACTGGCACGACGACGGCGAGCGCTACGACATGGAGCACTTCCAACTCCATCCGGCGCCGGGGGGCACCTGGGACGTCCGGGTACGCCGTACGACCTACTGGGCGCTGACCCGCGGCCAGTTGACGGACCTCGTGACGGAGGCCGGCTTCACCGACATCACCTGGACCTCGCCGGCCGCCGGAAGCTTCTACCAGCCGGTGCTCGCGGCTCGGCGCGGCCCGCATACGCCCGAGGACCGGGAATAGTCCCCGGCCGCCCGGGAGGGGTGGCCGACCGGGGCGGTCTCGGTGGTCACGCGAGGGTCAGCCGGCCGGTGGTGAGGATCTCGTGGTTGGCGAAGAGGCCGTCGAGGCGGAAGTGGCGGGTCAGTTCGGCGGCCCACTCCACGTCGGGCAGGTCCTCGTAGGGGTGAGCCTTGATCATGCGGGCACGCATAGCCTGAGTGATGATCCACCTTGCCTGCTCCTGGCTGTTGGACGCCCTCTCCCACGCGTTTCGCGCGAGGACCCACAGGGCAGCGCCGGCGGCCAGGGCGTCCGTGTGCGGTTCGGTGACTGCGACGACGGCGATATCGCCGAGGCCACGCTCGTCGCTGGACTGGGTCGTGTATGCGACGGTCAGCCCTTCCAGAGGGAAGACCGTTACGCGACCACGGCCTTTGATCTCGTTCGTCGTCGACACCGCTGCATCCGTTCTGCGAGTGGGGGGGGGGGGGGGGGGGGGGGGGGGGGGGG